>JARKQJ010000075.1 GCA_029973955.1 Paludibaculum sp. | reverse complement strand
CCACCTCCACCGGAAGCGAACTGCTGGAGTCGGGATATGACTTCCTTGCCGTGACCGCCCGCAACACAAGCGCCAGGTCCTCAAAGCCCGAATACCCGTCCGGAAACGAGCCGTAGTCGCCCGTCCAGTCGTACTCATGCCGCCCACCCGTCGGCAACGTAACCTGCGCCAACTCTCCATACGCGTTGTAGCGGAATTGGTATTGTTGTGAGTTCGGTAGCGTGACGCTTGCTGGAAGGAGCGGATTCGAAACCGGCGAATTGGCGATCTCTCCACTCGTCAACCCCTCCTTCGTTTTTTCGAAGAGCTGGCAGATCGTCTTCACGCCGGCCGCGGAGTAGTCTTGCCGCAGCAACGAATCCAAATTGGCGAAGCTGATCGTGATCGTGCGGCTGGCTCCGCCAAATCCCGTGTATGTAATGGTGTCCTGCGTCGCCCCATTGCTAATAGCAATGCTTCGCCCTTCACTGTCCTTTACCCCAACCAAGTCCGTGTACGGCCACACCGTCGAATACTGAAAAGTTGTGAGGTTCCCGTGCCGGTCGCGAATGTACGATACATACCCGCTCGTGTTGATCCGGTACATCGTCCCATCGGCGAAGAACAGCTTTCCGCTCACCGTTTGCCCGCCCAGAGATGGCAAGTCCACGACATCGCTGTCCGCCACGAACGTCATCGCTGACCCATCCCTCGCTTCAAAAATCCTCCCTCGATTCTTCGCTGGTACGCCACTTCCCTCCACACACGCACCGGTCGCCGGGCTCGGATAGAACAATTGGCCCGAAGTCTTGTCCCACAATTCATGTTCTCCCCCGTGCGAATCGGTGAAGATCGCCTTGGTGAGCGTCGATGTCTGCCGGTAATCCACAGTGGGCGGATTCGAGCCATTGTAGTTGCACGATCCGAACGTGCCGCTCCTCCGCAATTGCACGACGCCCGGACCATAGCCCGCTAGTGTGGAACTCGGGCTGCCAAACAGCGCCGCATACCTCGTCGCCTGGCACACTTGCCCGAAATTCTCGGTCACAACGCAATTTGTTTGGCTCGAAGCCTCCCACTTCGACGGGATCTTCAGGCTGATGGTAAATCCCGCGCTCCCTCTCCCTCCCACATGCAACAGCGGCAGTTCGTAGTTCAATCTCCCACTGAAACCGTCAACACTTTCCGTCGCACTCAAAGGGAAGGATCCGGCCGGGGTTCCCGCCGCTACTCCGGGTGCGGAGGCGTATTGTGTGATCGTCTTGATCAGGTCGGTCGCCTTCGCGCTTCCACTGATTCCGATCACCAGCGCCAAATGGGCCGCCCATGCCGCCCTTCGAACAAATGTTGTCTGTGCCTTCATCGCTCGCCTCACTTCGCCGAAACCACAAGCTTGCAAAATGGACCGCCAGCGGCTCCGATCCCCAAGTACGCTTCTCCTGCGCCCAGTTCGAACTGGAACTCCTCCATCAGTCGCCAGCCCTCCTGCCGCTTCTTCGTCACCGCCGCGCTACCACCCTTGCTTCCAAGGCGGAGTTCGAATGGAGCCTCGCCGCTCCCTGTCAAATCTCGCACCAGAATGGTTACCTTGCCAGGCTGGACTTTCAATTCTTTAGGTTCAAACCCTTTCCGGGTCAGTGTCAGGATGTGCACTCTTCGCTTCTCTCCTGCCGGAAGTCCTCCTGTTACCGGACCCAGCACCTGGGCATCGGCTTGCCATACGCCCGACAAAGCCAGTAATGCCAGCCCCGCCAGAATTGAATGCCGCATTCAGATTCTCCTTCTCCCGCGTGCGGCCCGCATCCGCAAGCTCGCACTCGAATGCTCACCACAGCCGAACATCACTTTCCTGCCCCCTTCTCCACCTTGAATTTGTATTTGATCGGACTGCCGCCTCTGGCCAATGTCATTTCGTCTGCCACCACTTTCTGCCCGATGTTCGCATCCTTGCTATCCTTCAACGTCATCCCGGTTACGTTCACCTCCAGCCTCATCGGGATATTCGGCGGCGCGACCAGAACATAGTGAGACGCCGAAGCCGAGCGGCCTTCAATCACGGCCGGGTTGAACATGCCGTCCCTGGTTACCACTCCCACCCGCAGTGCGGAATCTCCAGGTGCAACCTCAGGGCCTTTCAACAGTTTCTTGTCGTCCTGAAACTCGATCTCAACCCGGACTCCCTGCACCACGCTCAGAGTCACTCCTGTCACCGCACCCCCACTTTTCAATACCACCGCCGGTGGCGTTCGCGTCCAGGCGCAATTAGCAACCAGACTGCGCGCTGCGTTCGAACTATTGCAGATGTAATAGGTCGCAGGCCCTAAACCCTGAAATTGAAACTGGCCCTTCTCGTCCGAAATAGTGCTCCCCTGCGACGCCTGTCGGTCTTCGGACCGGATCTCACTCCGGTACCAGGAAACCACGACATGCGGCAGCGGCTTTCCCTTCTCGTCCTGCACGACGCCTGCAATACTCCCCCCGCTTTGCTCCGATTGACCCAGCGCCGTCATCGCCACAACCATCATGGCAAGCCAGTAGTACTTACTTCCTTTCATCGTTCTCGCTCCACCGCCGGATGAATAAACCGCTCTCCATCTCTCGGCTCCTCTCTCTTTCTTGCTTCAATGCGCGTCTCCAAACTCGATTTCTCGACCATGCTGCCACTTCTCTCTATTCATGGTCCCGACTATTTGTAGATCCGCCACACCTGTATGGCGGGATATCCACCTCTACTGGGATCTGCGATACGGAGCCGCTAGAAAACTCTCGATCGCCTTTTTGCTGGATGGCGAAGCTTTGCCGAACACTTCGGCCATCGCCGCGTCCAATCCTCGCGCGCGTTCCTTCTGCAACTCCCTCAATTGTCCTTCTTGGGTATCCTTTTTGGCCGAACTGTTCACTGTCTGTTCCATTCGCGCTGATACCTCCTTCAGGTTCGCTCTGTGGTGTTTGATCGGTCCGGATAACTTCGAGAATTCCATTGCATCTAAACCCGTCAGGGCGATTAGTGCAGTCTCTCTCTCTGTCGTGAGCGACTTCGCTTGACGCATCGCAGAGATCTCCGCCTCTATCTGTTCAACCGTTGCCATGTAGGCAGCGAACGCTTCTGCTCGGTCGATAGTAACGGCGGGTGCCTTGATCGGCGCTTGCCACCCCCACGCGAGCACCGCCGTTAGTCCCAACGTTGTAATTCGTGCCATGAACTCTTTCATCATTCGTCCTCAACTGCATCCACTCTCTCAATTCCGGGTATATGTCCCGTATCCGCCGAACTGCGCCTGATTGCCTGGTCCACCCCACATGTAGCAGTGGACATTCACGCTCCCGGTTCCCAAGTGTGCCCCCAGGTTGACCGAGGCTTTCCATGTCCCATCTCCGAGATTGACAGCCGGGTACCAGGCGATGTCATCCTGTCCGTTCGCCTCTGTCCAGGTCGGGCACGATACGCTATTGGCATTGAGGACGCCCAGGACGTACACGTCCAAGGTGCCCGTGGTGGCAGTCAGGGTAAGACCCTGCGGCGCGGTTCCCGTTGCCGTCGGATTCACTTGCGGGTTGACCGCTGGCCACCCCAAATCCTCCCGTTTAAACGTGATCGCATCAACAAACTGAGGAGAATTCACCGCTGGCCACTCCGTGTAGCCATACACGTGCATGAACACCTGTCCATTCCCGGGATGGCTGGTCGGATTCACTGTGACCTTCCACGTCCCTCCTCCGAGATTTGCCGCCTGATACCAAACGATGTCATCCTGCCCACCTGCTTCAGACCACGTGGGCACAACGAGCATCGCCGCATTGGTCACGTTCTTGATGTATATGGAAATCGGGGTCGTTGTGGCGGGAAGAATGCTGAACCCGGAAGGTCCAGCAATGCTCCCAGTGACCGTCGGCAAGTTATTTACAATTACCGTTCTTGAGGTGCTCGCCGAGTGGACCACGCTGTCGGAATCGTAAGCCGTAACGGTGATTGTTTTACTGCCATTCCCCGCCGCAACGGTATTCCAGAGGGTCGTGAATCCAACATTTGGACATCCCGGCCGGCCAGGATAGACTCCGCACACATCCGTCCTCACGCCTCCGTAACTCGAAAGGTTGTCTGAAATCGTGTTTCCGTCCACCTTGATCTCTATCCTGGAAATCGCGCTCTCTGAATTGTTCTCGTTGTCCAGCGCCCAGCCGTTAATCTGGATCGTTCCGGAAACAGTTGCCCCAGCCGTCGGCGCATCCAGAAAAAGCGTAGGCGGCAGCCCCGCGTTGATTGTGTAAGTTGCGCTGCTGATTCCACTCGACGTCATTCCCGTTTTGTAGGCGATCGCTTTCATTGTCGACGTGGAAGTGACAGTCACGGGAGCCCCGTAGATCGTGCCGTAACTGGCCGTAGGGTTGCTGCCATCCGTCGTGTATCGGATCGCCGCCCCGGATGTAGCGCTGGCCATCGTTACCGTGATCGGCGCATTATACGTCCCCCCAGACGGTGAGAATGTCGGAGCAGAAACTGTCGTGGGGATAGCCCATTCGCCCACCTCCTGGTAGGCAGCCTCTGACGAGATCTTCCGAAATACTCTCTTGGCGCCTGTGAAGCCCGGCTTAGCTTCCAGCGGTATCGCCAGAATGCGGTCGGTCGAAGTTGCAAACTGAGCCCCGTTAAATAACACGTACGCTTCTGCTGTGTCCAGCACAACACGGCATCGCAGATTTTCAAGCGTCGGCAACGTAAGCTTCGTTCCAATTGTCTGAAAGAAGGTGCTCAGTTGGGATGAAGTAGTTACGTTCGTTCCTTCAGGGTTGTACAGTGTAATGAACCTGGCATATTCTTCCACTTCGCAGGCCGTCGTCGGCTGGGACAAATCGTTCCCGAGGAATATGTACTGCGGCTTGTACCATTCGGCTCCTTGCATCCCTTGTGGCACCACCCAGTGGAATAGCATGAGCCTCGTTGCAGGATCGGGCTCCATCCAAATCGACTGCGACACCGTGTTTGCATTCAGTAGAATAGTTACAGACGCAGTCACTGTCGGGTCACTGTTCAACGCTGCTGTTATGGTCACCGACGTGTAAGTCGGATTCGTGTTCACGGACCGAAACAGTCCAGGCGCATCCTGTACAACCAGCACAGGACTCGATGGACTCGCCGTCCAAATCACGCTGCTATTGCTTGCAGTTGTACTTCCATTTATATACGCATTGAATTGGACGCTCTCTCCCTGATGTAGATATGCTGTCGTCGCACCCGAAGTCGTTGCCACAGAAAGCGTAGAAGTTGTTGCAAAAGTAGCGTCCGCGCTCGTTACAGCGCCGCTCCCTTGTGCCGCCGAAATCACCTGATAGTGATAAATCGTGCCCGGCGTCAGGCCAGATAGGGATTGGCTGTGGCTCGTCGTTAGCGTGGCATCTGCCACAGTGCTATTTCCGTAACTCGTGGTTGTGCCGTAGTTCACCTGTGAAGTTCCGGCTACGTTGGTTGACCATTGGATGGTGGCTCCAGTCGAGGTCACTCCGACTGCTTGGACGTTTATGATTTGCAAACCACTTCCAGCCGATGTCGAGAACGAGTAGTCTCCACTGTTCGCTACAGTGCCGCCTGCCGGAGTAGACATAACTTTATAGTGGAACAGCGTATTAGCCGTCAATCCACTCAGCGCCACGCTATGCGATGTCACCATTTCTGTGTTTAATGCTGTCACGTTCCCATATTGAGAAGTCGTACCGTACGCCACCTGGGAGTTCGATGCTACGTTGGTATTCCACTGTATCGTAGCCCCACTCGATGTCACTCCCGCCGCTTGCACCCCGCTGAAGTCCACATTGAGGGGGGAAGTAGAAAAAGTAAAATCAGTGCTTTCAGCAGCGCTCCCAGACGACGGCACTGATCGGACTTTATAGTGGTAAGTAGTGTTTGAACTCAACCCTGTGAGGCTGACAGCATGGCCCGTCACCTGCGACTGATCAACTATCGTTTGATTCCCATATCCTGCATTTGTTCCATAAAAGACCTGCGAATCGGATGGAACACTCGTTGTCCACTGGATCAAAGCACCAGTGGCCGTAATCGAAGACACTTGCACATTCGTGATCCCCACATCTGCTGCCTGGGTAGTGATTACATAGTCAATGCTCTCGGCAACCGAGCCATTGTTCTGATTCGAGCGCACTTTGAAGTGATATGTTGTATTTGCCGTCAATCCATTCAAGGTCATGCTGTGGCTGGTTACTTGCGTCGGATCGATTGACGTTTGGTTGCCATAGCTGCTAGTCAGTCCATATATGACCTGAGAGTTAGACTCGACATTCGTTGTCCATTGAATTGTCGCTCCAGCGCTAGTCAGGTTTGTCGTAGTGACTCCACTGATTGCCAAGCCTGGCTCAACTGCAACAACTCGCTCTCCGAGGTAAATATACTCTCCGGTCGGGGTTTGTGCCAGCAACTGACCGACAAGACACCAAGCGCAGAGAAGTCCAGCCGCAAGCCGGAGTCCACACATGCCTCGCGCAATCCCACCGCGGACGCCATCGTCTCTGCGGATGTTGCCACGTGTTGAATTTGTCAAAACGCACTTCACCTTTCTCTACACCTTGACCTCACCACAAAACACCCGAACTGGCGGCGCTCAAGAATCTGCCTCATCCTGACACCACTGCGCCTCCGCCTCGCCGGCTGTCTGGTACGCACTCGGCACAAGCGATGCTACATCGGGTTTCCATCCGTAACTCAGCCTGATGCGGAGAATGCGGATGTTAGAAGTCGGAAATCTGAATCTATCTGACGCTGAACAAATGGTCAAGTAATTTCTGATATGTAGGACAATTAAAATGTATTAATGGGCTGTACCTGTAATGAGGTGGAAGTCGCTGCCCCTCATTGGTGCCTGACTTCAAGGCGTAACTGCAACGGTGCCTCGCACGCCGCGCTCCCAGCACGTCTCAAATCTCCATCTATGTTAGTCAAGGAACTTTTAATATGGATCTCCAGTTTACAAAGTCTTACACCAATATGAGTGAATGGCTAGCTCGTGCTTCAGCGCGCGTGCGCCGTTCGGCCGGATCTCAACCTGAGCACCGAAATTAGACCGAGTCTCAGCAGATCCACACGAAATAGGTGCTAGCTGTTAGGCATGCACTCGCTGATCGACAGGATGCGCTCCACAGCAAAACACAGCGCTCCCGGCATCCTCCTCGCCCCACACTCTTCCTGGATACCATCTCGAGCAGGGAGAACCAGGATGCCCCATATAGGCTGTTTAATATAGGCTGTCCAATATAGGCAATCTGTCCCGGGGACTGCGGAGAGAACCCGGGGGGCGCATGGCGGCGGTGGTTCCAATTCGTTGTTCCATCCAGGCGCCCCGCGCATCAGTGCCGCCTCTTCCGGAAACTTCTTCCCCCCTGTTTTCAACCACTCCCAACGAATTCCCTCCAAAACGCTTGGTCCCGCACCCCCATCCTTTTGGTCGTGAGCCGCACTGCGGCCCAATTTCCACCCGAAAGGACGTACCACCATGTCATCCGCAGCCCAAACCACTGCCAATCAGAAAAACGCCCAGCTCTCCACCGGCCCCCGCACCACGCAAGGCAAACAGGCCGCCGCCCAGAACTCCACGAAGCACGGCATGTGCGCCCGCGAGTTCGTCATCCTCGAAGGCGAACAGGAGTCCTTCGATCAGCTCATGGATGGCCTCAACGCCGCCCTCCAGCCCGCGAACGCCTACGAACTCGAACTCTTCCGCCAGATCGTCCACGCTTCCTGGACCCTTCGCCGCTGCCGCATCGCCGAGGCCGCCATGCATTACCATGTCGGCGACGTAGACCCGCTCCTCGACCCCTGCAACGAAATCCGCCTCCGGCAGATCGACACCTACGCCCGCCGCGCCGAACGCTCCTTCCACCAGGCCTCCAAAGCCCTCCGCGACGTCCAGACCGAACGCCGCTACCGCGAAGAGGCCTGCCCCCGACCCGAAGGCCAGCAGGAATCCCCGGTCCACGATGACGCCGTCCTCATCTCCTACTCCAAGATCCTGCCCACCCTCCGCACCGAAATCGCCTCCGGCCAGCGCGACGCCGACCGGCAATTCCTAGCCGAACTCGATCAATTCCTCGCGCCCCCGAAAACAGTGCCAGACTGGCCCCAGCCCAAATCCACCAAAGCGGCCGCCTGACACCCATTCGAACAAACGAACCCATTCCGCCGCTCTTTCACAACTGCATATGCCCGCCTTCGCAGGGAGCCGCGCCTCGCCAATCGCGGCTCCCACGGAACGCCGCGCGTATCCTTCCGCGCCCGCCCCGTCATTTTCGGCATCCATAGAGGCATGGTCCGTTTCCCCGCGCTAGCCCTCTTTGCGCTCACGCTCCCAGCCGCCGGCCTCCCCCTCGGCGCCCGCCTCCCCGAACTCCAATGCGAATTCCTCACTGGCCGCGCCGCCACTCTCCCCCAGGCCGCCTCCGGCAAGGTCGCCCTCCTCGCCCTCGGCTTCACCTACGACTCCCGCCACGCCGTCGAGGCTTGGTCCAAACGCTTCCGCGCCCAGTTCGACCGGAACCCCCAGGCCGCCTTCTTTCAAATCCCCATGCTCGGCGGCGCCGCCCGCATGGGCCGCTGGTTCATCGAAAACAGCCTGCGCCGCGGCACCCCCAAACAGGACCACGAACGCGTCATCACCGTCTACAGCGGCGTCGATCCCTGGAAACAGCGCCTCAACTTTAAAGACCCCAATGCCGCCTACCTCATCCTCATCGACCCGCAAGGCATCGTCCGCTTCCTCCACAACGGCCCCTTCGACGAACCCGCCTACCAGCGTCTCGCCGCCGAAACCGCCCACCTCCTCGCCGGCTCCCACTGATCCCGCGCTACCCTCTCCTGTATAGCCACCACCCGCTTCGATCCCGGCTTGACGGAACGCTATACCGGCCGCCTCTCCAAAACCATCCTCCCCGACGGCTCCTTCAACGTCCGCCGCGAAGGCGGCCACTGGCGCGACGCCGGCTGGTTCCGCCACTTCATGAACCTGAGCTGGCCGGCCTTCCTTCTCCAAACACCCGCCATCTACCTCGGCGTCATCACCCTCTTCGCCCTCGCTTACCTCGCCGCCGGTGTCGAACAACTCCAGGGCGCCGCTCACTCCACTGCCTGGCAATCCTGGTGGTCCGCCTTCTTCTTCTCCGTCCAGACCTTCACCACCGTCGGCTACGGCCACATCGCCCCCGCCAGCTTCCTCGCCTCCGTCATCGCTGCCGTCGAAGCCATGTCCGGCATCCTCTCGCTCGCCATCGCCACCGGTCTCATCTACGCCCGCTTCTCACGCCCCAACGCCTGCCTCGCCTTCAGCGCCAACGCCCTCATCGCCCCCTTCCAGAACGGTCAGGCCGTCATGCTCCGCGTCGCCAACCGCCGCCCCAATGTCCTCATGGACCTCGAAGCCAAGCTCCTTCTCATGACCGTCGTCGAAGAGGACGGCCAGCTCAAACGCCGCTTCACCCAGCTCGCCCTCGAACGCGAAATCGTCTACTTTCTCCCCCTCGCCTGGACCCTCGTCCACCCCATCGACCAGTACAGCCCGCTCTCCGGCAAATCCCCCGAAGACCTCGCCCGCGATCAGGCCGAACTCCTCGTCCTCATCAAGGCCTTCGACGATACCTTCAGCCAGACCGTCCACGCCCGCGCCAGCTACTCCACCCACGACCTCGTCTGGAACGCACGCTTCCAACCCGCCTTCCACATCGACCCCAACGGCCAACTCGTTCTCCACGTCCGCGACCTCAACGCCTACACGCGGCTCTGACCCGCTCTACGCGCTCCGCCACTCCTTCCAGTCCCGCCTCGTCCACTCCGCCATCTGCGCGCTCGCCTCCGCCAGCCACTGATCGCCCAGTCGCTGGAGCTCCCGTTCCAGTGCCCCTCGCTTGCCCGAACCCACGTGAACATTGGCCGTCTCGAACCCCATCGCCTCGCACAAATACCGCTCGTCCCTGCTGCGCGGAAGGTCCGCCAGCTCGATCCGCGAGCACGACGGCGACAGCCGCCGTACCATCCACTGCCCGCGCGGCATCGCGAACGGATCCGCGCATCGTACCGCTTTCTTCAGAATCCGCCCATACTCGATCTCTTTCACCCCGGCCCGCCCCGCCGCCCAATGCGCCGCCGAAGGCGCCAGCGCCTTCGCTTCCCGCGCCACCAGAGACTGCGCGTACTCCGCCAGCGTCACAAACCGCTCCCGCCCCAGGCTCCCTAACCCCGCCACCCGGTGTACGATCCGCAGCACCTCGTGCGGCGCCGGCAGCGCCTTCTCCATCGCCTTCCGCGCCGCCCCCGGAATCCGACCCCTCTCCGCCGGCAGCGCCGTCAGCTTCCCCCAGAACACCCCCGGATCTTTCAGCCGCTCCACCGCCAGCTTCCGTAGCGCCAGGTGCTTTTCCTCCAGCACAAACGGCGCCCCTCTCCGCGTCAATCCCGCCCGGTAGCCCGCCAGCAGTGCCGCGCACGCCTCCGCCGGCTTCAGCTTCAACCGTCCGGCGCTCGTCGCCATTTCGATACTCGCCGCCAGCCGCACCAGATCGTTGGTCCAGGGCAGCCGCACCGCTTCATCGAAGTCGTTCACCCCCCACACCAGCCGCCCGTCCGCGTCCCGCCACGTGCCGAAATTCTCGGCGTGCAGGTCCCCCACCGCCAGCAGCGCCCCGCACCGCGTCACTGCCCCCGGCAGCCCCGGATACAACTGCGCCCACCGGTAATACGTCGCCCGGAAGAACTCGAACTCGTCGCCCTTCATCCGCTCATGCTTCAGCTTCAGATCCGCCGGCAGCAGCCGCACGTGTCCGCCCAGCCACTTCTCATAGGAACGCGTCGCCTCGGCTATCCCAATCATGGCGCTCACCTCCCAGACTGTCTCGCTCTCACCCCGCCGCCGTCAGCGTCAGCCGCCCATGATCCACGCCCTTCGTCGCTACCAACTTGTCCGCAATCTCCTGCACCCGCCCGCTCTTGCCCCGCAGCACCAGCACCTCCAGGCAGTGATGGTGGTCCAGGTGCACGTGCAGCGTGGAGATGATCTCTTCGTGGTGGTCGTGCTGCATCTCCGTCAGCCGCTCCTGCAGCATCCGCACATGGTGGTCGTACACCAGCGTCAACGTCCCCACCACCTCGCTCTCGGCCGCCCCGGCCTTCTCCTGGATCAATGCGTCCCGGATCAGGTCCCGGAACGCCTCGCTCCGGTTCGTATACCCCCGCCGCCCGTTCAACTCATCAAACTTCTGCAGCAGGTCTTCATCGATCGCAACCCCGATTCTTGCAAGTTCGCCCATGAGGTCATTATCACCCTGAACCACGCCGCCTACTGCGCCGCCTACTGCGCCGCCACCGGCTGCGCCTTGCCGCGGCCCCGCAGCCGCTGCACCGCCGCTTGCAGCTCGCCCATGTACAGATAGAACACCGGCGTCAAAAACAGCGTCACCGTCTGCGAAAACACCAGCCCGCCCACCACGCACAATCCCAGCGACTGCCGCGCCTCGCCCCCCGCGCCGTAGCCGATCGCGATCGGTACCGCCCCCAGCAGCGCCGCCATCGTCGTCATCATGATCGGCCGGAACCGGATCAGGCAGCCCTGGTAGATCGCCTCCCGCGGCGTGTGTCCCGAACGCTCCGCCTCCAGCGCGAAGTCGATCTGCATAATCGCGTTCTTCTTCACAATGCCGATCAGCATGATCAGCCCGACAAACGCATAGATGTTCAGCTCCACCCGGAACAGCCACAACGTCGCCAGCGCGCCCACGCCCGCCGAAGGCAGCCCCGACAGAATCGTCAGCGGATGAATGTAGCTCTCATACAGAATGCCCAGCACCAGGTACACCACCATGATCGCGATGAACAGCAGCACCCACAGGTTCGTCAACGACCCCTGAAACGCCTCCGCCATGCCGGAGAAACCGCCCCCGATCGTGCCCGGTACCACTTCCCCCGCCACGCGCTTCACCGCGTCGATGGCGTCACCCAGCGCATGGCCCGGCCGCACCGCAAACGACACCGTCGCCGCCGGCAACTGCCCCGAATGCGCGATAGCCTGCGGACCCACAATCTCCGAGATCTCCGCCACCGAATCCAGCGGAATCAGCTTGCCGCTCGCCGGCTTGAAGTACAGCATCGACAGCGCCCGCGGATCCGCTTGATACTGCGGCAGCAGTTCCAGCAGCACCTTGTATTCGTTCACGTTACTGTAGATCGTCGACACCCACCGCGGCCCGTAGGCGTCGTACAGCGTGTTCTCGATCGCCTGCGCGCTCACCATCAGCGCCGCCGCTTTGTCCCGGTCGATGTTCACCTGGATCTGCGGCGAGCGGATCTGCACGTCGCTCGTCACGTCGATCAGCGACGGCTCCTTCTCCAGCGCCGCCGTCAGCCTCTCCGCCGTCGCATACAGCTCCGGCTTGTCCGGCGATTGAATCGTGTATTGATACAGGCTCTTCGTCACCTGCCCGCCGATGCGCAGCACCGGCGGATTCTGCAGATACGTCTTGATCCCCGGAATCCCCGCTAGCTGCGGCCTCAGCCGCTCGATGATCTCGCCTACCAGGTGCTTGCGCTCCGCCCTCGGCCGCAGGTGCGCCACCACCTGCCCGATGTTCGGCCCACCCAGCACCGACGCCGACGGCCCGCCTACCGTCGCCACCAGCGACTCCACATCCGGGTCCGCGCTCACAATCTCCGCCACCCGCCGCTGGTACTCCGACATCTGCTCGAACGCCGTCCCCTGCACCGCCTCCGTCGTCACCGATAGCTGGTCCGTGTCCTGCTCCGGCACAAATCCCTTCGGAATCACAATGAAAAACCACACCGTCGCCGCCAGCACCGCGAAGAAGCTCGCCAGCGTCAACCGCCGGTGTTCCAGCACCCACAGCAGACAGCGGTCGTACGCGGCCAGCATCCCATCGAAAAACCGCTCCGTCACCCTGTAGAACCACGATCTCCGGTTCTCATGCGACTCCCGCAAAAACCGGCTGCACATCATCGGCGTCAACGTCACAGACACCACGCCCGAAATCAGAATCGCCGCGCAGATCGTCACCGCGAACTCGCGGAACAGCCGCCCCAGTACCCCGCCCATGAACAGCACCGGAATGAACACCGCCGCCAGCGACAACGTCATCGACACGATCGTGAACCCGATCTCCCTCGATCCCTCCAGCGCCGCCTGCATCGGACTCTTCCCCATCTCCATGTGCCGCACGATGTTCTCCAGCATCACAATCGCATCGTCCACCACGAAGCCCACCGCCAGAATCAAAGCCATCATCGACAGGTTGTCCAGCGAGTACCCCAACATGTACATCACCGCGAACGTGCCAATCACCGAAAACGGCAGCGCCAGGCTCGGGATCAGCGTCGCCGAGAAGTTCCGCAGGAACAGGAAGATCACCAGGATCACCAGCCCCAGCGTCAGCACCATCGTGAACTTCACATCGTCATACGACTCGCGAATCGTCTCGCTCCTGTCGTAGAACACCTCCATCTTCACCGACGGCGGTAGCTCCTGCTTGAACGTCGGAATCAGCTTCTTCACCGCCTCCGCCACCTGCACCGTGTTCGTGCCCGGCTGCCGCTGCACCGAAAGAATGATCGCCCGCTCGTTGCCGTGCTTCTTGTAGAACCACGACGCCGTCTTGTTGTCCTCCACGCTGTCCACCAGCCGCCCCAGGTCCTCCAGCCGCACCGGCGAGTTGTTGCGGTAGCTCACGATCACCGGTTTATAGGCGTCCGCCGTCATCAACTGCCCCGATGCCTGCAGCGTGAACGCCCGCCGCGGCCCGTTGATGGCGCCCGTCGGCAGGTTCACGTTCCAGTTCTTCAGCGCCGCCTCCACTTCGTTCAACCCGATCTGCCGGCTCGCCAGTTGGAACGGGTCCATCTGCACCCGCACCGCGAACTTCTGCGCCCCCAGCACCGCCACCTGAGCCACGCCCGACACCATCGAGATCCGCTGCGCGATCCGCGTCTCCGCATACTCGTCCAGCGTGTAGATCGGCAACTGCTTCGACGACAGAGCCAGATACAGAATCGGCTGGTCCGCCGGATTCACCTTCGCAAACGTCGGCGGCGTCGGCATGCCCTGCGGCAGCAGCCGCGACGCCTGCGTGATCGCCGACTGAACGTCCACAGCCGCCCCGTCCAGGTTCCGCTCCAGGTCGAACTCCAGCACCACCTGCGTCGTCCCCAGCGTATTCGTCGACGTCATCGACTGCAAACCCGCAATCGTCGAAAACTGGTTCTCCAGCGGCGTCGCCACCGCCGACGCCATCGTCTCCGGACTCGCCCCCGGCAGCGTCGCCGTCACCAGCAGCGTCGGCAGATCCACGTTCGGCAGGTCGCTCACCGGCAGAGACCGGTACGCCACCGCCCCGAAAAACGCGATCGCCACCATCAGCAGAATCGTCGCTACCGGCCTGCGAATAAATAACTCGGAGAGGTTCAAGCTTGCGCCTCCGTCGGAACGTTCGTCGTCTCTATCGCCGCCCGGCTCTTCCGCGTCAGCCGCTTCGTCACCCGCGCCATCAGGATGTAAGCCGTCGGCGTCAGGTACAGCGTCAGCAATTGCGAGAAGATCAGTCCGCCCACCACCGCCATGCCCAGCGGCTTCCGCGCTTCGCCACCCGCCCCCAGCCCCAGCGCGATCGGCAAAGTGCCGAACAGAGCCGCCATCGTCGTCATCATAATCGGCCGGAAACGGATCTGGCAGCCTTCCACGATCGCCTCTTCCGGTGTCAATCCCCGCCGTCGCTGCGCCTCCAGCGCGAAGTCCACCTGCATGATCGCGTTCTTCTTTACAATGCCGATCAGCATGATCAGCCCCACAAAGGCATACAGGCTCAAATCGATCCTGAACAACATCAGCGTCAGCAGCGCCCCGAAGCCCGCCGAAGGCAGCCCCGACAAAATCGTCAGCGGGTGAATGAAGCTCTCATACAACACACCCAGAACGATGTACACCACCGCGATTGCGATCAGCAGCAGCAGCCCCATGTTGCGCAATGAATCCTGAAACGCCTTCGCCGTGCCCGAAAAACTGGTATTCATTCGCGCCGGCAGCGTCTTGTGCGCCAGGTCCTGCACCGCATCCACTGCGTCTCCCAGCGCCACGCCCGGCTTCAGATTGAAACTCACCGTCACCGACGGCAACTGCCCCGTGTGGTTGATCGACTGCGGCCCCGCGTCCTGCCTCACCTTCGAGATGCTGTTCATCGGGATCAGCTTGCCCGACGGCCCCGCGAAATACAGCCGCGACAGCATGTCTCCATACGCCTGGAAGCGGTCCTGAACCTCCAGCATCACCCGGAACTGGCTGTGCGTCGAATAGATCGTCGACGCCCAGTTCGGCCCGTAGGCGCTGTACATCGCGCCTTCGATCTGCGTAAAGTCCAGCCCCAGCGCCGCCGCTTTGTCCCGGTCTACATCCACCGTCAACCGCGGCGTCCTGATCTGCAGGTCCGAGTTCACCTCCTGCACAATCGGCAGCCGCGCCACCGCCCGCTCGAACTTCGTCGCCTCCTGATACAGAATCCCCGTGTCGGGCGCCTGCAACGTAAACTCATACGCCGCCCGCGAGCCCCTGCCGCCAATGCGCAGAGTCGGCGGTACTGACACCACCGTCCTGATCCCCGCAAAGCCCCCCAGCTTCGGCCGCAGCCGGTTCGCAATCTGCTCCGCGGAGGCCTTCCGCTCCCGCCTCGGCTTGAGGTTCACGAAAACCCGCCCGTTCGACGAACTCCCAAACATGCCGCCGCCATAGGAGACGAACATGCTGTCGATGTCCGGGTCCTGCGCCAGCACCCGCGCCACCCGGTCCTGCAGCGTCCCGTTCCACTGGAACGCCGTGCCCTGCGCCACCTCCGTGTTCGCCGAAAGCTG
This sequence comes from Paludibaculum sp., assembly GCA_029973955.1. Classification (GTDB taxonomy): domain Bacteria; phylum Acidobacteriota; class Terriglobia; order Bryobacterales; family Bryobacteraceae; genus Paludibaculum. The sequence goes on along the minus strand of JARKQJ010000075.1, from coordinate 61,743 downwards.
GTCCTGGTCTACATCCGGCAGGAACCCCTTCGGCACCACGCCATACAGCCACACCGTCGCGCCCATTACCGCCAGAAACACGCCCACCATCAGAGGCTCATGCCGCACCGTCCAGCGCAGTGTCGTCCCATAGAACTTCAACAGAGCCTGAAATCCCCGCTCCAACTTCCGCGACAACCACCCCGCTGGCTTGCTCATGTCCGGAGGCCGCAGAATCCGGCTGCACAACATCGGCGTCAGACTGATCGACACAAACCCCGAAATCAACACCGCCAGGCAGATGCTCACCGCAAACTCCCGGAACAGCCGCCCGAGAATGCCGCCCATGAACAGCAGCGGAATGAACACCGCCGCCAGCGAAATCGTCATCGACAGGATCGTGAACCAGATCTCCCTCGACCCCCGCACCGCCGCCTGCATCGCCGTCTCCCCGCGCTCCATGTGCCGCACGATGTTCTCCAGCATCACGATGGCGTCATCCACCACGAATCCAATCGAGAGAATCAGCGCCATCATCGAGATGTTGTTCAGGCTGAAGCCAAGCAGGTAGATCACCGAGACTGTGCCCAGCAGTGAGAACGGCAACGCCAGCGCCGGGATCACCGTCGCCGAACCGCTCCGCAGGAACAGCGCGATCACCAGAATCACCAGCCCGATCGTGATCGCCATCGTCGTCTGCACGTCGTTGAACGCTTCGCGGATGTTCTTCGACCGGTCGCCCCGGATGCCCAGCACCACCGCCGGCGGCAACTGCTTCTGCAACTGCGGCAGCACCGCCTTGATCGCGTCGTTCACCTGGATCACGTTCGACCCCGGCTGCCGCATCACCATCAGCATTACGATGCGGTGCTTCACCCCGTTCTGATAGAGGTACGCCGCCGTCCGCTCGTCTTCCACGCCATCGATCACCGTCGCCAGGTCCTTCAGCTTCACCGGCGCCCCGTTGCGGTAGGAGATGATCTGGTTCGCGAACCCATCGGCGTCGAAGAGCTGCCCGTTGGCCTGGATGTTCAGCGCCTGCTCCCGGCCCCAGATCGTCCCCACCGGCAGATTCACGTTCCACTGCTGCAGCGCGTTGGCCACCTGGTTGATGCCGATCCCGCGGCTCGCCAGCCGGTCCGGGTTCACCTTCACCCGCACCGCGTACTTCTGCCCGCCCATCACATTCACCTGCGCCACGCCCGGAATCATCGACAGCCGCTGCGCAATCACCGTCTGCGCGTATTCGTCCACCTTGTTCATCGGCAGCGTCTCCGACGTCAACGTCAGAAACATGATCGGCGACTCGGCCGGATTCACCTTCCGGAACGACGGCGGCGAAGGCATCCCCGGCGGCAGCAGCGGCATCGCCGCCGCAATCGCCGTCTGCAGATCCACCGCCGCCCCGTCTATCTCCCGGTCCAGGTCGAACTGCAGCGTGATCTGCGTCGAGCCCAGGCTGTTCACCGACGTCATCGAGTCGATGCCCGCAATCGTCGTGAACTGCCGCTCCAGCGGCGTCGCCACCGCCGACGCCATCGTCGCCGGATCCGCTCCCGGCAAACTCGCCGACACGCTCAGCGTCGGGAAGTCCACGTTCGGCAGATCGCTCACCGGCAGCGCCTTGTAGGCCATCACGCCAAACACCGCGAAGCCTGCCATCAGCAGGCTGGTGGCGATCGGCCGGCGGATGAAGCCCTCCGAGAAGTTCACTCCGGCGCCCGCCGGCGGTGAGTCATTCTGGCGCTCGTCTTCCATCGCTATTGCTTCTTCCCGCCACCCCGCTTGCCCTCAGCCCCGCCGCCCGGCCCGCGGCCGCCCGCGCCTCGCTCCCGCAACGTCACGCGCGAGCCCGGCACCAGCCGCAGCGCCCCTTCCGTCACAACTGTCTCGCCCTCGCCCAGGCCCTTGTCGATCACTGACTCGTCGCCCAGCCGCTGTGAGGCCACCACCTGCTTGATCTCCACCTTCTGATCCGGCTTCACTACGTAAACGAACGTCCCATCCTGCCCCGACTGCACCGCCTGGCTCGGCACCAGAATCGCGTCCGGATGCTCGCCCAGCTTCAAAGTCACCCGCACAAACTGTCCCGGCCACAGCGCATGGTTCTGATTCGCAAACGTGGCCTTCAGCTTCACCGTGCCCGTCGTCGGATCCACCGTGTTCTCGAAGAACGTCAGCTGCCCCTGCTGCGGCTCGCCCCCCTCTTCCGGCACCGCCATCACCGGCAGCCGCTGCCCGCCGCTTTTCCGCAGCGCCGCCAGATGCACCTCCGGCAGCGCAAACGTCACATAGATCGGCTCCACCTGAACGATGGTCCCCAACTCGCTGTTGTTGGCCGACACCACATTGCCGGGCTTCACACTCAACGTGCCCGAACGCCCTGAAATCGGCGCGTAGATCTTCGTGTATCCCAACTGCACCTTCAGCGTCTCCACCGCCGCCTGGCTCGCCGCAATCTGCGACTTCGCGTTCTCAATCGAAGCCAGGTCCGCATTGATCGTCGCCGCGTAAGAAGCAGCCGTCGCGACGTATTGGTCAAACTGCTCCCGCGATATGATGCCTTCCTTCTGCAGGTTCGTCGCCCGGTCCAGTTGCCCCTTCGCGTTGTTTTCCATGGCCCGGTCCCGCGCCAGGTTCGCCTGCGATTGCGCCAGCGCCGCCTGATCCTTCGCCACCTGCGCCACCAATTGGTTCATCTGCGCTTCGAGCGGACGCGGATCGATCGTCAACAGCAACTGCCCCGCTTTCACAAAGTCGCCTTCGCGGAACTGCGCCGACATCAACTGCCCGCTGATCTGCGGCTTCAGCACCACTGTCGAGATCGCCTCCGCCGTGCCGATCACGTCGGCCTGCACAGGCACGTCCCGCTTCACTGACTTCGCCGCCGTCACCGGAATCGCCATGTCCCGGCCCGGACCCTTCGCCGCAACGGCCGCCTTTTCGCCCCCGCAGCCGGTCATTAGCAATACTGAAACCAAGGCCATGCCATAGGTGGTGAGTGTTTTGCGCGCAGAAAGGACCATGACTTCTCAGATCTCCAATGAACCGGCAAAAAGGGGCTATCCCAGGAAAACTACTTCTGATAGTAAGGCGCGCCCCCGCGTCCCTGGAGGTTACACTTGGAGGTCAAAAGATGTGACAAACTCTTTGGGCTTTCCCACCCAGGCCTGACCACCGCCCATTTTCGCCGCCTGTTCCACGGCGCTGCTGTCAGCGCTCCGCCGGCCGGAAAGGCTCCACACCCTGCCGCGCCAGAATCGCCATCAGCAGATCCAGATCGTCGGTCAGAATGTAGTCGACCCGCGCCTCGATCAAACGCCGGATCGACTCCTCATCCTGCGCGCTGAAGTAATTCACCTTCACTCCGCCGCCGCGCAGCCGCTCCACGGCCTCCGCCACACCCTCCAGCCCCCCGCGCAGTTGAATGAAATCAGCCTTCGCCTTCAACGTGTCGTCCACGTAGCCCCGGTGGTCCGTGCGCTGCCCCGACATGTTGCAGAACCGCACCGCCGCGGCGGCGCGCCGCGCTTCCGCGGCCTGCTCCGATGTGCACGCCAGCACACAATCCGCCACTCGCCCCTGCTCTACGAGCACCCGCGCCACGGCCTCCGCCAGCCCGGGCGTGTTGGTCAGATGAACGTTGCACACAATGCCGCGCGGAATTGCCGACAGCGCCTCTTCGAACGTCGGCACGCGCACGCCGGCGAACTTCGGCGCAAACCACTTGCCGGCGTCCAGCGCGCGGATCTGCTCGAAGGTGAGATCGGCCACGCGCCCATGCCCGTCTGTCGTGCGGTTCACCGTAGTGTCGTGCATCAGCACCAGCCTGCGGTCGGCCGTGAACTTCACGTCGAACTCGATCTGGTGCGCGCCCTTCCGCGCCGCGGACGCAAGCGCCGGCAGCGTGTTCTCCGGAGCGTTCTTGGAATCACCCCGGTGCGCCGAGGCCCGCGTGGAAATCGGAGGCGCGGCCACGGCGGCGGTACAGAGCAGAACACAAAGCAGGCGTGAAGACATAAGCTGCAAATCAGCTTACGACAACAGCTCCCGGATCGACGCGGCCGCTTCCAGCGCCCCATCCCCTCGTGCAGGCCGCCATCCCGCCAGCCGCCCCGCCTGGTCGTCCCAACGCCTGTCGAACGCCACGGCGCTATGCCGTTCGGGCCACTCCACCATGTCCGCCATCATGTTATACCCCGCCCCGCTCACCACCTTCGCCGCCCTTCCCAACACGTTGCCCGCCGGATAATACTCAAACACCCGCACGTCCGCACACAGCTCGCCCCACGGTGCGATCACCGCCACCGGCCCCTCCCGCCGGGCCGCTTCCACCAGCCGTTCCACCTCCTCCATCGGACCCCCATGCACCACCAGTGCCGTCCGCCCGCCCTCCAGCATCTCTTCCAGTTCCTTTGGAACCGCCGTCGCCACCCGCCCCGGCTTCAGCCGCACCGGCCCGCTCAGCCTTCCCACTTCCAACCCGCTCTCTCCCAGCACCGCCTCATGCTCCGCACTCAACTCCTCCAACGCCACCACCCGCGCCATCCCTGCTTGCCATCTGCGCTCAGCCACCAACTCCCGCACGCCCTCCAGGTTCAACCTCCGCGCCAGATACACCCCGCGCGCCGGCAGACCTTCCGCCCACTCGCCGCGCATCCCGCCCGGAAACGTGTCGCACACGATCAACTCCGGCCGCAGTTCCACGGCCAGCGCCCGCACATCCTCCCGCCAGCGCCGCCCCGCAATCCCCACCACCGGAAACCGCGCCGCCCGCGCCATCCCCTCCGCAAACGGCGAATTCGTGGCGATCCTCGCTTCCACGCCCATCTCGCGCAGTTCCAGGCACACCGCCAGCGCCCGGTTCAGATGACCCAATCCTGACCCCGGCGCCGAATACAGCACTCCGCTCACAGCACCGCCTGGCCGATCAACTCCACGAGCGTCTCCACTTCGCGCTCCAACGAGAAGCACTCCCTGATCCGCGCTCGCACCGCCGCCGACATCGCCGCCAGCTCTTCCTGCCCCATCTCCACCGCCCGCCGCGTCGCCTCGCCCGCCGCCACACGGTCTTCCGCCCTGAATACCAGCCCAGTCACCCCATCCTCCACCACTGCGCCCATCGCGCCGGCATCCGACACCAGCGGCACCGCCCCGCATGCCGCCGCCTCCAGCAGCACGTTCGGCATCCCCTCAAACGCCGAGGGAATCGCCACAAAATCGCAGGCCGCATACAGCGCCGCCAGTTCGTCCTGCGGCAGAAACGGCAGCCGCACGCTGCGCGGCGCTATCGCCGCATCGTCGAGAATCCGCGCCGTCTCCTCGTCCAACTGCCCTGCCACCACCAGCCCCATCCTGCCCAGCAGCCCCGCATCCCGCGCCGCTTCCAGCCAAAACGGAATCCGCTTTTTATGTTTCAGCTCGCCAAAGAGCCCGAAAACCCGCCGCGCCCCGCCACCCACCACGGCCCGGATCTCGTCCCTTCGCCGCTCATCGGCCGGCAGCATCTCCCAGCGCCGCGCGTCCACCCCGTTCGGCGTCCACACCACCGGCTTGCCGGGATACATCCGACCGATCCGCTCAGCCTTCTCTCCGGTGACGGCCCCAATCGCCGCCGCCCGGCTCAACGCCTCCCGCACCCATCCTCCGCGCCGCGCCAGAAACCAATCCCGGTCCAGATCGTTGCCCCGCGCCAGCACCACGCAAGGCCGCGCCAGCCAGGCTCCGAACGTCGCCCCCACAAACCCGGCCCACGACGCCCCAAACCCCACCACCACGTCGTAACTCTCCGCCGCATGCCGCGCCAGCACCACGCTCCAAGCCGCGTTCGGCGCCACCTCCGCCGATCGCTCCCTCCGCACGAAGATCTCCGCGCCCCCCTCCGCCGCCCGCACTTCCACCTCTTCTCCGCCCTTCGCCAGAGCCACTACGTCCAGCTTCAATCCGCGCCGCCGCAATCCCCGCACCAGCCGAGCACAGCTCACCGCCATGCCGCCGCGCGCCGGCGGATAGTGCTCCGTCACCCACAGAATGCGCATATTACGTCTCGAATGGATCGTAGTCCCCGCCGTCGTCCGCCCCCATCGCAAACCCCGCCACACCCGGACGTAACGCCGCCCGGTCCGCCGCGCTGAAGTACGCCGGATCGCCGAACTGCGCCCCCGCCCCGTAGCTCTCGTAGTAGTCCTTGCGCGCCCCGGCCTCCCGCGTCAGATCGTTCTCATTCCGTTCCCCGCGCAGCACCATGCAGCTCGGGCACTCCCCTCCCCCCAGGTGCGCCGCGCACAGGCCCGTGCCGCAACTCCCGCAGTGGCCCACCACCGGCTCGCCGCACGGCCGCAAAATCAGGAGTCCCATCTGATAACCGCAGCTCATCGCGCCACCTCGCTTCCGCCCCGCATCGCACCGTACAACCGCAGCAGCATCCCCACCACCTCCTTTGCGGGCGGCGCGTCGCCCGGCGGTCCGCCAACGCCTTTGAACGCCCAGTGCCGCTCCAGCCGCGCGCCCGTCACGCCGTCCTTCTGCACCAGATGCGCTTTCTCTCTTCTGCCGTCCGTCCGCGAGCGCAACGCCTCTTCATCCCAGCTCCGCTCCGCGGCCGGCAGGAGCGTCGCCGACGCCGAGCACTTCTTGCTCCACTTCGTCTTGTACTTGATCTTCCCGCTGCGTCCGCGATACTTCCGTTCCCGCTTCGTCCACCACGACTTGAACTCCAGCGTCGCCGTGCTCCCGTCCACCAGCGGCAGCCGCACTTCGCCCCAGGGATCTTCGTACACCGTCTCCTTCACCTGGATGTAGCGTCCCGGATCCACGTTGCCCTGCGAAATCTGCTTGCTCGCCACAGGCCCGGCCAGATCCATCCGCACCCGGATGCGCTGGCCCGCGTCCACATCCTGCGCCAGGTCACGCAACGCCGGCATCAGGCACTTCCTGAAATCATCGATTAGATCCAGCTTCTTCAGCCCCCGCCACTTCATCCCGAAAAACACCGCCAGCGCCGTCATCGCCACCGGCCCCAGCCACACCCACATCAACCCGTCGTCGAACAGCACAAACGCCAGAATCAGGCTGATCACCCCCAGCACGATGCACCAGATCATGGCGTTCCGCGCCTTCCTGGTCACCGCTTCGTTCTCCTCATCGAAGCGGGTCAGCTCTCCCAGCACTTTCTGCAGGCGCCGCAGCTCCCATGTCCCCGTCAAAGCCCGCGCCGCGATCGCCTCCTGCGCCTCGGGCGAAAAACCCTTCCCTCGCTTCACTTGTGTCATCGAGCCTCTCCTCCGGCACTCAACAGGAACTGCTCCCTCAACTCGCTTTCCACCACCGGACGCGCAAAGCAGGCCTCGGCCCGCGCCCGCGCTCCGTGTCCCAATCTCTCCCGCAGCCGCTCATCCCTCAGCAGCCGCCGCATCGCCAACGCCCAGCCACGCGCATCGCCGGCCGGCGCCAGCAGCCCTTCCTTCTCTTCCTCCATCCACTCCCGGCACGCCTCCAGATCCGATGCAATCACCGGCGTACCCGTGGCCATGGATTCTATCATCTTCACCGGACAGCAGCCCTGCAGCGTGTTCCTCGCCGTATCCGCCAGCGGCGCCGTCGTGAACCGGAGCCGCCGCAACACCCCCGCTACGCCCTCACGGCCCACCGGCCCGTGCACCAGCACGCGTTCGCTCAACCCGCGCCTGGCCGCCCGCCGCGCCACCGCCCGCGCCGCCCGTGCGTTTCCGCCATGCAACACCAGCAGCCGGCTGCGCGGCGCGTCCTCCGCCAGCAGCGCCAGCGCGTCAATCACCGTCTCCACGCCCTGCCATGCCTGTAGGCTGCCGATGTAGCCGAACCACTCGCCCTCTGCCAGCGCCGCGATCGGACACGCCGCCCCTTCCTCGAAGAACACATCCTGCGCGGCGTTCGGAATCACCCGGATCTTCCCGCGCTCCACCCCCAACCCGCACAACGCTGCCCGCGTCACCGACGACACGCACAGGATGCGCTCCGCCTCCCGTAAACACCGCCTCTCCATGTCCCCCAACTTCGCCCGCAGGGCCGCGTTTCCCCTCAGTGCCGGCCGCGAGTAGCTCAACTCCCACGTCGGGAGCGCATTCACCTCGAAGATCGCCGGACACCCCGGCTCCGCCTTCAGCAGCGGCACGCCCCCCCAGGGATCGCGAAACACCGCCAGCGCCAGGCTGCCCTTCAACGCCCGCACCCGCTCCTCTACAAACCGCGCAAACGCCGTCGCCCGCCCCGTCAACTCCCGCCGCCGCTCCGTGAACCGCCGGATCTCAATCCGACCCTCGCGCTGCCACGCCGGCATCTCCGGCATCCCTAGGCACAATACCTCCACTGCCCCAAACGTCTCCCCCAGCGTCGCGGCCATCGACGCGATATGGCTCGTCGACCCCTTGGGCTTAGGGAACACGTCAAACGCAATGTACAGCGCCTTCAACTTCGCTCCAGCCTCGCTCCTCCACAAAGCCCCATTCGCCGAGTCTTCCAGCATAACCGCATCCGCCCCTCATGGTAAGATCTCTCGCGTCAGAGCCCCGCCCCATGCGCATCCCATATCCCGAACTCCTCCAAACCCTCGACGCCATCCTCCTGCGCCGTGGCTTCACGCCCGCTCGCGCTGCCCTCTGCGCACGCCTCTTCGCCGAAACCACTTGCGACGGCGTCTACTCCCACGGCCTCAACCGCTTCCTCCGCACGATCGAAAACGGCGCCATCGACATCCACGCCGAACCCGCGCTCGCCTCCTCCGCCGGAGCCCTCGAACGCTGGGACGGCCGCCGCGGCCCCGGCAACCTCAACGCCCACGCCGCCATGGCCCGCGCCGTCTCGCTCGCCGCCGCCCACGGCATCGGCTGCGTCGCCCTCTCCAACACCAATCACTGGATGCGCGGCGGCAGCTACGGCTGGCAGGCCGCCGACGCCGGCTGCATCGGCATCTGCTGGACCAACACCATGCCCAACCTGCCGCCCTGGGGCGGCACGCGCCCCACCCTCGGCAACAACCCCCTCGTCCTCGCCGTCCCGCGCCCCGAGGGCCACATCGTCCTCGACATGGCCATGAGCCAGTTCTCCTACGGCGCACTCGACTCCTACCGCCGCCGCGGCCAGCTCCTGCCCGTCGACGGCGGCTTCGACGCCGCGGGCCAGCTCACCCGCGATCCCGCGGCCATCGAAGAGACCCGGCGCCTCCTCCCCGCCGGCTTCTGGAAGGGCTCCGGCCTCGCCTTGCTGCTCGACCTGATCGCCGCCACCCTCGCTCAGGGCCAGGCCACCCACCAGATCGCCCCCGATCCCGAACTGGAAACGGGCCTCTCGCAGATCTTCCTCGCCCTCGCCCCTGGCAGCACTCAACCCATCGCCGATCAGATCCTCGCCTCCCTCGGCGAGGGCATCCGCTACCCCGGCCAGCAGGTCCTCCAAACCCGCGCCGAGAACCTGACCCAGGGCGTCCCCGTCGATCCCGCTCTCTGGGCCCAACTCCAAACTCCCTAGCGGCACAAAGCGCTGTCAATGCGTTTGCCGCGAGCCTCCGAACGGTGCTACATTGCAGTCGCGCCGGAACGCCGCCTGCCTCGCACGCCGCACGGAGCCGACGCACCGGATTCAAGGAGTAACCGATGTCAGATTCCAACACCTGGAGCCGCCGCAGGCTTCTCCAGGGGGCCGCAGTAGGCCTCGGCGCCGCCGCGCCCAGCCGGATTCTCGGCGCCAACAATCGCGTCCGCATCGCGGTCTGCGGCGTCCGCAAACGCGGTTGGGACCACGTCCGCCAGTTCGCCAAGCTCCCCGATGTCGAAGTCGCCGCCATCTGCGAGGTCGACGAAAGCGTTCTGAACGCGCGCCTGCGCGACATGGAGAAACTCGGCCTCCCCAAGCCCAAAACCTACATCGATGTGCGCCAGCTCCTCGCGGACAAGTCCATCGACGCCGTCTCCATCGCCACGCCCACCACCTGGCACGCTCTCATCACCATCTGGGGCTGCCAGGCCGGCAAGGACATCTACGTCGAAAAGCCCTGCTCCCACAACTGGTGGGAAGGCCGCCAGATGATCGCCGCCGCCACGAAGTACAACCGTGTCGTCCAGCACGGCACCCAGGGCCGCTCCCGCCAGTCCGGGATGGAGGCCATGGTGAAGCTCCACGAAGGCCTCATCGGAGACCTCTACCTCGCCCGCGGCCTCTGCTACAAGCGCCGCGACTCGATTGGGCACACTCCCGAACAGCCCACGCCCGACGGCATCCATTACGACCTCTGGACCGGTCCCGCCCCGCTCCGCCCCTTCACCAAGAACCGCTTTCATTACAACTGGCACTGGTTCTGGGACTACGGCAACGGCGACCTCGGCAACCAGGGCATCCATCAGATCGACATGGCCCGCCACGGCCTCAACGTGAAGTTCCCCAACAAGGTCACCGCCATGGGCGGCCACTTCGTCCACGACGACGATCAGGAGACCCCCAACACCCTGACCTGCGCCTTCCAATACGACCTGCCCGGCGGCAAGCGCAAGATGATCGAGTTCGAAGTCCGCCACGGCATCACTAACCGCGAAGCGGAGATCGGCACCGATTACATGTACAGCCAGGGCCAGGGCCCCAACAGCATCGGCTGCCTGTTCTACGGCTCCAACGGCTACCTCGCCATCGGCGACGAAGACGTCTATAACGGCTACCGCTCCTACATCGGCTCCGAGATGAAGCCCGGCCCGACGGCCCATGCCGGCGGCGACCACTTCGCCAGCTTCATCGACGTCGTCCGCAGCCGCAAGCTGGCCGACCTCCACGCCCCCCTCGAAGAGGGCCACATCTCCTGCACTCTCGTCCACCTCGCCAACGCCTCCTACCGCCTCGGCCGGACCCTCAACTTCGACCCAACCACCGAACAGGTCATCGGCGACCCCGAAGCCAACCGCCTCCTGCGCGACGCCGGCCGCGGCTACCGCAAACCCTTCGTCATCCCCGACAAGGTCTGACCACCCGCGCGGCCCGCTCCGGCCGCGGTTTTGCATATCGGATATTCGTGCCTCTTTTGGCTTGAATCAACACCTGCCCCATGCTACACTGCCGCCGGAACTGGAATGGGGTGTCCGCCCCCTAGTCATTTCCAGGCCGGGTGCGCGGAGTCGGTGCGCACCCCTCCGCCTGGTGTTCGTGGAGCCCAATAAGGTACAGTGCCCGGGCCCCCCGCGTGATGCTCTCGAGTCGCCAATGCCATCTCCCCGGAGGCGGCCCGGACAGTGCCCCCTGACTCTGAAGGCCTCATTCCCCCAGGGAGGTCACCATGTCTCCGCAACCGTTCCCGCGGCACCTTCGCGTTGCCGTCTCAATGCTCCCCGCGCTCATTCTGATGATGGCGGGGAACCTCACCGCCGGCCCACCCGCACTCAGCGATTTCTTCCTTGTGGGCTACGACGCGCAGTATTGCTACACCAGCCCCGCCTGCCGCCCCAATCCGCTCCTGATCCGGGCGGATCAGGACGGAAACATCGTCTGGCAAAACCCGCTGCCGCTTGCGTTTTGGTATCACGCGGGCTACATCCGAAACGCCGACCGCAATGTGACCGAGGACTCCTTCTACTTGTCCTCGATCTTTGACGTGACGAAGGTCGACGGCATGCACCGCATTCTGAAATACAGCAAAGACGGCATCCTCGAATGGAGCAAGCCCTTCGCGGCCGCCGGCTTTCCGGACAGTTTTGGAAATTGGGTGGCGCCGATTTCGATTAGTGCCAACCCCGTGCTCGGCGGCCTCTATGCAGGCACCGGCCTCGGCGTGGCCTGCACTGGTAACAATTGCCGCGTGGAGCGGATCGGCCCCAACGGCGGCACCGTTTGGGCAAGGATCTTCACCTACTCGGTCCGTTGGGTCGCCACCGACGTGGCGACGGGCGGAGCCTACATCGTGGGAGGCGTCCTGACCGACACGATCTCGAAGCTCGACACCAACGGGAATATCCTCTGGACCAGGAGTCTGCCACAGCCCAATCCGGATCTGCCAAACCACAGCCCGAATGAAGCACTCGCCAATCCGGTCGATGGCGGCATCTACAGCGGCTGCGATTCCTACTCGGCATTCACCGCCCGCATCGATCCCAACGGCAACGTGCTTTGGTGGCTGACCGACTTCCCGGTGCCGGCGGCCTCCGGCGGCACGGCCTACGGCCGCACCGTCGACCCCGTGAGCGGCGCTCTCTACATCGGCGGCTGGCCGGACAGATATGGGAAGGTCGCCGCGGACAAGACTCTGCTCTGGACCGTCTCCACGCTCACCTATAACGCCTATGCCGATGCCCGCCTGGACGGCAACGGCGTCTATATCTCCGGGAACTATCAGGTGGCGGGTATTGAGAAGCGGAACGGCGACGGGAGCCTGGTCTGGAGGAAGTGGATCGGCCCGGAATCCTGGCGGGGCGGCTTCTACGACATGCCCTCCGTGCACGTGGGCACGCCCGCCGCAGCCAGTCCCGGCACCTGCTCGCCGGACACCACGCCACCTGCACTGACGGTGGCGGCCACGATAGCGGTGAATGCCACCAGTCCTGGCGGCGCTGTGGTCTCTGACGCAATGCTGGGGGTCACCGCGACCGACGCCTGCTCCACCCCGACGATCACTCGAACACCGTCCACCAGCCTCTTCCCGATCGGCTCGACCATCGTGAATTACCTCGCAATCGATGACGCCGGCAATCAGGCAACCGCCACCCAGACCGTGACGGTGACTGGCGCCGCCAACCAGACCGCCGCACTTCAGGGCCTAGTGAACGCTTCGGCCATCGACAATGGCACCAAGAAGAGCTTGTCGGCGAAACTCGACAGCGCACTCGCTTCCATCGGGAAGAAGGGACCGGCTGCCTGCAACCAACTCGCCGCATTTATCAATGAGGTGAGCGCGCAGGCGGGCAAGAAGATCCCGACCGCCACAGCTCTCGAATGGATCGCGGCCGCCGCTCGCATTCAAGCGGTGCTCGGGTGCTGAACCGCTGACCTGAACGTGCTCTTCGCACTGGCTTCTCTCGCGCCGGCCTCCGTCGCGCCTCACGCCTGCGCCGGCGCTCCGCCCAGCGCCACGTTACTCACCGTGACAATCGAGCCTGGCGCCACCACAACCTCTGCCCCCAGCCCCGCCAACTTTGTCACCGCGTTCTCCAACTGCGTGCTTGCCGTCTCGCACCACGTGAACTCAGCACCTTTCCACGCGATCTCCACTCTCTGCTCTACAGAGGACCGGTTCAACAGCACCATCGTCCTCTGCCGCTGTCCTGGTGCTCCTCCGGCAAAGGCAACTGCCAGCAGGCCACTATTCGACGACACCGCCTTCACCCGCTTCATCCCCGCCCGCACCCGCCGCGAATATGCACCAAACGTGCGCAAAGAGATCCCGGCGGCGCTGGCCGCCCAATGGACCGCTGCCGTGATGCAGAATCGAGCCGTTCTCGGCTGCTCCTAGATAAGACCGCCGGCGTTCAGCGGCATCCCGCGGCTCCGGCGTCGCCGTGGACGTGCCATCCCTTCTCCGGCCCCGTTGCCGCCGCGCCTCCCCCCTGCACGGGAGTAACTCCCGGCGCCACCAGCCGTCTCTCCAGGTGTGGACCTGCTGAGAGCGGCGAATGCACACTCGATGCGGTTCGCAAATCTGGAATCTAGCGAGGCAGAACATGACCATCAGATCGCTCCTGTTGTTGGGATCGTTGTTTGTGGCCAGCGTGGCGATGGCGCACACCAAGTCCTACGACATCACCCTGCCCAGCCCCACCATGGTCGGCAACGTCCAGCTCGCGGCCGGCGACTACAGCCTGAAGGTCCAGGGCAACGACGCCGTCTTCACGAACAAAGCCACCCGTAAAACCACCACTGCTCCCTGCACGGCCCAAACCGTGAAGCAGAAGTTCGGCACCACCGCCGCCCTCATCTCCAAGGAGGGAGACGTCTCCCACCTGCAGGCCGTCGACCTCGGAGGCAGCACCACCCAGCTTGATTTCAAGTGACCGCAAACTGACAAGGCCCGAGCCCTCAACGCCGGCACATACCCCGCCACCACGCTGAGGGCTCCCGTCGCGGCCACTCCTCCGTCGTCATCAGAGCTTTTCGCAAACCGGCGAGCGTGCCGTGACTTCCTCAATCGCCGGCGCGCTCAACACTCGGCGCGGCATCCAAGTGCGGCCCGTCATTCCAGACTGGCACTATGATGAGTCATACGCTGGATGGAACCTGTCGACTCCCGGTCGTCACCGGATGCCAAGATCGCGCTCTTCCGTTCGCTCTTCCGTGGACGCGAGGACCTCTATCCGCGCCGCTTCGAAAGCCGCCGGACCGGGAAATCCGGTTACGCGCCCGCCTGCGCCAACGAGTGGGTGCCAGGCATCTGCGAAAAGCCGAAGATCAAATGCGCGGAGTGCCCGCACCGCCGCTTCCTGGCCGTCACTGACGACGTCATCCGCTGGCACCTTTCCGGCCAGGACCTCGCCGGACAGCCCTTCGTCGCCGGTGTCTACCCGATGCTGCTGGATGAGACGTGCTTCTTCCTTGCGGCCGATTTCGACAAGGATGGCTGGCGCGAAGATGTGAGGGGATTCGCGGCCACCTGCCGCCGCCTAAACCTCCCCTACGCGCTGGAGCGCTCGCGCTCAGGATGTGGCGCCCACGTCTGGCTCTTCTTTGACGAGGCCCTCCCGGCCGTCCTCGCCCGCAAACTGGGGGCTCTGGTCCTCACTGAGACCATGGAGAGCCGCCCCGACATCGGTTTGGATTCGTACGACCGTTTTTTCCCCAACCAGGACACCCTCCCGCAAGGCGGTTTCGGCAACCTCATCGCGCTGCCCCTGCAGAAGTTGCCACGCGCGCAGGGTAACAGCCTGTTTCTCGATGACGATCTCCATCCCTACGCCGATCAATGGGCCTTTCTCTCCTCGGCCGGCAAAATCATCCGCGCCCACGCCGAAGCCCTCGTCCGCGACGCCGAACGCAAGGGGAATGTCGTGGGCGTCCGCTTGCCCCTCGCCGAGGACGGCGAACCCGAGCCCTGGACCACCCCGCCATCCCGCCGCCGAAGCGCGCCGCCCATCGTGGGAGACCTCCCACCAAGCCTAGAACTCGTGCTGGGCAACGAGATCTACGTCCCCACGGAGGGCCTCCCGCCAGCACTCAGAAATCGCCTGATCCGCCTCGCCGCCTTCCAGAATCCCGAATTCTACAAGGCCCAGGCGATGCGCCTGCCCACATTCGACAAACCCCGTGTCATCTGCTGCGTGGAACAGCACACACATCACCTCGGCATTCCACGCGGCTGCCTCGACGATCTCCGCCAGTTGCTCGCCGGCCTCGGCATCCAACCGGCGATCCGCGATGAACGCAACCCGGGCCAGCCGATTGAACTGCGTTTCAGCGGAGAACTGCGCTTCGAGCAACGCGCCGCGGCCGACGCCCTGCTCTCGCATGACACTGGGGTCCTCGCCGCCACCACCGCCTTCGGCAAGACCGTCGTTGCGGCGTGGCTGATCGCTCAGCGCGGCGCCAACACGCTCGTGCTCGTCCACCGGCGCCAACTTCTGGACCAGTGGGTCGAACGCCTTTCTGCTTTCCTGAATCTCCCCGCCGCCGCCATTGGCCGGATCGGCGGCGGACAGCGCAAACCGCGCGGCGTGATCGATGTCGCGCTCATCCAGAGCCTCGTCCGCAAAGGAGTCGTGGACGATCGCGTCGGCGAATACGGGCACCTCATCGTTGACGAGTGCCATCACCTCTCCGCCCAGAGTTTCGAACAGGTCGCGCGGCGCGCCAAAGCGAGATTCGTGACAGGACTCTCCGCCACCGTCGCGCGCAAGGACGGGCACCACCCCGTCATCTTTATGCAGTGCGGCCCCGTGCGTTACCGGGTGGACGCCAAGGCCCAGGCCGCGCTGCGACCCTTCAAACACACCGTCATCGTCCGCCCCACGGACTTTTGCTCCAAACGCGGACCGGACCCAAATCAGCGGAACGAATTCGGTGCGCTCACCCTCGAACTCGTCGAAGACGAGGAGCGCAACCGCCTCATCTGCGACGATGTCGTCCACGCCGTGCGCGAATCCCGCTCCCCCCTCGTCCTGACGGAGCGCAACCGGCACCTCGATCTGCTGGCCCGCGAACTGACAGGGCGCGTCCAGCACCTGGTGGTACTGCGTGGCGGCATGGGCAGGAAGGAGACGGAAGCCGTGCAAGACCGCCTCGCCCGCATTCCCTCTGGCGAAGAGCGTGTCCTTCTCGCCACCGGCAGGTACATCGGCGAAGGCTTCGACGATCCGCTTCTCGACACTCTCTTCGTCACCCTCCCCGTCTCGTGGCGCGGCACCGTGGCGCAGTACGCCGGCAGGCTCCACCGCCTCCACGACACCAAGCGCGAAGTGCGCGTCTACGACTACGCCGATCTCAACGCGCCCATGCTCTCCCGCATGTTCGACCGGCGCTGCCACGGTTACGAAGCCGTGGGCTATGCCATCCAGTTGCCCGCAGGCGCGGTTCCGGGATGGCCTGCCGATGTCCCGCTACCAATCGACGCGGCCTGGAAACGCGACTACGCCGCCAGCGTCCGCCGTCTGATCCGCGACGGCGTCGAGCGGCCGCTGGCCACATTGTTTGTCGAGGCGGCCCGCCCGCTTCCACGCGATGCCGGGGGAGCGGAGCGGGCGCGCAGCGCCGCCGAGGCATTCCTCTTCCAGCGCCTTCAAACTCTGGCCGCCACCGCCGGCCTCTTCCACTTGAACGTCCGCCTGCCCCTTCCCTTCGACGGCTCCAGCGGCATGGAAGTCGATCTCCTCTGCGAGAACCGCCGCCTGGCCATTGAACTTGACGGCCCCCAGCACCTCGACGATCCAGCCGCCTACCGCCGGGACCGCCGCAAAGACCAACTCCTCCAGGAGCACGGCTACCTCATCCTCCGATTCCTCTCCGGCGACATCGCACAGGACTTGGACAACGTCCTCGACAGAATCCTCCGCGCCCTCGCCAATCGCCAGGCGGCACACACGCCAACGCCGCCCGGAACGCTGTGACGGAGCCTCTTGATCGTCTTCCGCGCCAACAGACCAATCAGGTGAGTCCCTGGCCTCCAACGGCGCTATAGCGAACTGCCGCTCCCCCTGTCGTGTCTCCGGATCATGAGCAGTGTCATGTCGTCGCTCAACCGGCCAGTGCCACGGAATCTTTCGACATCCTGTAGCACTCCGTCGATAGTAGCTGCCGCATCCCGCCCTGCCTGCGCCCGCAGAGATTCGATGAGCCGGTCCTCCTCGAAGGCGCGGCCCTCCAGGTCTTCAGCCTCGGTGACGCCATCCGTGTAGACCACCAGACTCTCGCCAGGCTCCATCTCAATCGACCGGATCGCATGCCTGCTGCCGCAGAATAGTCCCAACGGCAGTCCCGTGGCTTCCAGCCGCTCGATCCTATCGCGTCTCAGCAACAGAGGCCGGCAGTGGCCCGCGTTGCACAGTTCCACGCCGCTTTCCGTCGTGCGCCCCGCCACCAGAGTTGCGTAGTGCGTGGCTGGAGTGCTTTCGCAGAACAGCCGATTCGCGCGGGAGATCACCTCCGTCAGCGGCAGGTTCAGCGCCAGCAGGCTGCGGAAGATCGCACTGAGATGCGCCATCAGCAGCGAGGCCGCCACTCCTTTTCCGGCCACATCGCCCACCGTGAAGAACAGTTGTCCGTCCTCGCCCATCGCCGCGATCTCGCAATAGTCGCCGCCCACCACTCCGGCCGGCTGGTACCGGTAGTGAACCTGCCAGGCGCCCTGGCTGACGTCCCGCGGCGGCAAGAGCTTCGTCTGAATTTGCATTGCCAGGTCGAGATCCTGTTCGTGCGCCCGCATCTCGGCCTGGCTGAGATGATCCAAGCACATCCGCAGCAGCGGATCGCGCCTCAGACGGTCTTCTTCAATCGGATCGTGGCAGGTCTCGCAAAGGCCATAGCCGCCCTTGTCGATTCGCTCCAGCGCCGCGTCCACTTGAGTCAACAGATCCTGGACGTACTCCGCTGAAACGTTGCGTGCGGCCGCTTCCAGACGCAGCCGTCGCTCCAGGATCTTGGGACGTAGTTCCTGGATGAGAGAAGACGGAATTGCGCTCATGACGCGTCTCCTTCCGAGTTTCTCCATTGTGCCGCAATCGCCAGTCACCCGGTGGGATCACGCCACCGCCGGCGAGGATCTTTCTGACTTCCCCGCTTGATCTGTGCTTCGGCGCGGCCTCTCCGCCCCGCCTCAGGCACTCAAGCCGCCGCCTTCCCGGGCCACGCAAAACTCATCAGTGACTGTCCGGAGTACTCCAGCCTCCGAACAAAACCCATAGCCGGCGACTTACGGAGGGTTTAGTTCACCGCCCGGTTTCCCCACAAGGCGGCCCCGGGGCCGTCCCGCTTCGGCACGAAACCACCGCCGCCGGCCGGGTAAACCTTATGCAGTGACGCGCGGGAAATTTTTTTATTTTGCTTTGTTTCAGTGTTTTACCAACATCCGCTTCAGAACGTGAAGGCTGCTCCCTAGCTTGTTTGTCGCGCGGGGCACTCTGCCCCGGCAGAAAGGAAACAAGTCATGGTCGATCAACCCATCATCATCATCTTCCCCTTCATCGGCTGAGAGTAATCCGGGCTACCACCCACATACTCTATTCGTGGGGAAAGCGACCCGCGGCGAAAAATGGAGATATTCATCCCATCCCGGTTAGGGGTTTGTCTGGTATACTTCCTAGGGGTACTAATAGTTTTAGTACTCCTAGGATTGCCGGAGCGCCGGAGTCGTCAAGCGTGTGCCGGATCCAGGACTTCGCTATGAAGCACTCAGGGGTCCTTCACCACATCTTCCTGTGGCTTTCGATATCTGCGCTCCCGGCGGCAGAACTACAGGCTGCGCCGAGTGGAAGAGCGCCCTGTGAATGCGACCGATTCCGCGCCGCGGCGGCGGCTCATGTTGGGCAACACCGGTTCAGGGAGGCGGAGGCGGCGTTTCAATCCGCGCTGGTTGCCGCCACGCGGGAAGGCCACGTCAAGAATGTCGGCCGCTTCCTGGTGAACATCGGGGGCACGCAGCTCTATCAATGGAAGTACTCGCAGGCGTTTGAGAGTTTCCAGCGCGCGAGAAGTTACGCCCGAGAGCACGGTCTGGTGGAGTTCGAAGCTGGAGCGTGGCTCAACCTGGGCAGCATGTACGCGGTGCTGGGCGCCGGAGACGCGGCGGAGCAGGCGCTGGATGCCGCCACCCGCCTGATGCCGGCGTCGAGTGTGGCCATGCCGGTTCTGCGAGCGCAGAGACTCCAGTTGATGGTGCGCCGGGGCAAGTATGATGCGGCGCTGGCGGAGTGGGCGCCGGCCATGCAATCCGCGGAGGCCGCGCCGAACTGGCCCGTGATTCAGGTGCTGTGGGAGTCGCTGGCAAGAATCAGTATCGCCAGGAGCGATTTCGCGATGGCGGAAGACGCGCTGGCAAACCAATACAGGGTGATCCGGCTGCACCGGGTCCCGGCATTGCCCAGTTTCTATCAGTGCGTGGGGCATTTGCGGCTGGCGCAGGGCAGGAAGGAAGAGGCGCTCGAGTGGCTCTCCAGAGCGGAGCGGGAGTCGGCACCGGGCAGCTCGAACCTCCCGTGGGCTCCGGCACAAAACAAGGCATCCGCATTGGCCGCGACAGGCCGCCGGAGCGAGGCGCTGCATGAGTACCAGCGCGCCTGGAATCAGGCGCGGGCCTGGCGGCAGGATGTTTTGCCGGCCAGCGCCTTCGACCTGGGCGCAGACGTGAGCATCGCCGAACTGGCGGCCACCTATGCGAGCTACCTGATGTCGGGGCGGAAGGGTGGCTGGTCCGGGCAAAGCGTTGTGGAAGCGTGGGCGATGGTGGAACAGGCCCGGGCAGTGGGTCTGCGGCGGCAGACACTGCAGCGCGAAGAGACGCTGGCTCGAATCAGCTCGGACTATCCGCGGCTGCTGGCCGCAAGGCGGAAAGCGGGCAGCAAGGATGTAGGGATCCCGGCGTCCGAAATGGACGCTCGTCTGGCAGAGCTGGAAACCCGCGCCGGAATCGTGACGGCCGCGCAGGCCGGGCTTGGCCCCGGCGCACCCCGCGATCTGCTGTACAAGCTTCAGGCGCACCTCAAACCCGGCGACGTAATGTTCACCCTGCTCCCGAGCGAGCCGGCTTCCTACATCTGGGCCGTCACGCGGCAAGAAGCCGCCGTCTCCAGGCTGCCCGGAAAGACACAACTCGCGGAACTGGCGCGGCGCTTCCGGCAGGAGATTCTCACCAAAACGCCGGCGCCGGCGGATGCCGCGTACCAGCTATACGCCACCTTGTTCGGCGGGTTGCCACCCGCCATGCTGCAGCAGGAACGCTGGATCATATCGCAGGATGAGATCCTCTTCGACGCGCCGATCGCCGCGCTGCGAACAGGTCCGGCGGTGCGCGCCAGCTACCTGGTCGAGACACACGTCCTGCAATCCGTTCCATCGGCGCTGTGGCTGCTGCAACCCGCGCAGACCGGCACCACCCAGCGCCTACTGGCCATCGGCGATGCCATCCACAACGGTGCAGACCCACGCTATCATCCCAGCCTGAAGACCCCTGCTCCGCTCTCCTTCTGGGTCTGGCCGTTCCGTTCACCGGTCGGGCTGGCGGAAGGGACACTGGAGCTGCCCAGCCTGCCCGGCAGCCGGCAGGAGATCAGCTCCATCTCGTCGCTCTGGCAGAAAGCCGGACGGCCCGCTGAAGAGCTCTCCGGCGCCGGCGCCACGGCACAGCGGGTGGGCGATGCGCTGCGCGATGCGCCGGCGGTGATCCACTTCGCAACCCATTTCGTGCCGGCGCCGGAATCCCGTCCGTCGTTCCAGCTCAGCATGAAGGCCCAGCGGGACACAGTGCCCTTCGCGCTGGCGGCCACGGCTCCGGGCGACCAGTTTCTCACCCTCTCCATCAACCCGGACGGCGTGAGAGAAGGCATCAGCGCCAGCGTGCTGGCCTCTTATCACGTGCCGGGCTCGCTGGTGGTGCTGAATGGCTGCAGCTCCGGCGCGGGTGTCGCGCAACAAGGGGCCGGCCTCTCCGGCTTCACCAGTTCCTGGCTGGCGGCCGGCGCGAGATCCGTGGTCGCCAGCTTGTGGCCCGTCGACGACGGACGAGGCGAGCTTTTCGAAGCCTTCTATCATGAGGTGCTGAAAGAGAACTCCCCAGCCCGTTCCCTCAGAAACGCTCAATTGGCCGCACTCCGAAATGGCGCATGGCGTTCCCAGCCGCGGTACTGGGCGGCTTATTTCACCATTGGCAAGGATTGACCGATATGCCTCCTTCTCCTCACGAGTCACCTGGAAAACCCGAACGCGCAGCCCAGGCGCGGCAGGAGGAGGCCGCCTTTCAGAACGAGGAGGCGTCACCCTCGGCAGAGGGTACCGAAGGAACGCCATCCAGATGGGCCGACCTTGTCGAGCGGATCCGGAACAACGACAACACCGCCATGGAGGAGCTCTACCGCACCTTCTCCCGCGGCATCCGCTATTACCTGTGCCGGCACCTCGGCCCCCAGGAACTCGATGACAAAGTTCACGACACCTTTCTCATCGTCGTCCAGTCCATTCAGAACGGCGCGCTGCGTGAACCCGACCGCCTCATGGGCTTCGTCCGCACTATCGTCCGCCGCCAGGTGGCGGCCTTCATCGACAATGCCGTCCAGGCGCGGCGCGACTTCGCGGACCTCGAAGTGGGCGGCCGCGTCGCCGATCTCCGCCAGAATCCCGAACAACGCGCCATCCACGAGCAGCGCACCAACCTCATGATCAAGGTCCTGCGCGGCATCAGCCAGCGCGACCGCGAAATTCTCACCCGCTTCTACCTCTATGAGCAGCCCCAGGAACAGATCTGCGAGGAGATGAACCTCACCGAAACGCAGTTCCGCCTGCTCAAGTCCCGCGCCAAGGCCCGCTTCGGCGACCTCGGCAAACGCCGCCTCGCCTCCAGCCCGATCACCACCCTCTTTCGCCGCGCCACGGGCACAGGCGGCTGATTCGCCCGCACGGCGGCCCGGCGCTGGAGCCATTGCAGAGTTCCCCGTCCGCAGCTCTTTTGCGCTTCTCTATTGAAATGCCAGTTTGATATAGTTGAGAAGGAGAGCGCCTGTGCCCGGCCCGGCCGCGGCAGGCCCCCGGCGGGCCGTCAGGCGAACATCAGTACGCGGCTCGCGCCGCCCGGTTCCAACACACGGAGATAACGATGAAATACGGCCTCAACATCCGCCCTGAAGGCGCCCTGGACTTCGTCAGTCTCGGCGCTTTGATCCACCGCCTCGACCCCGGGATCATCCCCTTCCGCAAAGCCACCGAGTGCCAGATCCATGTTTCCGGCGGCGAGTTCAATTGCGCCGCCAACCTGGCCGACTGCTTCGGCCTCAAGACCGGCATCTGCACGGCGATGGTGAACTACCCCATCGGGGACCTGATCGCCGAGCGCGTGAAGGCCATGGGCGTGAAACCGTTCTACAAGCAGTTCAAGCACAACGGCGTGAATGGCCCCAACATGGCCACCGTCTACTCGGACCGCGGCCTGGGCGTGCGCGCCCCCGTCGTCTTCTACAACCGCTCCAATGAAGCCGGCGCGCTGCTCAAGCCCGGCGACTTCAACTGGAAAGAGATCTTCGGCCAGGGCGTGCGGTGGTTCCACTCCGGCGGCATCTTCGCGGCCCTTTCCGAGACTACCGGCGAACTGATCGTCGAAGCCATGCAGGCCGCCAAGGAAGCCGGCGTCATCACCTCGTTCGACCTCAACTACCGCGCCAAGCTCTGGAACATCTGGGGCGGCGCCGAGAAGGCCGTCTCCGTGATCGACCGCATCGTGAAGAACGTCGACGTGCTGGTGGGCAACGAAGAAGACCTGCAACTCGGCCTGGGTATTCCCGGACCTGAGGTGCACAGCAAGTCCAAGCTGGATCCCTCCACGTTCTTCGCCATGATCGGCGACGTCGTCAAGAAATACCCGCAGGTGAAAGTAGTCGCCACCACGCTGCGCGAAGTCCACTCCACCAACCATCACTCCTGGAGCGCGGTGGCGTGGATCGACGGCCAGACCTACACGGCCCCCACCTGCGAGCTGAACATCCTGGACCGCGTGGGCGGCGGCGACGGCTTCGCTTCCGGCTTCATCTACGGCCTGCTGAACGGCGAAGAGCCGATGGAAGCGGTGAAGATGGGCTGGGCGCACGGCGCGCTGCTCACCACCTTCCCGGGCGACACCACCATGGCCACCGTGGACCAGGTCCGCGCCTTCGCCAAGGGCGGCTCGGCCCGCATCCAGCGCTAACTTCGTTCGAATCCAGAGAGGCCTCCCCGCCGCGCAGGCGAGGGAGGCCTTTCGCATTCTCGGGCTTGTCGGGCTTCTCGGGCGTCAGGCGGCCGCGTCCACCATCGCTTTCACGACGGCCTCCACCTCGGCGGCCACCGGCAGTAGTTCGTTGTTGCCGAACATGCCGATCAGCAAGGTGGGCAGCAGGGTGGAGACGATCAGCCGGCCGTCCTTTTCGTAAACCGCGATGCGGCAGGGCAGCGCATTGGCGATGGCCGGGTTGGCATCCAGCACCTGCTTGGCCTGGAATGGGTTGCAGACCTCGAAAACGCGCACCTGCCGGGGCATATCGATGCCCTTTTCCCGCAGTTTCCGCTGCAGATCGTGCACGTGCAGCACGCCAAACTGGTGCAGCGCGGCAACCTCCCGCAGGGCCGCTTCAATCTCATCCATCGTCCTGGTGGAGGGCTTTTCGTAGAGCATGGCGATTCAAGAATAGCGCCGGCCCGCCGCCCGCGTCACTCTTCGGGAACGTCGAAGCGGATGATGTCCTTCGTGAAGAAACTGGTCTTCCAGGCGCCGTAGGCGACGCCGAACGTCAGCCAGCCGAGACCGGCGATTTTGGCCACCGTGCTCAGGCTGTACCACAGGAAGAGGCAGACCACGGCGCCGGCGGCGGGCGCGAGCAGGTGGGACCAGTGGCGGTCGCGGCCGCGGACATAGTAGTGCAGGAGGCTGGAGACGTTGACGCCCGTGAAGCCGATCAGCGCGCCGAAGTTCAGCAGTTCCGCGCCGGTCTGGTACGAGATGAGAAAGGCGCCCACGAAGCAGAGCACGCCCATCAGCAGGACGTTGCGGCTGGGGATACGGCGCACGGGGTGCAGGTAGCCGAAGAACGACTTGGGGATCGCGTTGTCGCGGCCCATGCCGTAGAGCAGCCGCGCGCCGGCCAGCAGCGCGCCCGAGGCCGAGCCGATGGTGGCGACCACGAGAGTCCAGCTCAACACCTGGAACAGCACTTCGCCGCCGGCGCGGCGGGCAATGTGCAGATAGGCGGTGTCGACATCCGGGTAGGCTTCGGCGGCAGGCCAGACAAGTTGCGCGGCGTAGACCTCCACGGCGGAGAGGACGCCAATGATCAGGCAGGTGCCCACCATGGCGCGCAGCACATTGCGGCGCGGGTCCTTCACCTCCTCCGACAGCGTGGAGATGCCGTCGAAGCCGATGTAGGTGAGCACGGCAATGGAGGCGCCGTTGGAGATGGTGCCCCAGGAGAAGCGGGCGGGATCGTAGAAGGGGGTGACGAAGTGCGAAAAGTTCAGGCCCGGAATCTGCAGCACGTAGCGCGCCGCCGCGCCCAGCATCCACAGCACCACCACCATCATCGCGGCCGACAGCACTTCGTTCGTGCGCGCCGTGGCCTGAATGCCGCGCAGGTTCATCACCGTGAACAGCAGCGCGAAGGCCACCACCCACATGGCAAACGGCGTTCCGGGAAACAGCCCCATCAGCGCCTTGGCGCACCAGATGACGCAGATGAGCGGATTCACCAGGTAGTCAAGGAGCATGCTCCAGCCGGTGAAGTAACCCAGGGCCGGATGGATTTCGCGCGCCACGTAGGTGTAGGCGCTGCCGGCGCTGGGGTAGGCGCGCGCCATGCGCCCATAGCTGAGCGCGGTGAGCATCATGGCGAACATCGCCATCAGCACCGTGGTCACCACATGGCCGCGCGCGCCCGCGCTGATGGCGCCGAACGGCGGCATCGGGGCGGTGGGCTGCACCATAATCACTCCCATCACGAGGAGCTGAAACAGGCCCAGCGTGCGCGCCAGGCGGACCGGTGGTTCAGATTGCGTAGCCATGGGCAAAACTCGATTGTGACATGATGGGACCATCGTCATGCGCCAGTGGTGGCGGCAACAGCAAGGTTTGCTCGAGAACTGGATCGAGGGGCGTGTGCGCGAGCGCGTCACCCTCACGGGCCTGGTTTATCTCACCGCGCTGGCGCTGGTCGGCTTCGCTGCTTTCGCTTCCGCCAACAATCTGCTCTTCCTGTTGCTGGCCGCCATGCTGGCGGCGCTGCTGGTGAGCGGCTTCGTCAGCCGCATGGGCATCGCCTCGCTGGAACTCGACGTTCAACTGCCGGACCACATCTCCGCCCGCCGCAAGGTGCCCGCGCGCATCCTGCTGCGCAACGAAAAGAGCTGGATGCCCTCGTTCTCCATCCAGCTTGTCGGCGTGGAGAAGAGCGTCTTCGACACGCCGCTCTATTTCCCCATCGTGCCCGCCGGCGGCACGCTGGAAACGACCGTGGAGATCACCTTCGCGCGGCGCGGCATCCACTCTCGCGATGCGTTTCTCTTCTCGTCGCGATTCCCGTTCGGCTTCGCGGAGCGGCGCGCGCGCGTCACCATGGAGCACGAGGTGCTGGTCTATCCGGCGCTCGATCCAATCCCGTCGTTCGAGCATCTCCTGGCCGAAGTGGCCGGCGAGGCCGACGCCCTCTTCCGGGGCCGCGGCCACGATTTCTATCGCATCCGGCCCTACATTCCCTTCGAAAGCGCGCGCCACGTGGATTGGCGCGCCACCGCGCACACCGGCTCGCTACAGGTGCGCGAGTTCGCCCGCGAGCAGGAACAGCTCATCTCGCTTGCGCTGGATTTGCAAGTGGAGGAGGGGCAGGAGGCGTGGTTCGAACGCGCGGTGGAATGCTGCGCCTTTCTGGCCTGGCAGTTCTCGCAGCGCGGCGCCCGCGTGCGCTTCCGCTCGCAGGACTTCCACGTGCTCACGCCTTTGGAGAACGACGTCTACGCTATCCTGAAGTACCTGGCGCTGGCCGAATGCCGCCGGCAGGCCGCGCCGCTGGGGAATCTCGAGGAGCAGAGTGTTTCGATCGTTTTCAGTGCCGGCGGGCGCCGCTCGAATGGCCGTTCTTGGAACGGCGCTCGCATTGTCGACGTCCATAGCGCTGTGCTGGCAGAACCCGCCCGCTGAGCCGCTCCGCACCACCATCACCGTCGCCGAATCGCTCTCGCAGGAGTCGCCTTCGCCGATTACCGTGTGGGGCCGCGCGGAGGTGGCAGCGACGCCGGGTGTGAACCTCGACGACCGCCTGCGCATGCTGCCCGGCTTCTCACTCTTCCGGCGCTCCTCTTCGCTGGTGGCCAACCCGACCACGCAGGGCGTCAGCCTGCGCGGGCTGGGCTCCACCGGCGCCAGCCGCTCACTCGTGCTGTGGGACGGCATTCCCTTAAACAGTCCCTTCGGCGGCTGGATCTATTGGACGCGTGTCGCGCCGGAGATGGTGGAACGGACGGAGACCGTGCGCGGCGCCTCCACCAGCCTGTTCGGCGACAAAGCGATGGGCGGGAGCATCGGGCTCTTCTCACCGCAGCCCGCGCACTCCTCGGCCTGGCTCGGCTATGAGGGCGGCAGCCACGGCACGCACCAGGCCGACGGCGGCGGAGCGTTTCAATGGAAACCATGGCTGGCGTTCTCCGGCGCGGCCCGCGCCTTCACCACCGATGGCTACTACATCGTGCCGCCGGAGGCGCGCGGTCCCATCGATACGCCGGCCGACGTACGCTTCAGCGCCGGCCAGGCGCGGGCCGATCTCTTCGATGCGCGCCAGCGGCTCTTCCTCCGCGCCGACCTGCTGGCCGAAGAGCGCGACAACGGCACCACGCTGACGCACAATTCCAGCACTCTCGGCACCGCCGCCGCCAGCTATTGGCGCGACCTGCGGGGTTCCTCCCTGAACGTGCTCGCCTTCCACTCCCGCGAGGAGTACCGCGCGTCTTTTTCTTCCATCTCCTCCATGGGCGGCGCCGGCAGGCAAACGGAGCGCCTGACGTCCCTGCAAAGCGTGCCGTCCGAGGCCACCGGCGCGGCCGGCTACTGGCGCAAGTCCGCGCAGCGCTGGAACCTCACCACCGGCGGCGACTACGTGCGCGCGGAAGGCTATTCCTACGAAACGCTCTTCCCCACGGGAAACCGCGCCGGTGGCGGCGTGCAGAATCAATACGGCCTGTTCGCGCAGGCCGACGCCGCATTCGGAGCATGGCGCCTCTTCGGCGGCTTCCGCGGCCACGATCCCGGCAACAGCCACGCCTTCTGGATGCCCAGCGGCGGCGCCGCTTACGGCCGGGAGCGCTGGCGTTGGCGCGCCTCCGCCTACCGGGCTTTCCGCGCGCCCACGCTCAATGAACTCTACCGCGAGTTCCGCGCCGGCAACGCCGTCACGCTGGCTAACCCCAACCTGCTGCCCGAATCGCTGCGCGGCGTGGAGACCGGAGCCGATTACACCAACTCCGGCTTCCGAGCCTCCGTCACCGGCTTCTACAACTCGCTGGAGCAGCTGATCACGAACGTCACGCGCAGCATCACGCCGTCCCTCATCACCCGCCAGCGCGACAACGCCGCCGCGGCCACCGTGCGCGGCATCGAGGCTTCCGCCGCGAAACGCTGGTCCCACTGGCCCATCGGCCACTTTTCCATCGAAGGCTCGTGGCTGCTCGCCGACTCGCGCTTCTCCAGCGGCGAGCGCATCCCACAGGTGCCGCGCAACCAGGGCTCCGCGCTGGCCACCTGGAACAGCAAGGGAACGCTCATCACCGCCGGCCTGCGCGCGTCGTCGCTCCAGTTCGAAGACGATCGCAACCTCTTCACCCTCCCCGGCTACGCGGTGCTGCACTTCACCCTGCGCCAGCGCTTGCCGAAAGGACTCTCCGCGCATCTGGCCATCGAAAATGCGCTCGACCGCCAGGTGCTCGTCGGCTACAGTCCCGTGCCGCAGACGGGCGCGCCGCGTCTGCTGCGCGCCGGCATCCGTTGGAACTTACGCTGACGCCTCTACGCTTGTCCTGGCTCACCTGATTTCAACCCGCGGCCCAAGGCAGCCGCATCCGGTTTTTTGCGCCACTAAAACAAATTTAAATCCAGGCGCCCCCGCCGTGCACCTGAAAGACGTAGTCAGTTCTTCGCATCCCCCAAAAACAACCTGAAAGAAGAGGAATCGCCATGAAAAATGTTCTGTGTTACCTCGGCGCGCTGGTAGTGTGCGCCGGTCTCAGCTTCGCCCAGTCGGGCAACGGCAGGGTACGGGTGGTCCACGCCTCGCCGGACGCTCCGGCCGTCGATATCTACGTGAATGGCGGGAAGGTGCTGGAGGGCCTGCCCTTCCGCGAATATTCGGAATACCTGCCGCTGCCGGCGGGAAGCTACAGCGTCGACATCAAGGTAACGGGCACCGCCGCTCTGGTGAAAAGCGTGCCGGTGACGGTCGCGGCGGGCAAGGACTACACCGCCATGGCTGTCGGATACGCGGACGGCAGGGCGCCGGGCTTTGATGTGATGCTCCTGGAAGATAACAACAGCCTGCCGGCCAATAACGGCGTCAAACTGCGCGTCATCCACGCCGCTCCCGGCGCTCCGGAAGTGGATGTGTACCTGACGACGCCATTTGAAACCTTGTCCGGCAAGTCGCCGGCCCTGGCCGGCGTCCCGTTCAAAGGCGCTTCGGGCTATCTCAACGTGCCCACCGGCATGTACCAGGCGCGTGTCGCGCTGGCCGGCACCCAGTCGGTCGCCATCGACAGCCACCGCCTGGTCACCTGGAACAGCATGATCCGCACCATCGTGGCCGTGGACGCCACCGGCGGCGGAGCGCCGTTCGAACTGATCGCCCTGCCGGATCTGAACTAACCACCCGCTTCTAATGGACTGGGCCTGCCGGAGCGTTCCGCGCGCTCCGTGCAGGCTCTGTTTCTTTCCGGCAACTAGCGCAGCGACGGCCACTCCGGTTTGCGGCGCTCTCTCAAAGCCCGCGCACCCTCGCCAAAATCGCCCGAGCGGAACGTGCGCTCGCTATATTCGGCGGCCAGCCGCCCGGCCGTCTCCCAGCTCATCTCGCGGCTCTTCTGCACGAAATCGAGCCCGCGGCGCAAGGTCTCCTGGCTCGAGTAGGCCAACTGCCGGGCCGTGGCCGTAGCGCGGTCGTCCAGTTCGAAGGCCGGCGTCACCTCGTGCACCAGGCCATATTGCTGCGCATCCGCGCTGGAGAAGATGCGGCCGGTGAGTGAAAGCTCCACCGTGCGGCGCTCCCCGATCGCCAGCGCCACCGCCCGGTGTGCGACGAACGGCCAATGTCCGGCGCGGATCTCCGTCAATCCAAAGGTCGTGTTCTGCCCCGCCAGCACCACATGGCAATTGGCGATCAAACCGACCCCGCCGCCATAGGCGTGGCCTTGCACCGCCGCCACGATCGGCTTGTGATAATGCAGCCCAAACGTGAAGAGGCTTTCCTGGTACTCCACGGTCTCCAGCGCATCCGGCTTCAGCATCTGGTCGAAATCGACCCCGGCAGAGAAGGCCTGCCCGGCCGCGTCCAACAGCACACAGCCTACGCTGCGGTCCTTCCCGGCGTCCTTCAGCGCCAGCACCAGGTCCCGGCACAACTGGTTGTCCAGCACGTTGTGCTTCTCGGGGTTGTTCAAAGTCAGCCGCAGAACCCGCTCTTCCCGGCTGATCATCAGGTGGCTCATGCTACCTCCGCTTCGCTTTCCAGTATCGCATCATGGCGGCAAACCTCATAAGATCATCGGTTTGCGCGAACTCTACGGCCTCCGGCCCGGCGTCCGGACGTGCCTGATTACCCATCGGCAGTTCGAGCCAGTTACTGAAACTTTACTTTTTTGCATTTGAACTTTTTAGAACCTTTTGGCATACTTGGGGAGTCCGAAGAAGTAGTTGGTTTGCCCACCACTCTGGATCTTCGATAGACCTTGTTGAAGCCACCCCCCTGCGGTCACTCCACGGAGGGATTCGTGTCGGGCAACAGACTGGACGAATTAGGAGAAGTAGCTGTGAGAGAAAAAGGTGTAGTGAAGTGGTTCAACGCTGCGAAAGGCTATGGCTTTATTCAGCGCAATACGGGTGAGGATGTCTTCGTGCATTTCAGTGCGATTCAGATGTCCGGGTACCGCACGCTGGATGAAGGAACGGAAGTCGAGTTCGAGCTGAAGACCGGCCCCAAGGGGCTGCAGGCCGAGAACGTGACCCGCGCGTAAGGCGCGACATCTCCTCCGGACCACTTCAAGAGCCACCTCCCATGCGGGAAGGTGGCTTTTGTTTTACCCCATCCCATACAATCGGACCGGAAAAGGACTAATTCGATGACAAGAGTTTGGCCTCTGTTCGTGTGTGCCCTGCTGGCCCATGGCTTTGAGATCCACCCTCGCGCGCGCGAAGCCGGTGTGGTCACGGGCACTCTACCGACAGGTCCGCTCAATGCCATCACCGACGTCGCCGGCGTGAAGGTGGGCCACTCCACGGTGATCCGCGGCGACACCATCCGCACCGGCGTCACGGCCATCCTGCCGCACAGCGGCAATCTCTTCCGGGAGAAGGTGCCGGGCGCGGTCTTCGTCGGCAACGGCTTCGGCAAGCTGATGGGCTCCACACAGGTGGAGGAACTCGGCGAGATCGAAACGCCCATTCTCCTGACGTCTACTCTCAACGTACCGCGCGTGGCCGATGCGCTGCTCGACTACATGCTGGCTCTCCCCGGCAACGAACAGGCGCGCAGCATCAATCCCCTGGTGGCCGAGACCAACGACGGCTTCCTGAACGACATCCGCGGCCGGCACGCCGGGCGCGGCGAAGTCTTCGCCGCTATCGGCTCCGCCGCCACCGGTCCCGTGGCGGAGGGCTGCGTGGGCGCGGGCACCGGCACGGTGGCATTCGGCTGGAAGGGCGGCATCGGCACCTCTTCGCGGGTGAGCGGCAAGTACACGGTCGGCGTGTTGGTGCAGACCAACTACGGCGGCGACCTCATGATCGCAGGCGTGCCGGTGGAGCGCGAGTTGCGCAAGTCCGGAGAGAGTTCCAAGGATGGCAGCGTGATCGTCGTCGTCGCAACCGACGCGCCCGTGGACGCCCGCAACCTGAAGCGGATGGCTGCCCGCGCCATGCTGGGCCTGGGCCGCACCGGCGCGGCCGGCTCCAACGGCAGCGGCGACTATGCCATCGCCTTCTCCGTCGTTCGGCAGCCGCCGGCACTGGCCGCCAACGACGCCATGTCCGGGCTGTTCCTCGCCGTGGTGGAAGCCACCGAAGAGGCGGTGAACAACTCACTGTTCAAAGCGGTGACCACCGAAAGCAACGGGCACCGCGTGGAAGCGGTGCCCGTGGAGAGAGTGCTCGAACTGTTGAAGGCACGCGGCGCGTTGCGGGCGCCGGAAGGAATGGGAGCTTTGAGGCGCTAAGGCGCCGGCGTGCCCACCGGCTGGCCCGTCGAGGGCCGCACCGGCTTGTTCAGCGGCGCGCCGGGGAAGGCCTCCACCGGCGTCTTCAGATTGCTGGGCAGCACCGTGGTGCGCGTGCCGATGTCGAACATGGTCCAGATGAGGAAGATGGCCAGGAAGAGCAACCCGCCGACGAAGATCACGGCGTTGAACTTGTCGTGCCGCAGGTGCATGAAGAAGAGCGCCACCAGCGAGCCCTTGATCGATGCGATGATCAGCGCAACTACGGTATTGAAAGCGCCGAAGTCGACATAAGAAGCGCCGACGGTGATCACCGTCAGGATGAGCAGTGCCGCCAGGACGGCGCCGTAGGTCCTGGGGCCGGTCACGTGAATTGCGTTTTCGCCAGTGTGGGACATGTTGTTTCGTTGCCTCTCAGGAGATCAGGTACATCAGCGGGAAGAGGTAGATCCAGATGAGGTCTACCAGGTGCCAGTAGAGGCCCGTGATGTCGACGGGGGCGTAGTAATCGCTCGAGAAATCGCCGCGGATGGTGCGGAACAGAACCCAGATGATGGCTATCATGCCCAGCAGCACGTGGATGCCGTGCAGTCCGGTCATCATGAAGTAGAAGCTGAAGAACATGAACTGGCCCGGCACGGTGTCGCCCTGGTGCGTGTAATACTTGCCGGGCAGCAGGCCGTCGTGGAACTTGTGGCTGTACTCGAAGTACTTCACCACCATGAAGGTGCAGGCGCAGAGCAGCGTGATGATGAGGAACAGGATGGTGAGCTTGCGGCGATTGGTCTGCGCCGCCCACACGGCCATCACCATGGTGAAGCTGGAAAACAGCAGCACGATGGTGTTGAGCGCGCCCATCACCTTGTCCAGGTGATGGTGGGCCGCCATGAACGCCTCAGGGTGCTTGGCGTGCATGATGCCATAGCCCACGAACAGGCCGCCAAATAGCAGCACTTCGGTGACCAGGAAGAGCCACATGCCGATCTTGGCGGCTTCGAACTGCTGCGACATCTCACGGAAGTGATGCTGCAGGAACTTCGATTCGCCGTGATCGGCGCGGGCGGTTTGTGTTGCGGAACTCATGATCGGCTTCTCTTCGGGTTCTCGTATTTAATGGGACTCTTCACCCACCGGCGCGGGGTTCGGCCGGTAGTCGTAGGGGCCGTGCTTCAGCACCGGCTGGCCTTCAAAGTTGTGCATGGTGGGCGGAGAACTGGTCTCCCACTCCAGCGTGCGGCCGCCCCAGGGGTTGGCCGAAACGCTGCCCTTCTTCTGCCGGAACGACGCCAGCAGGTAGGCCAGAATCAGGAACAGGCCGGCGGCCAGAATCCAGCTGCCCACCGTGGAGGCCACGTGCAGGCTCTGGAACTGCGGCAGGTAGTTGTAGTAGCGGCGCGGCATGCCGCGGCTGCCCAGCACGAACTGCGGCAGGAAGGTGACGTTGAACCCCACGAAGACCAGCACGCAGCCGATCGCCGCCAGCGTCTTGTTGTACATGCGCCCGTACATCTTCGGCCACCAGTAGTGGATGCCGGCCAGGAACGCGATGAGGTTTGAACCAGCCATCACGTAGTGGAAGTGCGAGACGACAAAGTAGGTGTCGTGCAGGTGAACGTCAGTGGAGAGCGATGCCAGGAACAGGCCCGTGAGGCCGCCGATGGTAAAGATCAGCAGGAAGCTCAGCGCGTAGAGCATGGGCGCTTCCAGCGTGATGGAGCCGCGCCACATGGTGGCGATCCAGTTGAACACCTTGATCGCCGAAGGGATGGCGATGAAGAAGGTGAGGAAGCTGAAGATGGCGCCGGCAAACAGGCTCATGCCGGCGACGAACATGTGGTGCGCCCAGACCAGGAAGCCCAGCAGGGCGATGGCCACCGAGGAGAAGGCGATGGCCTTGTAGCCGAAGATGGTCTTCTTCGAAAAGGTCGGGATCACTTCCGAGATCACCGCCATGGCCGGCAGAATCATGATGTAGACGGCCGGGTGGGAGTAGAACCAGAAGAAGTGCTGGAACAGCACCGGGTCGCCGCCCAGTTGCGGGTCGAAGATGCCGACGCCCAACACGCGCTCCATCACCAACAACAGCAGCGTAATGCCGAGCACCGGGGTGGCGAGAATCTGGATCAGCGCCGTGGAGTACATGCCCCAGGCGAACAGCGGCAGCTCAAACCAGCCCATGCCGGGCGCGCGCAGCTTGTGAATGGTGGCGATGAAGTTCACGCCAGTGAAGATCGAACTGAATCCCAGCACGAAGGCCGCCAGAACCATCAGGCTCACGCCTCCGCCCGTGGTGGTGGAGTAAGGGGTGTAGAAGGTCCAGCCGGTGTCGACACCGCCCAGTGCCAGCGTGGCCACCGCCATCAACGCACCGGTCCAATACACATAGAGGCTGGCGAGGTTCAGCTTCGGGAACGCCACGTCCTTGGCGCCGACCAGCAGCGGCAAGGCGAAATTGCCCAGCGCGGCGGGAATCGCCGGGATGATCACCAGGAACGTCATGATCGCCCCGTGCAGAGTGAAGACGCGATTGTACATCTCCGCCGTCATGATGGTCTGCTTGGGGGTGAGCAACTCCAGCCGGATGAGCAGGGCGAACAGCCCGCCCACCAGGAAGAAGAACATCACGGACCACAAGTACATCAGCCCGATCCGCTTGTGATCGACCGTCGTCAGCCAGCTCCACAAGCCCTTCGGCTCTTCCAAATAGTCGGCGTGGTGTACTGCGTGACCGACGCCGTGTTCAGTGATTGCCTTTGACATGAATTCGATCCTCTTCTGCTACTCGAGCGACTTGATGTACTCGATCACGCCCAGAATTTCGCGCTCGCGCAGCAGGCCCTGGAACGTCGGCATGATCGGTTCATAACCCTGTACCACCACAGCCTGAGGCTGCAGAATGGACTGCCGGATGTAGTTGGCGTCCACGGTGTATTCCTTGCCGTCGGCGCCCTTGTGCGTCTTCGCCCAGATGCCCTTCCAGGACGGGCCCTGACCCTTGGTGCCGTCCAGCGAGTGGCAGGTGGCGCAACCCTTGTTTTCGTAGACCAGCTTGCCGAGCTCCTTCAAAGGCATCTTGCGCACCTGTTCGTCGCCTTCCCTGAGGAAGGTCTCATACTGCTCCGGCGAATCCACGAAGATGCGCGCCAGCATGTCGGAGTGGCCCTTGCCGCAGTATTCGGCGCAGAATACCTGCTGCACGCCCGGCTCTGTGGCCGTGAACCACAGCTCCGTGTAGCGGCCCGGGATGACGTCGCGCTTCAGCCGGAAGGCCGGCACGAAGAAGCTGTGGATGACGTCTTCGGAGTGCATGATGAGCTTCACCGGGCGGTTCACCGGCACGTGCAGATCGTTCAGCGAACGGCTGCCGTCCGGATACTCGAACTGCCATACCCACTTCTTGCCCGTGACGATGATCTCGATCGCGTCGTTCGGCGCCACCCAGGCTTTCACGTAGCCGCTGAAGCCCCAGAAGAAGATGAGCATCACCACGGCCAGCGGGATGAGGCTCCACACCAGTTCCAGGCGTGTGTCGTGCGTGATGTGAGGCGTCACATCGTTATCCGACCGGCGCTTCCACTTCCGCACGGCGTAGAAAATCAACGCCCCGTTGAAGAAGAAGAAGAAGATGGTGAGGTAGATGATGAACATGAAGAGCCCATCCACATCACCTGCATGAGTTGCCGTCCCGCGGGGCAGCAGAAAGTCTCGAAACCAATTCATTTCGCAGTCACCATTTGCCGGTTGGCGTGAGATTGCCGGCGCTCACGGCGCCACAGACGCAGCAGAACAAAACCGAAGATCGTCAGCGCCGCCAGGCCGCCCGCGCGCATGAAATTCTGCGCGAAGGGCACGTAGCTGCGCGCCGCCGGATCGTAGTGGAAGCAGTAGAACAGGATCTTCTCGCCCACCGTGGTCCGCTCCCCGGCCGCTTCCGTCAGAGCCAGGCGGATGTCCAGGGGCTTGAACTTCACCCCATACAGAGAGCGGCTTACCATGCCTTCGGGCGAGAGCACGAAGATGCCGGCCGCGTGGGCGTATTGATCCGTCACTTTGTCGAACTTGTAGTTGAACCCGATCTGCCGGGCCAGTTTGGCCACGTTGCCTTCGTGGTCCAAGAGGAAGTGCCAGCCGTCGGTCGGCCGCTCGTAGGATTCCAGATAAGCGGCCTTTTTCGTGCGCGCCATGCCGAAGTCGTCGCGAGGGTCGATCGAAATCGTCACCACGTCGAACTCCTTGCCGATGGTCTGCGGCAGCTTGCGCAGCGCTTCCGTCTGCCCGTTCAGCACCAGCGTGCAGAGCATCGGGCAAGTGTAGTAGACCAGGTTCAGAATCACCGGCCGGCCCTTGTGGAAGTACTCCTTCAAGGCGTGCGGATAGCCGTCCTCGGCCACGAAGGTCAGATTCAGATCGATCTTCGCGCCCAGGTGCTCCTCGATGCCCACACCCTCCAGTTCGCGCGGCGTCCGCTCGTCGGCGGACTGCGCACGCACGCCCGGCGCCGCCATCAGCAGCAGCGCCGCGGCCATGACGTTCGAAAGCGCCGCGGCCATGACGTTCGAAATGGAGGTGAGGTTTTTCATCGATTCCTTTCTAGTGAGCCGCCTTCTCCGCCGCGGGTGCGGGAGCCGCGGCAGCGGGAGCAGCGGCAGCGCCAGCAGCACCGGCCGGCTGCGCGGGCGGATTCGCTCCGCCGGCCGCGCCGCCCGGCAGTTCCTGCTTCACCGGATACGTCTTCGTGTTGTAGCTCACTTTGCCTTCCGCGGATTCCGCCGCCACGATCTCCATCGCCCGCTCGATCGGGATCCGGACAATGCCCTTCTCCTTATCGATGAACCCGTAGCTGTGAAGATTCTGCTCTTCTCTGTCATGAATCGCCTGCAGTTCCTTGCTCGGTGCGCCGGAATAGACCTCCTGGTCCACCTTTTCGTAAGCGACCACGTACAGCCAGTAGACGCCGACGATGAAGATCACCAGCACGCCGAGAACAGTCGCCGAAACGAGCGCGATCAGGCCGGAACGCGCCTCGCGGCGGTCGTAATCGACACCCTCCACCATCTCCGCCGTGTCCGGCGCCGTTGCGTCCAGATTAGGATTGTGTTCAGACATTGCAGTGAATCCTCACTCCTTCCTCTAGACGTTGTGAAACGCCAGGCACTGCTCCAGCCGCGGATCGCCCACCGGCACCAGCGGCTTTTCCTTCAGCCCGGACCAGAACACCAGGGCGTACACGCTGCCCACCGCCAGAAACGCCACCGGGTCCATCCAGTTCGGCGTGAAGCCCTGGCCGTGGAGCACCGGCATGATCTGCCAGTAGAGGTCGCAATAGTGCATGAAGATCATCCAGCCGGCAAAGAAGCCGAGCACTTTCAGGTTTCGCTTGCTGGCGCGCGGCATCAGCGTGAAGAACGGAATCAGGAAGTGGCCGAAGATCAGGAACGGCCGCCAGGCTTCCCAGGATCCGACCAGACGGCGCTGGTACCACACCGTCTCTTCCGGCAGGTTGCCGTACCAGATCAGCATGTACTGGGAGAACGCGACGTAGGCCCAGAATACGGTGAGCGCGAACAGCCACTTACCCAGGTCGTGGTAGTGCTCGTCGCGGATGGAGTTCGTCAGGTAACCGGCGGACCGCAGCGCCAGGCAGATGGCGATGAGCGCGGCGATGAACGCCAGCGCGCCGCCGCTCAGGAAGTAGACGCCGAACATGGTGGACCACCAATGGGGATCCAGCGACATCACCCAGTCAAACGCGGCCAGCGAGGCCGTGATGAAGAGGATGAACATGCCCGGCGCGCTCCACTTTTCAGCGGCAGCGGTGTAGACCAGGGAGCCGTTGTCGTCCTGCTTGCGCGAGATCGCATAGAGCCGGATGGCCAGCAGGCTCCACAGTCCGATCACGATCACGCCGCGGATCATGAACCACTGCTCGTTCAGGAATCCGATCTTCTTCGAAAGCAGATGGTCCAGCGCAGCCGAGGGGTGCGTCCACTCGTAGAGGTAGTGCGTACCGAGGAACACCGGAATCACCAGCAGCAGCGCCACCGGCACCGTGCGCATGATGTTCTCCATCAGCCGGCGCACCGTCACGCTCCAGGCGCTGCCCGTCAGGTGCTGCACCATCACGTAGAACAAAGCGCCCAGCGAGAGCGAAGAGAAGTAGGCGAAGCCCACCAGGTAAGAGAAGTGGAACTGCTGGCGGTTCTGCGCAAAGCCCACGCCCAGCGCGATCCAACTGGCCAGCGCCACCAGCACCAGCGAGTTGCGGACCTTGCTCCACACCTCCGGCGAAAGGAAGTAGTTGTCTGTGGCTTGATGTTCGTGATGCGCCATGTCTATTTCACCTTGCTCTGCATCTCGGCCGGAACGTCGGCCATGGTGCCGCGCCAGGAGCGCTGCAGCGCCCGCACATAAGCGACGATCGCCCAGCGGTCCTGCTCCGAGATCTGGAAGCGGTAGCCGGGCATCGAGCGCCGGCCCATCGAAATCACGTGATATAGCTCGCCGTCCACCAGATTCACGATGCGTTCCTCGTGCATATTGCCCGGCACCCACACCACCTTGGCAGGCACCACGCCGCGGCCGGAACCGGTTCGGTCATGGCACGGCGCGCAGTAGATGTTGAACTTCACCTGGCCCTTCTCGATCGTCGCCTTGTCGAGAGGCAGCGGGTTCTTGGCCACGTAGTTGCCATCTGCGCCCACGCCGGTGGAGTAGGCTTCGTCGGCCTTATACCACTCCTGCGCCACGGTGCCTTCCACCGGGCGTCGGCTGGTGCGGCCGTCGGCAAAGAACGGCGCCGACATCTGCGCTTTATACTTGTCCTGCTTCTTCATGTCCGGCCACACCCAGATGGGCGGCTGGCGCGAAGGAAAGTTCGAGCACGCCCCCAGGGCCATGGCCGCGCCGGCCACCAGCAGCAGTTTTGCCGTGCGTCGGGTGTATTGCGTTATCATGCTTCGACCAGCTCCGTGTGGCGGCTGCCGCAGGAGTCAAGAAATCTCTTCACATCCTCGGCTTTGAACTTGGCGTCGGTGGCTTCCACAGCCAGCAGGAAACGGTCGTTGCTGGCTCCCGCCGCCCGCGTGTAGTTGAAAAACGAGTGGTAGTAAGTGGGCAGTTTGTTCAAGGCGAACATGCCAAGCACCGCGCCGAATGAGCCCAGCAGCACGCTCAGTTCGAACATGATCGGCACCGACGGCTCCAGCGCGAACAGCGGCTTGCCGGCGATGGACAGCTTGTAGTCCACCGCGCCGGTCCACCACTGCAGCGCCACCGCGCCGGCCAGCCCCAACATCGCGCAGACAATCACGATGCGGCCCAGCGGTGAACGGCGTTCGCCCAGCGCCTCGTCGATC
The DNA here is from genome assembly GCA_029973955.1 of Paludibaculum sp. Taxonomy (GTDB): domain Bacteria; phylum Acidobacteriota; class Terriglobia; order Bryobacterales; family Bryobacteraceae; genus Paludibaculum. The sequence continues at coordinate 22,849 of JARKQJ010000075.1, read as the reverse complement.
CCGTGGATCGGGAACGGCGTGTACGCTTCCATCTTCGAATACCCGGCGGCGCGCGCCGTGCGGATCGCCCGCAGCAGGTCTTCCGGCGTGTCGAAGTCGCCGATCACGCCGTAGTGCGGCAGCGTTTCCTTGCCGAAACCCGGTAACCCGAGCCTGGCCAAAAGGCTGGTGGCCATTAGTGCGCAACCCCCTTTTCCGTATTGATCTGGTGATGCAGCACGCCCTTCACTTCGCTGATCGCGATCGCCGGCAGGAACCGCAGGAACAGCAGGAACAGCGTCAAAAACAGCCCCATCGTGCCCACGAATGTTCCGATGTCCACCCACGTCGGCTGGAAGTAGCCCCAGCTCGAAGGCAGGAAGTCGCGGTGCAGCGACGTGGCGATAATCACGAACCGCTCGAACCACATGCCGATGTTGATGAAGATCGCCAGCACGAACATGATCGGAATCGACGTGCGGCACTTCTTGAACCAGAAGAACTGCGGCGCAATTACGTTGCAGCTGATCATCGTCCAGTACGCCCAGGCGTATGGCCCGAACGCGCGGTTCAGGAAGATGAAGCGCTCATACTGGTTCGCGCTATACCAGGCGATGAAGAACTCCGTGCCGTAAGCGAAGCCGACGATGGTGCCCGTCGCCAGCATCACCTTGCACATGTTCTCCAGGTGCTTGATCGTGATCAGGTTCTCCAGGCCGTACACCCAGCGCGCCAGCGTCATCAGCGTCACCACCATGGCGAAGCCGCTGAACACGGCGCCGGCGACGAAGTACGGCGGGAAGATCGTCGTGTGCCAGCCGGGCATCAGTGACGTCGCGAAGTCGAACGACACGATCGAGTGAACCGACAGCACCAGCGGCGTAGAGAGACCCGCCAGAATCAGGTACGCCAGCTCGTAGTGGCGCCACTGCGACGCCGAGCCGCGCCAGCCCAGGCTGAGGATGCCGAAGATCGTGCGGCGGATCGGGTTCGTCGCCCGGTCGCGCAGCGTGGCCAGATCCGGCACCAGGCCCACAAACCAGAACAGCGCCGACACCGTCGCGTAGGTCGATACCGCGAACACGTCCCACATCAGCGGGCTGCGGAAGTTCTGCCACATGTGCAGCAGCTCGTTCGGCATCGGGAACAGCCAGTAGATCGCGCGCCACGGGCGGCCCGTGTGGAAGAGCGGGTAGATGCCCGCGCAAGCCACCGCGAACAGCGTCATCGCTTCCGCCGCGCGGTTGATCGACGTCCGCCACTTCTGCCGGAACAGAAACAGAATCGCCGAAATCAGCGTGCCCGCGTGGCCGATGCCGATCCACCACACGAAGTTCGTGATGTCCCAGCCCCAGCCCACCGGCGAGTTGTTGCCCCACACGCCGATGCCGTTCGCCACCAGGTAAGCCAGGCAGCCGAACAGCATCATGGCCAACGGAATCGCTACGCCCATCACCACATACCACTGCTTCGGCGGCTTGCCTTCCGTGATGGCGCTGATCTGGTCGGTGACGCTTGAGTATGTCGCTCCGCCCGTCACCAGCGGCGGATTCAGTTCCGTTCTCGGATCGATTGCGAGATCAGCCATGTCTTATGCAAGCTCCGGGTTGGGATTGCGCAGCCGGGTCAGGTAGGTCGTGCGCGGCTTGGTGTTGAGTTCCTCGACCACCGTGTAGTCCCGCGGCTGCTTCTTCAGCTTCGCCACGCGGCTCTCGGGATCGTTGATGTTGCCGAAGACGATCGCATCGGCCGGGCATACCTGCTGGCAGGCCGTCAGGATCTCCAGATCCTTGATCTGCCGCCGGCCTTCGCTCTTGGCCAGCGTGCGCTTCTCTTCGATGCGCTGCAGGCAGTAGTTGCACTTCTCCATGACGCCGCGCATGCGCACGCTGACGTCCGGGTTGAAGACCATCTTCTTGATCTCGGGAACGTTCTTGTTCCACTCCAGGAAATTGAACCGCCGCACCTTGTACGGGCAGTTGTTCATGCAGTACCGCGTGCCCACGCAGCGGTTGTACGCCATCTCGTTCAGCCCTTCGGGGCTGTGCGCGGTGGCCGCCACGGGGCAAACCGATTCGCACGGTGCTTTTTCGCACTGCTGGCATGCCATCGGCTGCATTACGGCTTGCGGATCTTCCTCGCTGCCGGTGAAGTAGCGGTCCAGCCGGATCCAGTGCATCTCACGGCCGCGGCGTACCTGATCCTTGCCGACCACCGGAATGTTGTTCTCCGCCGTGCAAGCCACCATGCAGGCGTTGCAGCCGATGCACGCGTTCAGGTCGATCGACAGGCCCCACTGGTAGCCCTTCGAGTAATCCCAGCCGGCGAATAGATCCAGGCTGTTGCCATGGCCCTCGCCATGCCCTTCCCCGTGCTCTGCCTCGCCGTGGCCCGCCTTCGAAAGCTCCGCATACGTCTGCTCGATCACGATGTCGTTGCGCTTCAGACCCGTGATCGGCTCCACCAGCGTATGGTGCTCCTGCGTCGTCACCAGCTGATACTGCGTGCCGGTCTTCTTCACGTTCGCCGCCGCGAAGTAGAAAGCCGCTGTCGTGCGCAGCCCTTCCACTCTGTGGCCCACACCCTGGCCCACGCGTCCGCAGGCCGCGCGGCCGAAACCGAGCGCCAGCGAGATCGAACGGTCCGCGTGGCCCGGCAGCACCATCGCCGGAACCTTGATCTCTTTGCCGCCGGCTTCGATCGACAGCATGTCGCCCTGCGCCACGCCCAGCTCGCGTGCCGTCGCAGGACTCAGCAGAGCCGCGTTGTCCCACACCAGCTTCGTCATCGGATCCGGCGCTTCCAGCAGCCACGCATTGTTGGCCTGCCGCCCATCCCACGTGTTCGACGAAGGATAGAACGCCACTTCGAGGCCCGCCGTGGCCGGCTTCAGCGCGGCCTGCGCCGCCGCCAGAGCCTTGCCTGCGTCGGCCTTGGCATCCACCGCCGCGCTCTGAGTACCTTCGATCACACCTTCGAACAGCGCGGTCTTCCACTTCTTCTCTGCCTCGGCGCCCCACTGCGACGCCCAGGTCTTTTTCACCAGCTCGTAGCCCTTCGTGCTCTCCAGGCCGGCGATCTGCGCCGCCACTTCCAGCGCGCTCCTGCCGCCGTACAGCGGCTGGATCAACGGCTGCTGCACGCTGGCCGTGCCGTCCAGTCCACGCGCGTCGCCCCACGCTTCGAACGGATGCGCCTCGGGCAGCCGCCACGCCGGCGCCGCCGCCCAGGTCTCATTCTCGTCAGCCGCCAGCACCACGCTGGCTTCCGCCTTCTTCAGCGCCGCCGCCAGATCCACATCGGCCGGCAGACTGTAAACCGGATTGCCGCCCAGCACGAACAGTGCCTTCACCGCGCCGCCGTTCAGGTCGGCCGCCAACTGCTTCACGCCCGCCAGCGAATCCGACGCTTCCACCACCGGCTTTTGGTAACTCACCGTCTGGCCCGCGTTGCCAAGAGCCTGGTTGATCAGCGCCACCACGGCGTGTACCGCCGCAGGCTGCCTCGGACCGGCCACGACGATCGACTTGCCCTTGCTCGCGGCCAGCTCCTTCGCCACGGCCGAAATCCACTTCGCGTCCTTTGACGCGACTGACCCGCCCAGCACCTTCAGCTCGGCGCCGCTCACGTTCAGTTCCTTCGCCAGCGCCAGCGTCAGCGCGCCGATGTCCGATACGCGCGCCCGCAGCCTGTGATCCGCCATGCCGCCCGTGATCGTGAAGTTCGCCTCGGCCACATACAGCCGGTTCATCGGCCGGCCCTCTTCCACGCGCCGCCGCGCGGAGAACTTCTTCACCGGTAGCACTGTCTGCGCGTCCAGCCCCAGGAAGTCGCTGTCCAGCGCCACCACCACGTCGGCCTTGTCGTAGTGATACTCGGCCGCCAGCGGCTGCCCGAACGCCAGCTTCGCGCCTTCCAGCGCCTGGTCGAAGTTCACCGAGTCATACTCGACCCACGCCGACTTCGGGTACTTCTTCGCGATCTCCGCCTTCACCGCCGCCAGCGTCGGCGAGCTCGAACGCTCCGCCAACACCCGCAGCCCGGCGCCGTCGCCCAGCTTCCCGCTCGCTTCCTTCCACCACGCCCCGAACTCAGACCACGACGACTTCACGCCGCCCTTCTGCACTTCCTTTGCCCGGTCCGGATCGTACAGGTCCAGCACCAGCGCCTGCTGATGCGCGTTCGTCGCGCCCAGCGAATAGGGGTGCTTCGGATTCCCTTCCACTTTCGTCGGCCGGCCCTCGTTCGATTCCACGATCAGGCCCGTCGCCGCGCCGCCCACCTGCACCACCGTCGCGTAATGCACCGGACGCCCGTGCACCAGCCCTTCCACGCCCTTCGCGTGCGGCAGAATCTGCTCCACCGGGCGCCGGCATGCCGTCAGGCCGGCCAGGCCGAAGCCCGCCGCCATCAGCTTCAACAGCGTCCGCCGCGAGCCGCCCATCATCTCGTTCGCGCCGTCCTGGAATTCGCGCGCTACCCACTCACGGAACTGCGGCGTGTCAGCCAGGTGGTCCAGGCTGCGCCAGTATTTCTTGCCCGTGAGGCTCGACGGATTGATTTGAATCAGTTCGTTCATCGTCTCGCACCAGCGTTCTATCGGTGACAGGCCGAACAGTTGTCCGGCGGCTTGATGCCCTTGGCCTGAATCAGCTTCGCGCCGATCTCGGCCGGATCCCCTTCCGGCTTCCAGTCGAGCTTCGTCACGTACTCGGCCGGCCGGATGTTCGCTGCCGGATTGCGGTGGCAGTCCAGGCACCACGCCATCGAAAGCGGCTGCACCTGCCGCACTTCCGCCATCTGATCCACACGCCCGTGGCAGCTCACGCAGCTCACGCCCACTTTCACGTGCGCCTGGTGGTTGAAGTACACGTAGTCAGGCAAACGGTGCACCTTCACCCACGGAATCGGCTGCCCGGTCGCGTAGCTGTCCCGCACCATCTGCAGCTTCGGGCTCTTTTCCTTCACCCGGACGTGGCAGTTCATGCACGTCTCAGTCATCGGAACCGCCGCATAATTGGACTTGTCCACCGTCGAGTGGCAGTACAGGCAGTCCAGGCCCAGGTTGCCGGCGTGCAGCTTGTGGCTGTACGCTACCGGCTGGACAGGCGTGTACCCTGTATCCAACTGCTTCGGATGGAGAAGATAGCCGAGAACGGCGCCGCCTGCGCCCAGCGTCAACACGATCGCACCGGCGGCAAGACGCAGTTTTGTGTCGAACTGCTTCGAGAAGATAGCACTCATGCCAAAATGTCTTTCGAATCGAATCCGGCCTCAGCCCCTCTAAACTGGCTTGGCGGGTTAGCGCCTTCCGATACAATCGGAAAGCATACTGTTTTTTCTAGCATAGCCACAGTTTTTCTGCAACAGGAGTAAGAATTCTTGCCGGACAAGAATTTGATGCAACAGGATGGCGAAGGGGTTCAGCGGATTGGTTCCGCTCGCGGCATTCCTGCCCGCGTCACCGAAACCCGCCCCCTCACTGGCATCAGCCGCCGCTACGCCGACCTCCGCGTCCGACCTAAGTTGATGGTTCTCCACAACTTGTTCTTCCTCCTCCTGGCCTTCCTCGTCTACGTCGCCGTCATGGACTCGGTCGAGCCCCGCATCCGCGAGGCTCGCGCCCGGGAGATGACCCTCATCCTCAACGCCTTTTCCGTCCACTCCCCCGAAGTTGAGCAGACCGCCCTTCGCCCCTACGACATCCGCTCCGGCACCGCCGGCGACTTCGGCCTCTCAGACTCCGCCATCGCCTGGATGAACCGCTACCCCGGCCGCATCTGGCAGCGCGATCCCTCCAGCGAGCACCTCTACAAGCTGATCCCCTCCACCAACCGCTTCTACCGCCTCACCCTCCCCACCTCCTTCTACGCCGACGTCCTCCGCCACCTCCGCTGGACCCTGCTCTTCGCCCTCGCCACCATCTACGCCCTCACCGTCCTCGTGCTCGAACTCTTCGTCCTGCCCCGCTACATCTACCAACCCATTCGCCTCCTCCTCCAGGCCGACTTCGCCACTCGCCGCGGCGACCGCGCCGCCGAAATCATCGAATCCCGTTTCATCCCCGGCGACGAAATCGGCCAGATCCTCCAATCCCACAACGAAACCGTGGCCGCCCTTCGCCGCCATCAGGACCAACTTGAACAGGCCAAACGCCACCTCGAAGCACAGGACCGCCTTGTCTCTCTCGGTCTCCTCTCCGCCTCCGTCGCCCACGAGATGAACACTCCCCTCGCCGTCCTCCAAGGCTCCGTCGAAAAGCTGATCGAAACCGTCCCCGACGCCCACACCCAGTCCCGCCTCGCGCGCATGCTCCGCGTCACCGAACGCCTCCGCCGTATCAGCACCGGCCTGCTCGACTTCGCCCGCCAGCGCACCGCCGCCCTGGAGCGCGTCGAGATTCGCCCCATCATCGACGAAGCCTGGCACCTCGTCTCCATTGATGAAAAGGCCGCTAGCGTCACCCTCCGCAACGAAACCGTCCCCGGCCACGCCGTCCTCGCCAACCCCGACCGCATGGTCCAGGTCTTCGTCAACCTCCTTCGCAACGCTCTCCAGGCCGTGCCCGCCCAAAACGGCCAGATCCGCGTCGTCTCCGCGCCCACCAACTCCGGCGGCCGGCCCGCCCTCTCCATCGCCGTCGAGGACAACGGCCCCGGCATCCCCCCCGAAGTCCTTCCAGACGTCTTCGAGGCCTTCGTCACTACCCGCCTCGACGCGCAAGGCACCGGCCTCGGCCTCACCGTCGTTGAAGGCATCATCCACCAGCACGAAGGCGCCATCTCCGCCGCGAACTTACCTCAAGGCGGCGCCAGCCTCGAAGTCATCCTCCCCACCCCTCAGGAGCCTCAAACATGACCGCCGAACCCGCCGATCTCCACCTCATCGACATCGCCGTTCTCGACGACGATCCGGACTTCCTCGCCTACGTCGCCGACTTCCTCGCCGACGAGGGCCTCTACTCGGTCCGTACGTTCTCCTCCCCCGACGCCCTCTACTCCGCCGCCGATGACAGCCGCCCCGACATCGTCCTCCTCGACATGAACATGGGCCCCCACCGCGGCGATGTCGTGCTCGAAAACCTCCTCACCCGCTTCCCCGGCCTGTGCGTCATCATCGTCACCGGCTACCCCACTCTCGAAGACATGCGCGCCACCTTCAAGCTCAAGGTCTTCGACTATCTCGCCAAGCCCTTCTCCCTCGCCCAACTCCGCCAGGCGCTCTCGAACGCCGTGCAGCAGTTCGGCCTCGGCCGCTCTCTCCAGGACCGCCTCCGCGAAAAACTCGGCCACCGCATCCGCATCCTCCGCGCCGAACGCGACTGGTCCCTCAAGGACCTCGCCGCCACCTCCCAGCTCAGCGTCTCCCAGATCAGCTCCATCGAACGCGGCGCCAATCTGCCCTCCATGGAAAGCCTCCTCGCCATCTCCCGCGCTTTCGGCCTCAAGCCCAGCGAGATCCTCTCCGCCATCGATTTCTGACGCGCCGCCCGGAAACCCGTACCCGCCCGTCCCCATCCAACTCTACGCACGCCCTTCGTGCAGTAACCTGAACTAGTACCACGCCTTATGAGCAACCTGACCCGTCGTCGTTTCCACCTTTCCACCCTCGGCCTCGCTGTCGCTGCCCCCTCCTTCGCCCAATCCAAAGCAGCTTTCGAAGCCGGAGCCGCCAAACGCAACATCACTCCGGATCCCCTCCTCCCCATCAGCGGCGGCATGGGCGCCCCCGCGCCAGCCACTTCCAAGCAGGGCGAACTCACCGCCCGCGCCATGGTCTTCCGCTCCGGCTCCGAACTTCTCGCCGTCGTCGGCCTCGACCTCATCGGCTTCCCCTCCGTCCTCGGCGACCGCGCCCGCAAGCTCATCCCCCGCATCGCTCCCGGCAAGATCGTCATCGGCGTCACCCACACCCACAGCGCGCCGGAGCCCTACGCCCTGCCCGATGGTAAGGGCGGCCACACCGCCTCTCTCGAATACCTCGACTCCGTCGCCAAACAGATCGCCGCCGCCGTCAACGAAGCCATCGACAACCTCCAGCCCGCCGAACTCCGCATCGCCACCGGTGAAGCCAAAGGCAAAATCGCCTACAACTACTACGCCCCCGATCTCTACGACCGCCGCGCCAACGTCCTCCAGATCCGCTCCCTCGCCGGCCAGCCCATCGGCACCCTCGTCAACTACGCCATCCACCCTGAGATCCTCGGCAGCCGCCGCGGCATTCTCAGCCCAGATTGCATCGGCCCCTTCTACGATCGCGTCGAGCAATCCGCCGGCGGCATGGCTCTCTTCATGAACTCCGCCCAGGGCGGCATGGTCACCGCCGACGCCCGCAATCTCGACGCCCCGCCCCGCGACGCCCTCCGCGCCTACTGGAACGACAACGGCTCCTGGGCCGAATGCCAGCGCATCGGCAACCTCCTCGCCGACGAGTCCCTCCGCATCATCGAACCCGCCGCCTGGCAGCGCGAGCCCAAGCTACGCTCCTGGTCCAGACAGGTCACCTTCCCCGTCAACAACGATGCCCTCTGGCAGGTCGTCACACTTTCCCCCCTGAAGTACCCGCACGGCCCCGGCCGCAACATCACCGTGCAGATGAACCTCATCAACCTCGGCACCGCCCAGATCCTCACCATCCCCGGCGAAGCCCTCCCCAACATCGGCTTCTACCTCAAGCGCAAAATGAAGGGTCAGCAAAACTTCCTCTTCGGCCTCACCAACGACGCCTTCGGCTACATCCTCACCAAAGTGGATTTCCAGAGCTTCCCCGCCTACAACTACATCTGCCGCACGTCCCTAGGCGAGATGACCGGCGAAATCCTAATCGAAAACGCCCTCGAAATGATCAAGGGCGCCCAGTCATAGCCGCCGCGACCCGCAACTTCTCGGCCACTGAGGCGAACAACTCACAATCCCGGCTGGCGAAGCACAACGCTTCATATCCATCGGCAAGATAGGAAACGGGCATCACCGCTCCCACTTGCCGCCAGAAGCTCTCAAGCAGGTCCGGTACTTCGTACTTCAATTCCGGCAATAGAAGCGCCAGCCAGTTGACAAACACAAGTAGCCCACCTCGCTCCGGCGTGTACTCGAAGTAGTTTCCTTCGTAGATGTCGCCCAATGACGGTGGGGTCTCATCGAAGACATACCACTCGTCAAACCCTGGCGTGTCCAACCCGTCTCGTTGATACCGCAGCCCGATCAAGGTCTGCACTCGTGGGCTGTACGCGATTCCGCCTTCAGATCTCCACCCTGCCTGAACCTCATCCTCCGTCAAACGGAAATAGCCGCTGTCATGAGATGTCACCGCTAGGTAGCGTCCGGCCACTACCTCCGGGCACAACTCGAGAAACGAGTGCATGTAAAAATCCCAGCGCACTGACACGCACTGAAATTCACCTTTTGTACCGAATATTAGCTCTCGCCCACAGTCCTCTGTGGCCATGAAGCCGATCTCCCCTCTTGCAACCTTGTCTTTCTCAGCTGTGCTTCACCCGCGCCGCGCCCGCACCTGAAAGCTCACGCCTTCCTGCTCCTGCAAGTGCGCCAGTACCCCGAACAGATTCTTCGCCGACGGATTCCCCTTCGGCCCGAACATCCGCATCAGGCTCCCCTTGGGAATCGACGTCGCTTCCTCCAACTGCCCAAAACCGGCTGTCGCATTGATGTAATTCCTCAGAATTGCGCGCCCCGTTTTCTCGTCCCCAGCCAGCATCAACTCGACAGCCTCCTGCAACAACGCCTGCCTGAACTTCGGCTCGCGCTGCGCCCTTTCGCGAATCGTCTCCAGGCAATCTCTGGTCACCGCCACTTCATGCCGCATTTCAACCTCTTCGTTCGAATTCAACGCCTCTCTCTTTTCGCTTTCCCCTGCGCTTGCACCGCCCGGCGAGCCGTCTCCAGCCCCCCCTCAACTGCTCCCGATCCACCTGCCCCAGCCGCACCAGCACATACGGATGGCTCCGGTAGTGCTCCGGCAGATAGAACGCCTCCGGCATCTCCTCCAGCAGCGCATCCCGCTGCTCGAAATCCATACTGACCACCAATGACCCCGCCTCGGCCGACTTGTGCGACGGCACGCACGCCATCAGCTTCCCGTTCACCTTGAACGCCGGCGATCCGTACGACGTGCCCTCCTCCACGCCGGCCATCCCCGCGCAGATCTCGCGCGCCGTCTCGAAAGTCACCCCGCGTTTCGCCATCTGGAGCAGCCCTCCTACCCACAATCCTAGGCCACGCGCTACTCTTCTTCTTCGATCTCCCGCACCACCGGATCCCCCTCATACGTCGCAAACTCCACCTTCGACGACACAAACCACGGAAATAGTACCGGCAGCAGGAACAGCGTTAACAACGTCGAAGTAATCAGTCCACCAATCACCACCGTCGCCAACGGCCTCTGCACCTCCGCGCCCGTCGTCGTCGCCAGCGCCATCGGCAGGAACCCCAGGCTCGCCACCATCGCCGTCATCAGTACAGGCCTCAACCGCATGCCGGCGCCTGCCAGCAGCGCCTGTTCCATCGCCAGTCCGCGTTCCCGCAACCGGTTGATGGAACTCACCAGCACGATGCCGTTCAGCACAGCCACGCCGAACAGCGCAATGAACCCGATCGCCGCGGAGATGCTCAAATTCAACCCGCGCAACCACAACGCCGCAATTCCGCCGATGAACGCAAACGGCACATTCGTCAGAATCAGCAGCGCCTGCCGCGTCGAGCCGAACGTAAAGAACAGCAGACCGAAGATCACCACCACCGACGCCGGCAGCACAATCATGAGCCGCTTCGTCGCCCGGTCCTGATTCTCAAACTGCCCGCCCCAATCGATCGAATATCCCGCAGGCAACTGCAGCTCCCCGTCCATCCGCCGCCGCGCCTCCGCCACAAAACTCCCCAAATCCCGCCCTCGCACGTTGCACTGCACCACGATCCGCCGCTGCCCGTCCTCCCGCGAAATCACCTCCGGACCGCGCGCCATCGTCACCCTTGCCACCTGACCCAGCCGCACCCTCTCCCCGCCCGGCGCCGATAGCAGCAGCCCCCGCACCGCCTCGTCGTCCTCGCGGTACCGCTCCGGCAGTCGCACCACGATTGCGAACCGCTTCTGCCCCTCGATCATCTCCGAGACCTGCCGCCCGCCGATCGCCGCGTCCATCAGGGCCTGCACATCGCTCACGTTCAGCCCATACCGCGCCAGCGCGTCCCGGTCCACCTCCACCCGCAGCTCCGCCACGCCCGACGCGATCTCCATCTGCGAATCGGCCGCCCCTTGCACCCCGTTCACCACTTTCAACGCCTTCTCCGCCAGCTTCTCCAGCATCCGCGCGTCTTCCCCGAAGATCTTCACCGCCACATCGGCCTTGATCCCCGAAATCGTCTCATCCAGCCGCATCGCCATCGGCTGCGTGAAGTTGTAGCTCACGCCTGGCACCGCTTCCAGCGCCTGGTCCAGCGCGACGATCAGCTCCTCCTTCGTCGTGAACCGCTTCCACTCGTCCTTCGGTTTCAGCAGCACGTACACGTCGCCCTGGTTGATCCCCATCGCCTCCGTCGCCACGTCCGGACGCCCGATCCGCGTCACCACGCCGCTCACCTCCGGGAAGCCTACGATGATCCGCTCAATCCGGTTGCTGATCGTCACCGAATCGGTCAACGAGATCCCCGGCATCTTCCGCGTCTCCACCAGAATCGACCCCTCATCCAGCCGCGCCATGAACTCGCTGCCGATATACCCCACCGACGCCAGCGCTACCGCCAGCACCGCCACGCTCGACCCCACCAGCAGCAACCGGTGATGTAGCGACCAGTGCAGCGCCCCCATGTACTTCCCCTTCACCCACTCGAACCACCGTTCGTTGTGCGCCTTCACGCCCTTGCTCAAATGGACCGACGCCGCCGCCGGTACCACCGTCAACGCCAGAATCAGTGACCCCAACAGCGCCGAGCAAACCGAAATCGCCATCGGCCGGAACATCCGCCCTTCCAGCCCCTCCAGGAAGAACACCGGCATGTATACCGCCACGATGATCATCACCGCGAACACAATCGGCCGCGACACCTCGTGCGCCGCCACTCTCACCCGCTCCAGCGCGTGGAACTCCCCCTCCTCCCCCTTCCTCCGCTGCAGCCGCCGCACGGAGTTCTCCATCATCACCACTGACCCGTCCACGATCATCCCGAAGTCGATCGCCCCCAGGCTCATCAGGTTCGCCGACACTCCAAACAGCGCCATCCCCATGAACCCGAACAACATCGACAGCGGGATCACCGCCGCCACAATCAGCGATGCCCGCCAGTTGCCCAAAAACACCATCAACACCACCACCACCAGCGCGCCACCTTCAATCAGCGCCTTCGTTACCGTGTGCACCGTGCCATCGATCACCGTGCTCTGGTCGTAGAACGGCACCACCTGCACGCCCTCCGGCAGCCGCAGCCCCGCCAGCTTCGCCTTCACCCTCTCGATTACTTTCTTCCCGTTCTCGCCCTTCAGCATGATCGCCATGCCGCTCACCGTCTCACCCTTGCCGTCCCGCAGCGTCGCCCCCTGCCGCGGCAGCGGCCGCAGACGGATCTCCGCCACGTCCCGCAACAGCACCGGAGTCCCCGCCCGCGCCAGCACCACAATCCGCTCCAGATCCGACACGCTCTGCGCCCGCCCCAAGCCCCGCACCGTGTACTGCTCCATCGCGTGCTCGATGAACCCGCCGCCAAAGTTCGCGTTGTTCTCGCTCACCCGCTCGAACACCGTCCTCAAATCCAACCCGTACCGCTGCAGCTTCGCCGGGTCCACCTCCACCGTGTACTGCTTCGTCTCCCCGCCCCAGCTATTCACTTCATTCACGCCCGGCACCGTCCGCAGCGCGTAGCGGATCTGCCAGTCGTGGATCGTCTTCAGATCCATCGGCGTGTGACCCTTGCCCTCCACCGTGTACTGGTACACCTCGCCAAACGCCGTCGCCATCGGCCCCAGTGTCGGGTCCAACCCTTGCGGCAGCCGCCCGCGCACCTCCTGCAGCCGCTCGTTCACCAACTGCCGCGCGAACCACGTATTCACGCTGTCGTCGAAGATCAGCGTCACCATCGACAGCCCCAGCTTCGAAATCGACCGGATCCCCTCCGTCTTCGGTATCCCCATCAGCGCGCTCTCGATCGGGAACGTCACCAACTGCTCCACCTCGCCCGGCGCCATCGACGGACACTCCGTCACCACCACCACCTGGTTATTCGTCAAATCCGGAAATGCATCCACCGGAATCCGCAACATCACCGAGACGCCCACCAACACAATCAGCGATACGCCCAGCAGCACCACCCAGCGCTGCTTCAAGTGAAAGTCGATGATCCGCTGCAACATCTCGCGCCCCTACTCTTCCGACAGGCTCGCCTTCAGTAACTGCGACTTCAGAATGAAGCTCCCGCCGCTCACCACCTTCTCGCCCGCGATCAGTCCCCGCTGGATCTCGATCAGCCCCTCCAGCGTCCGCCCCGTCTCCACCGTCCGCGGTTCGTACTTGCCCCGCTCCTTCTCCACGAACACCGTCGCCTGCCCGTTCACATCCTGCACCGCCACCTGCGGCACAAACAGTCCCGGCTCGCTCCCGCCGGCTTCCAGTTCCACACCCGCATACATCTCCGGCTTCAATAGCCCGCGCTGGTTGTCCACCTCCACCCGCACCTGCACCGTTCGCGTCTCCGCGTCCAGCTTCTCGTCGATCTTCGTCACCTTCCCCACGAACGTGTGGTCCGGATACGCCTGCACCTTCACCCGCGCCGTCATCCCCGTCCGCACCTTCGGCAGGAACTCCTCCTGCACCGCCGCCATCACCCAAATCGTCGAAAGGTCGCACAACACGTACAAATCCCCCGACGCCTGCACCACCGCCCCCGGCGTGATCAGCCGCGTCAGCACGATCCCAGCGGCCGGCGCCCGCACCGGAATCAGATCCTCCACATGCGCCTCCGGCGAAGCCTCGTGCTCCTTCTCCTCCGACCCCTCCGGCGGAATCCCCAAAAACTCCACCAGGTGGTTCCGCGTCCGGTTCACCTCAATCTCCGCGCTCTTCAGCGCCGTCTGCACATTCTTCAGCTCGTTCTCCGCCGTATCCAACTGCTCCTGGCTCGCCGCCTTCATCTCCAGCAGCCTCTTCACGCGGTCCCGCTGCCGCCGCGCGTATTCCAGATTCGATTGCAGCCGGTTCTGTTCCGCCACCGCTCTGCGGTACAGCGCCCTCGACTCGTGAATGTCGTGGCTGTGCATCCGCGCCAGCACCTGCCCCTTCTCCACCCGGTCCCCCACCTTCGCCGCCGCCACAATGATCCGGCCATCCGTGATCGCCCCCACGCGCCACGTCGTATTCTCGTTCGCCGTCAGCCGCCCGTTCGCCCGAACCGTCAACGGCACCCGCCGCTCCTCCACCGTGGCCACCTGCACGTTGGCCTCTTTCATTGCCGTCGCGTCCAGCTCCACCACGCGCGGTCCGGCCTTCTTCTCCTCCTTCGCCGCCGGAGCCGCCGGCTTCGGCGCCTCTTTCGTGCAGCCCGCCAGCAACAACACCGCCGCCGTCCATATCCAGCGCTTCATGGCTTCACTCCCAGTGCAAACTCCAGCGCCGCCGCGCTCTGCCGGTACTCCATCATCGCCCGGTAGTTCAACAGGTCGATCTCTATCCGCAGCCGCTCCGCGTCCAACAGCCGCAACAGATCCGCGCCGCCCAGCCGGTACGCCGCCTGCGCGATCTTCGACGTCTCCGACGCCTCTTCCTTCAGCCGCCCCAGAAACTCGCTCACTTGCTTCCGCCGCACCTCATACTCCGCCCGCGCCGCCTCCACCTCCGCCCGCACTATCGCCTCCGTCGCCGCCCGGTTCGCCTCCGCCGCCTTGATCTCCGCCGTCGCTGTCTGGATGTTTCCCTGGTTCCTATTCGCAAACGGCAAGTCCAACTGCATGCCCGCCAGCAGCGTGTCGAAACCGTTCGTCCGCTTGTACCCGAACAGCCCCTCCACATTCGGTGTCGCCGTGGCCTGCGCCACCGCCAACTGCCGCTTCGCCTGCTCCAACCTCGTGGCCGCCAACTCCACCTCCGGCCGCTTCCGGAGCGCTTCCGCCGCCTCGCCCAGCACGCCCCGGTCTTCCCTCAGCTCCAGCGGTTCCGTAAACTTCACCTCCGGAAACGCCGTCTCCCCCATCGTCCGGAACAGCTCGATCCGCGCCCGCGCCGCGTCCAGCTTGGCATTATTCGCCGCCAGCGCAAACCGCCCCGCCTCCAGCTTTACCCGCAACAGATCGCTCTCCGCCATCGCCCCTTCCCGCACTCGCGCCTCGTGATACTCCACCACCTGCTGGAACGTCCGCACGCTCTCGTCCAGCAACTCCCTCATCCGCTCCGACCCGGCCGCGCTCCAATACGCCAGCACCACGCTCCGCGCCACCTGTCGCCGCAGCACCGCCAGTTCCAGTTCCGTGCTTCTCAATCCTTGCGACGCCAGCTCCACCCGCTTCCCCCGTTTCCCCGCCGTCTCAAACGTCTGCGTCAGATAAGCAAAGTTGTCCGTGTCCCGCCCATACACAAACGGAACCTGCCCCGGCCCGCGCAAATTCTCCGCCTGCAGCACCAGCCGCGGATTCAGCCTCAGCCCCGCCTGCCGCTGTTGCCCCTGCGCCGCCTGAATCCGCCTCTGCCCCTCCGCCAGCAGCGGATGGTTCCCCAGCGCCCTGGTGACCGCTTCCTCCAGCGTCAGGCTCTCCTGCCCGTATACCATCGAAGCCGCAAAGATCAGTGCCGTGATCCGCACATTCAGATCCTATCAATTCGTACTCTTCCCAAGAATTCGATACAGCACCCGCCCATACTGCTCCACCATCTTGATCCCCACCCCCGGAATCGCCAGCAACTCCGCCGCTGACTCCGGCCGCCTCACCGCAATCTCCTTCAACACCTTGTCCGTCATCACCCGGAACGCCGGCACGCCCTTCTTGCGAGCCTCCTCCAGCCGCCACGCCTTCAACGCCTTCTCTAGTCCCTCATCCGCCTCCACCAATACCTGCTGCGCCCGCTCCTTCACCTCACGCCGCTGCGCCCCCTTCTTCTTCGGAGCCTCGGCCTCCGCCTTCTTCTCCTTCTTCCCCTTCTTCCTCCGCTTCGCCGGCGCCGCCGCCTCCTTTACCTGCAGCTCCACCACGTCATCCTCTTCCAGCTCCAATCCCTCATCCGTCAGCCGCGCCGTCCGGTACGGCACCCTCCGCCCCTCTTTCTCGAACACCGCGTCCGCCATCTCCACCCAACCCACTCTTGCCATCGCCCCCAGCACTTCTTCGAACCCATCCCGGTCCAGCTCGCCCTTCCCGCAAACATCCTCATGCAGCCGCCCCGTCGACCGCGCATTCCCGTGCTTCAGCGCCCCCAGCACCCTCCGCACCACGCCCATCTCCGTCAGCGTCGCCTCCCGGAACCGCTGCGCCACGCACTCGCCCGGCGCGCAGAAATCGCACACCCCGCACGCCTCGCCGCTGTCCTCTTCATCGCCGAAGTACCGCACCAAAGTCGTCATCCGGCAGTGGCTCGTCTCCGCAAACCGGATCACCTCCTCAATCTGCGACTCCTTCTGCTTCCGCACCGCCACGTAACTCTCCCGCCAACCCTCCTTCCCCAAACTCACGTTCTCCGCATAGTCCACCATCGCCCCGCCGTGAATCCACAGCTTCTCCAGCGCCGTGTCGAACTCCGCCTCCCCCATCCGCGCCTTCCGTCGCACCACATCTTTCTCCAGCGCCTCCGCCCCCAGCACGCGGTAGATCTTCTCCAACTCGTCCGCCTCCGGATAGTCTCGCTCAAAGAAGAAATCGTGCGTATATCGATCCGCGTAGCTGTGCATCAGCACCGCCCGGCTCGGCAGCCCGTCCCGCCCCGCTCGCCCAATCTCCTGGTAGTACGCCTCCACGCTCCCAGGCAGCCCCGTGTGAATCACCGTCCGCACATCCGGCTTATCGATCCCCATCCCAAAGGCGATCGTCGCCACCATCACTTCCAACTTCCCGCCCAGGAACTCCTGCTGCACTCTCTTCCGGTGGTCTGCATCCAGCCCCGCATGATAAGCCCCCGCCGGGAACTCCTGCTTCAACTCCCACGTCAGCTCATCCACCTGCTTCCGCGTCGGCGCGTACACAATCGCCGGCCGCCGCTCATCCTCCGAAAGCAGCTCCGCCACAATCTCCCCCCGCCGCGACGGCGCCACCTCCACTACCTCCACCGCCAGGTTCTCCCGCCGGAATCCATGAATGAACCGCGCCACGTGCCCCATTCCCAACTGCTGGCAGATGTCGTCCTGCACCCGCGGCGTCGCCGTCGCCGTCAATCCGATCACCGGCGCCGGCCGCAGCGCCGGCAAATGCTGCCCCAGCATCCGGTAGTCCGGCCGGAAATCGTGCCCCCACTGCGAAATGCAGTGCGCCTCGTCGATCGCGATCAACGACGGCTTCCGCTTCGCCAGCATCTCCGGAAACCCCGCCACCCGCAGCCGCTCCGGAGCGATAAACAGAAACTGCAGCCCCCCATTCAAATACTCGATGCAGGCCTGCCTCGAAGCCGCCCGGTCCATCCCGCTGTGGATCCGCGACACCCTCAGGCCCTGCGCCTTCAACTTCGCCACCTGGTCTTCCATCAGCGCAATCAGCGGACTCACCACCAGCGTCGTCCCGCCCCGCGCCACCCCCGGCAATTGGTAGCACAGCGACTTCCCCGATCCCGTCGGCATCACCAGCAGCGCCTCATGACCCTCCACCAGCGCCTTGCACACCGCCTCCTGATTCGGCCGGAACCGCTCAAACCCGAACACCTCGTGCAATAACTCCTCCAGGGTCGCACCCTCGCGCGGAGCCGCCGCAACCTTTGCCGCCGCCTGAGGCGTCGCCTCTTTAGCCGTCACCTCCTGAGTCGCGGCCGCCTCCCGCCGCGGCGCCGCCGGCGCTCGCCCCACCTTCCCCACCACCTCCCGCACGTAATCCTCAATCCCCCGGATGAACGGCTCCAACTGATCCTTCCCCTTGTGGATCCGTCCCAGATACGCCTCCCACTGCCCCGTCATCGCCGGACTCTTCACCTCCGGGTGCACCACCTCAATCAGCCGGATCCCCTTCTCCGTCGCCTGCAGACTCTTCCCCACCCTCTCGATATACGCCCGCTTCAGCAGCACTTCGATGATCCCCGCCCGCGTCGCCGGCGTTCCTAGCCCGCTCTCCTTCATCGCGTCCGACAGCTCTTTCTCGTCCAGCGTCTTCCCAGCCGTCTCCATCGCCGTCAACAACGTCGCTTCCGTGAATCGCTTCGGAGCCCGCGTCTTCTTCTTCACCGCCTCCACATCCAGCACATCCTGAGCCTGCCCCTCCGCCAGTCCGCCCGGCAGCTTCTGCTCCTCCTCCTCCTTCGCCTTCTTCTTTGGGGGCGCCACGTCCAGCACCTTCCACCCCATCTCGACCACCGCCGTCCCCGACGCGTGAAACCGGTCCACCACGCCCTCGTTCCGCACGGCCGTGATCACCGTCGTCACCGCCGTCACGTAGTCCCCATGCCACGCGCTCAGCAGCCGCCGGCAGACCAGGTCGTAGATCTTCCTCTCATCGCCGTTCAGCGTCGCCCGCTCCGGCGGCGTCGCCGTCGGAATGATCGCGTGGTGATCGCTCACCTTCGCATCGTCCACAAACCGCCGCCCCAACGGCCGCTCGCCCGTCCCCGCCGCCAGCCACTCGGCATAGGCCCCGCTCACCGTCTTCACCACGCGCGGCAGCGTCGCCGCCACCGTCTGCGACAAGTGCCGGCTGTCCGTCCTCGGATAGCTCAGCAGCTTGTGCCGCTCATACAAAGCCTGCGCCGTGTCCAGCGTCTTCTGAGCCGAGAACCCATACAGCCGGTTCGCATGGCGCTGCAGTTCCGTCAGATCGTAGAACGCCGGCGGAGCCATCCGCTGCGTCGCCTGCTCCAACGACTCGATCTCCGCCGCCCCCGTCCGCGCCCGCTCCACAATCGCTGCCGCTTCCTGCCCGTCCGCCGGCAGCCGCATCGATTGCTGCAGCTTTTCCTTGTCCTCCCCCGGCTTCCGCTCCCGAAACCACGTCCCTTTGTACTGCGCCTCCGCTTCCCTGCCCTCAGGATGAAACGTCGCCACCACCTCGATATACTCTTCCGGCACAAACGCCCGGATCGCCAGCTCCCGCTCCACCACCATCGCCAGCGTCGGCGTCTGCACCCGTCCTACCGACAGATCCTCGCCATACGTCAGCGAATACGCCCGCGACAGATTCATCCCCACCAGCCAGTCCGCCCGGCTCCGCCCCTTCGCCGCATCCGCCAGCCCGTCGTACTCCCGCCCAGGCTTCAGCTCGTGAAAACCCTTCTTGATCGCATCCGCCGTCAACGACGACACCCACAGCCGCTCCACCGGCTTCTCGCTCCCCGCCGCCTCGTAGATGTAGCGGAAGATCAGCTCCCCCTCCCGCCCCGCGTCCGTCGCGCACACCACCCTCTCCACCTTCGGCGATGTCAGGATCTTCCGCACCACCTCGAACTGATCCTTCGTCTTCTCGTACACCACCAGCGGCCACTCCCGCGGCAGCATCGGCAGCGTCTCCCGCTTCCAGTACTTCCACGCCGCATTGATCTCATGCGGCTGCGCCAGCGCCGCCAGGTGCCCAATCGCCCACGTCACCACATACCCGTTCCCATGCAGGAACCCCTCGCCCCGCGCATTCGCCCCCAGCACCTTCGCAATGTCCCGCGCCACCGACGGCTTCTCCGCCAGCACCGCCACTGTCTTGCTAACCTCAGCCATGCCGAACCACCAGTCTACCGCCCCCTATTTCACATACGGCACGCCGCCCTTCCATCCGATCCGCACAAACGAGAGCAGCCATGTCTTCCCCTTGTCGTTGTTGCCCTGGAAGAACAGGTACGTCTCCCCGTCTTCATCCACGAAGACGCACGGATGGCCTGACTCCGACGAGTTCCACTCGCCCTCCGCGCCGTTGGCCAGAAGCGGAAGATCCCCCAGTCGCTTCCACACCACGCCATCCTCGCTCCGCGCCACGCCGATCTGCTGCGGAGCGTTGTTGTACGCGCCCGCATAGAACATGTACAAAACCCCGTCGCGCTCCACCGTGGTCGGCGCTTCGATGCAATCCTTCTCCCACGGCAGCTCCGGCTTCAGCAGCGGCCCATCCCCCAGCATCGTCCAATCCTCTCTCCGGAATCCCTTCTTCGAAACGGCCCCCGTCAGCATCTGGACCTTCATCTCCGGATCCCTCGTCGCCGCATACAGGAACCACCGCCCGCGGTACCGCACCACCTCCGCATCGATCGCCCGCCCCGCACTCCACGCCCCCTCCGGCCGGAAGATTGGATTCGTCTCATCCCGCTCAAACCGCAGCCCATCCCGCGACACCGCGTGGCAGATCGCGTCCTTCGGCCCCCACCCATACGTCTGGTAGAACAGGTGTACCGCGCCATCCACTACCTTCGCCTGCGGCGCCGCTACCCCTTTCCCCTCGTAATCCTTCGCCGGCACCACCTCCCCCACCTTCGTCCACTCCCGCAGATTCCGGCTCTCCGCAATCCCGATTGCCCACCCGTCCCCTGCCCGCTTGTCCCCATACGGCGGAATCGAGTAGTACATCAGATACCGCCCCCCGAACCGGATCACGCTCGGATCCTTCGCGAACGGCTGCCCCCGCCGCGATGTATCGCCCCACAGCATCTCCGGCTTCCCTCCGCGCTCCGCTTCTCCCATCGCCCCCAGCGCCGCAATCCCCAGCGCCAAAATGACAGTGCCGATCTGGTTCCTCATGTTTCCTGCTCCATTCTCGCAAAGCCCGTAGCCCCAACTCTCCTCAAAACGCCTATACTGGACTCCAGCGTAGGCATTGGCCCCCCGATGCCTCTGGGAATTTCCGTCCGCCTCAGAGAGCTTCACCATGTCCGCACCCAACACCCCCCTATCCCCTGAACACATCCTCCAAACCGGCTTCGCCTTCTGGCCTGCCAAAACCCTCCTCACCGCCGTCGAACTCGGCCTCTTTACCGAGCTCGCCAAACACCCCCTCGGCCTCCTCGAACTCCGCAACCGCCTCGGCCTCCATCCCCGCTCCGCGCAGGACTTCTTCGATGCCCTCGTCGCCCTCGGCTTCCTGGAGCGCTCCGCCGAAGGAATCTATTCCAACACTCCCGCCACTGACCTCTTCCTCGATCAGCGCAAACCCTCCTACGTCGGCGGCATCCTCGAAATGGCCAACCAGCGCCTCTATCACTACTGGGGCCATCTCACCGAAGCCATTCGCACCGGCCGTCCTCAAAATGAAACTCGCGACGGCTCCATGCCCACCTTCGAAGCCCTCTACGCCGACCCCGCCCGCCTCCGCGCTTTCCTCGCCGCCATGTCCGGCATCAGCCGTACCTCCAATCAACTCATCGCTCGCAAGTTCCCCTGGGCCAACTACAAGACATACGCCGACATCGGCACCGCCCAGGGTGACCTCGCCGTCCAGATCGCCGCCGCCAACCCCCACCTCCAGGGCCTCGGCTTCGACCTCCCCGAAGTCGCCCCCATCTTCGAGGAATACGTCGAAGCACATAACCTCTCCGCCCGCCTCAAATTCCAGCCCGGTGACTTCTTCAAGCATCTCCTCCCCAAAACCGAGGTCATCACCATGGGACACATCCTCCACGATTGGGGCCTCCCCGCCAAACAGATGCTCATCCGCAAAGCCTACGACTCCCTCCCCAAAGACGGCGCCCTCATCGTCTACGAATCCATCATCGACGACGACCGCCGCCACAACGCCTTCGGCCTCATGATGAGCCTCAACATGCTCATCGAAACCATCGACGGCTTCGACTACACCGCCGCCGACTGCCAGAAGTGGATGCACGAAGCCGGCTTCCGCCGCACCGAAGTCCACCACCTCATCGGCCCGGACTCCATGGTCGTCGCCTACAAGTAAGCCCCTGTTCCCCGACGTCCGCTAGGCGAAATCGCCCCAGCCGCTTTCATTTGCCATCGGCTCAAAACACCGCCGTCAGCCGCTCACCGGCCGTCTCGGCCGCTGCTTCGCGGAAATCGACTTCACCACCGTCCGCAGCCGCCCCGCCGCCGCAAACCGCTCCCCCTCCTGCGCCAACGCCTGCCCGATCAACTCCAGCACCTCTGCCCGATCCAAATCCTCAGGGCCCGTCAATCGCATATGTCGCACCAGGTTCCCCCCACCCTTCAACAGCTCCTGCGGGTCTTTCAGCTCGACGCCCCGCAAAAAACACAGCGTCACCCACTTCGGAAACCCCGCCAGCGATACCACCGCATCCGACGCCCGCTCTGTCGGCCCATACCCGAAAACCAGCGAATTGTAGTTGTCGTACACCAATTCCACCCCGCGCGGAACCAGCTTCCTCATCCGCGCGCGAGCCGCCGCAAACTGCTTCCTCATCTCCGGCGTGTAAGCATCCAGAAACCGCGCAATCTCAGCGTCCATACAGCCCTCTCTTGCCAGAAATCTTGCCACATTCCGCAACGCGCCGCTACCAGAACCGCCCTCTCACCCCACCAGTAGCGGACCAGGTCAGCCCGATTCCCCCGACACAAAGTGTCGGGGCCACGAAGGAAACAACTGAAAGCACGGCTTCCCCCAACACAAAGTGTCTGGGCCACGGGGGAAACAACTGAAAGCACGGCTTCCCCCGACACAAAGTGTCGGGGCCACGGGGGGAAACAACTGAAAGCACGGCTTCCCCCGACACAAAGTGTCGGGGCCACGGGGGGAAACAACTGAAAGCACGGCTTCCCCCGACCCAAAATCTCCGCGCCACTGGGGAAACAACTGAAAGCACGGC
>JARKQJ010000215.1 GCA_029973955.1 Paludibaculum sp. | reverse complement strand
GCGGATGGCGCGCACGGGGTAGCCGGCATCGTTGGGGCGGCCGAGGTCATGGCGCTCCTTGGCGATGAGCATGGTATTGCGCGTGGCATCGACGGTGCCTGAGGAAGTGGCGGTGAGTGTCTTGAGGAAGCTGCTGCCGGTAATCGTTCCGGCGGGTTCGACACCGGCGGCGTCGAGGAATGTGGGCGCGAAGTCGCGGGTATTGATGAAGTCGTCCACAACGCGCCCGGGCTTGATGTTCTTGCCCCACATGACGGCCAGAGGAATGCGGAAGCCGGCGTCGTAGATCTGGCCCTTGACGCGTGGGAAGGGCATCCCGTGGTCGGATGTGACGCAGACGAGGGTGTTGTCGAGTTCGCCGCGGCGCTCCAGCGAATCGAGCGCCCGCTGCAGGTGTGAGTCGAAGTGCTCAACCTCGAGTGCATAGTCGAGCAGGTCGCCGCGGACGGTGCGGTTGTCGGGCAGATACTTCGGGATGGTGACGTCTTCGAGGCGCTTGCCCGCGCGGAGGCCGGAGCCGGGTTCGTAAGGCCGGTGGGGCTCCTGGCCTCCAAGCCAGAAGCAGAACGGCTGATTGGAGGGGCGGTCGGTGAGGAAATCTTCAAAGTTCGCCGCGTAATCGAGCGGGGAGATGCCGGAGGTGGGCTGCCTGAGCGTGCGCTTGCGCCATTCGCGGCCGGCGGGGTTGTGCGGCCAGCCAGTGCTCTTGAAATCGCCCGGCCCCCAGCCCTTGCCGGTGAGACCGACGAAGTAGCCAGCCTTTTCAAGGATCTGGGGGTAGACCGCGAAATCGTTCGGAAAGATGCTGTAGTGATTGACGGCTTCCTTGTTCTGCCAACTGTTGCGGCCGGTGAGGATGGTGGCGCGGCAGGGACTGCACTTGGGGTTGGAGGTGAAGGAGTTGTTGAAAAGAACACCTTGGCGAGCGACACGATCGAAGCCAGGGGTATTCACCCATTTGCAGCCGTAGGCGCCGGCATGGCCGTAGCCCCAATCGTCGGCGATGACGAAGAGGATGTTGGGGCGGCGCTGGGGTTGCGCAATGAGGGGCGCGGCGGAGGCGGCAAGGAAATGTCGGCGGGAGAGCGGCGGCTGCATTTGAGACTCACGATAGCACTTGCGGATGGTGGGTCTCCGAGCGGTGGTGCCAGTTGCGATATGCTCGTTTTCAACCCCATGACAGCCAGTAATCTTTCACGCCGTACCTTTGTGGGATCGCTTGCCGCGCCCTTCTTTATCGCTAACCTTTACTCAAAGCCACGATCCTCGCGGCTGCGCCTGGCCAGCTTCGGCGCCGACGGAATGGCGTGGGCCACGTTGGACGGCATCGCCACTCATTCGGCCGTATCGTTGGTTTGCGTGGCGGAAGTGGACGCCAACCGGTTGAAGCGCGTGAAGCAGAAGTATCCGGAAGCGCGCATCTACCAGGACTGGCGCGAGATGATGCAGAAGGAGCGCAAGAACCTCGATATCGCCTGCGTGGGCACGCCGGACCACATGCACGCGCCGCAAGCGATGGCGGCGATGCGGGCCGGGCTGCACGTCTACCAGCAGAAGCCGCTGGCGCATGACCTCTATGAGGTCCGCAAGCTCACCGAATATGCGCGCTCGAAGCGGCTGGTGACACAGATGGGGATCCAGATCCACTCGGCGCCGGAATACCGGACGGCGGTGCACATGGTTCAGTCCGGGGCGATCGGCAAGGTGAAGGAAGTCCACACGTGGAGCAACAAGAAATGGGGTGATACGAGCCTGCTGCCGGACCGCACGGACCCGGTGCCGGACGGCCTGGCGTGGGACCTGTGGCTGGGCGTAGCAGCGGCGAGACCCTTCGTCAAGGGCGCATATCATCCAGGAAACTGGCGCAAGCGCCTGGACTTCGGCACCGCGACGTTCGGCGACATGGGCTGCCACATCTACGATCCCGTGTTTGAAGCGCTGGCACTCACTGCTCCGATTTCGGTGCGCAGCGAAGGGCCCGCGCCGAACAAGGAGAGTTGGGCGATCAATGCGCTGATCCGCTACGTCTTCCCGGGCACCCGGTTCACGGAGGGCAAGACGGTGGGCGTCACCTGGTACGACGGCGACCAGAAGCCGCCTGCCGAGGTGCTTTCCGTGCTGGGCAGCGTGAAGGCGCCCGGCCAGGGGTCGATCTTCTTCGGAACGGAGGGAGCGATGCTGCTGCCGCACATCGGCATGCCGGTACTGTTGGGCGACAAGGTGAAGGACAAGCCCATCGAGCAGAAGCCGGGGACGGATCACTACCACCAGTTCGTGGACACAGTGCTGGGGAAGGCCTCGACTTCAGCGGGCTTCGACTACTCCGGCCCGCTGACTGAAGCCGTTCTGCTTGGCCCCACCGCAACGCGATTTCCCAACGCCACTCTCGAGTGGAACTCTCGCAAGCTGAAGTTCACCAACTCGCCGGAGGCGACGCAGTTCGTGCGGCGCAAGTACCGCGACGGCTGGAAGGTGAAAGGATTGTAGAGAAGAGAAGTCAACCATGGAACTCAAGCGACTGGGCAACAGCGATCTGCTGATCACGCCGATCGGCATCGGGCAATGGGCCATGGGTGGCGGCGGCTGGGCGTTTTCCTGGGGCCGGCAGGACGACTCCGAGTCGATCTCCGCCATACGGGCCGGAGTGGATGCGGGGCTGAACTGGATCGACACAGCGCCAGTGTACGGCCTGGGCCACGCCGAAGAGGTGCTGGGCGAAGCGCTGGCAGGGATGGCCGGCAAGCCCTATATCTTCACGAAGTGCGCCCGTTGCTGGGACGAAAACCGGCAGATTTACAAGAGCCTGAAGCGCGACTCGGTGCGGCGCGAGTGCGAGGAGTCTCTGCGCAGGCTGAGAGTGGACGTGATCGACCTCTACCAGATGCATTGGCCGGAGCCGGATGAAGAAGTAGAAGAGGGCTGGGAGACGATGGTGCGCCTGAAGGAAGAAGGTAAGGTGCGCTGGATCGGCGTGTCGAATTTCTCAATCAGCCAGTTGAAGCGCGCGCAGGCGATCGGCACCATCACTTCGCTGCAGCCGCCTTACAATCTACTGGCGCGCGAGATCGAGACTGAGATTCTGCCGTTCTGCCGGGAGAACGGCATCGGGGTGCTGGCGTATTCGCCGATGCACTCAGGATTGCTCACGGGCAAGATGACGCGCGAACGTATTGAAAGCCTGGATGCGGACGACCACCGTAAGCGGCGGCCGCAGTTCCAGGAGCCGCTCCTGACTCGCAACCTGGCACTGGTGGAAAAGCTGCGTGAAGTGGGCGCGCGCCACGGCCGCACGCCGGGCGAGGCGGCCATTGCCTGGGTGCTGCGGCGTCCGGAGGTGACGGCGGCAATCGTGGGTCTGCGTTCGCCGGCGCAACTGGAAGGCGTGGTGGGCGCCGGGGATTTCCGCCTGAGCGAGGCCGAAGTGGCGGAGATCGAGACCGCTCTTTAGGCTGGCTTTACCTGCGTGGCGATAGCCTTGGCGCTATCGAAAAGCATACCGGTTTCGCTGGAGCAGCCGACAAACAGCATGCCCATGTCGCGCCACCGCTGAGCCAGAGAGATGCTGCGTGCCTGCGCGCCGGGGATGACGCCGTGGGCCTTGCAGCTTTCGACGATCTTTTCCACCGTGGCGAGCATTTTGGGGTGTTCGAATTCGCCCGGAACGCCGAGGCTGATGGTGAGATCCACGGGGCCGATCATCACGGCATCGATGTGCGGGATGGAGAGGAGTTCCTCACGGGCTTCAAAGGCCCGCACGGTTTCGATCTGCAAAACCACCATCTGCTCGCGGTTCATGTGGTCCATGATCTGAGGGATGGAGGCGGCTTCGAAGTCCACGTGCAGAGGCGTCAGGCCCATGCCACGAATGCCGACGGGCGGAAACTTGGTCCAGCTCACGGCCTTCTGCAGCAGTTCGGGGTCTTCCACTCGCGGGAAGATGACGCCTTCCGCGCCGCAATCCAGCGCGCGGGCGATGAGCGAGTATTGCAGGTCCGCCACCCGCACGATGGGCGCGAGGCCTACTTTGACGGCGATGCGGCAGAGGTCCTGCAGGGTTTCCTGATCGAAGCCGCCGTGCTCGGCATCGAGGAATGCCCAATCAAAGCCCGCGGCGGCAAGGATGCGGACGACGTCTTGAGAGCGGAGTTGCGCAAAGCCGGTGCCAAGTTGGAGGCGCCCCTCGCGCATGGCCTTTTTGACGGTGTTGATCTTCATATGGCAAGGAGGGTGTGGTCCAGACAGCCGGGCTGAACGTTCTCATAGAGAGTATCAATGAGATCGAAGCCGTGGCGGGCGAGGAACGGCAGGATGGTATAGAGCCGCTCCTGAAGGTGCTTCTCGGGAAAGACGAGTTGACTGAGGTGCGAGGCGGAGGCATCCACCCGCTGATCGCGGCGCAGGGCCTCACGGGCCGCCTTGCGGCGGTTCTTGTCGAGTTGATAGAGGATGCGGCTGCGGCTGCGGGTGAGCGAGGCGCCGAGAGTGGGATCGAAGGCGTGCAGTTCGCGGTAGAGGCGGTCGATGGAGTTGCGAACTTCGCTTGTGACGTCTTCGAAGGTGATCTCGAGCGTTTCAGGGATCAGGCGGGCGCTGATGCGCTCTTTGAGGCGGGTTTCGCCGTGGAAACAGTCGTGGATGGGGATGGCGAAGCGCGCCATGAGATTGCGGGCGCGTTCGTCGAGCAGAGTGAAACCGGCGCGGGGCACGGCGAGCGGCATGCGGCCGAGCAGTTCCTGGTAGAGGACCTGGGATTGGGCGAAATAGGCGATCTCCGCCGGACCACCGACATAGGCCGCGGTGGGCAGGAGCGAATCCTGCATCACGGGCCGCAGAAGTGCATTGGGGGAGAGCGTGGCGGGATCGGCGATTTCGGCGCCGGCGGGGATGCGCACGCGCCGTCCGTTTTCCAACTGGAAGAAGAGCGAAGAGCCCGGCTCCACCAGCACCTGGGAGTGATAGCCCGCGAGTTGGAGTTGCTTGCCGCGCTCGATCAGCCGCGCCAGAAGTTCCTCACGCCGGCGGTAGGCATCGGCGAGGAAAGGAGCGGCCAGAGCGCGAATGGCCGGATCCAGGGGATCGAAAAAGATAAGGCCGTATCCGGCGAGCAACCGTTGAAGCAGTTCGCGGAAGGCCTGGCCGAAGGTGCGGCCGGGCTGATAGCACTCTTCCACCAGGCCGAGCACTTCATCGCCGTACAGGAAGCCGCGCAGGCTTTCCGCCAGTTCATCGATTGGAGAGGCGGTGATCTCGATGCCTCCCACGGGCTGGTTGGGCTGCCCCGCGGCCTGAGCGGAGAGCTTCAATGGCTGTTGACGGCTGTCGAAGGTCCAGGCGTGATCGATCTCGGCCAGGTCGTGATCTTCGGTGGCGAGCCAGAAGACGGGCACGGCGCGCACGCCGGATTCGGTCAGATGGCGGGCCAGGCGCACCGCAGTGAGGGCCTTGTAAATGGTGTAGGCTGGGCCGGAAAAGAGGCCCACCTGCTGGCCAGTGACCACGGCGACGGTGTCGGGCAATTCCAGTTGCGCCAGAGCGGCGGTTTCGCCGTTGGTGCGGCGCAGTATGGCGGCCAGGTGTTGGCGCCGGTCATCGGCGGTGCGGACACTGGCGGCTGACCGGCGTAGAGACTCGCGGTCGTGCGGGTCGTGCGGATAGAAAGGTGCCGTTCGCTCAAAGTGATTGAGGTAGTCCCCAAACAAGGCCGAGGTCCCAGGCAGCTCTGTGTACGAAATCCGGGTACATCGCATGCGGCTTCCACCAGACTAGCAGGCCGCATGAGGCCGCGGAATTGGGCTGGCCGCCCATCCACTGTAAGATAGATGCAGGTTCTCTCAATCAGATCGAGGTGCGAAACTCCATGATTCAGCAAAGCAACCGCCGGCAGTTTGTGGCTGGCGCGGCAGCCACGGCGCTGGCCTCTTCCGCGATGGCCAAGACGACGGCGAAGACAAACCCAGCCCGAGTGATCGGGGCCAATGACAAGATCAACGTTGCCGTAATCGGCGTTGGTGGACGCGGCTTCTATGTGGCGGACCGCTTCGATAAGTACGCCCAGTCCGAAAAACCCGGAGCCTGTCAGATCGTCGGCGTGTGCGACGTTTACCAGAAGCGCGTCACCGCCGCCAAAGAGCGCTTCAAGTGCATGGGCACGCTGGACTACCGCGAGATTCTGGAAAACAAGGATGTCGACGCGGTGGTGGTTGCCACGCCGGATCATTGGCACGCGCCCATCGCCCTGGCCGCCATGGATAACGGCAAGGACGTCTACCTCGAAAAGCCGATGTGCCACACGGTGGAGGAAGTGAAGGCACTCATCGCCACCGTGAAGGAAACGGGCCGCATCGTGCAGGTGGGTTCGCAGACCACTTCCGGAGACCAGTGGTGGAAGGCCCGCAAGGCGATCGCAGACGGCATGATCGGCAAGATGATCATGAGCCAGGGCTCCTATCACCGCAACTCAACCGGTGGCGAATGGAACTGGACGATCGACAAGTCCGCAGGCCCCGACGCCAAGGGCGACGATTACATCGACTGGAAGATGTGGCTGGGCAAGGCTCCCAAGCGGGCCTACGACGCCGATCGCTTTTTCCGCTTCCGTAAGTATTGGGATTACTCCGGCGGCATCGCTACTGACCTCTTCTTCCACGTGATGGCGCCGTTCAATATTTGCTGGGGCGAGGCGCAGTTCCCCACGAAGGTCACGGCCAGCGGCGGCATTTACGTGTTCAAGGATGAGCGCGAAGTGCCGGACACGTTCCACTTCATGGCGGAGTACGCCAAGGGCTTCTCCCTGGTGCTCACCAGCTCGATGGCCAACTCGGAGCACATCCCGGGCACAGTGCGCGGCCACGACGGCACGCTGGTGATGGTGGAACACGGCCGGTTTGAAGGCTTCGCGCCCAATATCACGGTGAAGCCGGAGAAGCGCGTGATCAGCGCCGAGTATAAGGCGAAGTTCGGCGAAGAGCCGATCAAGATCGATGTGGAAAACAAGGACACGATGTTCACTCACATCGGCAACTTCCTGGACTGCATCCGCAGCCGCCAGAAGCCGACCCTCGATGTGGAGACCGCCGGGCGCGCGCAGGTGGCCATCACGATGGCCGTCCAGAGCTTCCGCCAGGGCAAGGTGCTCTACTTCGACGAGAAGAACTTCAAGGTGGTCGACAAGCCGGTGAAGGCGTAGCCCCTTCGTTTAGCTTCGAATGGCTTCGGGCCGGGATGTGCAATCCCGGCCCGAGGTGCATTCAGGGCTTGTCGAAAACCATATGCGTGGGCTCGGTGTTCTGTGCGCGGCAGTGGTTACGGTAGAGCGTGCCATAGCTCAACACAATGTAATCGGAGCCGGAGAAGCCCATCTGCGCGGCGGTTTCGTCAATCCATTCCGGCGGTCCTTCGAGTTCCAGAAAGGTGCCAATGGGGGTCTCGTCGAGCACCGCGTGGCCGGGATCATTGCCGCGCAAGAAGGTGGTGCGATACTTCTCATAGCGGAACTGCACCTGGTAGCCCAGGGCTTCCAGAATGCGCTGCATGGTGGCGGCGTCGGCGGCCTTCGTTTCGATCTCCGGGCGGGTCTTATGCAGCCCTGGTTCCGGCACGCCCTTGAAGGTGATGATCGCCTCTCCGCGAAACTCCCGCAGCCGAAGGAGCCGCGATGTGTTCATGAGGTCGCCTGCGGGTGTGTCGAAGACGGTGTTGGCTTCAAACGCCGGCTCGTGTTGCGGCTGAAAACCGGCCCGGGCGAGCAGAGTGCGCGCTGAATCCGCTGAAACGACAGCGAGCTTAACCTCAATTTCCTTTTCTGGGAGGCGGTGGCGGGACGTGTCCATCTCCTTCAGTATGCTGCTTCCGAATGACGTTCATGGCGACGGTGAGCATGGAGGCCACGTCACCGAGGTTCGAGGGCACCACGATAGTGGACGAGGTCTTGGCAATTCGACCGAACTCGGTGACGTACTGTTCCGCCACGCGCAACTGAACGGCCTCATAGCCGCCGGGCTCGTTGATCGCCTCCGCCACACGCCGGATGCCTTGGCCCGTAGCATTGGCGATGGCGAGGATGGCGCTGGCCTGGCCTTCGGCTTCGTTGATCTGTTGCTGGCGGCGCGCTTCCGAAGACTTGATCACCTTCTGCTTCTCACCCTCGGCGGTGTTGATGGCCGCGTCGCGGACGGCTTCGGAGTTGAGGATGGTGGCGCGCTTTTCGCGCTCGGCGCGCATCTGCTTTTCCATGGCCGCCAGGATGTCTCCCGGAGGGTTGATCGATTTGATCTCGTAGCGCAGCACTTTTACGCCCCACGGCTCGGTGGCTTTGTCGAGTTCGGAGACGACCAGGGCGTTGATGTTGGAGCGCTCCTCGAAGGTTCTGTCGAGATCGATCTTGCCGATCTCGGAGCGCAGGGTGGTTTGGGCCAACTGACGGATGGCAAAGCCGAAATCAGAGATTCCGTATGAGGCCCGCTCCGGGTTGAGCACCTTCAGATAGAGGATGCCGTCCACAGCCACCTGTACGTTGTCGCGGGTGATGCAGACCTGCTCCGGGATGTCGACTGCCATCTCCTTAAGTGAGTGCCGGTAGCGGATTACATCGACGAATGGTGTGAGGATGTGAAAGCCGGCCTGGAGTGTGCCTGCGTATTTCCCCAGACGCTCAACGACGTAAGCAGATTGCTGGGGAACTACCACGGCTGTCTTGGCCAGGATGATCAGGAGAAGTAGAACGAGAAAGAAAACGACGAGCAATGCACCGGTTTCCATGCGAACCCCCGAAGTTACAGGTTGCGGACGTTGAGGGTGAGTCCGTCCACGCTATCCACGCGGCAGCGGGCGGACTTAGGAATGAGAGTACTTGAGACGTTCTGCGCAGACCACACTGCGCCGCGCAGTTCCACCTTGCCCAGCGACCGGGGCGGGATGTCCGCCAGGGCGACCGCCACCTCCGAGGTAAGCGAATCCACCTCCTTCTGTGGCGCGGAGAGATGCCGGAAGCGCTGCATCAGGGGTTTGCGGAAGAAGGCCAGGCCAGCCACTGCCAGCGCGGCGAAGAGCAGGCCTTCCCCTGCCAGCGAGTCGATGAAACCGCACAGTTTCAATACTCCCACCGCCAGGCCGGCCACACCGAAGAAGATGATGTAGAAGCCGCCCGGCGTCAGAATTTCTGCAGCCAGCAAAGCGATGCCGAGCAGCATCCAGAGCCACCAGGCGACTGAGAGGCTTTCCATTTGTGGCGTTTTCTCCTCTGCCGGGCAATCATAGCGCAAGTGGCGCGTCGGATTTAGTGGCCGCCCGTCGTGCTCACGCCGTTCAGGGACTCAGCCTTGCTGAAGCGCGGCCAGTTGAAGCCATAAAACGCCACAAAAATGAAGCACACCATCGGCACGATAAACCCGCGCGACATGTCGTAGTGGTCCGCCACGGCCCCCATCAGTTTGGGGAGAATGGCGCCGCCCATAATCGCCATCACGATAAAGGCCGAAGCCTTCTTCGCCCGCAGGCCGAGGCCGAAGATGCCCAACGCGAAGATGGTGGGGAACATGATCGACATGAAGAAGAACGAGGAGAATACGCAGACGACGGAGAGCCAGCCCAGCTTCAGAAAGACCAGGAATGTGGCGATGACGTTCATCGTCCCGTAGAGTCCAAGCACCTTGTGGGCGGAGAACTTCTTTAAGAGCACTGCGCCGCTGAAGCGCCCGATGAGGAAGCAGACAAAGCCGAGCGAAGCCATGTTGGAGGCGCCCTTGTCAGTGAACGCCAGCACTCCGTGCTTGTTGGTTTCAAACCAGCCGGAGAGCCACTCGCTGAGAAAACCGGCGTTGGCCGCCAGGGAATTCATGCCGGATTGCCACGAGGCGGGGATCGCCGGAACTTCTGACGTCAGGTAGTTGATGAAGAAGCTGAAGATGCCAGCCTGCGCGGCGACATAGAGAAACTGGGCGGCCACGGCCATGACGAAGTGAGGATGGGTCCAGATGGAGTGAGATGCGCCGGGGGTGGAGTCGTCCAGGTGGTAATCGTCTTCGGTCTTGATATCGGGGATGTTGGAGAAGTAGAAGATTACCGCCAGAATCAGCACGCCGATGGCGATGCCGAGATAGGGGACGTACAGAGTTTGGCTGCCCGTGCTGTTGCCGGCCGCATCTTTTGAGTAGAAGTACATGCTGCCGACGATGGGGCCGAAGATCCAGCCGATGCCGTTGGTCGATTGCGCCAGGTTGATGCGTGTGGCGGCGTAGCGCTTGTCGCCGAGAACGGTCGTATAGGGATTGGCGATGGTCTCCAGGAACGTGAGGCCGGTGGCGATGAGGCAGACACCGGCAAGGAAGGCCACGAAAGCGGTATTTGCGGAAACCTCGCCGGCCTTGGCCATCAGGCTGATATTGGTCGCAGGGATGAACCAGAAGCCACCCAGCGCCACGATGATCAGGCCCGTGATGATGCCGCCCTTGTACCCGAGTTTGCTCGCCAGCCAGCCTGCCGGGATCGACATCAGGAAGTAGCCCAGATAGTGAGCGAACTGCACCCACGCGGACTGCGCCTTGGTCAAGTGCAATTCGTCCTGGAAGTGCTTGTCCATCACGTCGATCATGCCGTTGCAGAATCCCCACAGCAGGAAGAGCGAGGTTACCAGGATGAACGTGAAAGCGACGTTACGGCCGTCATCGAGGACGAACATGGATTTCTTGGAGCTGGACATAAGGAAACTAGATTCTATCAGCGTGCGTCACGTTTCGCGCATACAATTGAGGTCGAGGATTGGGCCATGCCAAAGCCAAGTCGCCGTAACTTCATCGCTAACGCTGCCAGTTTGCCAGCGGCGGGCGGTCTTCCCCTTCACGCCACTCAGCAGGACACCTCTTCCTTCGACGTAAAGACCCACCCCATGCAGCGCGGCACGGGCTACGCCGGCAAGCGAGGCATTCATCGCGTGCAGTTACAGGCAGACCTTGCGGTGATTGGCGGCTCACTCTCCGGAACTTGCGCCGCCATCACCGCGGCCCGCGCCGGCATCCGCGTGGTTCTCATTCAGGACCGCCCTGTGCTGGGCGGTAATGCCTCCAGCGAAGTCCGCCTGTGGATACTCGGCGCCACGGCGCACATGGGGAACAACAATCGCTGGGCTCGCGAGGGCGGCGTGCTGGACGAGGTCTGTGTCGAAAACATGCACCGCAATCCGGAAGGCAATCCGGTCATTGTCGACACCATCCTCCTCGAGAAGGTGAAGGAGGAGCCCAATATTACATTACTGCTCAACACCGCCGTGGACGACCTTGAGAAATCCGCGCCGGACCGCATCGCGTCTGTCCGCGCCTATTGCAGCCAGAACGAGACTGAGTACATCGTCTCCGCTCCACTGTTCTGCGATGCCTCCGGCGATGGCATCGCCGCCTTTCGTGCCGGAGCCGCCTTTCGCATGGGCGCCGAATCCAAGGATGAGTTCGGCGAAGCTTTCGCGCCCACAGACGCCTATGGCCAACTCCTGGGTCACTCCATGTACTTCTACTCGAAGGACGCCGGCAAGCCTGTGCGCTTCGTCGCGCCGTCCTATGCCCTGAAGGACATCACCAAGCTGCCCAAGTGGGAGAAACTCACGCCCAGTCTCAACGGCTGCACGCTCTGGTGGTTGGAGTGGGGCGGCCGCGGCGATACGGTTCACAACACGGAAGACATCAAGTGGGAACTCTGGCGCGTCGTTTACGGCGTGTGGGATTACATCAAGAACTCCGGCCGCTTCCCGGATGCGGAGAACCTCGCGCTGGAGTGGGTTTCCACGATCCCCGGCAAACGCGAGAGCCGCCGCTTCGAAGGCGATTACATGTTGCGCCAGCAGGATGTTGTGGAGCAGCGCACACACCCCGACGCCGTCTCCTACGGCGGATGGTCCATCGATCTGCACCCGGCCGATGGCATGTACAGCGATTTCCCTTCCTGTGTGCAGTACCACTCCAAGGGCGTCTATCAGATCCCCTACCGCTCGCTCTATAGCCGCAACATCTCGAACCTCTTCCTCTGCGGCCGCATCATCTCCGCCTCGCACGTCGCCTTCGGCTCTACGCGCGTGATGGCCACTTGTTCAAACTCCGGCCAGGCCGCCGGCATGGCCGCTGCACTCTGCATCAAACAGGGACTCCTGCCGCGCAACATTTCGCAGGCACCCCATATCGGGCTGCTGCAGCGTGAACTGATCAAGGCCGGGCAGTACATCCCCGGGGTTGCTCTCAACGATCCGGCGGACCTTGCCCGGCAGGCCCGAATCACAGCCAGCAGCACATTCCGCATCGCCAACCTCCCACCCTCGGGGAAACTCCGACGCCTGGACGAGAACTGGGCTTTGCTGCTGCCACTCGATCAAGGCCCCGCGCCGCGTTTCACCTTCCTGGCGGATGTGGCTGCCCCCACTGACCTGCAGGCGGAACTGCGCGCCTCTTCCAGGCTGGGCAACTTCACGCCAGACCGCACGCTGGCGAAGAAGACCATCTCCCTGAAGCAAGGCAACTCGCAGTCCGTGGTCTGCGACTTCGGAGTGTCGCTCGATCAATCCCAGTACGCCTTCGTCGCGCTGCTCCGCAATCCTGCCGTGCGCGTTGCTCTGAGCGGCCAGCGCATCACCGGCGTGCTGGCCGTCGCGCATGCCGGGCCCAGTCGCGTGCAGAAGCCACCCGAAGGCTCCGGGATCGACTCCTTCGAATTCTGGCCTCCCAAACGCCGGCCTGGCGGCGAAAACCCGGCCGTGAGGATCGACCCGCCAGTCAGTGCTTATCAGGCCGAATTCGTCACGAACGGCTTCGCCCGCCCCTACCTCCGCAGCAACGCCTGGATCGCCGCGAGCGAGGACACTCAACCGTGGCTCACCCTCACCTGGACCTCACCTCAAACCATCCGGGAGATCGTCCTCGGGTTCGACACTGATTTCGACCACCCCATGGAATCCGTCCTCTACGGCCACCCCGAGCGCGACATTCCCTTCTGCGTGAAACGCTATCGAATCCTGGATAGCCAAGGTCGCGTTTTATACAAGTGCGAGCAGAATTATCAGACGCGGAACCGAATCGTCCTGCCGCAAGCCGCGTCCACCAGTTCTCTCCGCATCGAAATTGAAGAGACGCATGGCGCGCCGGCCGCGCTGTTTGAAGTCCGTTGCTACGCATGACTCCGCGCGACGCCGGCGCTACGCTGAAGACATGAAGTACCTATCGCTCCTCGTGCTGGCGGCGTTGCCTCTCGCGGCGCAACAGCAGCGGCAATTGATGCCGCTGGTGAAGGACTATCTTGAACTGACTTCCGTGCAGACGATTGCCATCGCCTCAGCAAATGACGAGTACAACAGGGCCGTGAATGAGCGGTCCATCCGCATGCGCCAGGTGATGACGGAGATTGCTCAGGAAACCGTCAAGGACAATCTCGATCCGCAGGCAATTGGCGTCCGGTACCAGGAAATTGAACTGATCTGTCGGGACCTGGCTGGCCTCGCCGCCATGCTCCGCCAGCAGAACCTGGCCATCCTCGATGACAAACAGCGGGCCAAACTGAAGACTCTGGAAGATGCGTTCAAGCTCGCCTCCATCATCAATGAGGCGCAGGCGGCCGGCCTGATGTCGGCCCCAATGAATCCTCCAGCCATGCTCATGGGCCTGACATCCGGACCCGCCACATTGCCGCCAACCCAGTTCCCCACTGGTGTCGTGAGCATGTGCACCACGCCCTACCAGTTCGGACTCTTCCGGCCGGGTGACGCCCAGCCAGCACAGTAAAATACGAAGGTGCCGCAGTCGTCATTTCGGATAAAATCGTCCACAAGATGGAAAGGCGCCACTTTTGTCTACTCCCGGCCTTGTCCGGCTCGTTCATGATGAACGGTCAAGCCCCTGCTGATCCCGCCGGCAACCCCTTCTTCCGTGAATGGACCGGCCCCTTCGGCATGCCGCCGTTTGCCGAGATCCACAACGAACACTTCCTCCCCGCTCTTGAACGGAGCATCGACGAAGCGCGCAAGGAAGTGATCGCTATCGGAGACAATCCCGCGCCGCCCACGTTCGCCAACACCGTCGAGGCTCTCGACAACAGCGGCGAACTGCTTGAAAAAGTTCAGGGCGTCTTCAGTAACCTTGCCGGTGCTGAGACGAATGACACCATCGAGGCCGTATCTCGTAAGGTGGCTCCCATGATGGCCGCGCTGCGCGACGACCAGACGATGAACCCGAAACTCTTTGCGCGCGTGAAGGCCGTTTGGGAGAAACGTGATTCTTCCGGCCTCCAGCCTGAGCAGATCCGGCTCGCTGACGAAACCTACAAGAACTTCGTCCGTGGCGGCGCCGCCCTCGACAATGCCGGCAAGGAGCGGCTCCGCGCCATTAATCGGGAACTCTCTACCCTCTCCGTCCGCTTCAGTCAGAACCTTCTCAAGGAGACCAACTCCTACAAGCTGGTCATTGAGAAGAAGGAGGACCTCTCCGGGCTTCCGGAAGGCGTGGTAGCCGCCGCGGCCGATGCCGCCAAGCGAGCCAATCTCCCCGGCAAGTGGGTCTTCACGCTCCAGGCGCCCAGCATCTGGCCCTTCCTGACCTACGCCGATAACCGCGAACTCCGGCGCCAGATTCTCACCGCGTACTCGAAGCGATGCGACAACGGAAACGAGTACGACAATAACCAGGTGCTCTATCGCATCGCCGCCCTGCGCGCCGAAAAAGCCCGTCTGCTGGGTTATGAGACCTTCGCCCATCTCACCTTGGAAGAGCGCATGGCCAAGAAGCCGGAGAAAGTCTACGACCTGCTCAATCAACTTTGGAAGCCCGCCCTTGGCCTGGCTGAAAAAGAGAAGTCCGACATGCAGGCGATGATCAACGCCGCCGGAGCTGGCTTCCAGCTCGAGGCCTGGGATTGGCGCTACTATGCCGAAAAGGTCAAAGCCCAACGGTACGCGCTCAACGAAGACGAAGTCCGCGAATACCTCAGCCTCGACAACGTGCTGCAGGGCGCCTTCATGGTCGCCAACAAGCTTTACGGCATTCGGATCACCGAGCGGACCGATCTTCCCAAATACCATTCCGAAGTCAGGACCTTCGAAGTGAAGGATGCCGACGGCTCGCACCTGGGCATCTTCCTGATTGACTATCATCCGCGTCCCGGCAAGCGTGTTGGCGCCTGGTCCAGCCGCTATCGTGGCCAACGCATCAAAGCCGGCAAGGACATTCGCCCCATCGTCGTCAACGTCTGCAACTTCAGCCGGCCTGCTGCCGGCAAGCCCGCACTGCTCAGTCCGGAGGAAGTGGAGACGCTCTTCCACGAGTTCGGCCACGGTCTGCACTCGCTTTTCGCCAAAGTCCGTTATCAGGGTCTCAGCGGCACGCCGCGCGACTTCGTCGAGCTGCCTTCGCAGATTATGGAGAACTGGGCCACGGAGCCTGCTGTGCTCTCCACCTTCGCCAGGCATTATCAGACCGGCAATCCTATCCCGCCTGAGCTGCTCGCCAAGATCGAGCGTGCCGGCAAGTTCAATCAGGGATTTCTCACCGTCGAGTATCTGGCGGCTTCGCTGCTGGACATGGAGTGGCACACCATCAAATCCGAGCCCAAGACCGACGCCGCGGGCTTCGAAAAGGCTGCTCTCGGCAAGATCGGGCTCATGCCCGAGATCTACTCTCGCTACCGCAGCACGTACTTCCAGCACATCTTCGCTTCCGGCTACGCCGCTGGTTACTACAGCTATATCTGGAGTGAGGTGCTCGACAGCGACGCCTTTCAGGCATTCAAGGAGAAGGGCGACCTCTTTGATCCGAACCTCGCTCGCGCCTTCCGTGCCAGGGTGCTGGAGCGCGGCGGCAGCGAGGACGCCATGCAGATGTATAGGGATTTCCGTGGCCGCGAGCCATCCGTGGCTCCGCTCATTGAGAAGCGCGGCCTCGGCTCGAATCGACAATAGCCGACGCTTCATTCCAAGGAGGTGAGCCATGCGCTCTATTCTGACGGCGCTCCTGTTCAGTGGAGTGGCTGTGCATTGCCATGCCGCGGTGGTGATCCAAGGCAACGCCAGCGCCAGCCCACGCGAGCAATTCGGCATCACTCGCTTGAAGGCGGTGGTCGCGCAAACTGCCGCGTTGCGAAATGAGCAGGCGGCCATCCTCGCAGGCGTCGCGGGTTCCGCTGTCTTCTCCGGCCGCTCAGAGGCGGCCTCGCCCAGTCCGGAGGGCTTTCGCCTCAAACGCTCCGGCTCCAACATCCTGATCATTGGCAACGACACAACCGGCGTTCTCTACGGCTGCCTTGAACTCGCTCGACGGATCTCCGCCGGAGGAGCCCTGCCGGCGGCGCTCGACACCGAGGACCACCCACGCTTCGTCCTGCGCGGGCCCGCCATCGGCATGCAGAAGACCACCATCACCTACGATGGCGCCATCTACGACTATCGCTACACCCCTGAAGAGTTTCCGTTCTTCTACGACCGTGACCACTGGACACGCTATCTCGACTTTCTGCTCGAGAACCGCATGAACACGCTCTATCTTTGGAACGGCCACCCGTTTACGTCCCTCCTCAAATTGCCCAAATACCCCGAAGCCCAGGAACTCACGGACCAGCAACTCGAGCAGAATATCCAGATGTTCCGCTGGCTCACTCAGGAGGCCGATAAACGCGGCATTTGGGTAATTCAGCTCTGCTACAACATCCATATCTCCCACGCGCTGGCCAAGGCTCGCGGCATCGGCTTCCACCACTCTTCGCCCACGCCGTTCACCAGCGAATACATGCGCTACTGCGTCTCCGAGTTCATCAGCAACTATCCCAACGTCGGACTCATGCTCACGTTGGGTGAAGCCCTGGCGCCCCGTTTCGGCCCTGAGTGGCTGACGCAGACAATCATCCCCGGCGTCAAGGACGGCATGCGAAAGCTGGGCACCACCAAAGAGCCGCCGATCATCGTGCGCGCGCACGCCACGGAGATCGAGAAGGCCATGAACCAGGCCAAGCCGCTCTACGGCAACATCTACACCATGCACAAGTGGAACGGCGAATCGCTCACCTGGACCGGCGTGCGCGGCGAAGTGCGCCGCCTGCACGAAAGCCTCGTCAACCTGGGCACCACGCACATCTCGAACATCCACATCCTCGCGAACCTGGAGCCGTTCCGCTGGGGCTCGCCCGAGTTCGTGCAGCAGGCCATGCTTTCGCAGCAGAAGCTGGGCATCAGGGGCCTGCACCTCTATCCGCTGCGCTATTGGGATTGGCCCGTCACCGCCGACAGGACCGCCGTTCCTCTCAAGCAGATCGACCGAGACTGGATCTGGTACGCGACATGGGCTCGCTACGCCTGGAACCCGCAGCGCCCGCCGGAAGAGGAGCGCGCCTACTGGTCGTCCCGCCTCGCCGAAATCTACGGCTCGCGCGAGGCTGGGACAAAGATTCTCGACGCTTACCAGGCCTACGGTGTCTGCGCGCCGCGACTTCTGCCTCGCATCGGCATTACAGAGGGCAACCGCCAGGCGCTCT
This sequence comes from Paludibaculum sp., assembly GCA_029973955.1. GTDB lineage: Bacteria > Acidobacteriota > Terriglobia > Bryobacterales > Bryobacteraceae > Paludibaculum. The sequence continues at coordinate 34,301 of JARKQJ010000215.1, read as the reverse complement.
CGCTCGGAATGCTGATGACGCAGCTCATCAATCCACAGCGCTACAACGCATTCCCACTGCTCTGGCTCGGCGACGCGCCGGAGGGTGAACGCCTGGCTGAGTATGTGGAAAAGGAATTCAAGCACCAGCCGCATGTGGGCGAAACACCCGTGGGCGTGGCCGACGAAGTCCGCGCAGCGGCCGAAAAGGCGCTCACGTTGATCGAGGCCGCCGGCCCCGGTGTCACACGCAACCGCGAGGAGTATCTGCGGCTGGCCAATGACATCCGCGCTGTGCGCCTTCTCATGCGCTACTACGATGCGAAGACCCGCGCTGCCGCGCTCGTCCTGCGTTATGGCTTGAGCCGCGACACCAACGATCTGAAGCAGGCGCTGCCCCTGCTCGAGCAAAGCGTCGCGGAGTTCCGTGCCCTCACTGCGCTCACCGAGCAGACTTATCGTGAAGCCTGCAGTGTTCACAGTGGTTCGCGACGCATCCCCATGCTCGGCGGTCCCGGCCTCTACACCCACTGGCGCGACATGCTCCCGCTCTACGAGCAGGAACTAGCGGTCTTCCGGCGCCACATTCAGAGCGGAGTGCTGAGTTCGCAATCCGATTCCAATGCTGCGCGTCCCGCTTGGCCCGCCGTCTCCGCGAAGGTGACCAACGGCAAGGGTGAGGCGTTCCAGATTGCCCCCGGCGCGAAACTCTTCTCCGACGCGCCAGCCGCCGCTGCCGCCGTCGCACCCGAACTCGCCAACATGACCGGCATTCGCATCGCTGCCCAGGAGGCCCGCGACAAAGGGGTCAAGCTGGAGTTCGAGCTCCCCGAACCGGCGCAGATCCTCGTCGGCTTCTTCCGCACATCCAGCCGCAACGCCGCCGCCAATCCACCGAAGGACGAATGGGAGCCCGTGCTCTTCAACGGTGTCACCGCCACCGGCCACCCCGCCTTTACCGTCTACTCGCACGCCCTACCCGCGGGTAAGAGCGACCTCGACTTCGGTCGCGGCGCCTACGTCGTCCTCGGCTTCGTTAAGCGCACGGAGACTCTCGTGCCGCGCATGGTCTTTACCGCCGGTGCGCCGGGCGATCGCCCGGATCTCGACTGGCTCTTCGAAGGAAAGTAGCGCCGCGGGCTATTGGTGATGGTAGACAGACCAGCCGAGGTAGTTCTCCATCGCCTCGGCCAGCCGGCTAGCGCACGCCGATGCGTTCATCGCCGCGTGGTGCTCGAAGCCGTTGCGGCAGATGTGCCGCATCAACTTCGGGAGTTCCGGCACCTCCACCACTGCGCGGCTGCCGAACGTGGCCAGCGGATCGTCCGTAAAGCGCCCCTCGCCCACATAGGCGCGGATGCAGCCGCCTACGTCGTCCGTGCTGACGCGCGCGAACGTCACCGGCCCTGCCGGCGTGCGTCCGGCCAGCGCGCCATAGGTGTTCTCCACGCCCAGAGTGCTGCCCAGAATCGGCGCGGTGCCGATCTCTGCTCCGGGCAGAAAGCTCTTCGCCCAGTTGCCGCAGTGGAAGAAGACGCACTTGTTCTTGTCGCCGCCGTAGTTGTTGTTCCAGTCCACCAGCGCGCTCGGCCGGCCGGAGGCCAACTGCAGGGCGTACATTGCCACTACGCCCGCAATATCCACCTCGCAGGCGCTAGGCATCAACCGCTCGCTCATCATGCTCATCACCGTGCAGACGTTGACCCCAAAATTCTCCTGCATCGAACTCCAGCATTGAATCGCCGTTGCGTCGAGGTCATTCGCATCCATCCAGTCCAGCAGCACCACGGCCAGCTTCGCCATCTTCGACAGCGCCGAGCCCGGCACCTGAACGGCCGCCGCATAGCCACAGATTTCGTCGATCCGGGCCTTTACCCGGGCATCATTATCGGCGAGGCGCGCCGCGCGGCCGAAGACCTCGGAAAGATCCATCGTACTCACACTGATGCCGGCTGATTGCAGCAGCTTCTCACTGAAGCGCGTCGTGTTGAATGCATCCGGACGTGCGCCCACCGCGCCGATGCGCGCCTTCCGCAGCCCGCCCACGATGCGGCACTGTGCCACAAAGTCCTCCAACTCGCACCGGAACTCCGGCGTGAGCGGGTGGATCGTATGGTCTTCCGTCAAGCTGAACGGGATCCCGTATTGCCGCAGGTTGTTGCACACCGAAATCTTGCCGCAGAAGGCATCGCGGCGGCGCTCCGGCGAAAGTTGATCCAGGTCGTCCGGGTACGCCTGCACCAGCACCGGCACGTTCAGTCCGGCCAGTTTCAGGGTATCTGCCACGCCCTTTTCGTCGCCGAAGTTCGGAAGGCATACCAGCACTCCGTCGATGCGGTCACGGTTCGCGCGGAACAACTCGGCACAACGCTTGGCGTGCGCCCACGTCTCCACGGCGCCCAGTTTCGTCGCCTGCTCGTCCAGCAGCACCGCCTGGATGTCTGCTTCGTCGAACAACTTCATAAGGTCGCGCCGCGCCTCCCCCACCAGAATGTCTGGAAAGAAGCCGCGGTTCCCGATGATCACGCCAAGAGTCACGTTCGCCATTTCCGGTTCACTCCACTTACTTCCGGCCGAAGAGGCCAAACTGTTCCGCGTTCTTTGGCGTCACCAGTTCGCAGTCGATTGACTGCTTCTCCGGTGCGCCCGTCGAGCCCGTAGTCAGAAACTTGTGCGCCTGGTCCACCGCCAGCTTTGCAATGGTAGCTGCCGGCTGAAGCACCGTCGCCTTCATCCCGCCGGCCTTGATCGACGCGATCGCGTCCGGGCTCCCATCCAGCCCCACGACAATTACTTTTTCCAGCCCAGCGTTCTTCAGCGCCGCCACCGCGCCAATCGCCATCGTATCGTTGCCCGCGATCACGCCTTTGATATTGCGGTTGCCCTGGATGATGGTCTCCATCTTCTGATACGCCTCAGCCTGGCTCCAGTTCGCGCTCTGCCGGCTCACCATCTTCAGCCCGTCGTATTTGTCCAGTACGTCGTGGTAGCCGCGCGTGCGGATGCCGGCGTTCGTATCGGACTCCCGGCCCACCAATTCCACATACGCGCCCTTCTCCTCCATCAGCCGCACAAACTCCTGTGCCCCCAACGTGGCGCCCTGATAGTTGTTGGAGACGATCTGCGACACGGCAATCCCATTGGCGTTGATCTCTCGGTCGATCAGGAAACTGGGAATCCCCGCATCCTTGGCCTTCCGCACAGCCGCTACCGACGCATCGGCCCCCGAGTTGTCCAGTATGATTGCCACCGCGTGATTGGCGATTGCCACGTCTACCAACTGGTCCTGCTTGTGCGCGTCGTCGTCATGCGAGTTCACGCTCACTTCATAGCCCAACTCGCGCGCACGCGCCGCCGCCGTCTCGGCCTCTGCCTTGAAAAACGGGTTGTCGTTCGACGGCGTAATGATCGCGATCAGCTTCTTACCGGCCGTGGACTGGCTGGACCCGCAGCCGCCCAAGCCTATCATGCAGAGTGCGGCAAACCCGGCCGCGCAGATTCCCACTTTCATGGCTACTCCATTCGCTTCATTTCCTCAGCGCCGCCGCGGCCCGCTGCGCGTACCGCTGCTGCATCTGATCCAGCATCACCGCCAGCACAATCACAAGTCCCTTGATCACGATCTGCCAGAACTCGCTCACGCCCAGCAGAATCAACCCATCGGCCAGTACGCCGATGACAAACGCTCCGATGATGGTGCCCCCAACGCTGCCGCGTCCGCCCATGAGTGACGTCCCGCCCAGCACCACCGCCGCGATGGCATTCAACTCGAAAGTCTCCCCCGTGGCCGGATGTGCCGCGCCCAACTGCCCGGCGATGATCAACCCGACCAGCGCGGCGCAGACGCCCGACAGGACGTAAACCAAAAACTTGTTCGCTCCCACGCGTATGCCCGAAAGCTCCGCGGCGCGCTCATTGCCGCCGATGGCATAGATCCGCCGCCCAAACGGCGTCCACTCCGCCAGCCACACCCCCAATGCGGCGATCACCAGCATCAGCCAGATCGGTACCGGCAATCCAAGCAGGGATCCCGCACCCATCATCGTGAATCCCGTGTTGTGCAAACTCGGCGCCCCGCTCAGATTCGGAAATGTCGCACCATTCGAAATCAACAGTGCCGCGCCACGCGCTACGTACATGGAGCCGAGCGTCGCAATAAATGGCGCCACTCTCATCTGCGAAACCAGCAGTCCGTTGGCAGCGCCCACCAGTCCGCCCGCCAGCAGCGCGATCACGATCACCAGCCACGTGTGGAAGTACACCACTACACCGAACGATTGCATCACCAGCCCGGAGTGAATCAGCCCGCCACCCACGATCCCTGCCAGCCCGGCAATGGAGCCCACTGACAAGTCGATGCCGCCACTCAGAATCACGAACGTCATCCCCACCGCCAGAATGGCGTTGATCGCCACGTGTTTCACCAGAATCGTGAGGTTGCCCGCCGTGAGGAAAGCCGGCGACATCGCGGTGAACACCAGCGCCAGCACGGCCAGCACAATCAGCGCGCGCAGTTTGAACAGATATTCGAGCGGAGAGAACCCGCTCCTTTGAGCCGAACTCATGCCTTTCCCGCCCTCCCCTCTGCGGCAGCCGACGCCGCCGACATCAGCGCTTCCCCGCTTGCCTCCGCGGCTCGAAACTCCGCCGCCACCTCTCCGCGCGACAGCACCACCACGCGGTCCGCCGTTGCCCTGATTTCATCCAGCTCCGACGACGCCAGCACCACCCCCATGCCCGCCGCCGCCAGTCTCCTCACAAATGCGTGAATCTCGCGCTTGGCGCCCACGTCCACGCCACGCGTCGGCTCGTCCAGCAGCAACACGCGAGGACGCGTCAATAGGCACTTCGCCATCACCACCTTCTGTTGATTCCCCCCGCTCAGTGCGCCGATGCTGTGCGCCAGGCCCGGGTGCTTGATCTTCAACTCGGCTGTCATCTCATCACCCGCCGCTGCCTCTGACCTGCGCGACAGGCAGGCCCAGTGCGTGTGCTTGCGCAAACTTGAAATCGTCATGTTGGCCAGCACGGCCAGGCTCTGCACGATGCCGGACACCTGCCGGTCTTCCGGCACCATCGCCAGGCCGGCTGAGATTCGCCGCGTGATCTCCATACGGTCCAGCCGCTTCGAGTCCAGAAACACGCTGCCCGCAATCTCCGGATGCAACCCCATGATGCACTCGAACAGTTCCGTGCGCCCCGCGCCCAGCAATCCGTAAACGCCCACCACCTCGCCCGCGTGTACCCGCAGCGATACGTCTCGCAGCAGCGCCCGGCCCGACGCTGCATTCATTGAAACCGACTCCACTCTCAGCAACTCCGCGCCCGCTTCCGCCGCCTGCGGCGTCTCAGCCAGGCCCGCCGGCCGTCCCGTCATTTGCTCCACGATCCACGCCACGTCGATCTCCGCCGCGGCTGCCTCTGCCACCATCCGTCCGTCTCGCAACACGCTCACGCAGTCAGCCACGCCCAGTAGTTCTTCCAGCCGGTGCGAAATGTAGACGATCGCCACCCCTCGCGCCTTCAGCTCGCCGATGATGCGGAACAGAATCCCAATCTCCGATGCGCTCAAAGCCGAAGTCGGTTCGTCCATCATCAGAATCCGCACGTTACGCGCCAGGGCCTTGGCGATCTCCACAATCTGTTGCTGCCCCAGCGGCAGATCCCCCGTCAGCGCCTTCGGGTCGATCGGGTGCTCCAACTCCGCCAGCACCGCGCGCGCTCGTTCTTCCTGCCTGCGCCGGTTCAACACACCATGCGAACTCAGCTCCCGCGCCAGGAAGATGTTCTCCGCCACGCTCAGGTTTGGGCACAGGTTCAGTTCCTGATGGATGATTCCGATCCCATGCGCATCGGCGTCGCGTACGGACCGCAGCGCAATCTCCCGCCCATCCAGAAACAGCGCCCCGCTGGATGGCCTCTCCACGCCGGCGAGAATCTTCACCAGTGTCGACTTGCCCGCGCCGTTCTCCCCAATCAGGCCCGTCACCATCCCCGGCCGCAGGCGGAATGTCACGTCGTCCAGTGCCAGCGTGCCCGGATACTGCTTGGAAATGCCACGCGCTTCCAGCACGAACTCCGCCGCCGTCACGGCCTCGCCTCCACTTTCAACTCCACCGGCAGCAGCTCCGCCAGCGCCGGCTCCGCCTCCTCCCGTGCTGCCAGCGCGCCTGCAAAAGAAACCACTCGCCCCTTCCACTTGCCGGCTTCCAGTCCAGCCAGCACGTCTCTGAGCACTCTGTTGTTCAACTCGATTCCGGCATCGGCGAACTGTAGTTGATTCACAAAGTCTGAGAACCGCACCAGTCCCGTGGCGTCGCGCAATGCGTTGCCTCGCAGCACTGGGCCGATCTGGATCGATATATCCGGCTTCTGGTCGAACGGCGCTACATCCACCAGCAGCAGCCCCACGCGCGAACGCGTGTCCACTGCGGTCACCACGCCCTTCCCTTGCACCAGGAAGTAGACCGGCCCATTTGCCTCCTGCCGGCCGAACCGCTTCTTTGCCTCCGCCGGCGAGGCGGCCAGGGCGTTCAGCAGCGTGCGCGCGTCCGTGGCGTGGCTCGAGAGTTCACCCTTCACCCTCGCCGGCCAAATCGCATCCACATACTCTGCCGGTGTGAGTGCCGCCGCCTGCCCGCCCCCCGTCTTTTCACCAGACCCGATCGGCCGCACTGTCCAGGGCGCGCACGAAATCAATCCCCCGGCCGTAGCCATCAGGAAAGCGAGTTGTGCCCCTCTTGTCATCGCGTCCTTTGCCCTGCGCGTCCACGGCCCGCCATCTTCAGCTCCTCATCCTCCCGGCCTGCCAGAAGCCGCTCAGCCGTGGCCAGGTCCGTGATGAGAACGTTGATCCACTTGCCCGCCAATGCGCCGCGGATCGCCTGCATCTTCCGCTTGCCGCCCGCCACCCCGACAATTCTTCGCACGGAGCGCAGTTGTTCCAGTTCCATGCTGATCACCCGCTCGTTCAGCTCCGTCACCACCGGCCGGCCGTTCTCATCGAAGAACCGCAGGCAGATGTCCCCCACTGCTCCCTTGCCGGACAGCAGCTTGAGCTCCTGCGGTGAAAAGATGTTGCCGCTCGACGCCAGCCCGCGGGAAGGCTCCGTCGCCCCGATGCCCACCAACGCCAGCGTGATCTTTGGGAAGAGATCCAGCGCCTCCCGTACAAAACGGTCCTTCAGCAGGACTTCGCGCGCGTTCTTCGAGCCGACGACACCGGGTGCCGGCAACAAGGTCGCCTCGCCGCCGATCAGGTCCGCCAGACGGCGCGTCACTTGCGTCGCGTGCACCTCTGCGTTCGGACTCCCCACGCCGCCCAGGATCTGCACTACCCGATTACTCTTGAACCTCTGGCTGGGCCGCAGTGAATTCACCATCTGCAGCAGCGCCGCGCTCCAAGACGAAATGCCGATCACGTCGTTGGGCTTCAGCGTGTTTTCCAGGTAGAAAGCCGCCGCCGCCCCCAGGTCGTGGGCGATCTGCGCTTCGTCGTCCAGGCAATCCACCACCACCGCTTCTGAAAGTCCGAATCCAGCCTGCAACGCCTCTTCGGTCTCTGTGTGCGTTCCGGAGGGCAGGCTCACCGTGATTCGAACAATGCCTTCTTTTTCCGCCCGCTTCAGTACCCGCGACACCGTCGACTGATGGATGTTTAAGCGCTCGCAGATCTCCGTCTGCCGCATGCCTTGCGTGTAGTACATGCGGGCCACTTTCGCCATCAAGCGCAACTCATCGATCCTTGCCATTCGTCTATGCTACGCTCCGGATCTCGTACGACGCAGCGCGTCGCTCCAGCCGGCCAGGAGCAGTTCCCGCCGCTCCGCGCTCATCCGCGGCTCGTACTTCTTCGTCTCGCGCGGCAGCCATTCCAGTTCTGCTGTTGACTTCCAATACCCCACGGCCAGTCCGGCCAGCCACGCCGCGCCAATCGCCGACAGATCAGCCGATCCGCTGCGGATCACCTCACATCCCAGCAGATCCGCCTGCAACTGCATCAACCGTTCGTTCCGGCTCGCGCCGCCGTCGGCATAGAGCGCGGGCAGAGCAATGCCTGCGTCCTGCCGCATCGCTTCAAAGACATCGCGCACCTGGTATGCGATGGAATCCACCGCTGCGCGCGCCACATGCGCCGCCGTTGTTCCTCTGGTCAATCCGCAGAGCAGCCCGCGCGCCGCGGAGTCCCAATGCGGCGCCCCCAGCCCGGCAAACGCCGGTACCAGGTATACGCCGTCCGAATCCTCCACTCCATCGGCAAGTGCAGCCGCCTCCCTGGATCCTCCACCCATCCCCAGTAACGCCGACGTCCACTGGACTGACCCGCCCGTGTTCGTGATGTTGCCTTCCAGCGCGTAGCGCACTTTGCCTGCCGCTGCCCAGGCCACCGTCGTCGATAATCCATGCCGCGAAATCGCCGGAACTTCCAGCGGCGACATCAGCGAGGAACCCGTGCCGTAAGTCGCCTTCACTGACCCCGGCGCAAACGCCGCATGGCCGAACAGCGCCGCGTGCGAATCTCCAATCAGGCTCGCCACAGGTACGCCCGCCGGCAACTCACCCTGTCCCGCCGTGGCTCCAAAGATACTGCTCGAATCGCCGATCGCCGGCATGCAGCTCTCGGGGATGTCAAAGATGCGCAGAAGTTCCGCGTCCCACCGGCACATCTGCAAATTCATCAATTGAGTTCTCGATGCATTGCTCACGTCCGTCGCATGCACCGCGCCGCCTGTCAGTTTCCACAAAAGCCAGGAGTCCACATTTCCGGCGCAAAGATCACCGGCCGCCGCCCGCGCCATTCCATCCGGCGCCAGACGCAACAGCCATCGGATCTTCGAAGCTGAAAACAGCGCGTCCAGCGGCAGGCCGGAACGCTCCCGAATCTCCTGCTCCAGCCCTTGCCGGCGCAGTTCTTCGCAGAACTCCGCGGTCCGCCGGCACTGCCAGATCACGCATGGCCCCACCGGTTCGCCGCTCTTCCGGTCCCATACCAGCGCCGACTCTCGTTGGTTGGAAACTCCCACCGCGGCAAGCGGCACCTTGCCTGCGCTCAGTAGTTCATCGATGGCCGATGCGACTGACTCCCACAACGCTTGCGGGTCCTGTTCCACCCAACCGGGCTGCGGAAACGAGATCGGCAGCGGACGCGACGCGCGTGCCACAACGGCACCCGTCCGGTCCACCAGGACGGCCTTGGTATTCGTAGTTCCCTGATCAACGGCCAGGATCAGTTGTGCAGACGACACCGGCGTTCTCCTCCACCAGCTTCAGAACAGAATCGCGGATTCCCGCCGGAGTCATCCCGAAGTGCTCCAATAGAAACTCGGGTGAACCCGTTGGCGCAAACTCGCCCGGGAAGCCCAGCATCTTCATCCTCACGGGATGGGACTGCACCACCACTTCAGCCACGGCGCCGCCCAATCCACCCATGGTCGTGTGCTCTTCCATCGTGATGATCGGCCCCCGCAAAGCCGCTTCCCGGATCGCTTCCACGTCGATGGGCCGGACCGTCGACATGTTGAGCACCGCGGCATGCACACCGTCTCTCTCGAGCAGATCCGCTGCCTCCAGCGCGCGGCACACCAGCACGCCGTTGGCAATCAGCGTCACGTCTGAGCCATTCCTCAGCCGCGCCGCTCGCCCAATTTCAAACTGGTAGTCTGCCGGATGCACATCCGGAACAGGCATGCGGCTCAGACGGTAAAAGACGGGCCCATCATAGGCCGCCACTGCTCGTAGCGCCGACGCCGCTTCGACCGAATCCGCCGGCACCACTACCGTCATGTTCGCAATGGCGCGGGTCCATGCCAGGTCTTCTATCGAATGGTGGGTCGGCCCCAATTCGCCATATGCCACGCCGCTCGACATTCCGCACAACTTCACGTTCGAACGGCTATAGCCCAGGTCCACCTTCACCTGCTCCAGCGAGCGACCGGTTAGAAAACACGACGCTCCGCAGACAAACGGCAGCATCCCTCCGTTGGCCAGGCCGGCGCCCACGCCCACCATATTCTGTTCCGCGATCCCTACGTTGATCAGTCGCTCCGGGAACCGCTTCTTGAACTCTTTCAGATTGGAGGAGCCTACCGAGTCATTCACCACCGCCACTACGCGCGGATCGGACTCCGCCAGTTCCATCAACGCTGCGGCAAACGCCTTCCGGCAATCGTGCAGTTTGCTCATTCCGCTTCCTCGCCCAGTTCCTTCAGGGCTGTCGCCAACTCCTCCGCCAGCGGCACCTTGTGATGCCACTCCACCCGGTCTTCCATGAAGGACACGCCCCGGCCTTTGTGCGTCCGGGCGATCACGCAGTTCGGCCGGCCCTTCTCGAACGGCAGTTCGCCGAACGTTTGCAGCAACAGGCTGATATCGTGGCCGTCCACTTCCCGCACCGCCCATCCGAACGAGCGGAATCGTTCCGCCAGCGGCTCCATCGTGATTGTCCGCTCTGTCTCGTCGCCCTGCTGCAGTCTGTTCCGGTCCACGATGAGCGTCAGGTTGTCCAACTGGAAGTGAGACGCGGCCATCGCCGCCTCCCAGTTGCTTCCTTCCTGAAGCTCGCCGTCTCCCGTCATCACAAATACTCGCCAACTCTCGCCCTTGATCTTCGCGGCCTTCGCCGCCCCCACCGCAATCGGCAATCCGTGGCCCAACGGTCCGGTGTTCGCTTCCACTCCCGGCAGTTTGTTGCGGTCCGGATGTCCGCTGAACTTCGACAGCGGCTTCATGTATTCGCTCAACTCCGCCACCGGGAAATAGCCCGTCTCCGCCAGTACCGAGTACAGTGCGGCCGAGCAGTGCCCTTTGCTGAGGATGAAACGGTCGCGATCCGGTGCTCCCGGGTTCGCCGGATCGATCTTCAATACGTTCGAATAAAGGGTGGCCAGCACATCGGCGGCCGACATGTCGCCACCGGGGTGCCCAAGTTTCGCGGCGTACACCATCTTCAGGCTGTGGCATCTGACTTTGCGTGCCAGCCTGATAGCGGCTGCCTCCCCGACGCTTGGTCCCTCGGGCGTTGCTTCTAGAGAGTGCATGGTTATGCGTCTTTGAAAATCAATGCTACTACTTGCCCTTTAACTCGTCAATCTCATTCTGCCCCGCTCTCCCCGTTCCGGGTAGCAGGACCGCACCCAGGGACTGCCAAGACACATCTCCTCTCTCTGTGCCGCTTCGGCCGCTCCTTCTCCTTCTCACTTCGCCATTCCGTATCGCGGAAATGACGCATACAATAGGCTTGCCGGGAACGGCGGCTTCGCGCCACCTGAGATTCCTCATGAAGCCAGACCAAAGTGCCGCCCAGGATCGCGATCGCAACGCCGCGCAGGCCGTAGTCCGCGCCTGCCAGATCCTCAGTTGCTTTCACCGCGAGGGCGAGGTCCTTCAACTCGCCGATGTGGTCGCCCGTACCGGACTCTCCCGCACCACCGCCTTCCGCCTCCTCACCAGCCTCGTGCAAGGCGGCATGATGGAGCGCGTCGAGCGCGGCGAATACTGCAGTCTCGTCCGCCCCATCGTCTCGCGGAGCATCCGCCTGGGCTTCGCCGCCCAAGCGAACTCCGTCTTTTCCCAAACCGTGAGCGAGGGCCTCCAGCGAGCCGCGGCCGCCAATGATCGCATCCACCTCATCATGGTGAACAATCGCTACAGCGCTCGCGAAGCTCTGCGCAACGCCGAACATTTGGTTCGCGAACAAGTCGATCTCGTCCTCGAATTCCAAACCTATCAGCGCGTCGCGCCGAGCATCGCCGCCTGTTTCCTCGAAGCCAACATCCCCGTCATCGCCATCGAGATTCCCCATCCCGGCGCAACCTACTATGGGGCCAACAACTACGAGGCCGGCCTCATCGCCGGCCGCGCGCTCGGCCGCTGGGCCAAGAAACACTGGCCGGAGGGCGCCGAACAGCTCCTCCTGCTCGAACTTCCCATCGCCGGCCCGTTGCCCGGACTGCGTATCACTGGCACAGTCGAAGGCCTTCGCACCGAACTGCCCGCCTTCGACCGCCTCAACACCATCCATCTCGACGGCAAGGGTGACTTCGAACAGATCCTGGGCGTCGTCCGCCGCTTCATCGGCCGCTCCCGGCCAAAGCGCACCCTTGTGGGCGCGGTCAACGATATGTGCGCCCTCGCCGCCCTCCGCGGCTTCGAAGAGGCCGGACTCGGCCACCTCTGCTCGGTAGTCGGCCAGAACGGCACCCTCGAAGCCCGCAATGAACTGCGGCGTAGGAACACTCGCCTCGTCGGCTCCGTCGCCTATTTTCCTGAGCGCTACGGCGAAGACCTGGTGCGCCTGGCCATCAACATCCTCGACCACAAACCTGTCCCCTCCGCCGTCTTCGCCAAGCACAAACTTCTCACCGCCCAGAATGTGGATCTCGTCTATCCCCTTGACGGTGAGGAGCCCGCGCTCCCCGGCCACGGCTTTCCTCCCATCCCTTAGCTGGCCTCCGGCGTCTCTTCGATAAGTGGTCGCGACGGATCGATGCGCGAAAACAGCACCGCGCTCACCGTGAGCATCGCTGCGATGACAACCAGCGGCAGATGGTAGCTGCCGCTCAGGCTCACAATGTAGCCGAACAGCACTGTGCAGAGGAATCCGCCCAACTGCCCGGCGGAGTTCATCGCGCCCGTCACCGTGCCCGTGTACCGGCCGCCGATGTCCACGCAAATCGCCCATGCGGAAGGAAGCATCAGATCCGTCACTCCCAGACCCAGCGAGATCAGGATGGTAGCCGTTGTCTGATCGGGTGTCAGAGCTGTCGCCAGCAATAGCACCGCGCCCCCGCTCAGGCTGGTACAGCCGATCAGCCGCCGCCCCTTCGTCACTCCCATCCTTCGCACTGCGAAGTCACCCACGTAGCCGCCTGCCAGGTTCGCCACCGCCCCGAATACGAAGGCAAGGGCCGTAATCGCCGCCATCTGACCCTCGCTGAAACCTCGCCCGCGCACCAGGTAAGTGTGCAGCCACGAGAAATAGAACCACGAACTCCACGCGTATGTTCCGTACATCCCCAGAATCAACCACAGTTGCTTCTTGCGGAACAGTCCCCCCCAGGGCGCCGGCACATGCGTCGGAGCATTGTCCGCCGCTCCAATCTCAGCCAACTCTGCCTTGGAAATCCGGTCTTTCTGCTCCGGCAGATCGCGATACCACCACCACCAGGCCGCCGCCCACGCCAGACCAATCGCCCCCAAAAGCCAGAAGGATCCCCGCCATCCGAAATGGGCCTGCAGCGGCACTACCATCAGTGGAGCCAGAGCGCCGCCCGCCCGGCTGCCCGCCCAGATGAAGCCCTGTGCCCTCGCCCGCTCGATCTTCGGAAACCAGCGCGCGACACTGCCGGCCATGTTCGGATATGCGCCCGCCTCTCCCGCTCCAAATAGAAATCGCGTCGCCAGCAACGGGACAAATCCGCTCGCTACCCCAGTGAGCGCCGTAAAGGCCGACCACCACAACACGATCCGCGTGATCACTCTCCGCTGCCCTAATCGGTCGCCTAGAGCCCCCGTCGGGATCTCAAACACTCCATAGGCCAGTACGAAGGCGCCCAGAACCCACCCCCACTGCTTCGGATCCAGCCCCAGGTCTCTCTGCATCAAAGGCCCAGCCGCCGCTATCGCCAGCCGGTCGAGAAACGTGATTACCGACAACAGCACCAGCAGCGCAAGAACTATGTTTCGGGTCTTCATGGACACTCTCGCCGCGGCTGCCCGCCTACGCGGGCAGAGCCACCACGCTCTCCTCACTGCTTCGGCTCAACGCCTCCCGGATCTGCCGCACGGCCAACTCCGGGCTTGTCAGAACCGGAACCTTCAACTCCTCCGCCGCCACGCTGTCCAGAACTCGCGCCATCGACGCCTGTGCCAACACCACCACATCCACCCTCTCCGCCAGCTCCAACAGACCCTCTCTCACCAGTCGGTCATGCCTCGCTCCGTCGCCGCCCACCACCGCTTCGAACGCACCTTCACACAACCCTTCCACCACTGTCACCTCCTTGCCTACCGCCTCCGCCGACGCTCGGAGGAGCTGCGCCGTAGGCTCCAATGTCGTCCGCACTGTTGCCAGCACCCCCACCCGGCTCCCCAACTCAATCGCCCGCGCCGCCATCGCTTCATCCACACGGAAAACCGGCAACTCAAACAACTCCCGCGCCACCTTCACCCCGGCGCCAATCGACGAACAAGTCACCAACACCGCCGTCGCGCCTCCCTCAAACGCAACCCCAATCTGCGCCAGCATGCGCCGCAGCGTCGCCTTCTCCATCCGGCCCGCCCGCACCGTGTTCCGGATCAGACTCTCATCCACCATGTGATACCGTTCCACCTCAGGCAGTTCCGCCCGGCACAACTCATCGAACACCGGCACCAGCAATGGACTCGTATGGAGCAGGGCCAATCTCTGTTGCATGAATCGCCTCGTCCTTCTATTCCACCCCATCTGGGCCCGGATGCAACCTGCGGGCAAGGTCAATTTGAATATTCCCAATTGCGGAATGGGCTCTTTCTCTCTTGACTCCATCAACTGTTCCGCATTGCGGAAAGACGTGCTCCAAAACCTCGGAATCTGGACAAACTTCTTGACTCACGCCTGTCCGAATGATAACTTCGCATCGCATAGGTTCGCTTTAGTGGATATTTATGCACTGCAGGGAGGTCCGATGAATCTTCGTCGTCCATGTCTGACCCGCCTCTTCCCCGTGGCGGCATTTCTTCTCTTAACCTCAGCTTCGAATGCCCAGGAGGCTCGCGGCAGTATCAGCGGAACCATCTCTGACCAGCAGGGCGCGGTCGTCCCCGGCGCACAGGTCGTTGTCGTCAGTGAAGGCACCAATGCCCAAAGTCGAACCACTACCAACAGCACCGGCTTCTATGAAGTTCCGCTTCTCAACCCGGGCGCATACACCGTCGCCGTCGAAGCCAAAGGCTTCAAGAAGGTCAACCGCACCGGATTGACTCTCACCGTCGGCACCCGCCTTGTCGTGGATCTCACCCTCGAAGTCGGCCAGGTGGCCGAGACCGTCGAAGTCACCGGCGAAGCCCCGCTCCTCGAAACGCGCTCCGCTTCCGGAGGCCGAATCGTCGGCACTCGCGAAATTGCGGAACTCCCCGTGCCTTCCATGAACCCCTTCCTCATGGCCGGCCTCGCCGCCGGCATGCAATGGACCGGCAGCCCCAGCGGCATGCAACGCGCCTTCGACGTCGGAGGTACCACCTCTTTCAACACCGCCGGCAACGTCGGCCAGAACGAGTACACCATCGACGGCGCTCCGGTTACCGGTACCGAACGCCGCGTCGGCTACGTCCCCCCCGTCGATGCTGTCGGCGAATTCAAGCTCGAAACCTCCAGCTTCGACGCCTCCTTCGGCCACACATCCGGCGCCACCGTCAACGTCAGCAGCCGCTCCGGCACCAATCAGTTCCACGGCTCCGTTTTTGACCAGCACTGGCAAAACCGCTGGAACGCCACGCCCCACTTCACCCGCCTCGCCTACGAAGCCCAGGTCGCCGCCGGTACCAAGAACCCCAATGACCCCAAGCAGGTCAGCGGCCGCTCCAATAACTACGGTGGCACGATCTCCGGCCCCGTTCGCATCCCCAAGCTCTTTGACGGCCGCGACAAGCTGTTCTTCCTCTTCACCTATAACGGCTACGCCATCGACTCCGCCGGCTCCGGTGGCCGCTCCGTCCCCCACGACTCCTGGTACAACGGCGACTTCTCCGACATCCAGGCCATCGACCCCACTCTCTACACCATCTACGACCCCCGCTCCGCCCGCCAGGAGGGCGCCCGCGTTGTCCGCACTCCGTTCCCCGGCAACAAAGGTATCCCCGTCCTCGACCCCGTTTACGCCTCCTACGTCAAGCTCTACCCCAAAGCCACCAACACTCCCGGCTTCGTCACCAAAGAAGGACTGAACAACCACTTCGATCCAGCCGTCGGCCAGAAAGATCGCTTCCAGTCCTACCTCAACCGCAACGACTACAACATCAACGACTCCAACCGCCTCAACTTCAAGTGGTACTGGAGCGAGCGCCAGGACTACACCGGCGACTGGACCCGCGACACCATGCCCGGCCTCCACGACGGTGGCGGCTATCGCCGTAACATCGGCGGCTCCGTCAACCACAACTGGACCATCAACCCCTCCAACCTCCTCGACGTCACCCTCAGCGCCACCCGCTTCATCGAAGGTCTCGTCATCCCCGTTCAGACCTCACAGAAGCCCACCGGCTACGGCTTCCCCGCCTACATCGACGCCAAGGCCGGCAACTTCACCACCCTCCCCCGCGTCAACTTCTCCGGCGGCCTCCAGAACTTCAGCCGCGAGTACGCCTATGAGGCCTACCGCGGCCGCGGCACCACCATCGAGCTCAAGCTCGGCATGAACACCGTCAAGGGCGCTCACTCCCTCAAATACGGCTGGAGCGAACGCCGCTACAATCAGCCCATCCTCAACCCCAACAACTCCTCCGGCCAGTTCACCTTCGGCAACACCTACATGCGGGCCAACGACTCCACCAACACCGCATCCAATTACGGCCTCGACTTTGCCTCTTTCATGATGGGCGTCCCCACCGGCATCACCATCGATACCGTCGATTCCGCTTACTGGCAGAACCGTTACCGCGCACTCT
The DNA here is from genome assembly GCA_029973955.1 of Paludibaculum sp. Taxonomy (GTDB): domain Bacteria; phylum Acidobacteriota; class Terriglobia; order Bryobacterales; family Bryobacteraceae; genus Paludibaculum. Next base: position 17,682 of record JARKQJ010000215.1, on the reverse strand, counting down.
ACATCCAGGACGAGTGGCGCCTCTCCCGCAAACTCACTCTCAGCATGGGCCTCCGCTACGAACGCGAAACCGGCATGAATGAGCGCTACAATCGCGGCATCGGAGCTCAGTTCCTCGCGGACACCAAGCTCCCCATCACAGACCTCGTCCAGGCCGCCTACGCCAAAGCTCCGCTGGCCGAACTCCCCGCCGCCTCCTTCAAGGTCGTCGGAGGTCCCGAATACCTTGGCGTCCGCGAACGCAACTTCACCAAGGGCACCCACCTCTTCCTGCCGCGCGTCGGCGTCGCCTGGTCCGTCGACGACAAAACCGTCGTCCGCGCCGGTTATGGCATGTTCTACGACACGCTCAACGTCAACAACTCCGTCAAGCCCAGCCAGCTCGGCTACAGCCAGCCCACCGATACCGTCATCAGCAACGATAACGGCCTCACCTTCTGCTGCGGCACCGGTGCCGCCGGCAACCTCACCAAGGACAACACCCCCATGGGCGACCCCTTCCCCGTCCGCTCCAACGGCACGCGGTTCGACCTCCCCATCGGCAACGCCATCGGCCCCATGATCATGGTCGGCAAGACCTTCAATGCCTACCCCTGGGACTTCGTCCCCGACCAGCAGCACCGCTGGCGCCTCGGCGTCCAGCGCCAGCTTCGCCGCGACATGGTCCTCGAAGTCGCCTACTCCGCCGCCCGCTCCCTCACCTTCAACCCCAACCGCGTCAACTACCTCCCCTCCAACTTCTGGGCCACCGGCAACGTTCGCAACGCCGCCGTCGACAACGATATGAACGCCAACGTCACTAACCCGTTCTACATCGGCAACCTCGGCTCCCTCGCCACCAGCGATCCGACCCTCTACAAATACCTTGCTGGCCAGAGCCTCTTCACCTCCACCGTCGTTCGCAAGAACGTGCTCCTCCGCTCGTTCCCCCAGATCGGCACCCTCACCGGTGTCCGCCCCGGCAGCGACCTCTCCGCCACCCGCAGCGAAAACAACTACCGCGACCTCCAGGTCCAGTTCGAGAAGCGCCTCTCCCGCGGCTTCCAGACCGCCGTCATGTACACCTGGGCCTCCGGCACCGTTCAGACCTACATGAACGAGTTCGACTCCTCCTTCGTGAATATCCCCAGCACCGACATGCGGCCCCACCGCTTCGTCTGGAGCGGCATCTACGAGTTCCCCTTCGGCAAAGGCCGCAAGTGGCTCGCCGATCACCCTCTCCGCTACGTCGTCGGCGATTGGCAGGTGAGCTGGATCTACCAGCGCCAGTCCGGCCCCCCGCTCGCCTGGGCCAACCGCTTCTACTACGGTGACGTCAATCAGATCGCCGATGTCGCCCGCCACGACGACGTCCACTCCGCCGACATCCACGCCTGGTTCGATCCCGCCATCGCTTACAAGGGCACTGGCGCCATCCCCACCGGCTTCACCGGTTTCGAAGGCCGCAGCGCCAATCAGCCCGGTGCTTACCACGTCCGCGTCTTCCCCTTCCGCCTCGACTCCATGCGCGCCGACGGTATCCGCAACTGGGACATCCGCGTCCTCCGCAACTTCAACATCCATGAGCGGCTCCGCTTCGTCGCCTCTCTCGACATGTTGAACTTCACCAATCACACCAACTTCGCCGCCCCCAGCGTCGATCCCACGGCCACCACCTTCGGCCGCGTCACCAGCGTGAACGGCTCACCCCGCGTGCTTCAGCTCAACATGCGCCTCGAATTCTAAACCCCTTCTTGAGGCCCATCGCCCCCTGTAGGTCTCCTTCGAGCCTGCAGGGGGCTTCTCTTGTCCGGCTCTAACCCGATATGCTCTCCTCAGGCCGCTCCATGAAGTTCCTCTCCCTTCTCATCCTCCCCCTCCTCCTCTCGGCGGCCGGCGGCGGCGCTCTCTCCGGCCACCGGCACCGCGTTCTCGTCTCTTCAGACATTGGCGGTACGGACCCGGATGACTTCCAGTCCATGGTCCACCTCCTCCTCTATGCCGACTCGTTCGATGTCGAAGGCATCGTCTCCTCCCCCTACGGCCCCGGCCGGCTGCGGCACATCTTCCAGGTCATCGATCTCTACGAGAAGGACTATCCCAACCTCAAAACCTGGTCCCCCAGCTATCCCACCCCCGCCGCCCTCCGCGCTATCTCCAAACAGGGCGCCATCGACAGCCCCGGCCCCGCCGGCTACGGCGCTCCCACCGAAGGTTCAAACTGGATCATCCGCTGCGCCCGCCAGCCCGACCCCCGCCCCCTCTACGTCCTCGTCTGGGGCGGCATCGAGGACCTCGCCCAGGCCCTGCACGACGCGCCCGACATCCTCCCCAAGCTCCGCGTCTATTTCATCGGCGGCCCCAATAAGATGTGGAGTGTCCACGCCTACAACTACATCGAGCAGAACCATCCCAACCTCTGGATCGTCGAAGCCAACGCCACCTATCGCGGTTACTTCGTCGGCGGCGATCAGGCCGGCAGCCTTGGGAATTCCGCTTTCGTCTCCGCCCATGCCGCCGGCCGCGGTGCCCTGGGCGCCTTCTTCGCCTCCCTCCTCCAAGGCGCCATCAAGATGGGCGACACCCCCTCCGTCAACTTCCTGCTCAAGGGCGATCCGGAGAACCCCTCCACTCCCGGCTGGGGCGGCCAGTTCCACCGCATCTGGGACCACCGCCAAACCACCTTCACCCGCTGGACCACCGAAGCCGATCAGGCCGAAGTCTTCGGTGTTGTCGAATACGCCATCCCCATTCCCGCTGGCTTCACCGCGCAGCACTCCGCCACCATGGTCTTCGACAATCGCATCAACACCCCGGCTGCCCGCGATGGCGACACCCTCCGCTTCCGCTTCTCTCCCCGCGATGCCAAGGTCTGGTCCTTCGCCGTCAAAAGCGACTTCCCCGCACTCAATGGCCTTCAAGGCAAATTCACCGCCGTCCCTCCAGGCCCCGAAAAGACCTCACACCCCTCCACCATCCATCCCAATTGGTGGATCGACTCGCCCGATCCCGCGCTCGCCGAAGGCGTCCACCCCGGCGCCAAGTCCGTCAACCGATGGCGCGCCGAGTTCCTGAAGGACTTCGCCGCCCGCCTCGCCCGCGCCGCCGCGCCATCTCCCAAGCCCCGCGTCATCGTCCTCACCGACATCGAGAATGAGCCCGACGACACCCAGTCTATGGTTCGCTTCCTCGTTTACTCCAACCACTTCGACGTCGAAGCCCTCGTCGCCACCACCTCCGTCCATCAGCGCAGCCGCACTGCCTCCGCTCACATTCGCGAACTCGTCGCCGCTTACGGCAAGGTCCGCGAAAACCTCCTCCTCCACGAACCCGGCTTCCCTACTGAGGCATACCTCCAATCCGTCATCCGCGACGGCCGTCCCGACTTCGGGATGAATGCCGTCGGCAAAGACATGGACTCCCCCGGTTCAGATCGCATCATCGAAGTCGTCGACCGCGACGACCCGCGCCCTGTCTGGGTCGTCGTCTGGGGCGGCCCCAACTGCCTCGCCCAAGCCCTGTATAAAGTCCGCCAAACCCGCTCGCCCGAGGACCTCGAAAAGTTCGTCGCCAAACTCCGCGTCTACACCATCTCCGATCAGGACGACAGCGGCCCCTGGCTCCGCAAGACCTTTCCCAACCTCTTCTACGTCGCCAGCCCCGGCTACCATGCCGCCGGCGCCTACCACCACGCCACCTGGTCAGCCATCAGCGGGGACAACTTCCACGGCCGTTTCGCCGGCGCTGACTTCAACATCGTCGACAATCCTTGGCTCGATACCCACGTCCGCGCCAAAGGCCCCCTCGGCGCCCTCTACCCCATCACCAAGTTCCTCATGGAAGGCGATACCCCCACGTTTCTCTTTCTCATCCAGAACGGTCTTGGCAGTCCCGATCACCCCGACTGGGGCAGTTGGGGCGGCCGCTATGAGTTCTACACGCCCCGCATGCGCAAGTGGCTGATCGAGCCCGAAACCCGCCCCTTCTGGTCCGACGCCGAGGACGAAGTCCAAGGCATCGACGGCAAGTGGCATTCCGGCAATAAAGTCACCATCTGGCGTTGGCGCGAGGCATTCCAGAACGACTTCGCCGCCCGCATGGACTGGACCATCAAGCCCTTCGCCGCCGCCAACCATCCCCCTCTCGCTGCCCTCAACCATCCCGATCGCCTCACCGCCCGCTCCGGAGAACGCGTCCGCCTCAGCGCCGAAGGCTCTTCCGATCCCGACAACAACACCCTCTCCTACCAGTGGATCTACTACCCCGAGCCCTCCACAATCCCCATCTCCAACTCCCGCACACCCCTCGCTCTCGCCATCGAAGACCTCGACAAACCTTCGGCCTCCTTCACCGCCCCCAACGTCGCCAAACCGGAAACCATCCATATTGTTCTTGCCGTCACCGACAACGGCACGCCGCGCCTCACCCGCTACCGCCGCGTCATCGTCACTGTTCTCCCTCAATAACCAATCACTCGCCATGCTCCTTCGCGCATCTCTCTTCTTCTTCGTCGGCCTCCTGCCGGCCGCCGATTTCCGCGTCGCCAACAACCGTGTCCAGATCCTCGCCGGCACGGAAGTCGTCGCCGAATCGCCTGCCGAAGGTCTCTGGTCCGTCTCCTGCGCTTGGCGCGACGGCTGGCCCGCCGATTGGCAGCACGCCTCCCCCACGCAAACCCTCACCACAGGCGAATGGACCATCCTCAAAGGCGAACTCACCGCCTGCGGCGGAACCCTCCAACTCGAAGACGCCTATCGCCTCGAAAACGGCCTCGTCCGCGGACTCCGCCGCTTCACCTGGAAGGGCAAGCAGCCTCTGAATCAGGCCACCCTCTCTGTCCGGTTTCTGGCCGCGTCTGACTCTGCACAGCCAGTCCTTCCCGGCATCCTCTACTTCGGCAATCCCTCCGGCGCGCGCAGCGGACGCACCCCCGTCTCCACTGGCAAGCCCGGCGAAGAGTCCATCTATGAGGAACACCGTTACCCCATGCCCTTCGCCTCGCTCGAACTCCATCGCGGCATTAAGCTCTGGGGCGCCTCACTCCACACCATCCCCTCCCCCGTCCCTTACGCCAACCTTCATGACCAGTGGTGGTCCCTCGGCGTCATCACTCAGCAGGGCGCCGCCGAACTCACCGCCCTCTCCGGCCCCTGCGCCTCCAACGGCAAGCGCTCTGTCATCAAGGCCGCCCAGCGCGGCTTCGTCCCTTACGACAACGCCTACCTGAACCTCCCGCCCAACGCCGTCGTTGAAAAGTCCTTCTACCTCGAGGCCTTCCCCGTCACGCAGCCCGGCAGCGCCTTCCAGGCCTCCGTCCGCAGTTCCATCGCCCTCTTCAAGCCCTTCTACGCCGAAGACCTCCCTGCTATCCCCGAAATCGTGCGCGCCAAATACCGCTACGCCCTCACCCGTTGGCGCGAAAACCCGGACCACGCCATCTTCCAGAAGTACGTCGATCGGACCCAGGGCGTCATGGGCTGGACCGGACAGGCTGAAGCTCTCGGCTACGCCCTTCAAATCCTCGCCCCCGGCCTCAAAGACCCCAAGGCTCTGGCGTACGCCCAGAAGTCTCTCGACTTCCTCTCCACCGCCCAGTTCTACGACGCCGGCTTCCACACCTGGTACGACCTCAGCAAGAAGCAGTGGCACAGCCAGGAGTTCCTCAACCAGGGCCAGGCCATGCTCACCATCGCCCGTGCCATCGCCGCCGGCCGCGTCCGCGGCCTCAAGACCGCCAGGTGGGAGGCCTTCCTGAAGCACGCCGCCGACGTGCACTCCGCCCGCATCCTGAATCCTGAGTGGCATCCCCGCTCCACCAACGAGGCCTCTCTCATCGCCCCGCTCATCAAAGCCTCCGTGCTCTTCTCCAACCCCCGCTACCGTCAGGCCGGCCTCGCCGCCGCCCAGCACTACGCCCAGCGCCACTTCACCATGGCCGAGCCTTACTGGGGCGGTACCTCCGACGCCTCCTGCGAAGACAAAGAGGGCGCCGCCCTCGCCTTCGCCGGCTTCCTCGAACTCTTCGAGCTCACCCGCTCCCCCGAACACCTCCGCTGGACCCGTCACGCCGCCGATGTCATGCTCACCTACACCTACGTCTGGGACGTCCCCGAGCCCGCCGGCCGCCTCACCGATCACCGCGTCCGCACTCGCGGCTGGACCTCCGTCTCCGTTCAGAACCAGCACCTCGATGTCTGGGGCGCCCTCACCGCTCCCGACGTCTATCGCCTCGGCCAGATCGACAATCGCGCCGACCTACGCCAGCTCGCCCTCGTCATGTACCGCTCCGCCGGCCAGATCATCGATCCCTACGGCAGCCAGGGCGAACAGCTCCAGCAAACCAACTACGCCCAACTCGGCCGCGACGTCGCCATCACCGAAATGCGCGGCGGCTACCACGAAGCCTGGACCGTCTTCTGGATCACCGCCCACTTCCTCAACGGAGCTGCCCGCTTCTCCGAACTCGGCGTCCCAGTCTGGAAATAAAGGAGATCGTGCGAGATGAACTATCTGATCTCCGTCATCGATGAAACTACCGGCCGCGCCACCCCAGCCGAAATGGCCGCCATCCAGCAATTCAACGAGCGGCTCCAGGCCGAAGGCCACTGGGTCTTCGCCGCGGGCCTGGGTGCCCCCAGCACGGCCACCGTCATCGACAACCGCGGCGTGCAGCCCGCGTTCACCGCCGGCCCCTTCCTGGAATCGAAAGCCTACATCGCCGGCTGGCGCCCTTTCGTTTGCCCAAGCCCAAAAGCACGCCGGGAGTGACCATCCGGAGGTTGGCCAGTTCCGATAGTTGTGCCAGGCCGGCGTGGGCGGCCCGCTCGTAACCGAAGTGAGTGGTGTCCACCGATGTCTGCGCGGCGCGCTGTCGGTGGTCCGACGTGATGATTCGGATGGAGACGCCAGGCTCGAACCAGACCGCCCGTCCTTGCGCGACGAAGCGCTTGGCGCGGTTCTTCGTGGTGAACAGGCAGTCGGAAACCGGGTTCTCAATCCGGATGCTCTTGAGCATAGTTCTGGTGTCTGCCCGGGTGGGATTGCGGGTATGCCCGCAAAAGAGACGAAGGCTCGTTGGGAGGGATGCGGGATTTGCGAGAGGCCCCGCGCGCCTCTGGGAACGCCTTGCGAGCGTTCAATTCCTGAGTATCATCGCCACGCTTCAGTCGTCAACAGAAAGCAACTGGTCCAATACAACAGCCACTTGCAGGCACTCACTCAACGGTTCTCCGGGAAAGCATTGGGTACGTTGCCATAAAGCTCCGACGCTCGCGCCAAGTGCTGCAAGACCGCGGCACTATGTGCCGGCGTGTTGGTGGCTTGGGCTATGTACGCGACCCAATCGCGCGGAGGATCCAGCTCATCGTCCCGGCCGTAGTGGTGCGGAATGTTAGTGAAAACCAGGAGGTTATACGGATCTCTTCCCCCTGCGCGCTTTCGCACATCTTCGAGAATCCTCTGAAGGTACAAAGACGGCTGAGGCGGGCTGACACGAGGTCCGTAGAACTTGCGCGCGCGCTGAGGAGGGAGGTTCGTGTCGAGAAAAATGGCGAGCGGCAACCCGGGCTCCTTGGCAACCGCATCATGAATTAACCTTGAGAATCTGAAGTCCACATGGTCTTCAGCAACAGGTTCGCCAACCTGGGCAAGCACGCCAGGGCGGTGACGGCTCTTCGCCTCAACAGCGACGCGCAGGTTAGTGTTCTTGTCGGTTGCAATGAACTCTACGTGCCGCCGGTTCGGATCTCTCTCATTCTCGTGCGTCACAGTGAAGCCGGCGCGTAAGCAAGTAGCCTCTGCAAAGAGTTCATGACGAGCTCCCTGGAACTGGTCGCGGTGCTTCAGGCGTTCAAGCAACCGATCATCCAACTCGTTATTGTCATCCACAACATAGAGGTCGTACGCGAAGCCGAAGTAGGCGGCCATGAAGCCATTCGGTCGCACGCCCGGGCGGCCCGCCTGCTCGGTTACAGCCTGGTTGTTGTAGGACAACCCTTGCGCTCGCCATCGCGAGATGGGGTGCTGCGCAGACGGGGCCAACCTGTTCTGGATTTCCGTCCAGTCCTGCCCGAAACGCGCCTGCAGAAAGTAGTCAAGGAAGTCTGGAAAGTACTTCCAGTTCCCCCAATAGAGCCTGTTGCGCACCGCGACGAACTGCTTTCCCCAGTTCTGAACGCCGATGATGGGCCTGATGTCGCCGTATTGCTGGGTCCGTTCCTGTTCTTCCGCCGCCATCCGAGCAAAGTGCTCGCGCGCGCGGTCAAAGATCTCAGGTGGCGGCGTCCGCCGAGTGCCTTGCTGGCTCTGCATGCCGCCTCGAGGGTCACCATGGCAGTGCCTGAGTTTCTTGCCACTGCCGCAATGGCAGGGGTCATTGCGCCCTAGTTTCATCTGCTTCCGTGCTATGCGGCGAACGGGCCGACCATCTGCCCGCAGGCTCCGCTCGTCACGCCAGCGACTGTCAATTCCATTCTCCACCATGCTAATCAGCCGTTGAGCAGGATGTTGAAAGAGATGGAGAGAATCCGGCGTCGAGTTCTGCGATCTCGCACCGCGTTCTTGATGCATCTCGTGCTGCTGGTCGTGCGCCGGCAGCGTGGGCGGCGTGGGCGCTCTGTATAGGAGAGGGAAAATCCGTCAGGCTTCGGGAATCAGCAATGCCGCCCATCGTGCCCATTCCTCGAAAGGTCTTGGGAACAGACCACGAGTCGTCGGCGGCATTGTGGGATGGATCCTCGCACGCTACCCAAGGGGCAGCGAATCGAGTTTGGATGCCAATTGGACGCCAGAAAGGGGGGGAAGGGAAGAGCGAAGGTCAGTAGCTCTTTGCGTTCTTTGGTCGGGCCGCCGGGATTTGAACCCGGGACCTCTTGCACCCCAAGCAAGCGCGCTAGCCAGGCTGCGCCACGGCCCGATACCAATTGCGAACTCCTTCATTCTCGCACATCCGCTCCCGTTGCGGCAGCTTTTGCCGAGAGAAGCCCTACTTCTTCACCACCTCGAACGTATCCAGCACGCGCCCGTCCAACGCCACCGCTTCCATCTTGATCTTCCCCGGCGCTCCCGTCATTCGGACATAGTGCTCGGTCGACTCCACCTTCACAGTCAACCCCTCAATCGGCCCATCCACCGGATACAGCGGCGCACCGCCCCCGCCCGTCACGATGTAGTGAATCCCATTCTTCACGTGGTGCTGATAGTTGTGGTCGTGACCGCTGAACACCGCCGTCACGTTGTACTTTTCCAGCACGGGGATCATCGCCGTCATCCGGGGATTGTCGTTCTGTCTCCGCTTCACCGCTGTGAACGGCGGATGGTGCGTAATCAGGAATCGGAACTCCGCCTTCTGCGCTTTCGCCAGGTCGTCTTCCATCCAGCGGTCCTGCTCCGCCCAAAACTCCTCCCGCGCCTTCGCGCTCAACGCCACATTCCCCAGGTCCGTGTTCAGCACCGTGAAGTGCGCCCCACCCCAGTCGAACGAATAGTACGGCGTCTCCACATCGAAGAAATCGTAGAAGTACCTGCAGTTCCGCTCGTGGTTGCCCAAGGCCGGGAAGAACACCGTCTTCCTCAGCACCTCGCCTTCGATATCGAAGAACCGCGGCCACTGCTCCACATCCTTGCCATCTGTCACCAGGTCGCCCGTGTGCACCAGGAAATCCGGGTTCAGCTTCGAGATCGCTTCCATGATCTTCCGGTGCAAATCGTGCCGCGAACGCGTGTCCCCAAACACCACCGCCTGAAACGCCGTCGGCTCCGCCGGCGCCACTTTGAACGAGCCTTTCAGCCCATTCGGCGTCGTGTACTCCACCAACTCACCGCTCTTCAGTCCCGTCATCGACACCTTCTCCGCCCGCAGCACCGGGATTGAACGCGTCGTCCCCACCTTTACCTCGCCCGTCTGGACGATCCATCCGATCGTCGCCGTTCGCGCCGCCTGCGAAACTACATACGGCCCGCCCACCACCTTGTCTTCACCCAGCAGCGTCCCGCCGCAGACCAGCGCCATCGTGCACACCAATAGTGTTCCCATGCCCAGTACCCTCTGCCAGATTTTCTCCAACGCTGACTACAACGTCAACGTGACTTTTGACAGGCCCCGCGGCTGGTCGGGGTTCAACCCCTTCACTTCAGCCAGTTTCGCCGCGAACAACTGCGCCGGAATGATGTACGGCACCGGCGTATACAGGTCCGCCGGCATCGCCGCCTTCCCCTTCTTCGCGTGGAACGAAAGCGCCGCGGGAATCCGCACCGCCGACTTCGGAGCCTCCCGGTTTGACCGGTCGCTCAACACCAGCGTCTCCGCCTTCAGCCCCTGCAGCTTTGCGATCAGTTCGTTCATCACCGGCCAGGTCGCGCCCGGAGGCGCCAGCACGAACGCCGGAAACGCCTGGCCCACCATCGCGATCGGCCCGTGCAGGATGTCCGCCTGCGAGAACCGCTCCGCCACGATGTAGCACGTCTCCATCATCTTCAGCGCCCACTCGAACGCGTTCGAATAGTTCAGTCCGCGCCCCACCACTACCGCATGGTTCATGAACCGGTATCGCTCGGCCCGCGCTTCAATCTCTTTTTCCAGCTTCAGCGCCGCCGCTGCCATCTCCGGCAGTTTCTTCAGATCGTCGATCTCCAGTTCTGCGCCCAGCGCCCACGCCAGCAGGTAGAAGCTCAGCAACTGGCCCGTGTAGGTCTTCGTCGCCGCCACGCTCTTCTCCCGCCCGGCCCGCACCAGAATGGCGTGATCCGCGATCTTCGCCAGCGTGCTCGACGCCTCGTTCGTGATGCCCAAGGTGAACGCGCCCTGCGCCTTCGCCTCTTCCAGCACCACGTTCGTGTCTGTCGATTCGCCCGATTGCGATACCGCTGCCAGCAGCGCCCCTTCCATCCGCAGCTTCGAATGGTAGAGCGTCGAAACCGATGGCGCCGCCAGCGACACCGGGATCCCCGTCGTTACCTCGATCAGGTACCGCCCAAACTGTGCCGCGTTGTCCGAGGTCCCGCGCGCCGCCAGCACCACCATCCGCGGCTTCTCTTTTTCAAACTTCGCGCGCAGCCGTTCAATGCCGCGCAATTCGGCCTTCAGGGTCCGCTCGAGCGCCGCTGGCTGCTCGCGGATCTCCTCCAACATCTTCGACATGTCTTTGTTCGCCTACTCCCGGACCTTCAGCTTCTCCGCGTTGTCCGCAATGAAGCCCTTCAGTTGATCCGATGCGGCCATCAGCCGCTCCCATTGTTCCTTGTACAAGGTCACCGGAAAGCGCCCCAATCCGTACACGGAAACTGCGCCTTTCTCGCTCACCTTGAACGTGATGCCCGCATTCCGGGCTCGCTTCAGAGATGCGTTCTCCGCTTTCAGCTTCTCCAGCTCCGCGGCAAGATCTTCCTGCGTCTTGATCGTCTCTTCGCTCATGACTTCTCTCCCGGGCGGGCCTCCAATTCCTGGCCTGCCTCCCCTCCATCCCACAGCATCCGCACGTCTCCTGTCAATGCCCTTGCCCTTACCTAAGGCTCTACTCTAGTCCAGGGGCGTCAGTGGCCTGGTCTCGCTCCCCGCTCGTACCGCCACCGTGGGGATCTCGCTCGGCGGCAGGTTCACCAGCCGCGGCTTCAAAGTCAGCAACAGCTCCGTCCTCTCCCCGGACTTGTCGTTCGACCGCAACCACGGGATGTTCTGCAGACCCGGCAGCGAACTCCAACTCTGCGAAATCGTCTCCTGCACCAACCCCGCAATCACCGTCGTCTGCTCGAAACTCGTCCGCACCCGTGTCGAAAACTTCCGGTTCGCAATCACCGGAATCCCGTTCGTCGCCTTTCCCGTCAATGTCTTGAACTCCGCCTCGATCTCCATCGAAAGCTCGTTCAGGTTGTGCACCTTCGGCGTCACCTTCAGCACGATCCCCAGGTCCTCGAAGTTCACCGTCGGCGCCCCCACATACGCCTTCCCCGTTCCCGTCGATTGCCCGTTCTGCCCGTAGTACCCGGCAGTCATTACCGGATACCGATCGCCCAGGTGCATCTGCGCCGCCTGGCCGTCCACCCCGCGGATCGTGCTCCTCACCACGCTCTCCACCTGCCCCTTCGTCAGGCTCGCGAAGAACGAGTTGCCCGTCAGCACCACCCCCATCGCCGTACTTCCCCCTCCAAACACAGCCAGCGGCGACGACGGCAGCGTCGTCACGAAGTTCAACGGATTCACCACCGGCCCACCCACCCAATAGAACGGAAACGTCGACTGGAACTTCGACCCGTAACTCAGCGTCGAGTTCCGGTTCACCACCAGCAACTCCACCTCCGTCATCACCTGCGCTCGCTGCACCATCAACTGCTGAAACAAATCCAGCGCCGGCTTCAGCCGCGATACCCGGTCCCGGAACAACACCACCTTCCGCGCATTGTCGATCCCCATCTTCGTCATGTCGAACGTCGATTGCACCGCCCGCGCCGCCTCCTGAATCTCCTGCGGCGACAACGGCTCCACAAACGGCACCAGTACCGTCATCACCCGTTCCTGCTCCGTCCGCTTCTGCGCCGTGTCCTTCACCACCAGCGCCACCCGGTTACTCATCGCCACCAGGAATGAGCTAGTCACGCTCTCCGCCGCTCGAATCGCCTCCCGCCAGTCGGCGTCCGTCATCTCGATCGTCACCGCGGGCCCCGGCTGGTAGTCTGAGTCGAAGATCACATCCAGCCCATAAGTTTTCGCCACCTCTTCGAAGATTTTCTTCGCATCCCCGCGAATCCGGAAACTCTTGCGCCCCTCTTCGCCGTGCAGAATCGGCGGCGGCAACGTCTTGCGCGCCTCCTCCAGATCCTCCTCTGAGATGCCCGGCTCCGCGCTCCCGCCGTTCTCCGCTGCCGGTTCCACCGCCGTCTCTATCTTCAGTCCAGCCAGCCCTCGCGTCCGCACCGCCTGAGAAAACTGCCAGTACTCCGCCGTCTCCGGATCCAACGCAACTGCCCGGGAAGAAAGCACATACGCCTGCGTGTAGTCCCCCTTCTCCAGCGCCTTCCGCGCCTCTTTGTACAACTTGCCCGCACTCTCCGCCTCCGCCGCCCAGGCAGCGCAGGCCACCAACATCAACGCAAATGCGCGAATCGACAACACGCCTTACTAGCCTTGACGAATCCCACCCCCTCCCCGTGCAGCCCGTGCCTAAACTTCTCCCCCCGCTCTGGCCGATAGATGCTCGTCATGACCTCACCCGCAGGCCTGCGCTCCAGCTTCTCTCCTCCAGTCCCCCAAACCCTGGAAGATCTCAACATCTCGCAGTCGCTCGTCATCGACCTCGTCCTTCGCCGCACCCTCCTCGAAGGCTTCATCTCCCTGGAGAGCCTCTGCCGCAAACTTTGCCTCTCGCTCCCCATCATCGATCAGGCCTTCCGCTCCCTCCGCCAGCAGCAGCTCATTGAGGTCAAGGGCATGATCGGCAATGACTATCAGTTCGTCCTCACCCAGGCCGGCAAACAGCTCGCCTCCGATCGCTTCCAGATCTCCCAATACGCCGGCGCCTGCCCCGTCGCCCTCAAGGAATACCACGCCGCCATCAAGCGCCAGGCCGCCCGCGTCCATATCGACCGCCGCGCCCTCCGCGCCGCCTTCTCCGATCTCGTCGTCCCGGATCGCCTCCTCGATCAGCTCGGCCCCGCCCTCATCTCTCAGAACTCCATCTTTCTCTACGGCCCCTCCGGCAACGGCAAAACCTCCATCGCTGAACGCATGTTGCGCGTCTACCAGGACGGCATCCTCATCCCCTACGCCGTCGAAGTCGACAACCAGATCATCTCCCTCTATGACCCCGTCGTCCACCACCGCATCGAAATCGACGACCCCGATGTCGATCCCCGCTGGGTCCTCTGCAAACGTCCCTGCATCGTCGTCGGCGGCGAACTCATCCCCTCCATGCTCGAACTCCGCCTCGACGAGTCCTCCGGCATCTACGCCGCCCCCCTCCAGATGAAGGCCAATAACGGCATCTTCATCATCGACGACTTCGGCCGCCAGCTCATGAGCCCCCGCGACCTCCTCAACCGCTGGATCGTCCCCCTCGACCGTCACGTCGACTACCTCACCCTCCGCTACGGCGTCAAATTCCAGATCCCCTTCGAACTCATGGTCGTCTTCTCCACTAACCTCGACCCCTCTGACCTCGCCGACGAAGCCTTCCTCCGCCGTATCCAAAACAAAATCGAGGTCGAACCCGTCCAGGCCCAGGTCTTCGACATGATCTTCCAGCGCGTCGTCACCACTCGCAACGTCCCCGTCGATTACGACAGCGCCGAATATCTTCGCAAGCTCTGCCTCTCCAACGGCCGCACCCAGCTCCGCGCCTGCTACCCCCAGGACATCATCGACATCATCGCCTCCATCAGCCAGTACGAAAACCGCCCCATCCAGATCACCAAGCCCGACCTGGAACGCGCCGTCTACCTCTACTTCGCCCGCAGCTAGCCGCCCTGGGCGTTTCTCTTCCGCCCGGCAACGCAAAGAAATGTCGCGCCCCTTTGCGCACCACCCTTAAAATAGAAGGGATGCCGCGCAATAAAGTCGAGTGGAAGATCAAGAAGGAACTGTGGCGCCTCGGCGAGCGCACTCTCATCTGCGGGGTCATCCCCATCACCCCCGATCCCGTCGACGGCCTCGGCCCCTTTGAAGACCCCGACCGCGCCTTCGTCCGCGCCACCGAACTCATCGACGCCGGCGCCGACATCCTCGAATTCACCACGGACTTCCTCCGCCCCGGCCGGAAGCCCATCGAGGAAGCCGAAGAGCTCCGTCGCCTCATCCCCGCCCTCAAACGCGTCAAAGGCCGCTTTCCCGTCCCAGTCTGTGCCGAAACCTTCCGCCCCGCCGTCGCCGAAAAGGCCATCGAGCATGGCGCCGTCATCATCCGCGATCCCAGCGGCCTGACCCTCGAACAGGACCTCGCCAAGGTCGTTATGCAGCACGACGTCGGCTTCATCCTCCAGCACATGCGCGGCACGCCTCAGACCTGGGCCAAGCTCGGCGCCTGGAAAGATCCCGCCAGCCTCGTCTCCGCCGAACTCTCCGCCGCCCTCAACCGCGCCGGCCGCATGGGCGTCGAACGCAACCGCCTCGTCATCGATCCCGGCTTCGGCATGGGCAAGCGCAAGGAGACCAATACCGAACTCCTCGTCGCCCTCGACGACTTCCACAAGCTCCGCCTGCCCCTCATGGTCAGCCCCTTCGGCCAGCAGTTCGATGCCGAAATCCCCGTCGAGCCCTGCGCCGCTACCACCGTCGCCGCCGCCACCATGGCCGTCCTCCGCGGCGCTCACATCGTCCGCGTCGCCGACGTCTCCGGAGTCCGCCCCGCTACACTGGTTGCCGATCAAGCCTTGAGAGGTTGACATGCGCTCTTCGCTCGCCCTGCTCTGCCTGGCGTGCAGCTCCCCGTACGCCTTCGCCGCCGACTTCCTGGTCACCCGCGATACCCGCCCCGCTAAACTGGAAACCGGCCCCAGGGAGGTCTCCCTCTCCAACGGCCTCCTCCGCCGCACCTGGCGCATCCAACCCGACTGCGCCACCGTCGGCTACCGCAATCTCATCACCGGCGAATCCCTCCTCCGCGGCGTCAAGCCCGAAGCCCGCCTCACCGTCGACGGAAAAGACATCCCCGTCGGCGGCCTCCTCGGCCAGCCCGACTACGCCTACCTCCGCGCCGACTGGATCGACTCCCTCACCCCAGACCCCTCCGCCCTCCACTGCACCGGCTACGAGCCCGCCCCCATGGCCGCACCCTTCGAATGGAAGCGCGTCCGCCTCGCCTCCAACGCCCCCTGGCCCCCCAAAGGCGCCGGCGTCGTCTTCCACTACGGCAACCCCGGCGGCCTCCAAATCGACATTCACTACGAGATGTACGAAGGCATCCCCGCCCTCGTGAAGTGGTTCGTCCTCCGCAACGCCGGCACCCAACCCGTCCGCCTCAATAAGTTCGCCTCCGAAATCCTCGCCATCGTCGAGCAGGACTCCGCCGTCGACGCCGCCACCCCGCCGCCCTCCCAGCTCCACGTCGAGAGCGACTACTCCTTCCGCGGCATGGACGCCCATACCGCCAACCGCACCACTGTCTTCCTCCCCGATCCCCAGTACGCAACCCAGGTCAACTACGAGCGCAACTCCCCCCTCCTCATCGAGTCCCGCCCGCCCATCGGCCCCAACGTCCTCATCCCGCCCGGCGGCAAACTCGAGTCTTTTCGTACCTACGAACTCGCTTACGACAGCACAGACCGCGAGCGCCGCAGCCTCACCCTCCGCCGCTTCTATCGCACAATCGCCCCCTGGGCCACGGAAAACCCCATCCTCATGCACGTCCGCCAGTCCGATCCGGCCACGGTCAAAAACGCCATCGACCAGTGCGCCGAAACGGGCTTTGAAATGGTCATCCTCAGCTTCGGCAGCCGCTTCAACGCCGAAAATGAAGATCCCGCCTACCGCGCCGGCCTCCGCGAACTCGTCGAATACGGCAAATCCAAAGGCGTCGAGCTCGGCGGCTACTCCCTCCTCGCCAGCCGTAAAATCAGCCCCGAAGACGACGTCATCAACCCTCAGACCGGCAAACCCGGCGGCGCCATCTTCGGCAACTCCCCCTGCCTCATGAGCAAGTGGGCCGACAACTACTTCCGCAAGCTCTACTCCCTCTTCGAAACCACCGGCCTCAGCATCCTCGAGCACGACGGCTCTTACCCCGGCGACGTCTGCGCCTCCACCACCCATCCCGGGCACGAAGGCCTGGAAGACTCCCAATGGCGCCAGTGGGAGCGCATCCGCGACCTCTACCGCTGGTCCCGCGCCCGCGGCATCTATCTCAACATCCCCGACTGGTACTTCCTCAACGGCTCCACCAAGGTCGCCATGGGCTACCGCGAAACCAATTGGAGCCTCCCCCGCGAACGCCAGTTCATCCTCGGCCGCCAGAATATCTACGACGGCACCTGGTTCAAAACCCCCTCCATGGGCTGGATGTTCGTCCCCCTCACCCAGTACCACGGCGGCGGCGAAGCGGCCACCCTCGAACCCCTCAAAGATCACCTCGACGCCTACGAGCAGCACCTCGTCCAGAACTTCACCTCCGGCGTCCAGGCCTGCTACCGCGGCCCCCGGCTCTTTGACTCCCCCGAAACCAAAGCCGTCGTCAAACGCTGGGTCGACTTCTACAAGGCCCACCGCGCCATCCTCGACTCCGACGTCATCCACCTCCGCCGCCCTGACGGTCAGGACTGGGACGGCCTCCTCCACGTCAACCCGGAAAACAAGGAACGCGGCCTGGCCTTCCTCTTCAACCCCCTCCCCCAGCCCATCACCCGCACCATCCGCCTCCCCCTCTACTACACCGGCCTGACAACCACCGCCCAACTCAGCATCAACGGAGCCCCACCCCGCCCCGCCAAGCTGGCCCGCGACTACTCCATCGAAGTCACCCTCCAGATCCCCGCCAAAGGCTGGACCTGGCTCCTAATCCAATAGCCAACCCTCCCCAGGAAGCCCTATTCCCCCGAGACGCAGCGGAGCCGTATTCCCCCGAGACAAAGCCCCGGCGCCACCGTGGAGCCGTAATCCCCCGAGACAAAGTCTCGGGGCCACGCGTCCAAGCCCGTCTCCCCCGAAACGCAGTCCCAGCACCACAGGGCGAAGCCGCATTCCCCCGAAACGCACTCTCGGCGCCACCGTGGAACCGTATCCCCC
>JARKQJ010000212.1 GCA_029973955.1 Paludibaculum sp. | reverse complement strand
GTTCTCGTCCACCGTGAACCACTCGGGAAACTCGTTGAGGCGCACGTAGTTCGTCTGCCAGTTGTGCACGCGCCGGTGGCGCGCGAAGTCGAACTCGACCTTGGCCGGCGCGCTCAAGTGCAGCAGCAGCGTGCGGCCCCGCCGCACCGCGCCCACGGCCAGGCCCGGCTTCCACGGCGCGGCGCGCACGCCCTGAGACTTCATCAACGCATAGAGCAGCGCCGTGCGATTGAAGTTGCCCTCGCCGTACCAGTCTTCAAACTGGCCGTCGGGGCGCTGCATGGAGAGCATCACCTGCATCTCGGAGTCGATCCAGGCCAGCGCTTCCGGGACGGGCTCGCGGTTCACCAGGTAGAGCGCGCTCTCGATCGAATCGGCATAGCCGTCGAACGAGCCGAGCTTGGGATCCTTGCGGGCGTTGAGCAGCGCGTTCGAGGACGGCTCCCAGCACCAGTTGCGGTAGTTGCCCAGGTTCGACAGGACGCGCCGCACGGGCTCGCGGTACCTGGCTTGCCCCGTCACTTGAGAGAAGGTATAGACGGCGCCGTAGAGGTAGCCCCAGTTGTCGCTGAGTCTCTCGTCCAGCGGCTTCAGCGTCACGGTGTCGATGGTGTTGTAGAGCATGCCGTGCGGGTTGGCCGATTCGAGCACGCGGTCCAGCATCTTTGCCAGCACGGGCTGCATGCGCGAGGCGCGCGGCGTGCCCAGTTGGGCTTCCAGCGCGAACTGCGTCACCAGGCCGACGATGATCTCGTTGCCGTGGTCGCGCAGCTTCAGCTTGGTGTCGCCGGTGTGTTTGGTGAAGTCCCAGTTCATCGACGGCAGGCCGTGATTGGCGGGCAGCACCTCTTCGGTGTAGGCGTCGGCGATGCGGCGGCCCCAGTCCAGGAAGCGCCGGTCGCCGGTGAGCAGGTAGAGGCGCGGCAGCACCTGGAGGTAGTCGCCGTTGAGTTCGCTGTCCGAGGCGGGCAGGGGGCCGAAATCGGAGGCGACCGCCGCCTGGTTCATGGCGTCGGCCACCATGTCGATCATCCGGTCGGTCCATGGCGTGCGCCCCAGGTACTCGGTGACGGTGATGAGGCCATCCTTGGCATACTCGCCGGCCCCGAACATGCTGGGCGGGCCCAGTACGCCGGTGTTGAGATCGAGATTGCCCGGCACGCCGGCTTTGGCATTGGTGTACCGCACCTCGTTGCGCAGCATCTCCAGCATGCGGCCGTGATAGAGGGCCGGATCGGTGAGGCGCGCGGTGAGGATGAGGTAGGGGTAGAGGTCGGCGCCGGAGTTGTGAGGGGTGTAGACGCGCTCGGGCTTGCCGGTGCGGTCGGGCAGGAGGAGGGTTTTCTGATCGGCGAACTTCATCCAGGCGTGCAGCAGGCGCTGGCTGGCGGCCACGGCCTGCAGGTGCTGCGCGGCGTTGGCGCGCGCCTGTTCGAAGGTGGGTTCGGGGCCGGCCAGGAAAAGAGCGAGGAGAAGGGCGGTCACGCGCCCATCATAATGCACGGACGCGCAGGTCGCGGAATTCCACGCGCGAATCCTGCGAGTGCAACTGCAGGCCGATGCGGCCGGCCTTCCGCAATTCCTCCGGCAGTCCGTTGAAATCGGCCACCTGCCGCCCGTCCACCCACACCGTGCAGCGCGCGCCCGCCACGCGGATCTGCAGCAGGAACCACTGTCCTTCCAGGTCCGCTTCCAGGGTCGAGCGCCGCCGGCCGTAGATCGAGCCGGTCTGGTAGACGGCATCCACCGGCGAGTAGATCTGCACCTCGAAGCCGCGGTCCGATCCCTCCGGCTGCCCGCGCAGGAAGATGCCCGAGTTCACCCGCCCGTGCGTGCGCACCACGGCCGTTACCTCGAAGTCGCTGAACGCCGGCGGGGCATAGAGGATCGAATCGCCGTTCAGCGCTTCGATGACGCCGCCCCGCATGCGCCACTCACCGCTCCGGCCGCGCCGCTCCCAGCCGGCCAGGCCGGCAAACTCGGTGAACTTCGTGGGCCGGCCCAGGTCTTCGACCTCCAGGTTTCTCAGCGCGTAGCCGTGGCCCATATCCGGGAAGCCGATCACGCCCCTGCGCAGCCGGTCGCGCAACTCTGGAATCGCCGCCAGGTCGGCCCGCTGCACCACCGTCCCGTCGATGCTGGCCAGCAGCGTGGAGCCCCGCAGTTCGATCTCCACCCTGTGCCACTCTCCGAAAGAGGCCGGCAGGGTGGCCAGCGGCGGCAGTGCGCCCATCACCGCACCCGTGATCCAGGGCGTCGTTTCCTTGTGAAAGTCGTGCGCCAGCACCAGTGTGATTCCCGTGTGCTGCGGCCGCTGGCTGCGCGCCGCCCGCAGCATCACCGCCGCTTCGGCCCACTCGTCCAGCCGGTATTCGAAGCGCAGGCGGAAGTCTTCATACTCCCGCGAAGTGTGCACCCAGTTGCCGGCCCCGGCCCGGCCGGAAGTGCGCAGAACCCCTGAGTCCGCCGTGAACGAAGGCCACGGGCCCGTGTGGTCCCAGCCCGTCAGCGACTTTCCGTCGAAAATGGGCAGCCAGGCGGCGAGCAGCAGCAGAAAGGCCATCAATTCGCTTGTAGCACGGCTGCCAGGCGCACAGCGGCCAGGATCGATTCCGGGCTGAGTCCCAATTCGCGCGCCTTGCCCTCGTGGTGGCGCAGACAGGTCTGGCAGCCGTTCAGCGCCGACACCGCGATGCAGGCCAGTTCGAATGCCTTCTCGTCACCGCCGTGCGTGCGCCGTCCGGAGAGGTTGAGCCGTGCCGGGAGTTGGGAGTACTCTTCCTTGCCGACGAGGTCGCGGAAGCGGAAGAGGATATTCGTCATCGACATCATCTTGGCGGCCGTGCGGGCGGAGTGCATCTGCTCGTGCGACAACATGCGCGCCGCCTGGCTCAGTAAGGAATGCTGGGGGCGGGCCACGGAACAGGCCGCGGCGACGGTCCAGGTCTCCATCGGCGTGAGTTCAGGTTGAGAGAGGGCTTGTTCGAGAGTCATCGTTCAAAAAAGAGAAGGGGCCGGCGGAACCGGCCCCCCTAGTCGATCAGTGTGTCAGGTTTAGACCTTGATGGCGGGCTGGCCGGGCTGCCAGTCGCACGGCATCAGGCCGCCGGCCTGCAGAGCGTCGAGCACGCGCAGCACTTCGTTGCTGTTGCGGCCGATGGAGAGGTCGGTCACCATCACGAAACGGATCACGTTCTCAGGGTCGAGGATGTAGACGGCGCGCTGGCTGACGCCGGCCTTGGCGTCGATGATGCCGAGGGCGGAGCTGAGTTCGCGCTTGATGTCGGCCAGCATCGGGAAGGGCAGTTCCTTGAGATCCGGGTGGGCGTTGCGCCACGCCAGGTGGACGAACTCGGAATCGACGCTGGCGCCCAGCACCTGCGTGTTGCGCTTCAGGAATTCGTCATTGAGCTTGCCGAAGGCGGTGATTTCGGTCGGGCAGACGAAGGTGAAGTCCTTCGGCCAGAAGAAGATGACCTTGTACTTGCCGGCGAAGTCGTCCAGCGACAACGTGGGGAAGTCCATGGAAAGGCCGACCGAGGCGGCGAGTTTGAATTCGGGGAATTTCTGTCCAACTCCAAGCATGGTGCGTGTACTCCTTAGTTCAGTCTCTAGTATGGGTTGAGATTGCGGAACAAGTCCTATCTAACCGATGCGGCCCAGGGGAGATTGGATGCGCCGAAAAGCAAAATCTTGGACGCGGCGCCGGGCGCCTGGCCAGCCCCGCGCCCGCCCTCCGGGACGATACGATGTTCCGGAGAGGAGCGGCGCCAGGAATCTATGTTGCCCCGCGAAAGGGTGCGGGCGGCCATTGACTTCCGCCCGGTGGATGTCGTGCCCGTGGAGTACCACCCATCGCCGGCCGGAATCTTCGAGCATGGGGCGGGATTGCGCAGTCTTTGGGAGCGCTACCCGCACGATTTCGGCGCCGTTTGCGACTTTCCGGACCGCCGCCCGGAACCGCAATTTGTCGACGCCGCCGGCCGCTACGAAGAGTTGCGCCGAGACGAATGGGGCGTTCTGTGGCGCCACCTCATCTTCGGCATGCACGGCCATCCCGTCGAGCGGCCCCTGGACGACTGGGCCCACCTCTCTCGCTACCGGCCGCCGCCCGTGCCGCCCGCCTCAGGCCCCGCCTTTGAGTTGGAGCGCGCCCGGGCCCTGGCGAACATGGAGCGCTACTACCTGAAGAGCGGCTGGATCAGCATCTTCGAGGTGATGCATGCCGTCCGGCGGTTCGAAGACGTTTTGATGGATATCACCCAGGACGTGCCCGAGATCCACGCCCTGGCCGACCTGATCCTCGACTACCAAATCCGCACCATCCGCTATCTGCTGGCGCGCGGAGCCGACGCCATCCAATTCGGCGACGATTTCGGCACCAACACCGGACTCATGATGTCGCCCCAGGTGTGGCGCCGCTTCTTCCGGCCGCGCCTTGAGATTCTGTTTCAGGAAGTGCGTGCCGCCGGCAAGACGATCTTTTTCCACACCTGCGGCAACAACTCGCGGATTCTGGAGGAGTTGGCGGACCTGGGGATCGACGTCATCTGGCCGCAGTTGCCGTCCTATGCTTCCGGCCTGATCGCCGAATTCTGCCGACGGCGCCGCATCGCCATCCAAATTCACCCCGACCGCGGCGGCCTGATGCTGCACGGGCGGCCGGAGCAGATCGCCGCCGAGGTGCGGCGCCTGGCTGGCGAGTTCTCCGTTCAGGATGGCGGGGGCTGGTTTTATGTGGAGATCGATGCCGGATTCCCGCTGGCCAACGTGGAGGCGCTCATCGAGAGTATCGCCCAATTGCGGACGGCGGTCTAGGAGCGCGGGCCGGTTTCCGGCGGCGGCAGCGCGGCGGACTTCAACAGAGGATAGATCCGTTCCGGGAGAGGTACGTTGGCTTCCAGGTACTCCATGCCCTCCGCCGTGATCTGCAGGCTGCTCTTATCGTCTGAGACGACGTAACCCCGCTGCTTCAGATACCACAGCGAGAACTGCACCTCGCTGGGACTGAACGCCACCATCGCCTCCAGTTCGCGGTGGACGATGGCCGGCGCGGCGGGCCTCAGCCGGCGGCGGTCATAGAGCACGCAAAGCAGACACATGCGCCGGAAGTGCTCGCCCTGGATCGATCCGAAGAAATCGGCGCCGCTGAAGACCGTGGACTCTTTCGCGGCGTTGCTTTGAGGCAGCAGGGAGTCGAATGCCCGGCGCGCCTCGGGATCGGAGAGCACTTCATAGGCGAGCGTCACCGCTTCGTACTTCTGCTGGTTCCGGGTCTCCGGGTTGCGGGCGTGATACCGCTCGGCCAGGTTGGTGTAAGCCCTGTGAATCCGATCCGAATCCGCATTGGTCTCCACGCCCAGGACCTCGTAGTGGTCCTGGAACTTGCCGTCGGCTGCAGGTGCGCTCATTTCTGTCTCACAAGTACCTGATCGGCAAGGATTGCGGAACGCAACAGGGTTAGTGGCCATTCCCTGTAGAAGAAGCCAGGCTGCGCCGATAGGACGAGTGTGAGGGTTTTGCTTCTCGCCTTATCCCTGTGTCTGCCGGCCTGGTGTATCCAGGTCCGTGAGGCCCAGTTGGGGACAGAGGCGCGCGAAGGCGCCTGCGCGCTCACCCGCACCGCGGCCAAGGTCGAGGCAGGCGCGGCGCAGGTCTTCTTCCGCCTGGTGACCCGCGGGGTGAGCCCTGGTGACCGCCTGCGCATCGAATGGGTCACTCCCTCCGGCCAGGTTTCCACCTATGCCGAATATGACGAGATGCCGCGCGCCTCGGAGTTGTGTTTCCTCAGCGTTCTGCCCGTCGGCGGCTTCGCGCCGTCCACGCAGCCCGGCGAGTGGCGGGTGCGGGTGATTCTGAACGGCGCCGTGGTGCATGAAAAGGGCTTCGAACTCGCCGGTTCAGCCAGCGGCCTCACCGCCCGCGTGGCCGAAGTGGGGGAAGCGTCGCTGGCTATCGACGCCGCCGGCATCACCTCGGAAACCTCCATCAACATCGCCCGCTACACTCCGGCCGGCGGCTGGACCTACATCACCACCGCCCTGCCGGACCGCCAGGACGGCACTCGCGTCTGGGTGAAAGCGCCCAAGCTCGAGCCTGGCGAGTACCTGGTGATCCTGCGCAACCCGGACGGCGCGCAGAGCCTGCCGGCGCGCTTTGTGGTCTCCACCGGCGGCGGCTACCGCATGCCGACTCTCGATGGGGAGCGCTGGCGCGTCTCGCAAGGCCCCTACGGCTCTTACTCCCACTGGGGCCGCGCCCTGCACGCCTACGATCTGGCGCCCGTGGGCGCCCAGTGGGTGGCGGCCATGCGCGCCGGCACGGCGCATGTCTACGACCTGGGCCTCGGCCAGACCCCCAACCGGCGGATCTTCGGCAACTACATCACCATCGACCACGGCGACGGCGAATACTCCCACTACGCACACCTGCGCACGCGCACCTTCCAGGTCCGCACCGGCCAGCGCGTGGAAGCCGGCGATATCCTGGCCGAGGTCGGCAACAGCGGCTACAGCTTTGGCCGCCACGTCCACGTGCACGTCACGCGCGCTCCGTCCGTGTCGGCGCAGAGCGTGCCGTTTCGCTTCGACGACCGGCCCAATGTGATCTCGAAGGCCCTGAAGCCGGCCCAGAGCACGGCCAAGGCGTCGAAACCAACCCTCCGCTGGCAGGGCGAGGCCGCCTTCGCCCAATGGTGGACGCGCCTGCTGAGCGTCCCCGCCGGGGCGCGCAGCCTGGCCGTGAAGCTCGGCTGGGAGGATCGCGCCAACGAGTTCGATCTTTATTTGGTGAGCCCCAGCGGCCGCACCTACCGGCCGGAGAGCGCCGAGGGAGATCTGCGCGTCCCGCAGCCGGAGGCCGGCCAATGGCGCGTCTCCGTGCAGGCCGTGAAGAGCGGCGGGGAGAGCTCCGCATTCTGGGTGGAGCCTGAAGTTACACCTGCCCGTCAATGATCGCCGCCAAGGGCTATACTGGAGGCGAAGGTGACGCATGAAAACTTACCTCCGATTCGGACTGCTAGTGGTGGCGATTGTCGGGACGCTGGCCTGGTTGGCGGCTAGCGGAATCAGTGAATCGAAGACGTATTACAAGACCATTTCCGAGCTGAAACAGATGCCGTCGGGCGAGGCGACCAAGCGCGTCCGCGTGACCGGCGACGTCGTGCCCGGCAGCATCAAACGCGAAGGCGAGCACGTCCATTTCCAGATCCACGAGAAGGAAAGCAATCAACTGCTGAGCGTGGTCTACATGGGGAAGGATCCCCTGCCCGACACCTTCCGCGACAGCGCGCAGGCCATGGCCGACGGTAAGTTGCAGACCGACGGCACCTTCCACGCCAACTCCATCGCCGCCAAGTGCCCCTCGAAGTATGAAGCCGCCCCGGGCGGCAAGCCCGCCGCCCAGCCGTTGAACACCGGCAAGCCGGCCGCCATCTGATCTTCACAGCGGAGCCACGTTCCATGGAAACCCTTGCGTCCTTTGCGGTCCTCCTGTCGTTTTGTCTGGCGATCTATGCGTTTCTGGGATCGCTGATCGGCGCTCTGGCAAAGAAACCCTTCCTGCTGGCCAGCGGCCGGCGCGCAGTTTACGGGGTCTTCGTGCTGCTCTCGGTGGCCTCAGGCATTTTGGTCTACGCGCTGATGACCAGCGATTTCCGCTTTGCCTACGTCGCCGCGCGCTCCAACCGGGCGATGCCCGCCGTCTACAAGTTCGCGGCCTGGTGGGGCGGCCAGGAGGGCTCGCTGCTGCTCTGGTCGTGGCTGCTCTCGGCCTACTCCGCGGTCGTGCTGTGGACCAACCGCAGGAAGCACCGGGAACTGCTGCCCTGGGTGGTGGTTGTCCTCAGCTTCACTCAGATCTTCTTCTGCACCCTGAACGTCTTCGTCGAGCCGCCGTTCCAAATGCTGGCAGTAGGCCAGGGTGTCACTGCGGTTACCGACGGCAACGGCCTCAACCCCCTGCTTCAGTACTGGCTGATGGCCATCCACCCGCCGGCCCTCTACCTCGGCTACGTCGGCTTCATCGTGCCGTTCGCCTTCGCCTTCGCCTCACTGGTCACCAAGCAGCCGGGCGAAGCCTGGATCGCCACCACGCGCCGCTGGTCGCTCATCACCTGGGGCTTCCAGTCCGTGGGCATCATGCTCGGCCAGGGCTGGGCCTATGCCGTGCTCGGCTGGGGCGGTTATTGGGGGTGGGATCCGGTGGAGAACGCTTCGCTGCTGCCCTGGATCACCGCCACCGCCTTCCTCCACTCCGTGATGATGCAGGAGAAGAAGGGCATGATGAAGGTGTGGAACATGGTGCTTGTCTCGGGCACCTACTTCCTCTGCATCTTCGGCACCTTCCTCACCCGCAGCGGCGTGGTTTCCAGTGTCCATGCTTTCGCGCAGTCCTCCCTGGGCTCGTGGTTCCTCGGATTCCTGCTCATCGGCATGACCGTGACCACGTTCCTCATCTTCCGCCGCCTGGACTACCTCAAGAGCGAAGCCCAGCTGGAAAGCGTGCTCTCGCGCGAGTCCACCTTCCTGTTCAACAATCTCATCCTGCTCGCCTCCTGCTTCGCGGTGCTGTGGGGCACGCTGTTCCCCGTCATCACCGAAGCCGTGATGGGCGAAAAGATCACGGTCGGCGCGCCGTTCTTCAACAAGGTGAATATCCCCATCGGACTCTTCCTGCTGCTGCTCACCGGCGTGGGCCCGCTCATCGCCTGGCGCCGCAGTTCGTGGGAGAGCCTGAAGCGCGCCTTCCGCTGGCCCGCCATTCTGATGCTGGCCACCATCGCCGCGCTGGCCGCCTTCGGCGTCCTCCACTTCTACGCGCTGGTCAGCTTCGGCCTTTGCGTCTTCGTGGCCACCACCATCCTGATGGAGTTCTGGAAAGGCGCCCGCGCCATCGCCGCGAAGAACAACTTCAACCTGGTCCGCGCCATGGTCGAACTCACCCATCGCAACACCCGCCGTTACGGCGGCTACCTGGTGCACATGGGCATCGTCATCATGTTCATCGGCTACACCGGCGCCGCCTTCAACAAGGATGCGACCAAGGAAGTCCGCATCGGCGACCGCTTCCAGATCGGCCGCTATGACCTGCAGGTCCAGCAGGTGCTCGACGGCGACACGCCCAACTACTCCTGGCAGAAGGCCATCGTCGGCGTCTACAGCGGCGGCGAGTTCCTCGGCAATCTCGAGCCCGAGCGCCGCGTCTACGCCGCCTCCCAGCAGCCCACCTCCGAGGTCAAAATCCGCCGCCGGCTGCACGAGGACCTCTACCTCAACTTCGCCAGCATGAGCCAGACCGACGCCAACGCCGCCATCATCCAGGCCTATGTCTTCCCGCTGGTGAGCTGGATCTGGATCGGCTTCTACATTCTCATGTTCGGAACCATCGTCTGCCTCATTCCGAGCAAGGTCAAATACAGCTACGCGAAAACGCAAGTGGTAGGTGTCTATGCCAAACAGGCTCAACCTGCGAAGTAAGCTGCTGCTGGCCTTGGCGCTCACCGTCGTCCTGGTGCAGGGCACCGTGCCGCTCACCAACGAGCGCGTGCGCCGCCTCGGCGACCAGCTTCAGTGCAAGTGCGGCTGCTTCGCCAGCATCACCGGCTGCAACATGATCAACTGCCACTTCTCCGACCCCGTCCGGCTTCAACTTCTGAAGCTCGTGGAAGAGGGCAAGAGCGACGACCAGATCTTCACCGAAATGGTCCGCGTCTACGGCAAGGAGATCATGATGAAGCCCCCCGCCGAGGGCTTCTACCTGCTCAGCTGGGTGATGCCCTTCGTAGGCATTGCCGGCGGGCTCGGCCTCATCTATCTCTTGCTGCAAAGCTGGAAGAAGCGCAGCGCGGCGGTGGCGGCCGAATCCGGCCCCGTGGTGGAATCGGCGGAGTTGTCACGCTATAAGGACCGGATCGAGAAGGATCTCTCCGACCTGGAATAAGATGGTTCACAGCTCATGATATTCGCTGTATCTATCCTGCTCGTGGCAGGCCTGCTCGCATTCGTTCTGCTCGTGCGTCCCCAGGACGTGCCCGACGAAGCGCCCGAATCCCCCATCCAGCACCTCGAAGACCGCAAGGCGATCATCTACGATAACCTTCGCGACCTGAACTTCGAATACCGCCTCGGAAAGCTCTCCGAAGCCGACTACAACAAGACCAAGGTCGTCCTCCAGAACGAGCTCGCGCACGTGCTCGCAGCCATCGACAAGATTGCCGGCGGCGCCAAGGCCGCACCGGCCCCCAAGCCGAAAACAGCCAAGCCCGAAGCCGCCTTGCAGCCCGACCCGCTGGTCTGCCCGCACTGCGGAGCTAAATTCGAAAAAACCATGAAATTCTGCGGCGAATGCGGCAAGGCCATGTCGGGGGTGGAAGCATGAGACTCGCCATCCTCCCCGCGCTGGCCCTTCCTCTCCTGGCCCTTCCTGTTCTGGCATTGGACGGCACCGTCGTCAACAAGTCCACCGGCCAGCCCCAGCCCGGCGTCCTCGTTCACGCCACCCGGATGCTGCAAAGCGGCATGGAGCCCGCCGGCTCCGCCAAGTCCGGCCCCGACGGCAAGTTCCAGATCCAGGCCGAAGGCAACGCACCGCTGCTCGTCCAGGCTGTCTATCAGGGCGTCACCTACACCGTCCAGATCCCCCCTGGTCAACCCTCCAGCGGCCTCTCGCTCGATATCTACTCCTCCGCCAAGTCCGTCGCCGAGGCCAAACTCGACCAGCACATGATCCTCCTCGAGACCGACGGCAAGGAACTCGTCGTCAACGAAACGCTGGTCTACAACAACACCGGCGCCACCACCTGGAGCGATCCCGACAAAGGCACACTCCGCATCTACGTCCCCGCCGAAGCCGGCGCCAATCTCATGGTCCGCGCCATGTCGCCCAACAGCATGCCTGTGGAGCGCGAGCCGCGCAAGACCACCGAGAAGGGCGTCTACGTCCTCGACTTCCCCGTCAAGCCCGGCGGCGAAACCCGCTTCGACGTCAGCTACAAGATGGCGGTGAAGGACCCCATCGAGCTTTCGGGCAAGATCGTCCACGCTCCCGGCCCGGTGCGCCTCGTCGTTCCCAAAGGCATCACGGTAGAGAGCCCGGCCATCGCGCCCCTCGGCACTGAGCCGCAGACCCAGGCTGCCATCTTCGACGTCAAGGGCCAGGCCTACACGCTCAGGATCAGCGGCACGGGAACCTTGCGTAGCTCAACGCCCGAACCGACGGAGCGCGATGAAGACGGCCCACGCATTCAGCAAATCGCCTCCCCCGGCTACGCGCGCTATCAGTGGTGGGCGCTCGGCCTCTTCCTCGGTTTCCTCGGCCTCAGCTTCTGGCTGCAGTGGATCCGTACTCCAGGGAGCAAGCCGAAGGCATGAGGGCTTTGGCCGTCGAAGGCGTCTGGAAATTCTACGGCGACTACCCTGCTCTGCGCGACATCGGTTTCGATGTCCAGCCGGGTGAGTGCGTCGCCCTGCTCGGCCGCAACGGCGCCGGAAAAACCACGCTCCTGCGCATCCTCGCCGGCCTCTCCCGCCCCTCGAAAGGCGCTGTCAAAGTCTTCGACAAGGACCACCTCGACCGCTCCGCCCGCAGCGCCATCGGCATCATCGGCCACGGCATCGGCATCTACGACGAACTCTCCGCCCTCGAAAACCTGCGCCTCTTCGCCGGCCTTTACGGTCTCGAATCCCCCGACAAGGCCGCCCACCAGTGGCTCGAACGCACCGGCCTCGATCGCGTCAAAGACGGCCTCGTGCGCGAGTTCTCCCGCGGCATGCGCCAGCGCCTCGCCGTCGCCCGCGCCTTCCTCCATCGCCCGCAACTCCTGCTCCTCGACGAGCCCTTCACCGCCCTCGACGATCGCGCCATCGCCCTCCTCCAATCTCTGCTCAAGGAATCTCTCGCCCAGGGCAGCACCGTCATCATGTCCACCCACCAGCTCCGCGAAGCCCTGGAACTGGCCACCCACGTTGTCCTCATCAACCGCGGCAAGCTCGCCCACACCGGCCTGCGCACCCAGGAGATGCTCGACGATCCCACCTATCTCTACCGCACCCACGGGGAGGCCTGATGCTGTTCCTGCGCCAGGTCGCCACCGTCGCCGCCAAGGACCTCCGCAGCGAACTGCGCACCAAGGAGGCCCTCAACGCCTCGCTCTCCTTCGCGCTCGTCATCCTGCTGCTGTTCAGCTTCGCCTTCTCGCCCACCTCCGACATGACCCGCGAGATCTCCGGTGGCCTCCTCTGGCTCGTCTTCGCCTTCGCCGGGGCCCTCATCCTCAACCGCAGCTTCGCCCGCGAACTCGAAAACGACTGCCTCGACGCCCTCATCTCCTCGCCCGTCTCCTCGCCCGCCCTCTTCCTCGGCAAGGCCCTGGCCAACTACGTCCTCCTGCTCGGCATCGAAGTGGTCTGCCTGCCCGTCTTCGGCGTTTTCTATAACGTGAGCTGGACTCAGCAGTTGCCCTCGCTCGCCCTCGTCTTCGTCCTCGCCAGTTGGGGCGTCTCCGTCGTCGGCACCGTCTTCTCCGCGCTCACCGTCAACATGCGCCTCCGCGAGCTGATGTTGCCCATGCTCGTCTACCCCATCCTCATCCCCTGCCTGATGGCCGCCATGCAGCTCACCACGCCGCTGCTGGCCGGCGAGCCGCTGGCCGGCGACCTCTTCGCCTGGCTGCGCCTCCTGGTCGGGTTCGATATCATTTTTACTGCTCTTGCCGTGGTCTTGATCGATACCGTTCTGATCGGATGAACCCATGAGAGAGAAAATCCTATACGGACTGGGAACCGTCGCGGCCCTCTTCTTGGCCCGCAACATTTACAAGATGCTGGTTGGCTTGCCCGATGAGGCGTTCCAGGGCGCCATCTTCCGCATCATCTTCTTTCACGTGCCGGCGGCCTTCACCTGCTTCGCCTGCTACCTGGTGGCCCTCATCGCCAGCATCTCCTACCTGAAGTCCAAGCACCTCAAGTGGGATTCGCTGTCGGTCTCCGCCACCGAGGTCGGCCTGGCCTTCGGCGCCGCCAATCTCATCAGCGGCATGATCTGGGCCCGCATCATCTGGGGCATCTGGTGGACCTGGGACTGGCGCCTCACCTCTTCGCTCATCTGCTGGCTGCTCTACGCCGGCTACCTGGTGCTGCGCCGCGCCGTGGAGGAGCCCACCGAACGCGCCCGCCTCTCGGCCGTGATGTCCATCCTCAGCTTCAGCGTAGTGCCCTTCGTCTTCTTCTCCATCAAGTGGTTCCGCACTCAGCACCCCCAGCCCGTCCTCTATGGGGAAGGGAAGATGGACGCGGCCTACCGGTCCATGCTCTTTATCAACTGGATCCCGCTGCTCATGATCGCCGTCATCTTCGTCGCCGTGCGCATGTTGCAGGAAAAGAGGCAGCGCGAAATCGATGCGCTGCGCCGTACCGTCCACGCCTTCTAGCGGAGAGAATCTTATGAACGACGCAGCCGCGCGCAATTTCGAATACCTCGCCTACGGCCTCATCGCCATCTGGGCCATCCTGGCCGCCTACGTGCTCACCCTCGTCAGCCGGGAGAAAAAGATCAACCGCCAGATCGAAGGGCTCCAGCGCATGCTCGAAGACCGTGATAGAAAATAACCAGGTCTTCCCATGAATCGCCGCCGCCTCCTCCAGATGGCCGCCGCCACCGGCGCCGTGACTGCCCGTGAAGCTGTCGCCCAGGAGAAAGCGGCCCGCGCCACGCGCGCCCTGCCCTCGCCGAAGATCAAAGACGTCCAGGTCATCGCCACCGCTCCTCAGGGCCTGCGCCTCATCGTCGTCAAAGTCGTCACAGACCAGGATGGCCTCTACGGCTACGGCTGCGGCACCTACACCCAGCGCGCCGATCTCGTCGTCCCCGCCGTCGAACGCTACCTGAAGCCCTTCCTCCTCGGCAAGCCCGCCGATCGCATCGACGATCTCTGGCAGGCCATGTACAACTCCTCCTACTGGCGCAACGGCCCCGTCCTCAACAACGCCATCAGCGGTGTCGATCAGGCCCTCTGGGACATCAAAGGCCGCATGGCGGGCATGCCCGTCTATCAGCTCCTCGGCGGCAAGTGCCGCGAGGCCGCCGATTGCTACTCGCACGCCTCCGGCAACGAGATCCCGCAGGTCATTGAGAACGCCAAGCAGATCATGGCCCGCGGCTTCCGCCATGTCCGCATCCAGGTGGGCGTCCCCGGCCAGGCCGGCTACGGCGCCGGCCGCAGCGACGTCACGGTCGAGAAGCTTCACAACGCCCCGGTCTTCGAGCCCGAAGACTACATGCGCCGCGCCCTCAAGCTCATGGAGGCCTGCCGCAAGGAACTCGGCGACGAGGTCGAACTCCTGCACGACGTCCACGAGCGCATCTCCCCCATTCAGGCCGTGCGCTTCGCCAAGGATGTCGAGAAGTTCCGCCTCTTCTTCCTCGAAGACGCCCTCTCGCCCGAAGACATCGAGTGGTTCCGCATCATCCGCCAGCAGTGCGCCACCCCGCTCGCCATGGGCGAACTGTTCAACAGCCCCCACGAGTGGACCCCGCTCATTCGCGACCGTCTGATCGACTACATTCGCATCCACGTCACCCAGGCCGGCGGCCTCACCCCCTGCCGCAAAATCGCCGCCATGGGCGACCTCATGGGCGTCCGCACCGCCTGGCACGGCCCCGGCGACGTCTCCCCCGTCGGCCACATGGCCAACGTTACCCTCGACCTCGTCTGCCACAACTTCGGCATTCAGGAAAGCGTCTCCTTCCCAGATCCCGTCCGCGAAGTCTTCTCCGGCTGCCCCGAGATGAAGAACGGCTACCTCTACGCCAACGAAACCCCCGGCTGGGGCATCGAAGTCAACGAGGCCGCCGCGAAGAAATACCCCTTCGGCTCCAATGAGCGCGGCGAGCGCCAGCAGCTCAACGGAGGCTGGGGCGAAGTCCGCCGCCGTGACGGCACCGTCATCAAGCAGTAATCTTCCAAAATCTGTCTCGATTTGAGCTACCCTGGAGTGCATCAGAGGAGGCCTGCCATGCAGCCTGGGATGCAACCCACTTCCGCGCCTTCACCGGCGCTCGTCTTTCAAATGCTCAACGCCCATCAGCAGACTGAGGCGCTGCGCGCGGCGATCGAACTCGGCGTCTTCGCGCAGCTAGGCCGCGCCTCGGCCACTGCCGAACAACTCGCGGAGAGCTGTTCCGCCTCCCTGCGGGGCATCCGCATCCTCTGCGATTTCCTCACCGTCTGCGGCCTGCTCGAGAAGACCGACAGCGTCTATGGCAACTCGCCCACCGCCGCGATGTTCCTCGACCCGGCCTCGCCCGCCTGCATCGCCACCACCGCGCGCTTCCTCGGCCTGCCGGAGTTCCGTGACCCCTTCCGCCAGCTCGCCGACATCGTCCGCGACGGCCGCACCTCCATGCACGGCGAAGGCACTGTCGAGCCCGAAAACCCCGTCTGGGTCGAGTTCGCCCACAGCATGGCTCCCATGATGGCGCCGCTCGCCGCGCCTCTTGGCGCCATCGTTCTCGAGGGTCGCACCACGCCGATGGACGTCCTCGACATCGCCGCCGGCCACGGCCTCTTCGGCATCGAAGTCGCCCGCCAGAATCCCAACGCCCACATCACCGCGCTCGACTGGTCTGCCGTCCTCGAAGTCGCCCAGGCCAATGCCCGCAAGGCCGGCGTCGCCGATCGCGTGAAGTCCCTCCCCGGCAGCGCCTTCGACGTCGACTTCGGCGGCCCCTACGACGAGATCCTCCTCACCAACTTCCTCCACCACTTCGACGTCGAGCGGATCATCGCCATGCTCGCCAAAGTTCGCGCCGCCCTCAAGCCCGGCGGCCGCGCGGCCATCCTCGAATTCGTCCCCAACGAAGATCGCGTCTCCCCGCCCATGGCCGCCGCCTTCGCCCTCATCATGCTCGCCTCCACCGCTCACGGCGACGCCTATACGCTCCACGAATACACCCAAATGGCCCAGGCCGCCGGCTACGCTCGCGTCACCGCCCACCCCGTGCCCATGTCGCCCCACACCATCGTCGTGGCGCACACCAATTGAAGCCGCCCTACTTGCGAGCCTCCAGCGCCAGCGAGACCGTGCCTGACTCCGTGATCTCCACCTTCTCGCCATCCATCCTTACCTCGCCGCGAACCCTGTACAAGCGCTACCGCGCCGCCGTGAAGTTCAGTCCATCCAGACTCGCTCCCGGCTGCAGATTCACCCCAGCGCCGCTTGCGCATCCTCCACCCCTGGGTATTACTGCGCCGGATAGTCCCTCACCTCCGGCGATCTCTGCTCCGGCGCCGGCTGCATCAGGACGCCCAACCAGAGGAAGTACAATGTCGGCATCATGCGGCGTCGCGACTTTCTGATCGCCTCTCTGTTCCAGAATATGCCCCAACCGGCGGTGCCAGGCTCCACCCTCGTGCACGAGCACGTCCTCGTCGACTTCGCCGGCGTCCAATCCAAAGCCCAGTACGACTTCCGCGAAGTCCTCGCCATCGCCAGACCGAAACTGGAAGAGCTCAAGCGCTTCGGCTGCGTCCGCCTCCTCGAATGCACCCCCAACGGCCTCGGCCGCAATGCCCGTCTGTTGAGAGCCTTGGAGGACTCCACCGGTCTCGAGATCTGGACCAACACCGGCATCTACGGCGCCGCCAAGCGCGCCGGCGTCCCTGCCTGGGCCCACACCGAATCCGCCTGGCAACTCGCCCGCCGCTGGATCGCCGAAGCCACCAACGGCGTGGACGGCATCCAGCCGCGCTTCATCAAAACCGGCGTCAACGGCTTCCCTCTGGAGGCCCTGGACAAAAAGCTCATCGAAGCCGCCGCCATGGCCTCTCTCACCACCGGACTCGCCATCGCCTCCCACACCAACGGCGGCGGCCCCGCCGCCGAAGCCCAGCTCGAAATCCTCAACCGCCTCAAATGCCCCACGTCCAGGTTCGTCTGGGTTCACGCCCAGAGCGAGAAAGATCACGCCTTCCACCAGCGCGTCGCCCGCGCCGGAGCCTGGGTCGAGTTCGACGGCGTCAGCGAAAAGTCCGCCGCCTGGCACCGCGACTGTGTCCTCCACATGAAAGACCAGCGGCTCCTCGGCCAAACCCTCATCAGCCAGGACGCCGGCTGGTATCACGTCGGCGAACCGCACGGCGGAGAGTACCGCGGCTACACTTTTCTCTACTCCGGCTTCCTGCCACAGATCCCCCAGGAGTCCTGGAAGATCCTCCTGGTCGACAACCCACGCCGCGCCTTCACCACACCGTGACCGGCACGCCTGCCGCCGAATACAGCGTCGAAGCCGCCTCTTCGAAGACCATATCGCCCGGCCCCAGCAGGAACTCGCCCGCCTTCACCTTCTTCGCCATCTGCTGCCACATCGCCAGGTCGCCGTTCGCCAGGTAGTCCGCCGTCTCGTAGAACCGTTCTTTCAATCCGGCCAGATACTGCGCGAAACTCAGCGCCGTAATCCCCGCTTCCTTGTAGCACGCCCACGTGGTCTGCCGGCGGAACAGCTTGGGCATGATCAGCGTACCCGCATCGCCGCCCACGGCGAATCCCGGTGACTTCTTGCCCGGAACGTACAGCAGTTGGAAATCGAACTTGCCGAACTTCGAGCGGTAGTCGTTCCAAATCCCCTTGCCCGCCGCCCGCGCTTTCGCCGCCAGTTTCTGGAGCGCCGTGATTTCCGCCGCCGACATGGAGTTGTAGTACGACGGAACCGCCCAGCCCTGTTCCAGCACCCAGCGGTTGATGTTCACCTTCTTGCCGTTCACATCCACCACCACATCACCCACCACCCGCGCGTATTTGTCGCACACGTCGTTGGGATGATCCACGGCCGTCTGGAAGGTGCACGGCAGCGTCGCCGCGCCCGCCTTCTTCAGCATCGTCAGCAGCGCCAGCGTCGCGCTCTGCCCGTGGTGCTGCCGGTACTTGTGGTTCACGGCTTTCAACGCCGCCCGCATCGCGTCAGTCACTGCCGCGCTCCTGCCCACCGGCGCTGGAGCGTAGTGCAACTCGGGCGCGTCGATCCCTTGCAGCCGCACCGTCACGCGCCCCTTCGTGTCGATCACGGTCTTCTTCCCGCCCACCGTCTTCAGCCACGCGCCGTCAAACGCCGTCGTCACCTGCGCCGGCGCGCTCTTTTTCGGCTGGAACCGGATCGCTCCCGCCGCCACCGTGATCTTCACCTTGGTTGTGTCCGCGTCGGATTCGCCGTCTGGCCAGAACTGCACCAGGTCGAGCGTGCCCTGAATCGTAAGAAGTCCTTTTGCCATGATTCCTCCTGACTGCGGAAAAGCGTACCACCTTTTCCGTGCGGGAGGAACCGGGATTGTTCGTGATTTTTTGCGGAAACCGGCTCGCGCGCCGCTATTTCCGGCCTTCACTCGACGGCGGTACCAGTCCCTTCATTCGCAGGTAGGTCACCATGTTGCCGTAGTGTTCGTAGTCGTGCACCACGTTGAACTCCAGCACGTTCAGCAGCGGCCGCTCCCCGAACATCTTCACCATCGTCGTACCCTTGGCGTCCGTCATCGTGTCATACGCCTTGTCGCAATACGCGAAACTGTCCTTCAACGCCTGCACGAGATCGGCCTTCGACGTCTTGCTTTTCTCGATGCCCTTCATCGGCGGCTGCTCACCCAGCACCGGCGCGCAGAACATATATCCCGCATCCGCCACGTGACCCACCAGTTGGCCGAAGCTCCGCACATCCGGCGTCGGCTTGAATGAGTAGTTCTCTTCCGGCATCTTTTCGGCGGCCTTGATCAGGTTGTTCTTGGCCATCGAGTAGAGGCCCTTCACGCCCGTGCTCAGCGGGTTCTCGGCGGTCTGCGCCGCGGCACACAGGCAGAAAACGGTGAGAAACAGCGGTACTTTGCGCATGGGGGCAGGATCGCAGGCAACGCCTGCTCTGTCAATCCTCCCGCCCCCAAATTACGCCCGCTACTGCGAAAGTTTACGGATCAACTCTTTCGCGTTCTCCCCGCCCCGCCCCGTGATCAGCGCCTTTCCGTCGGAAATCACGCTGCGCACTTTGAGGACGCTCACAATCTCTCCGCCCGCCACCACGGCCACCTCCTGGCCCAGGTGCGAGCCGGTGAACTTCTCAAAGGCCGCCGCCTGCTTCTTCTGGAACTGCACCTCCACTGTCAGCCGGTTGTCCTGCTCCTTGAGCGCGACCGGCGGCCCCGCCAGCACCAGCGGGACGAACTCCGAGGTGTCCAGCGCCACGCGCCGCACCTCGCCCTTGCCGTCCAATCCCTGGTAGGGCAGCACCACCGCCGCCTTGCCTGCGTGGTCTTTCACCCCTTCCGCCAGCACGGCATAGACGCCGTTCTCCGGCGGCTTCACCGCGCTGGGCGAGGGCATTGCCAAAGCGCCCAGCAACATCAACGCCAGCAGTAGCCCGGCGATCAGACTTTTTCTTCTCGTAGTCATGGGAATCTCCTGAATGAATGCGCACGGCCGCGGCCGCGCTTCGCTCATGATGGATGCACGGCTCGCCCGGAGGGGTCCGGGCGGAGCTTGTCTCTTCGATTGGGATCCTCGATGGAGGTTCAGGAGAGTGCGGGCGGCGGCCGGCGGTGCAGTGGCGCGAACTCGCGCAACGCGCAGCTTGCGCCCCGCGGGCCATTGGTCAGTTCCACGAACTGCCTGTTCGCCGGCGCGGTACCGTTGGATGATTCCGCCGGCAGGTCGCATTGCGGGGCGGTCACCAGGCCGGCCTCGCCGTCTGTCTTCAGGATCAGTTGCGCCGGCACGCAGGGCATGGACATGCCCCCGCTGGCAGCCGTCTGCGGTGCGATCCGGATCGATCCCGCCAACAGCCAGCCCAACGCCACCGCGGCAAATGCCACGGCCACCGTCAGCGCCAGTCGCGCTGCCGGAATCGGCCGCCGGGTTTTCCGCAATGTGCGCATCTCTTCCCCGAGTGTAGTCTCACTTGCCCCCGCCGGCTAGTAAATTGTGCCGCCCGGCCTACCCCTTCAGGTCCGCGAACGCCGCCTCGATCTCTTTCTTCGCCTCGTTCGAAACCGGAGTCAGCGGCAGCCGCACCGGCCCGCCAAAGTAGCCGTTCAGATCCATCGCGTGCTTCAGCCCCGGGATGCCGTACTTCACCGTCACCAGCACCGCCGCGCGCGCGATCCGCCGCTGCCAGTCCATCGCCGCGTCGAACTCGCGCTGCCGGTGCGCCTCATAGATCGCGATCGTCGAATACGGCGCCGCATTCGCATAGGCCAGCACCGCCCCCACCGCGCCCACCGCGAACGAGGGCGCCAGCGTCGGCGCCGATCCCACCAGCACCTGGAAGCCTTCCTTCGTCTCGCGGATCAACTGCATCACTTTTTCGATATTTCCGCTGCTCTCTTTGATCGCGATGATGTTCGGATGCTCGCTCAGCGCCGCCACCGTGTCGGCCGGAATGTCCACGCCCGTCGCCTGCGGCCAGTTGTAGATCATCAGCGGGATCTTCGCCTGGTCCGCCACGCTGCGGTAGTAGAGCGCCTGCGCCGCGCCATTGTTCACCAGGTTCTTGTAGTAGTGCGGCGTCCGCACCATCACGCCCTTGTAGCCCATCTCCGCCGCCAGGTTCGTCAGCTGCACCGTCTCCCGCACGCTCTCCATGCCCGTACCGGCCAGCAGGATCTTGTCCGAAGCCGCGTGCTGCGCCACCAGCTCAAACAGCTTCAGCTTCTCTTCCATCGTCAGGAAGACGCTCTCCCCAGTCGAGCCGCAAACCACATACCCCGCCAGCCCCGTCTTGTTCCACTTCTCGACGTTGTGCTGAACCTTAGCCGCGTAGATCTCGCCGTCATAGTTGAAGGGCGTCGCAATCGGAGGAAAAATGCCGTGCAGTTTCATCGTCACTTCCAGTCTATCCTGCCGCTCCCTGGCGTCCACCTCACCAACCTCCTCCCCAACCCCGCAAATCCCCCCCCAGGGACGGTCATCTGTGTCCCAAAACGCCGGAACTCCGCCACCGCCACCAACGCCCCAGGTGGACACAGCGTGACCGTCCCACCCAGGCGTCCTCCCCACTCCCCCAAAAAACAAATGCGGCCCGGCACAAGGCCGGGCCGCTCAAACCGTGAATGCTGTCTTACTTGCCGATGTTGACGAAGGTGAACAGCGCCAGGGATTCGATAAAGGCGAGACCGAGAATCAGCAGGATGCGGATCGCGCCGGCGGCCCCGGGATTGCGGGCGATGCCCTCCACCGAAGCGGCGACAGCCTTGCCCTGCGCCATGCCGCAAAGGCCGGAAGCGATCGCCATGGCGAAGGCGCCCGGCAGCACGAACGTGCCGGCGGTGCTGCCGCTGGTCTGGGCGAACGTCGGGACGGCGATCAGCATGAGCGCCATCAGAATAAATAGGTTGCGTACGGTCATTGGTCTTTCTCCTTACTAAACAGCCCCCAGGAGGTGGTTGCGCACCGTGCGTTGGGACGCCGGGGCCTCACACTGGAAGCTTTCAAACTCGTTAATGGCCCTCGTGGGCAACCGCTTCGCCCACATACACCATGCTCAGCATCATGAAGATGAACGCCTGCACCAGCGATACGAACA
Organism: Paludibaculum sp.; assembly: GCA_029973955.1. Lineage (GTDB taxonomy): Bacteria > Acidobacteriota > Terriglobia > Bryobacterales > Bryobacteraceae > Paludibaculum. The sequence goes on along the minus strand of JARKQJ010000212.1, from coordinate 27,374 downwards.
CGTGCAGCGCCATGAACACCACCGGCACCAACCACGGCACCAGCGACAGGAACCCGATGGTCACCTGCTCGCCCGCAAGCATGTTGGCGAAAAGACGGATGGTGAGCGACATCGGCCGGATGCAGTGGCTGATGATCTCAAGGACGAACATCGCCGGCGCGATGAAGATCACCGGCCCGCAGAAGTGCTTCAGGTGGCCCAGAATGCCCTGCTCTTTGATGCCCTGGCCGTTGTAGTAGAGGAAGCTGCACACCGCGATGCCCGCCACCATGTAGTAGTACATCGTCGGCGATTCAAACGTTGGCACGATGCCCAACAGGTTGCACGACAGGATGAACACAAACAGCATCGCGAAGAACGGCACGTGCTTCTTGTACCCGTGCCCCACAATGTCCCTCGCCTGATCGGCCACGAATCCGTAAATTCCTTCAAACACCAACTGCAGCTTGCCCGGCCGCTCCACCGACAGCGACGCGCGCACCAGCGCCGCCACCAGCACCAGCGCAACCACCACCAGCAACTCCATGGCGATGTAATTCGACCAGGGCTTCGTCGGATCCTCCGTGTGGAAACCGACCGCGTTGAACAGGGCGTTGGCGGGCCCGGCGAGGTATTTGTTCAGGAATGCCGTGAACCAGAGTTCAGTGTGGTGCATGGAACAGTTCTATCAGGACTTCCAAAGTCGCCGCGGTGACGGCGAGCGTCAGACCTGCGGCCAATGCGGGTTTTGAGGACCCGTAAGTATTCACAATACCATAGGCCGCCCCGCCCAGAATCAGCATTCGGAACATGTGCATTACCACCGATGTGCCCCGGATCTGGCGACCCTCCGCCGCCGCCTGAATGTCGCTCACCAGCCGGTGCAGCAGCCAGAACGATAGCGCCGAAATCACCGCCCCGCCCAGGAAACTCAACAGCCCGGCCGCGCCCGCCAAAACGTATGAAATCAGGCACCCGATCAGCCCCAGCGCGCCCCCAATGCGCACAATCCGGCGCAAGATGGCGCCGTAGTCCAGATCTTTCATTTCTTCCGGTCCAATCCCTCGATCCGCACCGCCTGCCTGAACGTCTCATACATCCCCGCCGCGCAGCCCAGCATCAGTCCCACCAGCCCCCAGTAGCCCGTGCCGTACTTGGCGTCCATCCACTTGCCAGCCGTGTAGCAGATCCATCCGCTGATCGGCGTCACAAACGCCAGCCCGGCATAGGCGCCCGCCTTTGCCATCGGGCTCAGACCCTTCTTCTCCGGCTCGTTGGGGTTCACAGCGTCAGTATACGGCGGCTCGCGGTTAAGATGACAGTGATGACCTGGAAACCACTCCTCGCCGCGCTAGCCCTCGCCGGCGGCCTCCTAGCTCAGAAACACGCCATGACCCACGAGGACCTCTGGCTCATGAAGCGCGTCGGCGAACCCGTCGTCAGCCCCGACGGCAAGTGGATCGTCGTCTCCGTCGTTGAACCCGATTACGATCCCGCCAAACAAGCCTCCGACCTTTGGCTCCTGCCCTCCGACGGCTCCGCCGCGCCCCGCCGCATCACGTTCACCAAGGGTGCCGAGTCCGGCGCCACCTGGTCGCCCGACGGCACCCGCCTCGCCTTCGCCGCCAAACGCGAAGGGGACGACTCACCCCAGATCTACATCCTCCCCCTCCATGGCGTCGAAGCCCAGCGCGTCACCAATGCCCCCGCTGGCGCCTCCAGTCCCAAATGGCGCCCCGACGGCCAAGCCCTGCTGTACCAAAGCGATGTCGATCCCATCGCCGACCGCAAGTCCCGCAAGTGGTCCGCCCGCGTCTACGACACCTTCCCCATCCGCTACTGGAACGTCTGGCTCGACGAAAAGCGGCCCCACGTCTTCGTCCAACCCCTGCCCTCCGGCGCCGCCCGCGATCTCCTCGCCGGCACCCAGTTCGCCTCCTCCGGCTTCGGCGGCGTCTTCACTCCCACTGGAGGCCAGGAGCTTCAGGCCATCTGGACCCCCGACGGCCAGGGCGTCGTCTTCGCCGCCACCACCAACCGCGACGATCTCATGAACGCCGAGAACGAGACGCATCTTTTCCTCGTGCCCGCCGCCGGCGGCGAGCCGCGCCGCTTCACCGAGCCCGGCCAGAGTTTTGGCAATCCCGAGTTCTCGCCAGCAGGCGCGCTCTATGCCGTCCACCAGAAGAACCCCGTCCAGGGCGGACGTCTCTACTCCCTCTCCCGCCTCGTCCGCTTCGACTGGCCCAACTCCGCCAAGCCCACCTTCCTCCACGGCGCCTGGGATCGCTCCATCGGTGCGTTTTCGTTCTCAAACGACGGCAAAACGCTCTATTTCGACGCCGAAAACAGCGGTTTCGACACACTTTTCACCTCTTCCGCCACCGGCGGCACGCCCAAAGCCCTCTTCGAAGTCACCCGCGGAGGCTACACCGGCGTCCGCCCCGTCGCCGGCGGTTTGATCGCCCGTTTTCAAACCTCCGCGCAGCCGCCCGAAGTGGTTCTGCTCGATCCCGCCACCGCCAAACACCGCTTCCTCACCAACTTCAACGCCGACCGCGTGGCCGCCCTCGAAACCACCGAGCCCGTCCACTTCCGGTTCACCGCCTCCAACGGCAAGAGCATCCATAACCTGATGATTCTGCCGCCCTTCTTCGATAAGGCGAAGCGCTACCCCATCGTCGTCTTCCCGCACGGCGGCCCAAACGCGATGTCCAAGGACGCCTTCTCCACCCGCTGGAACAACCACCTGCTCGCCTCGCCCGGCTACGTCATTCTCGAAACCAACTACACCGGCTCCACCGGCTTCGGCGAGCAGTTTGCCGACGACATCGAGCGCGACGTGCTGCGCGGCCCCGCCCAGGAAATCCTTGAAGCCATTGAAGAAGCGGCCAAACGCTACCCCTTCATCGACAAGTCCCGGCAGGCCGCCGCCGGCGCCAGCTATGGCGGCTACCTGATGAACTGGTTCAACGGCCACACCAATCAGTTCAAGTGCCTGGTCAACCACGCCGGCGCCGTTAATAACGAGTCGCAATATGGCACCAACGACGGCGGCCTCAGCCGCGAACTCCGCATGGGCGGGCCCGTCTGGGAAAAGGGCGGCCAGTGGAACGACCAGAGCCCCATCCGCTACTCCGGAGCCTTCAAAACGCCGACGCTCATCACCCAGGGCGAACTGGACTTCCGCGTTCCGCTCAGCGAAAGCATGACTACTTTCAAGCTCCTGCAACGTTTGAAGGTCCCCACGCGTCTGGTGCTCTATCCCGATGAAGGCCACTGGATTTTGAAAGGAGAGAACAGCCGGCACCACATGGGTGAAGTGCTGGGGTGGCTGAAGAAGTACCTCTGAGGCGGGGCGGCTGTGCCGAAAAAAGAACAGCGGGAGGCCAGATTGGGCACTGGCCCCCCGCATGGAACGCGCCGTGAGGCACGCAGCTGAGGATCGGAGGAGTGCTCCCCAGCTTCTACCCGTCAGATGCGGTCGGTAACGCTTTGGTTACCGGACCGGCCATCGATTCGCCTGAGTTTCACTTCGCGGTTACACCCTAGTTCCGTGTATGCTTGAATTTCCAGTAACTCGTTAAATTGCATTAAGTTATGGAATTGGCTCCGTTCAACTAATCGTGTAGTAGCCTTCCCTCGCGGCAGGTCGCTATGCGATAATGAAGACGAAAAGACCCCCGCCATGACGCAGTTGGGCGAGGCAATTGCCCGCTTTCACCGAATTCTGGATCAGGACACTGAGCGGACCGCCGCGTGGACGGCACAGCTGCGTGAGCAGATGGCCAGCCGCCAGTTGGTGGTGAACGGACGTCCCGTCTCGCCGGTCTTGCGGCCGCACTTCCTGACGCGCCGGCAGTATACGAATCTCGTCAACGCGGGCGAGGCGCTCTCTTCGGCCATCAACCGTGTGCGTACACTGGCGCTCTCGCGGCCTCCGCTGATGGCGCGGATGGTCATGCTGCCCGCTGAGAAGATGCTGGCGGCGGTGGACCCTGGTTACCATTCGGAAGTTGCCGCGCTGCTGGAAGCCCATGTCAACAACGGCAGCATGCACCTCACTTCGCCGCTGGCCGACATGCCTCACGGCGTACTCTACGGAGAAGCCCTGGCGGACCTGTTCTATGACGCCGCGCCGGTGAAGGAGTTCCGCAAGCGCTACAAGCTGGTCAAGCCCGGCTCGTCGAAGCCGCTGCTCACCTCCATCCTCAAGGTATGGAAGGATTTTGGCGGCAAGACCACGCCCAACGTCGGCATTCTGGACTTCGGCCAACCTTTCGCCACCATCGACTCCCACGAGTACGTTCTGCTGGCGGAGCTGATGCGCGCTCAAGGCATGGTGGCCGAAATCGTTTCGCCGGATCAGCTCGACTATCGCAACGGCGTGCTGCGCCGGGGCGACCTGCAGCTCGACGTCGTCTTCCGCGGCGTCCGGGCGCACGACTTTTTGATGCGCTACGACCTGACGCATCCGCTGGTGCGGGCGTACCGGGACCGTAAGGTCTGCGTCGTCAACAGCTTCCGCGCGGAAATGACACGCAAGCGGGCGTTGCTCGCGCTGCTCAGCGACGAGAACATTACCGAGAATTTCCCGGCCGAAGAGCGCAAAGCGATCCGCGACACGATTCCCTGGACCCGCATTGTCGCCCAGGGCAAGACGACCCGCGAAGGCCAGACCATCGATCTGGTGGACTACATCCTCAAGAATCGCCCGGGCCTGATTCTGCGGCCCAACGACGATTCCGGCGAACTCCATTCCACCGATGGCGCGCAGGTGGCCGACTCCGCCTGGGAGCGCGCACTGGGGGCGGCGCTGCGCAACCCCTTTGTCGTGCAGGAGCGCCGCGAGTCTCACCCCATCCTCTTCCCCGTGGACAGCTACGGCGATGTGGTCTACCGCGACCTGAACGTCGATGTCGCCCCGCATGCGTTCCTGGGCAAGGTGCGCGGATTCTCCGCCCGCCTCTCCTCGCCGCAGGGCGGTTTCTCATCCGCCGGCGGGCTGGCGCCGACGTTCATCCTCGAAACCAAGTAACCGCCCGGGCGGACGGGTCGATCTAACCCACATGACGCCCTACATTGGTACGCATCCTGGCACAGGAAACCAAAAACGGGAGCGGCGGTTCCCGAAAACGGTAAAGCTCGCTGCGTCTGCGCCCGATTTTTCCTGGTAAATAGTTGATAATAGGTGTAGGCTTTGAATCAGCCGGAGGCCTCAGGGATTGGCACTTGAAGTGCAATACACGGCGGTGGAGGCGTGTCTTCAGAGGACGCGCGTCCTGGAGTGTCTGACTTGCTCAAGGGGTTGAAGAGCCAGTTTGTTGGCGCGCTGCTGGTCGTTCTGACCTTGACGGCGATCATTTGCGCCGGCGTCAACTACCAGCAGCAGGCCCGTTATCGCCAGCCTGACGACGGCGCCACATGGATGGACGATCTCGACCTGAGCTCGCCGGCGCAGCCTGTCCGCGTGAAGGCGGTCTTCCTCGAACCGGGCGGTCCGGCCGAACTGGCCGGCATCCGCGTGGGCGATGTGCTGCTGAGGATCTCGCCGGTGGAGAACACGCCCGGCTTCGCGGTCCGCAACTCCAACGACGTGGCGCAACTATTGTGGCGTGCCGGGGTGTGGGGCAAGGCTACCTACACACTGAAGCGCCAGGAGATCGAGATCAACGCCAAGGTGATTGTGGCGGACGCCAACCGCGACCGCGCCCTTTATTACCAGTACTTCGTCGGCGCCGCGTATCTCGCCATCGGTCTCTTCATCTTCTTCCGCCGCAATCAGGCGCCGAAGGCGCTGCACTTCTATCTGCTGTGCCTGGCCAGTTTCATCCTGCACACCTTCCACTACACCGGTAAGCTGAACGAGTTTGACACCGCCATCTACGTCGCGAACGTGGCGTGCGGGCTGCTGGCGCCCGCGCTCTTCGTCCACTTTTGCCTGACGTTCCCGGAGCCGCGCCGCCGGTGGGGCGCGTTCCAGGTGTGGTCTATCTACCTGCCGCCCATTTCGCTGACCATTTTGCAGATCGGCTTCGCCATGGGCGTGGTGAAGACCTCCTTGCCGTTGTTCGAGATCCGCTGGCTGCTGGACCGCGTGTGGCTGTTGCTATTCAGCGCCTCTTACCTATCCGGAGCGCTGCTGCTGCACCTGAGCTACCGGCGCGCGGACGATCCCATCGTCCGGCAGCAGATCAAGTGGCTGCGCAATGGCACGCTGGCCGGAATTGTGCCGTTCGCCGCGCTCTATGCCGCGCCGTTCATCCTCGGCGCCGCGCCCTCGCCCAACATGCGGCTCAGCGTGCTCATGCTGGCGTTCATCCCGCTCACCTGGGCCTACGCGATTCTGCGATACCGGCTGATGGACGTGGACATTATCTTCCAGCAGGGCTATGTGTACGTGCTGGCGACGCTCTCCGTGATGGGGATCGTCAGCATGCTGGTCTTCGCGCTTTCACAGCGCGATGAGCTGAGTCCGACGGCGGTGGTGTTGCTGGTGCTGATTGCGGCCTTCGTCTTCGAGCCGCTGCGCAACTGGATCCAGCAGCAGATGGACCGCTACATCTTCTACAAAGATCGTTTCGACTACCGGCGCACGCTGATCTCCTTCGCCCGGGAGCTCTCTTCGGAGATGGACCTGGACCGCACGCTGAGGAGCGTGGGGGAGCGGCTGCTGAGCACGCTCTCGGTGGGCCATATTGCGTTTTTCCTCTCAGAAGAGGACGGCAGCGGATTCCGCCTGCATACGGCCCTGGACCGCGAAGGCGTGGAGCGGCAGTTGAACCGCGAGGCGCTGGACCTGAGTTTCCTCTCGCGCCCCTCGGACGGCCCGTATCTGTTCTTTGAACGCACGCGGCATGCGCTCGACGTGGTCACGCGGGGCATGAAGCCGACGGTCCGAGCGACGATCGGCGAACTGGACCTCACTTACTACCTGCCCTGTATCTTCCGGGGCCGCACGCTGGCCTGGCTGGGCGTGAGCCGTTCCACCAAAGGCGACTTCCTCTCCTCGGACGACATCGACCTGCTGGCCTCGCTGGCGGGCTACATCGCCATGGCGGTGGAAAACGCCCGCCTCTACCGCTCGCTGGCGGCCAAGGCCGAGCAGTATGAGCGGCTGAAGGAGTTCAGCGAGAACATTGTCGAATCGATCAACGTCGGCATCCTGGCGGCCGACCTGGAAGACCGGGTGGAGAGCTGGAACTCGCAGATCGAGCGCCTGACCGGGATCCCGCGCCACGCCGCCCTCAATCGCCGCCTGGCCGATCTCTTTCCGGCGGAGATGGCCACGCATTTCGACGCGTTGCGCGGCGACAGCCAGGTGCATCAGCTTTATAAGATTCCGCTGCGGCGCGACGCCTTCCACGTGAGCGCCGGCAACGGCAACGGCTCGAACGGCAACGGCTCGAACGGCAACGGGTCTCACGGCCCGGCCGCCGAGGCGGCGGAGCGGCCCGAAGTGGTGGTGAACCTGGCCATTGCCCCATTGGTGACGCGCGACGGTGCGCGCATCGGCCGCCTGGTGATCTTCGACGACGTGACTGAGCGCGAGAACCTCGAGCGCCGCCTGGTGCAGGCCGACAAGCTGAGTTCCATCGGCCTGCTGGCCGCGGGCGTGGCGCACGAGGTGAACACACCCTTGGCCGTCATCTCCACTTACGCGCAGATGCTGGCCAAGCAGGTGATTGGAGACGAGCAGAAGACGAAGCTGCTGGACAAGATCGCCAAGCAGACCTTCCGGGCCAGCGAGATTGTCAACTCGCTACTGAATTTCTCGCGCACCTCCAGCGCCGAGTTCGAGAAGCTGGACCTCAATCGCGTAGTGGGCGAGACGCTGAGCCTGTTGGAACACCAGCTCGACAAGCATGGGATCCAGGTGGAGACGCAGTTCACCGAGGATGCGCCGACCATTCGCGGCAACTCCGGGAAGCTCCAGCAGGTGTTCCTGAATCTCCTGCTGAACGCCCGCGATGCGATGACGGATCTTCCCTTTGGCGCGCCCCGCAGGTTGAAAGTGGTCACGATGCGCGATGCCGGCACGGTGCAGGTGCGGATCTCGGACTCCGGCGCCGGGATCGCCCGCGAGCAGCTCACTCGCATCTTCGATCCCTTCTTCACCACCAAAGCGGCGAAGAAGGGCACGGGCCTCGGGCTGAGCGTCAGTTATGGCATTGTGGAAGAGCACGGCGGCATTATTGAAGCCGAGTCCGTGCCGGGGGAAGGCGCCACCTTCCGCCTGGAATTCCCCGCCGCCGATAGGAAGACTGTGAATGCCTGATCAGGAAACACCGGCCGCGGCCGGGTCTTCGGCCGTACCCAGCCGCGGCCGCATCCTTGTTGTCGATGATGAAGTGGACATCCGCGAATCGCTGGAAGTGCTCCTCGACATGGAGGGCTACACGGTTCAGACTGCCGAGAACGCCACGGAAGGACTGAAGCGGCTGGAGTCCAGCGTTTACGACCTGGTGCTGCTCGATCTGATGATGCCGGACCGTTCGGGACTGGAAGTCCTGGACGAGATCCGCAAGCGCGACATTGAGACCCCGGTATTTCTGATTACGGCTTACGGCTCCATCGAGGTGGCCGTGGAGGCGCTGAAATCCGGCGCCAACGACTATTTCTCCAAGCCCTGGGATAACGAAAAGCTCCTCATCGAGATCGACCGCCAGATCGCGCGCACGCGTCTGGAGCGGGAGAACGTCGAACTGCGCCGCGCGCTGAAGGAGCGCTATTCATTCCCCAACATCGTCGGCAAGAGCGAGCGCATGCTGCGGGTGCTGGACCTTGTCGCGCAGGTGGCGCCCTCGAAGTCCAACATCCTGATCACCGGCGAGACGGGCACCGGCAAGGAGTTGATCGCCAAGGCGATTCATGCCAACAGTCCGCGGGCCGACCAGGTTTTCGTCGGCGTCAACTCCGGGTCTCTGCCGCCGGACCTGCTGGAATCCACGCTTTTCGGCCACGTCAAGGGCGCCTTCACGGGGGCTGTCTCCAACCGCAAGGGCTATTTTGAAACGGCCAACCGGGGCACCATTTTCTTCGATGAGATCGGCACGCTGACTTCCGAGATGCAAGTGAAGCTGCTGCGGGTTCTGCAGGAGCGCGAGTTCATGCCCTTGGGCTCCACGGAGACCATCAAGGTGGACGTGCGCATTCTGGCCGCCACCAATGCCGAACTGCAGCACCTGGTGGAAGAGGGTAAGTTCCGGCAGGATCTGTACTTCCGCTTGAACGTGATCAACATCGCGCTGCCACCGCTGCGCGAGCGCAAGGAAGACATACCGCAACTGGTGGAACACTTCTTCCAGGTCTACAGCCGCGAAAACGAGAAGTTTCTCGACGCCCATGGGCGGTCGCTGCTGCGGTTTGAGCCAGAGGCGGTCCACATGCTGATGGACTATAGCTGGCCGGGCAACGTCCGTGAGTTGGAGAACGCCGTGGAGCGCGCCGTGGTGCTGGCGACCTCGGAGACGGTGCCGGCCAGCGTGCTGCCGGAACAGCTCCTGCACTCGGCCGGCGTGCGCATGCCGAGGCCGGCGGGAGAGGCGTTGAGTCCGGACGCTTCACTGTTTGAGATCGTGGCGGAGTTCGAGGCCAAGCGAATCACGGAAGTGCTGGAAAGCGTGAACTACTCGCAGACCGACGCCGCGGCCCGGCTGAAGATCCCGCTCTCGACGTTGAATCAGAAGATCAAGCGGCTGGGCATTCAGGTGCGCAAGCGCGGGGGGTGACGGCTGAATCGCCGGAGCCGCCGCATACGCCCAGGCTTCCGCTTTCGCCCAGGCTTCCGCGGACGAGCAGGCAGCGGGCCGGCAATCCGCGTAAGCTGGTTGCATGCCGTTGCTTACCGTTGTTGCCGAGTTTCAAGCCCTGCCTGGCAAGGAGGCCGAACTGCGCCAGGCCCTGCTCGACTGCATCGAGCCCACCCGCGCCGAAGAAGGCTGCGTGCAGTATGACCTCCACGAAGCCACCGGCACCCCCGGCCATTTCATCTTCTATGAGAACTGGACCTCGCGGGAGGCGCTGGACCGGCATCTGGCGACGCCGCACCTCCAGAAGCTCGGCTCCATCGCTCCGTCACTGAGCCAGGGGCCCGTGCGGATCGTCACGGCGCACCGCATCGCCTAGGTCGTCCAGACAGGGACTAAGGCGTTTCCCTCATACCGTCCGGCATCCCTATTGCCGATGAATGGGGTGACATGGGAAACGCTCAACGCTCGCCCTTCCGGATCGCACTGCTCACAGTGCTGGCGGTCTTCGTGTGCCTGGCGCCGCTGGCGGCGCAGTCCGCCGTAAATATCAACGTAAGTGCTTCAATCAAAGGCGCGACGTTCTGGGTGGACGGCAAAGAGTATGCCTCCGCGGCGAGCTTCCAATGGCCTGTTGGCAGCCGGCACCAGTTGGAGGTGCGCAGCCAGTTCCAGCCCTATGGCGACGGCCGCAGCCGCGTCAGTTTCACCGGGTGGAACACGACGTCCAGCACGGCGCTGCCCAATGCCTCTTCCCCGGTGCAACTCCTCACGGTGGATACGGCCACCACGGCCTTTATCGCCACCTTCACGGTGGAGCACAAGGTGGAGATCTATGTGGGCTTTGACCCGCTCCGGAATCTCCTGGACGGGACGGCCATCGACCTGAGGCCGATCGCCGATGCCGATCTGCCTGCGCAGGCCAACCAGTACGGCTTTGTGACGGCGGCCGGTTATGGCGCTTGCGGAAGCCGGCAGGGATTACCGACCTCGACCTGGATCTGGATGCCCGCCGGAAGTGCGTTGCCGGTGGCGGCCTACCCTTACCCGGGGAAGGTCTTTCTAGGTTGGCGGAACCCGCCCGGTCCGGGCACGGGGCTGGGACAGCTCACGGTAAACGGCCCGCTGCAATTGCATGCCGATTTCGGAGACGCGCGCAGGATCTATCTGGACAGCGCTCCGGTGAAGGACCTGAAGGTTCTGGTGGATTCATCCACCGTGTACACGCGCGGGGACAAGTGCTGGCCGGACTGGTCGAACTTCTACAACCCGATCACGCCCAACCCGCCGCAGCCGCCCGACTACAATCCCGGCAACACGACGCCTTCCAACTCGCCGATGGCGGCCAGCGCCTATTGCACCCAGATCCCGCTCTGCAACGGAAGCATGGATTTGGCGCCGGGCAGCACTCATCTCTTTGCCGCGCCGCCGTCGCAGACCGACAACAACGGCAAGTTGTGGGTGTTCGACCACTGGGATTTTGGCGGCGGCCAGACGGGCGGCCAGAACACCACGGTGACGATTCCGTCGGATTGGCGGACGCAGACCTACACCGCCTATTTCGTGCGGGGGATCCGGTCCTCGTTCCTGACCGAGCCGACCGGGCTGAAGCTGAAGATCGACGGGCGGGACAACTGGGCGTCGTACAACTTTGAATGGGGTCTGGGGCACAAGCACCAGGTCTCGGCGCCGGCCGAGCAGGTGGACTCCAAGGGGCGGCGCTACCGCTTTGTGAGCTGGTCCAACGGCGGAGAGGCCGATCAAACCGTCACGGTCACGGACGATGCGAATGGCAACGGCTCATTCCGCATGATCGCCAAATACGAGTTGCTCGGCCAGTTGACGCTGCGCAGCGATCCTTCCGCGATCAGTTTTAATGTGAGCGGCGCGGAGTGCCGCACGCCGTGCACCATCGACAAGCCCGCGGGCACGGAGGTGACCATCTACCCGGTGCAGGACATCACAGTATCGCCGGAGACGAAGGCGCTGTTTGATGGCTGGGCCGACGGTTCGGGCGCCTCGGAGCGGAACTACTCGTTCTCGACGGCCGCCTCGACGCTGACCGCGCGCTACCGCTACCTGCATAGATTGACAACCCTCTCCGATCCGGAAGAAGGGGCACGCTGGGAGTTGGAGCCGGCGCCGGAGCCGGGCAGTTGGTTTGCGGCCGGCACGCAAGTGAGTGTCACGGCGCAGGCGAACCGCGGCTACAAGTTCCGCCGCTTTGAGGGCTCGCTCACCGGCACCTACAACACGGGCTGGCTGACGATGAATGCGCCCGCGGCGGTGGTGGCCCGTCTGGACCGCGTCCCGGCGTTGGAAGAGACCGCGGTGCGAAACGCAGTGGGAGAGACGCCTGAGACCGGAGTCGCCCCGGGATCGCTGATCTCGATCCGCGGCGTGAACATGACTGCCAACTATGAGCGGGGGCCGGACAGCCCGCTGACGCAGACGCTGGGAGGCCTGATGGTGGATGTCGGCGGACGGGCCTTGCCGTTGGTTTCGGTTTCGCCGACTGAGATCCTGGCTCAGTTGCCATCGGATCTGGCGGAGGGCGATTCCACCATAACGGTCCGCTCGACGTCCCAGGCCCCGTTGAAGGGCACTTTCCGGACGGTGCGAAACGCTCCGGGGCTCTTCCTGGAGTCTTCTGCGCCTCCGGAGGCGGTGTTGGCGCTGGCGCGGCATGAAGCCGGGCCGCTGGTGGCGGCGGACAGCCCCGCCAAGGTGGGGGAGACGATCACGCTCTATGGCACCGGATTCGGGCCGGTAGAGCCGAAGCCACTGGATGGTTTTGCCACGCCCAGCCAGCCGCCCGCTCCGGTGGTGGACACCGTGGAGCTTCTGGTGGGTGGAGAGGTGCGCCCGGTGGTGTGGACCGGCGCGGCTCCGGGTCTGGTCGGCTACACGGTGGTGCGATTCAAAGTGGACGCTACCATGGGCAAGAGCCAGAATCTGGATATCCAGGTACGGGTGAATGGAGTCCTCTCGAACACGGTGAAACTGCCGGTGGAGTGATTGGCCTGGACAGGCTCTAGTCTATCCATAGACATAGAGAAGTGTGAAACCGGTGCTGCTTGACACGCGTCCAAGCAGCAGACCAAACTTGGTCCAGGGAGTTTCCGCAATGCGTACCGCCCTTCCGATTTTTCTTTGTACCGTGCTCTCCGCCGGTGCCGCGTTTGGACAGAACGCCATTTCGGCCAAGGCCGGCATGGTAAACGTCGCTGACGGCGACGTTTACCTGGTGGATGCCAAAGGGGGCGAACCGCGGAAGCTCGAACCCAAGCCGGCCGAGTTCATCGACATCAAGGAAGGGCAGACGCTGCGAACCGAGGATGGGCGAAGCGAGGTCCTGTTGACCCCGGGCTCCTTCCTGCGGATGGCGGACAACAGCTCGTTCAAGATGTTCTCCAACCGGCTCACGGATGTCCGGCTGGAGGTGCTCAGCGGCACGGCGATGATTGAGGTCACGGAGATGGTGGACGGCAACCAGATCACGGTGCTGGACAAGGACTCCACGGTGACGATCAGCAAGGGCGGTCTGTACCGTTTCGACGCCGATCCGGCGCGCGTGCGGGTGTACCTGGGCGAAGCGGTGGTGGAGTATGGCGGCCAGAAAGTGACGCTGAAGGGCGGCAAGGAACTGGTGGCCGCGGCGGGCGGCTGGACGCAGGGCAGGTTTGACGCCAAGGAGACGGATCCGCTGTACCGCTGGTCGAAGCGCCGGTCCGGCTACATCGCCATGGCGAACGTCTCGGCGGCCCGGCAGTCCAACTCGGGCAGCGTGATGGGCTTCAGCAGCGGGCGTTGGTACTACAATCCGTATTTCGGTTTTGCCACCTATATCCCGTTCGGCGACACTTTGCGCAGCCCGTTCGGCTACTACTACTACACGCCCTCTTCGGTGATTGCGGTTTACTATCCGCGTCCGTCTTACGGCACGGGCGGCGGCGGCGCTTTCGGCGGGATGAACGGCGGCTACGCCGGCATGACGCAGAGGAGCGCCGGATCGAGCAGCTATTCGCCCAGCGCGGGCATCAGCGCTCCGGTCTCTTCGCCGTCCTCCTCGATGGGGGCGGGCAGCGTCGGCAGCCGCGGTGGTGACGGGGGTGGCGCGGCGGCGGCGGCTCCTTCGGCCGGCGGCGGCGGCGGGGCTCGCGGCGGCCGTTAGGACGCATTTCAGTTGCGATTGCGGAAAGCAGAGCCGGGCGGTTCGCCCGGCTCTTTCCGTGTGTGGTGATGAGGCGTGGCGGGCGGTACGGCGGCGCGGGCCGATACAATGGCCATGAATGGAAAACGGGTCGATACCGCTGATTGAGTTTGAGAACGTCACGGTTCACAGGGAAGGCGTGGCGGCGCTGCGCGAAGTGGGCTTCACGGTGCATGCCGGGGAGCACACGGCCATTCTGGGTCCGAACGGCAGCGGGAAATCCACGCTGATCAAGGCCGTGACGCGGGAGTTGTATCCGCGCTATCCGCCACCGGCGAGCCGGCTGCGCCTGTGGGGCAGGGAAGTGTGGCACCTGTTTGAGCTGCGGGCGTTGCTGGGGATCGTCACCAACGATCTGGTGGAGACCTGTGTGAAGCCCTATTCGGCGCTGGAGACGGCGTTGAGCGGGTTCTTCGGCAGCATCGGCATCTGGCCCAACCACAAGGTGACGGCGGAGATGGAGCGGCGGGCGCGGGCGGCGCTGGAGTTTTTCGACATGGGACATCTGGCGGAGCGGCCGCTGACTGAAATGTCGTCGGGCGAAGTGCGGCGGGCTGTGTTCGCGCGGGCGCTGGTGCACGATCCGCAGGCGCTGATCCTGGACGAGCCGACGAATTCGCTGGATATCCGGGCGCAGCGCGAAGTGCGGGACTCCATGCGAAAACTGGCTGCGGGCGGCGTGACGCTGATCCTGGTGACGCACCACCTGCCGGACATAGTTCCCGAGATCGAGCGGGTGGTGACGCTGCGGAAGGGCCGCATCCACAGCGACGGTCCTAAGGCGGCAGCGCTGACGGAGACGAGCCTGGCGGAACTGTTTGGAGTGAACGTCCGGGTGATGGAGGCCGGCGGCTACTATCATCTCTGGTGACGCGGGTGCTGGCGATGGGATTAGCCGCGGCGGGCTCTTGCGTATTTCTCCGGTTCCAGACATGATGGTCCTAATCTCTGCCGGAACCCGAGAGTGAGCCCGGGTGCAGAGACACTCTGCGAATGGGAGCCGCTGGTATGAGCCTGAGCCAGATGGCCCGGTCGATCCGGGAATCCGTGACCCTCAAACTCAATCAGACCGCCGCTCAGCTGCGAGATAAGGGCGAGCCGGTCATCCACTTGGGAGGAGGTGAGCCGAAGTCGAAGACACCGATCGATGCGATTGTGTCGTGCACTTCGGTGCTGAATTCGGGCGATATCAAGTACACGCCTCCAGACGGCATCCCGGCGCTGAAGAGAGCGATCCTGCGCTATACGGAAGATCACTATGCGCGGGCGGTACGGCCGGAGAACGTGGTGGTGAGCTGCGGAGCGAAGCAGGCCATCATGGCGGCTTTGATCTCGATCCTCGATCCGAAGGACGAGGTGATCTACCCGGTGCCGTACTGGGTGAGCTACCCGGAGATGGTGAAGCTGGCCGGCGGCGTGCCGGTGGGCGTGAAGGCGGAGGACGGCACGTTCTGCCCGACGGCGGCGGAGATGGCGGCGGCCGTGGGCCCGTACACGAAGGCGATCATCCTGAACAGCCCGAACAACCCTTCGGGTGTGATGTATTCGCGGGACTTCGTGGCAGAGATCGTCGAACTATGCCGGAAGAAATCGCTGTGGCTGATCATGGACGACACTTACAACCGGCTGGTGTTCGACGGGCGGCCGCCAATCAACTGCTACGACTTCTCGCCGGAAGACGTGGACCTGTCGCGGCTGGTGGTGATCAACTGCGTCTCGAAGATGTATGCGATGACGGGCTTCCGGGTGGGCTGGGCCGTGGCTTCGAAAGACCTGGCGCAGGCGATGGCTACCATTCAAGGGCAGCAGACGTCGGGCACGGCGACGCCTTCACAATGGGCGGCGGTGGGGGCGTTGAACGGAGTCCAGAATTCGATCGAGGCGCTGAGGCTCACGCTGGAGAACAACCGCAACATCCTGATGGACCGCTTTTCGGCGTTCCCAGGTGTGCGCGTGACGAAGCCCGACGGGGCGTTTTACTGCTTCCCGGACTTTTCGAACTACCAGAAGGACTCGCAGAAGCTGGCCGAGTTCCTGCTGGAGCGGGTGAGGGTGGTGACTGTGCCGGGCAAGGAGTTCGGGATGGAAGGCCACCTGCGGATCAGCTTCTGCGGCACGATCAAGGAGATCACCGAGGGGCTGGAGCGCATTCGCTGGGCGCTGGACCCGACGGCCCCGAACGAGATCTACCTCGGCGGGCGGCGGCTGGTGCGCGATTGGATGTAGAGGGGAGGCGGAGCGATGAATATCTACACCGACATACCATCTCCGGCGATGAAAGAGGCGGGCCTGGCGGCGTCGGTCTATGGGCTGGAGAACCACGGGCTGGCGAATCTGCGGCGCGTGTACTGGAACCTGCCGGAAGCGGCGCTCTACGAAGAGGCGATCTTCCGGGGTGAAGGGCGGCTGGCGGCCGAGGGTCCGTTTGTGGTGCACACGGGCAAGCACACGGCGCGGGCGGCGGCGGACAAGAGCCTGGTGCGGGAGCCGACGTCAGAGGACTACATCTGGTGGGGCCAGCACAACCGGCCGTTTTCGCCGGAGAACTTCAATACCCTGCTGGCGCGGCTGCAGGCCTACCTGCAGGGGCGTGACGTCTTCGTGCAGGACTGCTTCGGCGGGGCGGACGCCGACTACCGGCTGCCGGTTCGCGTGATCACGGAGCAGGCCTGGCACAGCCTGTTCGCGCGCACCATGTTTCTGAAGCCGGCGACGCTGGACGGCTACCGCAACCACGTGCCGGAGTTCACGATCATCGCCGCGCCGGGCTTCAATGCCAGTCCGATGATCGATTCCACGCGGACTGAGACATTCATCGTGCTGAACCTGGCGGCGCGGATGGCCATCATCGGCGGCACCTGTTACGGCGGCGAGATCAAGAAGACCGTCTTCACGGTGCTGAACGCGCTGCTGCCGTTCGACAACGTGCTGCCGATGCACTGCTCCGCCAACGTGGGGCCGGAGGGCGACGCGGCGATCTTCTTCGGGCTGTCGGGCACGGGCAAGACGACGCTGTCGGCCGATCCGTCGAGGCGGCTGATCGGCGACGACGAGCACGGCTGGTCGCCGAACGGCATCTTCAATTTCGAGGATGGCTGCTACGCGAAAGTGATCCGGCTGTCGCCGGCGGCGGAGCCGCAGATCCATGCCTGCACGCGGCGCTACGGGACGATTCTCGAGAATGTCGTGTTCGATCCCCGGACACGGAAGCTGGATCTGAACGACGACCGGCTGACCGAGAACACCCGGGCGGCGTATCCGCTGGCGTACATCGACAACGCGCTGCCGGAGAAGCAGGCGGGGCACCCGAAGAACGTGGTGTTGCTGACATGCGACGCGTCCGGCGTGCTGCCGCCGATTGCGAAGCTGACGCCGGACCAGGCGGTGTACCACTTCATGAGCGGCTACACGAGCAAGATCGCCGGCACGGAGATCGGGTTGGGCACGGAGCCGGAGATCACGTTTTCCGCGTGCTTCGGCGCGCCGTTCATGGTGCACCACCCCTACCGGTACGCGCTCATGCTGAAGGCGCTGATCCTGGAGCACGGCGCGACGGTGTGGATGGTGAATACCGGCTGGACGGGCGGGCCGTTCGGCGTGGGCAAGCGGATTTCGATTCAGCACACGCGCGCGCTGCTCAACGCGGCGCTCGCCGGGCGGCTGGAGGAGGTCGAGTTCTGGCAGGATCCGGTGTTCGGCGTGCTGGTGCCGAAGCACCTGGAGGGTGTGCCGGATGCGATTCTGGACCCGGCCTCCACATGGCCCAGCCGGGAGGAGTACCGGGTGAAGTACGACACGCTGGCGGCGCGGTTCATTGAGAACTTCAAGCTGCTGGCCGGCCAGGAGCATGTGCCGCCGGAATTGGCGCAGGCCGGGCCGCGGCGCTAAGCCGAGTGTCAAGAAGAGTTAAGCACGGTTAAAGGTGGCGCGGGGAGCATAACCCCGCGCCGGTTTCGCGCGTTCATATTGGTGAATACCAAAGTGAGAGATTCCGGAGAGGCGCCATCCGGAGCGGAAAGCGAGAAACCATCATGAGAAGCAGACTGTTCAGTTTCTGCCTCAGTGCGATTGCCGGACTGTTATTTCTGGGCCTTTTCCAGGTTAGCGCGCAAACAGGGACTCTGATCCGATTCCAACTCCCCGAGTCCGTCTTGCTGGCGGGAACGGAACTGCGGGCCGGCACCTATACGGCGCAGCCGTACAACCTGGCCAGGGAGTTTCCGATGCTGCTGGTGGAGTCCGAACACGGGCTGCGCATGCTGGTGCCGGTTCGCGTGACGGACGCGCAGAAGCACGATTCGAGCGCACGCATTCTGCTGCAGAGGAGCGACGGCGTGACGCGTCTGACCGGGTTCCAGTTTGAAGGCGAACCCACGAGCTTTACCGTGATTGGCCACTAATTTACCCACATGGGCTTGAATGCGCCACCCCCTGCGCGCATTCCTGACACTCCCCCGGCGCGACCACCCCCTGCGCGCGCCGGGGGAGATTCTCTTGAGGGGGGAGGCGGGACGGCAGCGGCTGAAAAGAGGAGTTTGGTATCTTGAAATACAGATGCGTCTATTTTCGATTCCTGCGATGATTGCCGCCGCCGCGCTGCTGGTTCCTGTGGGGTTTGCCCAGGAGGCCAAAGACGAGACCAAGGGCGGGCACAAAGAAGAACAGAAGGAAAAAGAGGCGGAAGAGTGGCATCGGCATCACATCGGGATCCTGATGGCAGGGAGCCACAACACGGAGCGCAACGGGTTCACCCCTGGCGTGGACTATGAGTTCAAGTTCGTGTGGAAGTTTGGAGTGATGGCAACATACGAGCATGTGGGGGGCGGATTCCGCGAGGATCTCTTCGCCTTTACGGCGGCAGTGCATCCGTGGAAGGGGCTGAAGATCCAGGCTGGTCCAGGGTTTGAAAGAGAGGTGGCGGATCACGAAGTGGCTCCGCATGAGGGTGAGGCGGGGGAATCCGGCGGGCGGCGGGCGCTGCTGCGCCTGGGGGCCGGCTATGACTGGGAGGTGGGGAAGTACATGACGATCGGCCCTGACTTCGCCTTCGATTTCCTGCACGGCGAGAAGGTGTTCGTGTACGGTCTGACGATTGGCTTCGGTTTCGGGCCGCGGAAGTAGCGATCGGCGGCCGAGTCCCGGGTAGTGAGTGGTGCCGAGCGTTACTTGACGGCCGGCGTTGAGGCGCCAGGCC
Organism: Paludibaculum sp.; assembly: GCA_029973955.1. Lineage (GTDB taxonomy): Bacteria > Acidobacteriota > Terriglobia > Bryobacterales > Bryobacteraceae > Paludibaculum. The sequence continues at coordinate 8,239 of JARKQJ010000212.1, read as the reverse complement.
TGCCGGCAGGATCTTGGGGCAGCGGTGACAGCCCACTCGAATCAGAGTTTGCCGGGACCACCTGGACACGGATCTCGATCGGCTGGGCGTGAGGGCCGGATTCGAAGAGCAGGGTGTGCAGTCCGGAGAAGCCCGGGCCGAGTTGCCACGTGAAGACGCCCTCGTCGGGATCGAGGGACGAGCCCACAGGCGGTTGGCTCTGGTCCGTGCCGTTCGGTGTGCGGACCCGCCATGTTGAGACCCGCCTGGTGGTAGGGAGGTGGATTTCGAGGCGATCGAGGTTGGAGATTTCGAGTGCTGCCGGTGTGCCGTCAGGCGACGCGCGGAGTGGTTGGAGGGGCGTGTCGGTGTCGTAGCCGAGGCGATAGAGCGGCTCCGAGGTGGAAGAACTGGGGAAAGGGCGAGGGAGCCGCGCCGACGCGGTGGGCATGGTGCGGGCGAGAGATGGATGAGGATCCGTGCCGGCGCCGGCGCCGGCGACGCCGTTGGAGGTGTAGAAGTAGCGGCTGCCGATGCCATCGACGCGGCCGGCCTTGTCGGTGAAGCTCCAGGCGATATTGTGCATTCCGTTGGCGAGCTTGGTGGTGTCGATGTAGAAATAGCCGACGCCGCCGTTGCGGTTCAGGCAATCGGGGAAGAGTGTGGCGATGTCGGAGCGGTACTGGTTGTAAGTGGGACGTCCGATCATGGCGCCATCGAGGTAGACGGCGAGGGTGGAGCCATCCGTGGCGATGGCCTGCGGGGGTGGGGTGAGGGCCCAGCCGAAGTCGACGAAGCTTGCGCCGGAGACGGTTTCTCCCTGGCCCGGGGTATCGAGCGTGCCGAAGGGCTTCACGGCATGGGCGTTGTCGACGGAGATCTGTTTGGACCCGAGAACGGTGGTCTTGCCTTCGACGTCGGTGGCGATGGCGTAGATCTTGAAAGACCCGTTGCCGATGGGGCCGGAAGGATTGGGCAGGAAGTTGGTGAGCAGCATGTAGCCCCAGCCGGCGCGGTAGTTGCGGGGCTGGTCAGCGTAGGCGGCCGCGACGTCGGGGCGGGCCTCAGGGACGAAAACGGCGTCGCCGATGAAGATGAGTCCGTTCGGGGTGTTGGGCTCCGAGGCGAGCCGGTCCCGCCAGATCTGGACTTTGGTGACGCCAATATCATCGAGCGCCCAGCCGGTGACCGGAACGTTGCCGGCGAGATTGACAGAGTTGTTGGCGGGCGTTTCGAGGAGGCCGAAGGGCGGCTGGGAGGCGCCGGTGTTCATGCTGTTGATGAACATACGGATGTACTGCGGCGAGTTGCTGACGCCGGTGGCGGTGATGGTGATGGTGCCGTCCATGATGCCCGGACTAGGCAGGGAGTTGCTATTGACCTGGATGCTGAGACGGGTTGGCCCGGAGCCGGTGGAGGGAGAGACGATCAGCCAGGAGCGGTTCGATGTGGCGGTCCAGGTGACGGGGCCGTTGCCGGAGATGCCGAGGTCTACCGTCTGCGCGGGAGTTACGAGTACGCCGTTCTGAGTGGACCCGTAGTAGAGGGTGTTGCGGCTGACGGAGATATTGGCCGTGGGCGCGACGGCATGATCGATGACGATCGGCCACGGAGCATAGGCCTGGTTCACGGCCGCGGCACCCTGGTAGAGCACTGCGTAGATGTAGCAATTACCTGCGGGCAGCGCTGAGGTGGTCCAGGTATAGCTGCCGGAAGCGGGGTTCAGGCCGCTGGCAATCAAAGTTCCGTTGAAGCCGGAGCCGGTCTGGTCGTAGAAGAGCGACATGGTGACCGCGCCGGCGCCCTGGAAGCCGTAGTTCCAGCGGATGTTGTAGCTGGAATTGGCGCGCTCGAAGGCTGCGAGTTTGATGTTGCGCACCCAGAACTGCCGTGGGTTGCTGAACTCATGAGGATCGAGGCGGAAGTCGTCCACCATGCCGTTCCAGCCCGTCTTCGAGCCGTTGTCGTTGGGGTCCAGCGGCAGGCTCTTCATGTCGAGGTTGATGGTGTGGAGGACATTAGCGCCCTGGCGGTGGTTGAGGATGAGGTCGTCGCTGACGTTGGATGCGGACTCACCAGCGACTCTCCAGACGATGCGGGCGATGGAGCCCGCGTTGATATCGCGGTCTCCGGCGAGACCGAGCTCAGCGGTGAGGATCCGATAACGGTTGGTGTCGATCCGGTAGCTGTAGCCGCGTTTGGTGAAGCGGAGGGGGTAGATGTACGGATCGCCCACTGAGGGCGCCACGGCTGGGGTGCTGGTGCCGGTAAGTACGCGGTTTTGGCCAAGTTGTTCGCCGGAGGGGAGTTCCAACGTCATTTGAGTGATTGCGGGAGCCGTGATGTTGATGAACTCGTCGATATCCGTCAGTGCATCCATGTCCCAGGGATTCTGCAGTTGAGTGGCGGCGAACTCATCTGAGCTGCCGCTGGGGGAAGGGGAGGTGAAGGAGAGCGTGGGGATATCGTCGATATTCCAGTGGCCCGGAGCGTATCCGCAGCCGGAGGTGGAGCCGGATGGGCAGACGGCGATGTAGTAGGAGCCGGCAGGCAGGCCTCCGGCGTAGAAGGAATAGGGGCTGGCGGTGCTGCGGGCGATTTGGCCGAGGAAGCCGTTGGCGGCGTTGGAGTCAGAATCGAGGTAGAGATCGGCGGAGGCGACGCCGGTCCAGGCAATGCTGCGAGAGAAGGCGGCGTCTTCTTCGACGAGGCGGGCCCAGTCCAGCGAGAGGGAGACCCCGGAGAGGGCGACAGGGTCGATCCGCAGAGAGTCGGCGGCTTGGGCAGTCCAGGCCTTGCCGGCTGCCGTGCCCAGGGCGTCCATGCGGATGGAGTGGATCCACCAGCCGGGAGCAACGGGGACCGAGTTGGAAGTGTTGACGCCGTTGACCAGGGTGTTGTTCGTCCAAAGGATCTGCATATGCTGCGGGCCGGGAGGCGGGTTGGCGGTGCTCATGGCGCCGCCCGTGACACTCATGCGGAGGAGCAGCCGTTTGTATTTGGTGGTGTCGATGGGGTACTTGGTGCCGATCTTGCCGGTGCTGACGGCGTAGGGATTGCCGGGATCGAGCAGCCAGAAGTTGGGGTCCGAGGTTGTGGCGGTTGCTGAAAAGACACCGTTTGTGAAGACCAGGCCGGAGAGATTCGAGGCGGGTTGATCGATGCCGGAGGTGTACCAGCCGAGGTCGGTGCGCTGGTTCATATCCCAGGGATCCTGGAAGGAACGGGTGGCGAAGTCGGCGGCGGGGCGGATGGCCTCGGTGGAGGCGGGCTGGGAGACGGTGATTTGGGAGAAAGCTGCGAAGGTGGAGAGCAGGAGTGCGGCGGAGAGAGTGATGCAGCGGTGTGGCGCCCAGGAGAGGTACATAAATGGAGACCCTACCTGATTATCGGCAAGATTCCGCGAATCTTGCACCTTAGTGGAAGATTTTTGGCTAACGGTCCGCGCGACGGCCGCGGCCGCCCTTGGCGGCAACGGCGACAGGGGCCTCTGGAGGCGCTTCGATGATAAGGCCGCTCGGCAAGGGTTGGGTCGGGTCGATCATGAAGGACTCATAGGCGTCAGCCACCTCATTGGCGAGCCCGTCGGCGACGACTACGCCGTGGTGGAGCCAGATGGCGCGGTTACAGAAGTTGCGAACAGTGAAGGTACTGTGTGAGACGACGAGGAAGGTTTTGCCTTCGGCGCGGAGGCCTTCGATGCGGTTCTGGCACTTCTGCTGGAAGTTGGAGTCGCCGACGCCGAGGACTTCATCGATGATGAGGATGCTGGGATCGCAATGGGTGGCGATGGAGAAGGCGAGTCGGAGGACCATACCGGAGGAGTAGGTCCGGAGGGGCTCGTCGATGAACTCGGAGAGCTCGCTGAAATTGAGGATGGCGTTGAAGCGCTCCTTGGTCTGCCGTTCCGTGAGGCCAAGGAGGGCTGCGTTCATGATGAGGTTTTCGCGACCGGTGAGGTCGGGGTGAAAACCGGAGCCGAGTTCCAGGAGGGGGGCGATGGTACCGTTGACTTTGACGGAGCCGGCATCGGGTTCCGCGAGGCCGCAGACGAGGGCGAGCATGGTGCTTTTTCCGGCGCCGTTGGCGCCGATGAGAGCGACGGCTTCCTGCTCCTTAACCGTGAAGTACACGTCCCGAAGGGCGTAGAAACCCTCGGACTTCGAAGTACTGACTATGTCACGAAGATGTTCCCGCAACAATGCCTTCGGTTTGCGGTGATGGAAGATCTTGGAGACGCCCTCGACAGAAATGAGACTCATGGCTACAGGTACTCGTAGAATTTGCGTTGGATGTGTTTGAAGACAGACAATCCAGCGATGAGGCAGACGGCAGATACGAAGGCCAGTTTTGCGACCAGCGCAAGCGGGGGAGCCTCCGACTTGATGATGATGGTTTGAGTGCAGATGACCAGGGCGGCAATCGGATTGAACTGGTAAAAGGGCTGCAGCCGTCCTGGTACCATCTCGAATGTGTAGATAACTGGCACCACCCAGAATAGTACAATATTTGCGGATTCGACAATATACCTCATGTCTCGCATGAGTACATAGATCGCGGACGATGCCAGTCCAATTCCGACCAAGCAAAGGATCAGTAATGCCCAGAGAAAAGGCAACCAAAGCCACTGAGCGTTGATGCTGAGGCCACCGATGTAAACGAAAGCGACCAAGAGGCAGATTTGAATCAGAAGATGCGGGACGTTAGAAAAAATAGATGCGATTGGAATAATCTCGCGGTTCACGGGATTTCGCTTGATGAGGCCGGCATTATCCAAGATGGACGTCGTAGCGCCAAGCCACGCCGAAGAGAAAAAATTAAACGAAATAATTGCACTTAGCAGGTGAACCGGGAAGTGCGGAATTGCACTCTTGAAGATTACCGAAAAGACATAGGTATAGACGGCCATCATGACCAAGGGGTTCAGAAGCGACCAGAAGATGCCGAGTGACATGCGCCTGTAACGAATCTTGAAGTCTTTTGAGACGAGCTGACGAACGAGGTAGAGATAATCGCCTGTCCACATTATGGTGACCCTTTGCCGATGACCAACCTTGCTAGAGAATCGCCGCCTGCCACGGTGATGCAGCCAACTACCGATGTTACCGCGTTGAGGACTCGCGGCGCAATTTGTATGGCGCGCGCCAACACTCCATTGGAGGCGGGATCGTCGCATGGAGGGTGCGACTCATCACAGTGGGCACTGGAGAGCGGTGGTTGTGACCATGCGGTAACACGTCAGCATGCCTTCGCTTAGCCGGGACATTTGAAGTTCGAAGTATGGCCATTCACTCGTCGGAGCAATCAGGGAAGATGCTCTAGTTCACAACGTAGTGAGCTGCATTGAGTGTGCAGCATTCCATGATAAACAAAGGCAATCACCCTGTTCCACCACACAGGAGCCAACAGGCAGGACGGTAAGGGAGTGTAAGGAAGAACGCGATTGATGCCGGGGACGTTCGGCTGGTCCAGTCGCTTCCGGTTGGCGATTTGTGCAGAGTGGTCCTGAACGAGTGCTACCCAAACAGAGCGAGGAGCTTTGTAGACATCCTGAGCCAGGACGGTGGCAGTGGGTAAGGCGCGGAATATCGGAGCAAGTCACGCGCACGAATATACGGTGCGGGAGTCCGGGCAGGGGCAGTTCCCGGCCTAGCCTCAGGCGCGAGCCCTAGCAGTCCGGCCGTCGGAATAAAGTGCGAAAATGGTTGCCAGCGGTGCCGGACAAAGGTGCTTTAGTTCACCGGCCGTTGGCGGATCAAGTCCCGAATTGAGCACTCAGAAGTTTGTACAAAGCCCGAGGCTGAATTATTTTTCTTTCGCGTTCAACTCCGCGATAGCTGCGTGGCATAACTCTTGGTGAGGCATAATTCCTTTCAGTCTGGACAGGGGCTGGATAGGCTCCGGCCGTGAGTAACGTCCATTCCTGATTTCGTCCCAGACCTCAAGAATAACTCGAGCGTATGCGGCGCCCATTTCCTTCGATGTGAAGCCGTTGTCAAAAATTGTGCGGCGTGCTTCTGAAGAGATACGCCGAAGCGTATGCTCATCTTGTGCAAGTTTAGCAATGGTATCAGCAAACCCTGGGATGTCGGCCACTTCGCAGACAAAGCCATTCACGTCATGTAATACGACCTCATTAATCCCACTCTTAATGTTGGTGACGACTGGGACGCATCCTTCAGTCATCGCTTCCAGTAGCGAGACTGGGAGTCCTTCAAAGTCGGACATCAATAAAAAGATGTCACTGCGGGCGAGTTCGCGGCGAACGTCTTCGGGAGATAGGCGACCAAGGAGTCGGAGCTTGTTTCCGCTTGGGTTGACCCTCTTCCACTCGCGCACGACTGGCATTTCAGGCCCATCACCTATGAGCGCCAATTCAAAGTTGAGTTCTCGATTATGGAGCTCCTCGGCCAATAGTAGATAATCTCTAATTCGTTTCTGGAGCTGAACAATCCTACCCGAATAGCAAATGCGAAGTGGCGTCTTCTCGAGCTTGACTGGTTTGGGCGAGCAGTCTGACCCAGGGACCCCGGTTCGAATCTGAAGTAGCTTGTCCGCAAAAGATGGATTTATGGCCGCAGTGCTCTTCAGGGTTTCAGATGAAACGGCTATGATTCGATTCCAATAGCGGCCAAGGCGATTAACATGCTCGTAATGCTCAGCGTCGTCACTGTGAATTACCCCAATTACTCCAATTGAGCTTGAAAGAATAGGCGCGAGTGCTGATGTCGTATAGTCATAATTGGGAAAGAGGATGCAGGGTGCATTATTTTCCAAGTAGGCTTTAGTGGCTTCCCAGCGTTCAAAAAGTGATGACCCGCTGTGCTTAATCTTGGCGGTTTGTACCCGTGGCGAAAATTTAGTGTCTTGGATGGAGAGCGAGTTATTTGTCAGGAGTAGGCGAGCGTCGATACCCAGTTGGTTTAGTTCTTTAATTAAACTTTCAGTAATCGCATTGACTCCACTAATGCCCCAGTCTTCGTTGGCAAAATAGACGCGTGGTGTGTCGGGTGTAAATTTCCAGGCTGCCGGCTTGCTCTGGTAATGAATCCTTGCCTTACAGGTTTCGTTGATAGTGGTCGCGAGTTTTAGGAAGTAGTCGTTAAAGTCAAAGTCCTTGCAGATCCGTGAAAATGCCCTCTTTCTGAGTACCTGTAATTCGGCGGGATCGTTTGCCAATCGAAGAATCTCGCGTGTCGCCGCGTCGGTATCGGCATAGGGTACAACGATCCCATCTCCGTCCTTCAATAATTCTGGAGTTCCACCAGAATCATCGAAAGTGATGACTGGGACCTCTGCGCTCATTGCTTCATGGACTACGCAGGGAAATGGATCGGCCCTCGAGGTCAGCAAAAAAAGGTCTGATGCACGGTAGTATGGCCCGGGTTGATCCTTGGCGCCAATGAAATGGATATTGCTCTTCCCTTTTAGGTGGGCAACGTCCATTGTAATCCACTGGTGGACGGGCTTGTCGCACTCCCGAGCCTCTCCCATCCAGACAAAGTGAATCCTTCGAGAATTCGGCGAGTTACTGGTGGATGCCGCGATGCGGACGAAGAGGTCTACGCCCTTTCGGAGTTCGACGGTGCCGCAGCCAAGCACTATGAATGCATCGGAAGGCAGACCGAGTTCCTTAAGCAGTCTTTTGCGGCAAGCGGATCTATCAAGTTTTGCAAGAGGCTCGACAAGCAGACCCTGGCCCAACACCATCCCCTTTTTATATAAAAGCCGGGCTTTCTCATTAGCGACGTTGTAGACGTAGCGTGAAGGAAATACAACGCGTTCAGAGAATTTATAGATGTCTTCAAAATGTGCGCGTGAATACGGCGTGGCGTATTCATGAACGAGTGTGAGGCAAGGGATGCCGAGTTGCGAGAGGATAGGGGTGAACTCGCGAGTATTTGCCGTGTTGCAAATGGCGGCCGATGGCTTTGGGTCTGCGATTGAATGGATGATCTGTTTCAACAGTTCTGAATCGCAGAGATCGATAAAGTCACCATCAACGACATGGCAGTCCCGGGCAAACACCTGAATGAGGGGGCCGCCTTTGGCCGAGAGGACAATAACTTCATGGTCTGATTGGGTAGCGAAGGACTGGGCGATACGCAGTGCAATCAATGGCGCTCCAGTTCTTGAAGCGTCGTGGGTGACTATCAATAATTTTCGTTTTCCGGGAGTCCCGATAGCTGCCCTGTCTAAGGAGCCAGTCACGAGTGCGCCGGACGACTTGAGCAGGGACATTAGGCCGTTGGCGACATTT
>JARKQJ010000252.1 GCA_029973955.1 Paludibaculum sp. | reverse complement strand
CTGCCACCTGTGTCCCTCCGTGTACACAGCGTGGCTGTCCCGCCCCCCCCTCTCCCCCAGGGACTGCCACCTGTGTCCCCCCGTGGACACAGCGTGGCTGTCCCGCCCCCCCATCTCCCCCCGGACGACGCCTACTCCAAGCTCATCCAGGCCCGCCACCTCGCCGCCCAACTCACTCCCTCCGGCCTCCGCCGCAGCCTCCGCTGCTCCATCGAAGCCGTTCAGATCGATCCCAACTTCGCCGCCGCCTACGCCCACGCCGCCGGCTCCCTCCTCCTCCTCTCCCTCTTCGGCGCCGCTTCGCCCACCATGGTCGTGCAGGAGGCCTCCCGCGCCCTCTACCACGCCTTCCGCCTCAACCCCGAACTCCCCTCCGCGCACCTCTGGCGCGGCCTGCTCCGCGCCATTCACGACTGGAACTGGGATGAATCCGAGGTCGATTTCCAGCGCGCTCTCGAGCTCGACCCCAGCTTCACCCCAGCCCGCATCTTCTACGCCGCTGCCGTCATGTGCCCCCAGGCCCGCTTCGATGAGGCCCGCGCCCACCTCGGCGCCGCCGCACTCGTGGACCCAGCCTCCCTCCACCTCGAAATGGCTCGCGGACTCGTCGAGTTCTACTCCTCCAACCTCGATGCCGCCGAACGCGCCTTCTCTTCCGCTCTCCAGATGAATCCGCGCTTCTACGGCGCCGCCCGCCTGCTCGCCCACGTCCTGGCCGCGCGCGGCCGCTTCAACGACGGTCTCATCGTCCTCCAGGCCGCTCTACCTGAAGCCGCGGACGATCCCCGCATCCTCGCCTCCATCGGATTCCTCCGCGGCTGCAGCGGCGACGCAGATGGCGCCCGCGACGTGCTCCGCAAACTCGAAACCGCAGCCGCCCAGGGCTATGTCGCCGCCTACGACCGCGCGCTGGTCTGCTTCGGCCTCGGCGACATCCCCGCCGCCGGCGCGCTCCTCCGCCATGCCGCCGCCGAGCACGAACCCTGGCTCATCATGTTGCGCGTCGATCCGCTCTACGCTACTCTGCGGAACGAAGACGATTTCGCCTGGTTGAACGATAGAATCTTCGGCAACTTGGAGGCCTGAGTGGTCTTCCGCCGCAAACCCCGCTATGCCGTCGCGTGGGTCGCTCTCACGCTCGCTCTCGCCGTCCACGTCTTCGATGAAGCCCTCCACGACTTCCTCGCCTTCTATAACCCCATCGCCATGTCCCTCCGCGACGCGCTCCTCTGGACCTGGATGCCCACCTTCGAATTCAGCGTCTGGCTCGGCGGCCTCATTTGCGCCCTGGCCGCCCTCCTCAGCATGTCGTGCCTCGCCTTCTATGGCGCCCGCTGGATGGTCTGGGCCTCCATCCCCTACGGCTTGCTGATGTGCGCTAATGGTGCGCTGCACCTCTCCGCCTCCTGGTACCTGCAAAAGCTCGTCCCCGGCGTCTGGTCCGCGCCGCTCCTGCTCCTCTGCGGTGGCTGGCTGCTCTATGAAGCCATCGCCGAATGGCGCGCCCAACGCCTCAGCGTAGCGTGACCACCGTCGCGCCCCAGCCCCCCGCCCCTTCCGGTGCATCTCCGAACTCCACCACTCCCGGCGTCCGCGCCAGCACCTTCCTCACCATCTCCCGCTGCGCCCCTATGCCGCGCCCGTGGATGATCCGCAGTGCCTTGTAGCCGCGCTCGCGGGCCTCTTCCAGATAAGCCTCCAGCGCCGCCTTGGCATCGCGCGGCGCGAAGCTGTGCAGGTCGAATACGTCACTCACCTCCACCCGCACCGGAGGCACTTCATCGGGTGAATTCATACACTTCGAAGGTGGGCGCCGCATGGCGGTCCCGTGTCGTGAACAACAGGCGCTGCTGGTAACCCTGCGATGCCGCAAAGTCCAGAAACTTCTTCCGGTTGTTCGGGAACATGTCCTTCCCCTCCGCCATCGTGACGAACATGAACTTCGGATCCGACAGCGCGCGGTTCAGGTGCTCCGCGCTCAGCGCGTCCGGCAGCCCCAGCACAATGCCGTCGGAGGACGGGTGCATCCCGATCTTCCCCCGCGAGTAGAAGTCGATCTGGTTCAGTATGCCCCAGTCCGTGCAGAACACCATCCGCCCCGTGCGCTTGCCCAGTTCGTTGATCAGCCCGCGCCCGGCGTCGTTCCAGGCGAGGCCCGGGCCGTACTCAATGAAGTCCGCCAGATACGTGTTCAGCACCACCAGGTTGGAGAGCGAGCAGCCCAGCACCAGCGCGATCGTCACCTTTGCCATCCGCCCCTGCCAATTCGCGAAAACGGCCCCCGCCGCCAGCCCCAGCAGCAGATGGAAAACCGGCCACAGCAAAATCGTGTGGTGCGCCGATCCGCCCGCGCGCCGCGTATTGATCATCAGTAGATACGCGATCAACCCGCCCAGCAGCAAGATCAGGCTCAGTCTCCGGTTCTTGCCGCTCCAGCACAGCACCGGCGCCGCCAGCAGGCAGATCACCAGCAGCAGGTGCTGCCAGCTCGCTCGCGGCGCGTGCAGCAGGTTTCGTACGCGGATCGGTAGCTGCTCCCAGCTCTTCAGGTTCTGCGCCGGGCCTTCCGCGCTGTCGCGCACGATATAGCCCATCAGGCCGCTGCCGTCCATCGTGCGGTCCAGCATGCCCACCTTGGCCAGCGCGTTCTGTTCGTCGGACTCCGTGTTCGCGATGAACGTCCTCGCCTTGTTCCGGAAGTTGTAATAGAGGAACGGTGCCGAGCCCAGCACGAAGCCCAGCGTCACCGCGCCCAGCGTCCTCCGGTTACGCGCCACCGCCCACAGTTGCTTCGGGAGAAACACCGCCAGCGCCACTCCGAATCCCGCCAGGTGCCAGATGAACAGCGCCTTGTCCCACAGCGCCAGGCCGCACGCCAGCCCGGCCAGAAACAGCCATAGCGGCCGCGGCTCGCTCCAGTACCGCACCAGCAGGTAGAACGTGAGCGTGAAGAACAGGTGCTGCAGCGCCACCGGCCCCCAATCGAAGATGCTGGTCTGCAGATAAATCGCGTCCGTCGCCAGCAGCAGCGCTGCCAGCAGCGCCGCTTTGTTGCCCGAAACGCGGCGTAGCGCCAGGAAGAAGAACCAGATCGATAGCGCTCCCGCCACCAGCATCGGCCCGCGCAGCGTGTAGTGGTTCGGCCCCAATACCTTCAGAACCGGTACGTACAACGCCGCCTTCAGCGTCCCCAGGTACGTCATCAGCATGATCGGCACGCGGCCCAGCACGGGCAGCTTCATCGAGGCTTCCACCTGGTCCGGCCGGTAGATCGCCGACACGAACAACACTTCGTCGTATTGCGCGCCGGGATATGGGATGAAAATCAGACCCAGCCCCACAAAGAGGCAACAAATGATCAACCCTGCAAGATATGGAGCGTATCGAGACTTCAACTTCAGCCCCCGATCGAGTACATCGGCCGGGGCGGCGCGACGAACTTCGCGGTATTGATTTCATGGCCCAGCCACTTCGCTGAGACGACCTGACCCACCAGCCGGCGGATCTCCTCATCGGAGGCCCCGCCGCGCAGCAGCGACTTCACGTCGGTCTCTTCCAAGGCAAACAGGCAGTAGCGCAGCATGCCGTCCGACGTGATCCGGATGCGGTTGCAGTTCAGGCAGAAAGGACGGCTCACCGACGCGATGAAGCCGACTCCCCCGATGCCGTCCGCAAATCGGTACTCCAGCGCCGGCGCGCGCGGGTCCGGATCCGGCACCACTTCCAGCGGGCCGATCCCCTCGCTCAGCATGCGCAAAATCTCCGCCGCCACCAGCACCCGGCCGCGGTCCCACAGCCCTTGCGCGTCCAGCGGCATGAACTCGATATAGCGGATCTCAATGCCCCGCTCGCGGCCAAAGCGCGCCAGCGGCACGATGTCCGGCTCCACCAGGCCCTTCACCGCCACCGCATTGATCTTGATCGGGCCAAAGCCGCACGCCAGCGCCGCGTCGATCCCCGCCAGAACCCTGTGCAGCTCGTCCCGCCGCGTGATCTCCAGAAAGCGCTGGCGGTCCAGCGTGTCCAGATGGATGTTCAGCCGCCGCAGGCCCGCATCGTACAGCGCCCGCGCCTGCTCCGCCAGCAGCACCCCATTGGTCGTCAGCGCCAGATCCTTCACGCCCTCCAGTGCCGCCAGCTTGCTCACCAGCACCGGCAGATCTTTGCGCACCAGCGGCTCTCCGCCCGTCAGCCTCAGCTTGTTCACGCCCAGGCTCACCGCGATGCGCGCAAACCGCTCGATCTCCTCGAAGCTCAGCACCTCGCTGCGGTCGAAGAAATGCACGTCCTTCTCCGGCATGCAGTAACTGCACCGGATGTTGCAGCGGTCCGTCACGCTGATGCGCAGGCTGTCGTGCAGACGCCCGAATCCATCAACTAATTGAAAAGGGGGCTCTGGCATGGCGGGACTGGATTTGAGTCTAACGCAGCGCCAGCATCCGCTCTACCGGCAGGCGCGCGCGCTCCATCAGGTCCTGGGGCAGCTCTACCTGAACCTTCAACTCGCGCAGGCTGTCCCGCAGCTTCTCCAGCGTGTTCATCCGCATGTACGGACACTCGCTGCAGTTGCACTGCTCGTTGGCCACGTAGTGAAACTTCTTGCCCGGGGCCCGCCGCGTCAACGAATGATTCACGCCGCTCTCGGTCATGATGATGAACTCTTCGCCGGGGTGCTTCACGCACCAGTCGATAATCGCCGACGTCGAGCCGATGTAGTCCGAAAGCCGCAGCACCTCTTCCGGACACTCCGGATGCGCCGCCACCAGGGCGTTCGGATACTCCAGCTTGGCCGCCGTCAACCGCCGCGCCGGAAACGTCGCATGCACGAAGCACGCGCCCTGCCAGATCTTCATGTTCTCCCGGCCGCTCTGCTTCTTGACGTAGTTGCCCAGGTTGACGTCCGGCAGGAACAGCACCGGCCGCTCCTTGGGAATCGAGTTCACCACATCCACCGCGTTGCGCGACGTGCAGATGATGTCGCTCTCCGCCTTCACCGCCGCCGACGTGTTGATGTAGCTCACCACCGCATGATCCGGGTTCTTCGCCTTCCACGCCCGCACCTGGTCCACCGGACAGCTATCCACCAGGCTGCAACCCGCCTCCCGGTCCGGCACGATCACCGTCCGGTCCGGGTTCAGGATCTTGGCCGTCTCCGCCATGAACCAAACGCCGCAGAACGCGATCACCTCGCCGTCGAACTGTTGCGCCCGTCGCGCCAGCTCCAGACTGTCGCCAATCGAATCCGCGATCTCCTGAATCTCCGTGTCCTGGTAGTGGTGCGCCAGAATAATGGCGTTCCGCTCCCGTTTGAGCCCCAGAATCTCATCAACGATGCTGCGCAATGCCAACATAGGATCGTTCTGACCTTATTGTAACAACCGTTGTCCACCCCGGCCCGTCTCCCCGAGACAAAGTCTCCGGGCCACCCTGCAAAGCCATGTTCCCCCGAGACGAAGTCTCGGGGCCTGGGGTTTGGCTATTTACTAGATAACTGAACGAATCGGGCTGGAGTGGCCCAAACATTTCTCCTCCGTCCTGTTGTTTTTACTGGACTTGTTTGCGTACTAGTTATATAACTAGT
>JARKQJ010000159.1 GCA_029973955.1 Paludibaculum sp. | reverse complement strand
ATCCCTCGCTTTCGCCGTCCAGCACGGCGCGGTCCACGTCGGACAGCGGTACGGTCAGGGTCTGCACGGCGATCCCCCGCTTTTCCGCGTCACGGGCATACATGCCCACATGGGCGATTTCCGGGTCGGTGAAGGTGCACCAGGGGATTGTCAGTGCCGACGCTTTCTGTCTGCCTCCGAACAGAGCATTGGCTATCAGTATGCGCGCCAGGGCGTCGGCGGTGTGGGTGAACTTGTACGGGAAGCAGATGTCGCCGGCGGCGTAGACACGCGGGTTGCTGGTGCGGAGGCGGTCATCCACCGTCACCCCCTGTCTCGGATCGAAGTCGATGCCGGCGTCGTCCAGACCGAGTCCTTCCACATTAGGCGTCCGTCCCACGCCCACCAGAATCTCGTCTGTCGTAACCTCCACCTCCCTGCCGCCGGACGTGAAGCGGAGAGTTTTTTCCGCGCTTCGTCCGGAAACCGCGAGGTCCCGGGCCGGCAGGTACAGGTCGATTCCCTCCCTGGTGAAAACCGCCTCCAGGAGGGCCGCTGCATCGGGGTCTTCCCGGGGCAGGACATGTTCGGTACGGTGCCCCACCATGCTCACCCGGCTGCCGAGGCGGGCAAATGCCTGAGCCAGTTCGCAGCCGATGGGGCCGGCTCCGATCACCGCCAGGCGCGGGGGGCGTTCCGTGAGGGAAAAAACCGTCTCGTTGGTGAGGTAGCCCACATCCGCGAGGCCGTGAATGGGGGGAGCCGCGGCCCTCCCTCCCGTGCACAGAGCGGCTCTGACGAAACGCAGCCTCTTCCCGTTCACCTCGATACTGTCGGGACCGCAAAAACGACCTTCGCCGAAAAAAACGTCCACACCCAGTTCATCGCGGAAGCGTTGCGCCGAGTCGTGGACGCTGATGCCGGCTCGCAGACGCCGCATACGCTCCATGACCGCGCCGAAATCGACGGTGAGCCCTTCGCAGCCGGAGATGCCGAATTCCGGCGCGATTTTTGAGTCATGCACGGCTCTCGAGGAGCGAATCAATCCCTTGGAAGGGACGCACCCCGCATTCAGGCAGTCTCCCCCCATGAGGCGCCGCTCTATCACCGCCACGCGGGCGCCGAGTCCGGCAGCGCCGGCAGCGCATACAAGTCCGGCGGTGCCTGCCCCGATCACCACCAGGTTGTAGCGTTCCGCCGGTTCCGGGTTTACCCAGTCCACGGGATGAACGTTGCCGACCAGGGTCTGGTTGTGCGCATCGTGGGG
>JARKQJ010000144.1 GCA_029973955.1 Paludibaculum sp. | reverse complement strand
ACGAGTGCCGTGGTGAGCTGGCCTCGCCCCATTCTCATGCTTCCAGTTGAATCGAGAGCCTCATCCATCCCCGCTGTCACCTGTGTTCGCCCGTTTCCCCCGAGGCGTCAGCCTCGGGGCCACCGTGCATGCAGTGACTCTCGCGAAAATCTTCCTAACCCGGAGGTTGCAGGGCGACGGTGTGCCCGAGTTGCTCCAGGCGGCGGACGAGTGCCTTGGTGAGCTGACCTCGCCCCATTTTCATGCTTCCAGTTGAATCGAGAGCCTCATCCATCCCCGCTGTCACCTGTGTTCGCCCGTTTCCCCCGAGGCGTCAGCCTCGGGGCCACCGTGCATGCCGTGACTCTGTTGAAAATCATCCTAACCCGCAGATTGCAGGGCGACGGTGTCCCCGAGTTGCTCTAGGCGGCGGACGAGTGCCGTGGTGAGCTGACCTCGCCCCAATCTCATGCTTCCAGTTGAATCGAGAGCTTCATCCATCCCCGCTGCCACCTGTGTTCGCCCGTTTCCCCCGAGGCGTCAGCCTCGGGGCCACCGTGCATGCCGTGACTCTCTTGAGAATCATCCTAACCCGCAGATTGCAGGGCGACGGTGTGCCCGAGTTGCTCCAGGCGGCGGACGAGTGCCTTGGTGATCTGGCCTCGCCCCAATTTCATGCTTCCGGGTGAAGCGAGAGCCTCATCCATCCCCGCTGTCACTATTCCCGCCCCTGCCGCATCCAATAGATGAATGCCAACCGAGATTTCCCCCGCCGACGTCAAAGCCATGCTCCAGCGCGGAGACGACTTCCTTTTGCTCGACGTTCGCGAAGTCCAGGAACACCAGACCCGCAACATCCCGCAGGCGCTCCTCATCCCCATGAACGACGTGCCGCGCCGCCTTCCCGAGATCGATCCCTCCCGCCAGATCGTCGTCCACTGCAAAGCCGGCGGCCGCTCCGCCCGCGTCTGCGACTTCCTCCGCCAGAACGGCTACAAAAACGTGCTCAATATGAGCGGCGGCATCGACTGCTGGTAGCCGTTTCGGCACATCTCTCCCAGTGCTATCCTTGGTAGGTTCTCATGCAGTCCGGTCCTCTTACCCAGGCCACCGAGCAAGCCCCGCTAGAGTCTGTCTCGCTGGAACCTGTTCTTCGCCATCTCTCGCATGAGCTGCGCCAGCCGCTCTCCGGCATCGAAGCCATCGCCTACTACCTCGACATGGTTCTCAACGATGCCGACCCGGAGATCACGCAGCACTGCGTACGCCTTCGCCGCATGGTGCAGCAGGCCAACTGGGTGCTCAACGACGCCGCCCTCACCCTCGCCCTGGTCTCTGCGCCGCACACACCTTTCTGCCTGACTACGTTCTTCACGGCCCTCGGCGCGCGGATGGCCGCGCACGAAGAGTACACGCTCGATCTGCATGTCGCGGATCCACTCCCTTCCGCCTGGCTCCCCACGCCCGCGCCGCGCTTCTTTGAGCACATGATCGCCTTCTTGCGCGACGTCGGCTCCGCGCTCGATCCCATCTGCGTCCTCGCCATTCCGGAAGACGACGCCATCCGCGTGACCATTCACGCCGAAACCACCACCGACACCGAGGAACTCATGCGCCTCGTCGGCGACCCCGCCCCCGCCGGCGGCATCCACGCCTTCATGCTCGCCAGCACCGGCCGCTTCGACGCCTCGGCCTCAGACTCGCGTCTCACCCTCTCCATGCTCCTGCCCGCAGTGCCTCAGCAGAGCTAGCAGGTCCGCATCCGACACCCCCGTCTCCCGTACCACCAGGGCCAGGTCCTTCTCGAGCAGCGGTATCGCCCGGGTCGATTCCAAGATCCAGTGCTCCGCGCCATCCAGCAACGCGCACAGCTCCGCCAGCCCAGCCTCCAGATCGCCGCGCAGCCAGTACGAACGCGCCGCCCCCGCCGCCAGATAGCGCCGCGTGTCCCCGCTTTCGCCCGCCTCCGTCTCTTGCACTAACTCATATGCCGCGCCGTTCTCCGGTGCGTGATGCGAGACCTTCACCGCCAGCCAGCGCCGCTCGCGCGTCAGCGCGATGATGCGGCATACCACCGTCGTCTTGCCGCACTTGCGCGAGACGCCGCCGACAATCACCCTCACTCCCCGCCGTCCTTCTCCAATTCCTCCAGCCGCCGCTCCAGCGCTTCCACCTCTCTCTTCAGTTGCGGCAACCGGGACACGTTCGCCAGCGCTTCCAGATACTCCTTCAGCGGGCGCGCCGGCGTGCCCCAATAGACCTCGCCGCCGCCCCGCAGTACCTTATTGCTGAGGATGCCCGCGCCGGAGCCGACGATGGCGCCGCCCTTGACGGTCACGTTGTCGCCCATGCCCACCTGGCCGCCGATCACCGCGTAGTCTTCGATCACCGTGCCGCCCGCCAGTCCCGTCTGCGCCGCGATCACCACGTGCTTGCCGATGCGGCAGTTGTGCCCGATGTGAACCATGTTGTCGAACTTGCAGCCGTCGCCGATCGAGGTGACGCCCAGCGCCGCGCGGTCGATCGTCGTGTTGGCGCCGATCTCGACATCCTCGCCCACCACGACGCGGCCCACCTGCGGAAACTTCTCGTAGCGGCCGTTCTGGAAGACCATCCCGAATCCGTCCGCGCCCAGCACGGCGCCCGAGTGAATCACGGCGCGCGCGCCGATCTCCACGTCGTGATAGATCGTCACATTGGCGTGCAGCACGCTGCCCGCGCCGATGCTGACGTTGTCGCCGATCGAGCAGAGCGGGCCGATGGAGGCGTCTTCGGCGATGCGGCAGTTGGCGCCGATCACCGCCGTGCCATGAATGCCGGCGGGCGCCGCCCGCGGCGGCTGCACCCAGCCGATCACCGCCGCGCAGGCCGCGCGCGGATCTTTGACGCGGACGATGGTGCGGCCGCCCGCGTTGTCGAAGTCGGTACAGACCAGCAGGCATCCGGCGGCCGATGCGTGGGCTTCCTTCAACGCGCGCCGGTTGTTGACGAAGGCCACGTGCTCGGCGCCCGCCGCTTCGAGCGTTGCGACACCGGTGAGCCGCCGCTCGCCATCTCCCTCGTAGGTAGCGCCAAGTCTTTCGGCGATTTCGCGCACGGTCATGGTGTCCGCTCCTCTTCAGCCCGGTATCATACTCAGTGTATGCCGGTTGACCCCTCCGCCTACGTCGCGCCGACGGCTCGCGTCCATCCCGACGCCGTCATCGGCCCGCAGTGCCGCATCGGCGAGTACTGTGTCATCGAGCAGGACGTCGTCCTGGGCGCGCACAACGTGCTCGACCCCTATGTCTACATCAAGCCCTACACCACCATCGGCGACCGCAACGAGATCGGCGCCCACTGCGTGCTGGGCGTGCTGCCGCTCGACAAGAACTTCGGCGGCGAGCGCAGCTACCTCGTCATGGGCAACGGCAACCGCGTCCGCGAGCAGAACACGCTCTCGCGCGGCACCGGCGAAGACAGCCGTACCATCATCGGCGACGATCTCTTCCTGATGACCTGCTGCCACATCGCACACAACTGCATCCTCGGCAACTCGATCATCTTCGCCAGTTGCTCGAACGCTTCGGGCTATTGCGAGATCGGCGATCAGGCCTATATCAGCGCCTGCATCGGCATCCACCAGTTCACGCGCATCGGGCGCAACGTGATGGTGGGCGCGGTGGGCCGCGTCAACATGGATCTGCCGCCCTTCTTCCTCTACAACGGGCACGACGTGAAGCCGCACGGCCTGAACGTGGTGGGGCTGCGGCGCGCGGGTTTCACCTCCTCCGATATCGGTGCGATCAAGACTGCCTACCGGCTGCTCTACCGTTCGGGGTTGAAGCTGGAAGAGGCGCTGCGGCGCATCGAGGCCGAAGTGCCGACGCCGCACACGAAGCATCTGGTGGAGTTCATCCGCGCGTCGAAGCGCGGCATCCGGCGCGAGTAGCTACTTCGTCTCCTGAATGCGCCCGTCGCCGGAGAGCGTGATGCGGCGGCCGCGCCACCATGCGGTGCGCGAGAAGTAGCCGGCCAGCCAGACGGCGAAGGCCCAGATATCGCACAAGGGGAGCAGGGGTGCCGCGAGGAGTGAAGGCCAGTGGCGCAGCACCAGGAAGCCTGAGACGGCGCCCATGGTGGAGCGCGCCAGCCACAGCGCCGTGGCGGCTCCGAAGTTGCCCACGGCGAGATTTGCGACAGCCCAGACACCGGCGTGCGTTACGGGCAATCCGGCGTAGCCGCCGGGTCGCGAAACCCGGATCGTGCGCGCCCAGCGGAGCTGATGGCGCCAGACCTCACGCCAGCCCGGATCGGCCATGTGCGTGTCGACGATCACTTCGCTCATCACGCAGGAACGGCCCAGGGCGTGAATGCGTTTGGCGAGCTGGTAGTCGTCGGCGATGTAGTCCTGGATTGCAGCGAAGCCGCCGATGGCTTCCAGGTCTTCGCGCCGGAAGCAGAGCGTGGAGCCGAGGCCGAACTCGTCGATGCCGACCAGCGGCGCGACAAGCGTGGAGGGAATGAAATCGGTAGCAATGCAGATGGACTCGAACTCGCCGGCGTGTGTGGAGGCAGACGAGCGGTAGAGGCAGGTGACGACGCCGTTCTTCGGATTGGAAAGAGGAGCGGTGACGCGGCGGATGTAGTCGGCGGGCACCTTGATGTCGGCGTCGTTGACGATGAGGACTTCATGACGGGCCTCGCGGGCTAGGTCGATGAGCGTGCCCACCTTGGCGTTGGGCGCCTTGGTGGTGCACATGACGAGGCGGGCCTGCGCGTTGGGATGAGCCGCGAGCGCGGCGCGGATGACGGGGATGGCCGGATCGCCGGCATCCTGCACGCCGATGAGGAACTCGTAGTTTGGATAGTCCTCGGTGAGGTGCGAGCGGATGGCGGCGTCAAGCGCCTCGTCGAGTCCGCGCACCGGCTTCAGGATCGATACCGCGGGAGTGAAGGCGGGGAGGGGCTTGGACCGGCGGATGCGCGAGCGTTCAAGAAACACGAGGGAAGCCAACAGAGCGACTGCCTGGTAAGCCAGGGCAACGGCGGCGGGCAGGAGTAAGAGCAGCGGCAGCATCAGTGTGAAAGGAGTGCGACGCCGGCGGCGACCAGGAGGGCGCCTGCCCAGCGCCGCGAAGTGACGCGTTCCTTGAGAGCGACCTTGGCCAGAAAGGTCTCCAGCACGAAGCTGGCGGCGGTGGCGGGGACGGCGAAGCTGAGGTCGGCGATCTTCAGGAGTTGAGTGAAGCAGAAGAACGACACCGCCATGAAGACCATGGAGACGGGGAGCTTCCACGAAGCGCCGCCGCGGCGCATGCCGTGCGACTGGAGCAGATCGGCGCAGGCGGTGGAGAGGACGATGCCGGCGACCAGCCACCATTGCAGCATCATGATTCGGACTCCGGCGCGGAGGTGGTGGCGGTGAGCGCGGCGCCGGCCACGATCAGGATGGTGCCCGACCAGCGCGAAAGCGAGATCTGTTCGTGGAGGAAGACGGCGCCCATGGCGGCGTTGAGCACGTAGCCGACGGCGGTGATGGGCAGGACGTAAGAGAGGTCGGCGAGGCCGAGCAGGCGGATGCGCAGCAGCGTCCAGACGATCAGTAGGACGATGCCGGCGACGACGGCCGGTTCGATGAGCGAGGCGAAGATGCCTGCGTCAGCCGGGGCGTGCTTCATGCCCCAGCTGAGAGCGAAGTTGCCGATGACATTGGCCAGCACCACCGCGGCGGTGAGCAGAAGGGTGGCCGGTTTCATCACGAGGCTAGTCTCCGCTGACGGCGGCAGTCCGGCCGGCCTGTTGATCGGCGACGAACTGCTTGCGCTTGGAGCGGAGAGAGAGGTACTCGCGGGCTTCCTTGTAGAGGCGCTTGACGTCGCCGTTCATGATGGCTTTGGAGACGACGCGGAAGGCGGCCTTGGGGCGGTAGTAGTATTCGTCGTAGAAGGTCTGGACGGCGTCGACGAGTTCGGCGCGGTCGAGGCCGGGGTGGATGATGTTGGGGAGCTGGTGGCCGGCTTCGTCGGTCATGGAGACGCCGAGCTGGATGAGGCCGTTCTTCTCGGCGTGATCGTAGAACTCGGTGCCGGGGTAGGGGTGGGCGATGGAGACCTGGATTGTCTCGCAGTCGAGCTCCTTGGCGAAGTCGATGGTGTTGCGGATGGACTGGCGGGTCTCGCCGGGGAGGCCGACGATGAAGTCGGCGTGGATGGTGAGGCCGAGCTTGTGCGAGTCGCGGGTGAAGCGGCGGGCCATGTCGAGCGTGGCGCCCTTCTTGATGTTCTTGAGGATCTGGGCGTCGCCGGACTCATAGCCGACGATCATGAGGCGCGCGCCGGCGTCCTTCATGGCGGCGAGGGTGTCGTAGTCGGTGGTGACGCGCGATGTGCAGGACCAGGTGACGCCGAGGGGCGCGAGCTTCTTGCAGAGCTCGATGGTGCGGGCGCCCTTGTAGTTGAAGGTGTCGTCGTCGAAGAAGATCTCTTTGAGGCCGGGGAAGTTCTCCTTGGCCCAGGCGACTTCGGCGACGACGTCGTCGACGGAGCGGAGGCGCCAGCGGTGGCCGGAGTGGGTTTGGGGC
The DNA here is from genome assembly GCA_029973955.1 of Paludibaculum sp. Taxonomy (GTDB): domain Bacteria; phylum Acidobacteriota; class Terriglobia; order Bryobacterales; family Bryobacteraceae; genus Paludibaculum. The sequence goes on along the minus strand of JARKQJ010000144.1, from coordinate 5,687 downwards.
CAGAGGCAGAAGGTGCACATGGCCGGGCAACCGCGCGAGGTGTAGAGCGCGATGGCCGGGTTCATGAGGAAGGGGACGTTGTAGCGGGTGAAGTCGAGGTCGCGTTTGTAGACCTTGGTGACCCAGGGAAGGGCGTCGAGGTTCTCGATGTAGGGCGCGTCGGCGTTGTGGACGATCTCGCCGTTGCGGCGGTAAGAGACGCCGGGGATCTCGGAGAGGGGCTTGCCGTTGGCGAAGTCGACGATCTGGTAGTCGAACTCGCGGCGGACGATGAAGTCGATGGCGGAGTGCTGGAGGGCCTTTTCGGGCTCAACGGTGACAGGCGGGCCGACGAAGCAGACTTTGAGCTTGGGGTTAGAGTCCTTCATCATCTCGGCCATCTTCACGTCGACGTGGAAGCCGGGCGTGGAGGTGAACAGGACGAGGAGTTCGAACTGCTTGGCCATCTCGACGGTCTGTTCGATGGTGATCTTGTGAGGGGGCGCGTCGACGACCTTGGAGTCCGCCAGCATGCCAGCGGGGTAGCAAAGCCAGACGGGATACCAGTAGGATTCGATTTCGCGGGTAGCGGGCCAGCGCGAACTCGCGCCGCCGTCAAAGCCCTCGAAGGAGGGTGGATTCAGAAAGAGAGTGCGCATTCCCAGTGCCTCCGTCCAATGAAGGGACGGAACTACCATTGTATCAGGCGCGTTAATGGAGGCGCGGACAATTAGAACAGCGTGCCGGGACCGTAGAGGGAGACGATGGGGGAGATAGCGGCGAGGGCGGCGTCGCCGGCGGCGATCCAGAGCCAGGGGATCTGGCGGGCAGGCGTTGCCACGGGGGCCGGCGCGGGCGCGGGTACGGCGCAGGGAGCCGGAGATTCGGCGGCTGGGGGAGGCGGGATGGCGGTGAAGACAGGCGCGTAGCCGCCCGACGGGATGGAGATGCGGTAGGTGTGGTTGGCGCCTTCGGTCTCGTAAAACTGCTGGAGGCGCTTGCGGAGGCGGTGGACCTCGACGCGGACGATGGCGTCTTTCTTCTGATCGAAGGTCTCGGGGCGGCCGAGGGCGTGGATCGCGATGTCGTACTCGCGGATACTGGCCGTTTCACTGGAGAAGTGGCGTTGGCAGACGTAGGCGAGGAAACGGGAGAGAGAGGGGGCGCGGGTGAAGAGAGGGGAGGCGAGAAGCGCCTGGAGTTCAGCCTGTTGGGCGTCGGTTTCGGAGGGTGTGCTCGGAGGGGGGAGGGCGGTTTCCATGACGATGACCCGGTCTTTGGCGTTCGCTCGACGAAGAGGCGCGCCGGAGGGAATCATATAACATCCGGGGGGCGAAGTGTAACCGGAATGCCGCGGATGTAACGGAGATCAACTGGGGGGAGGAACCACGTGGGGGTGGGTGGTGCGCCTGGGGGATGCCTGGGGGGACAGTCTCGCTGTGTCCACGGAGGGACACAGGCGACTGTCCCCGGGGAGGTTTGGGCTGTCATCGGGGAGGTTTCGCTGTCCACGGTGGCCCCGAGACTTCGTCTCGGGGGAAACGGGCCGACCAGGGACTGGCGTCGCGGGGGAACCGGGCCGACCTGGGACTGGCGGCGCGGGGGAAATGGGCTGGGGTTGGTTAGGGGGTTAGGATGGCTAGGGCTTGGGACAGGATGGGGCGGTCTACGGCGTAGCAGAGGCGGATGGCGGATTCTCCTCCGGGGCCGAAGGCGATGCCGGGGGCGAGGCCCAGTTTGGTTTCGAGGAGGAGGCGGCGGCAGTATTCGAAGGAGTCCTGGAGGCCGGCGATTTGGGGGAAGAGATAGAAGGCTCCGTCGGGCTGGGGGACTTGGACGCCAGCGCGGCGGCGGAGGGCGGCGAGGCTGAAATCGCGGTTGGATTGATAGAGGGCGAGCATTTCGCGGATGGCGGGCTCGCCGTCGCGGAGGGCGGTTTCGGCGGCGCGCTGGGCGAAGGCGGGGGCGGAGGAGATGATGAACTCGTTGAGTTTGGTGGCGTGGTCGGCGAAGTCGGCGCGGGCGACGATCCAGCCGACGCGCCAGCCGGTCATGCAGTAGGCCTTGGAGAAAGACTGGACGACGAAGACGCTGTCGTGGCGGGTGGCGAGGCGGAGGATGGAGGGGGCTGGCGTGCCGAGGGGTTCGGATGGCGGGTAGTAGAGGCGTTCGTAGACTTCGTCGGCGAGGAGCCAGAGGGAGTGGCGGCGGGCGAATTCGTGGAGAGCCTGCTGCTCGGCGACGGTGGCGACCCAGCCGGTGGGGTTGGAGGGGGAGGTGTAGATGAGGAGGCGGGTGCGAGGGGTGATGAGGGATTCGAGGAGGTGGAAGTCGATGTGGTAACGGCCCTCGGAGAGGGTGAGGGGGGCGAGGCGCACGCTGGCGTTACACATGGCGGGAATGGAGATCTGGTTCTGCCAGGCGGGGGTTAGGACGATGGCTTCGTCGCCGGGATCGAGGGCGCAGCGGATGCCGAGCTGGAGGGCCTGGACGCCGGAGGCGGTAACGACGATTTCGCGGGACGGATCGATGGAAGTGTTGTGAATTTCAGCGTATTTGTCGGCGATGGCCTGGCGAAGGGAGGGGAGGCCGGCGTTTTCGGTGTAGTAGGTGAAGCCGTCGGCGAGGGCCTTTTGGGCGGCCTCCTTGATGAAGGCGGGGGTGGGGAGATTGGATTCGCCGAAATACAAACGGAGGACGCCGTCCATGGCCATGGCGATGTCGGCGATCTCGCGGATGCGGGAGCGGGGGACGGCCTGGGCGGAGGATGCGACCTGCGCGGATCTCTCTGGGGCCTGCATCTTCTCAGGGTAGCTAAGGGGGATTTCGAGGGCCTGATTTTCATGGACGCGGAAGGCCCTGGCGTGGTGGAATGCGCCGTTTTGGAGGGAGAGGACGAGGTGGGTGGAGTGGGGGTGGGCCAGGGCGAGGTCAGTGGGCGAGAAGTAAGCCGCGAGGTTGGGGTGGGAGTGGAAGTAGGCGAGGATGGCAAGGCCGCGGGCGCGGGCGTTGCGCTGGGTGTCGATCAACAACTGGACGTCGATCTCGTAGTGTTTGGTCTGATCGCCCTGGTGGACGTTGGGGGCGAGGACGGCCTCGGTGATTTGGAGATCAGGGCCCTGCGCGGGCGGGCCGAGGAGGATGCCGCAGGCTTCGTTCGGAAAACAGGCACACGTATGGCGCAGCACGTCATGCCAGGGTATTGGGTCGAGGTGGAGCATGGCGGTTTTGAGTATTGTCACAGAGGTTCGCGGGTGCGGTCCAGGGGGCGCTTGGAGCGAATGAGGGGCCTGGGGTGCGCTGCCGTCGGGTGGATTGGTGGACAGTTGGGTTCGTTTTGCAGTCTGTTGGCCACCGCCGCGTGGATGACGCTGAGGGTTGCCCTGGTTTCAGCGGCGGCCTGCTGCTGAGCCTGGGCGGCCAGCTGTTTCTGGCGGGCGGCGACGCGGTCGCGGTGTTCCCAGAGGAGATGAAGGGCGCGCTCGTACTGGCGGCGGAACATGGTTTCGTAGCGCTGCAGGACAGGGAGAACGGTGGATTTGTCAGAGAGCGTGCGGACGGCTTCGGCCTGGAGTTCGAAGTCGCCGAGGCCGGGGGCGCCGAGGTCGTGGACGATCAGTTTCTGGACCAGGTCGGCTTCGACGCCGCGGACGCGGCGGAGGCGGTACTGGGCGTTGGCCATCTCCATGATGAAGTGCATCTCGGTGGGACCCTGGGGGTTGTATTCGGCGACGTAGTCGTCGCGGAGTTCGGTGAACTCTTCGGGGGATTCGAAGTAGAGTAGGGCCGTTTGCGTGAAGAAGTCATGCTTGCGGGCGTTCTGGGAAGACTTTTGCTTGCCTTCGGTTGTGACGGGGCCTCGGGATTTCGATCCGTTCAGGCGAGCCTGCTCGGACCGGGAGAGTTTCGAGTTCATTTTGTGCATAAGATCGCACCTCGGCCACCAAGTATAGCGGCGCGAAAAAAGTGAATTCGTGTATGTGATTGATTATATTGGGAAATAGAGCTGTGACTGGGGGTGGCTATAGTGCTTCCACGGTGGCCCCGAGGCTGGCGCCTTCCATGAGAAGGCTGGCCCGTGTCATGGGTTTTTTGGTTGACCTTTGCGTCAGCAGAGGCTGCCATTGGGCTAGTAGTTGTCCTGCAGGGCGGGCAGGGTCCCAGTCCAGGGCGATAGCCGGCGCGTCAGCGCCGGTCGAAGACCCTGGACGGGGTGGCCCGCTCTGCGATGCCTTGCGTGTTGCCCAATGGCAGACTCTGCCTGGTCGAGTCTCTCTGCGCCGCGCTTCCATTCGCACTCGGGTTGGCCACTTCAGAGGGCCTGGTGCAGGATGAGTTTCGGTTTCGAGAGCGGGGCTGCGATCTCGGGGACGGCGTATGGCGACCCGATGAAACGGGCCACGTCGCCTGGCGCTAGTCCGCAGTCACCCAGGCTCGGGCGTGAGAGGCGAGGTCAGCACTGCCTCGGGCGGTTCTCCTTTCTGCTTCCGGTTCGGTCGGGCACCTTCAGGCCGGACACGCATCAGGCCACGGCCGGTTGCGTTTGCCCGGAGTTGTAGAACCGGTCGTACGGCTGGTCACTGATCCACAGCCGGTGCATGAGCACGGCGAGCTTACGGCTTACGGCGGTGACAGCCCGTTTCTTGGCGTTTTTGCCGCCGCGTTCGCAGAGTCGCAAGCCCCAGCGGCGGAGGTCGCAATCCTCGCCCAGTGGCCCGAGGATGAACTGTGCGCTTTGGTTGAGCATGGCGCGCAGGTAGGCGTCGCCGTGCTTGGTGATGCCGAGTTGCGGGTTGCGCTGGCCGGAGTCGTTGCGTCGTGGCGTAGTGCCGGTGTAGCAGCCCACCTGGCGGCTGCGGCGGAAGCGTGTGGGGTCGGCGATGACCAGTACATAGGTGAGCGCCACGATCAGGCCGACGCCGCGGACCTTGCGGAGCTTGGCGGTTTCGGGATAGTGGGTCGCTGCGATTTCGGCCAGTTGCTGATCGTAGACCTTGATCTGCTCCGATAGCGTGTCGACCTGGACGAGCATGGGGTGGATCGCGGACTGGAGGTCCGGCGGGAAACCTTGTGCCAGGAGGGCCTGCGGACTGGAGGCGTCGCGGCGGGGGAGCCGCACGCCGTGCGGCTTAACCAGGCCGCGAGCGGAGTTGAGCAACTCCGTGCGCACGGCGACAATTTTGGCGCGGGCACGTACCATGGTGAGGTGCATTTGCCGCTGGGGGTCGCGGACCTGGATGGGGGACAGCAGGGTGGCATCGCACAGGGCGAGGCGGGCAAGCGTGATGGCGTCGGCGCGATCGGTCTTTTTCGCGCTGTGGCTGATGAGACGCAACTGCCGGGGATTGGCCACGGTGACGGTGTGGCCCAATTGGGTTAGCAGGTGCTCGATCCAGACGGCGTGGGGTCCCGCTTCGAGGGCGATTTGCGTGGGGCGGCGCTGGAACTTGGCGCGCAGCGCTTCGGGCGTGGTAGGGATCTTGAATTCGGTCACGATTTGGGCCTTTTCGTCCAGACCGCAGACGAGACTGGTTCGATCGCCCAGGTCGATGCCGACGGCAGCCCACTGAGGGGTCTTGCGCGAAGATTTCACGGTGGTATTCTTCTTCATGCCGGTCTCCTTTTCCCGCACTCTGAGTGCGTTCACTATTGGGAGCTTATTGCATCCCGCCGGAAGGGGACCGGCCTTCTCATCTCATCTCGGGGGA
>JARKQJ010000117.1 GCA_029973955.1 Paludibaculum sp. | reverse complement strand
GCCCTCGCCGCGACTCCGGCGCAACCCCAACTTCTCGGCGCGGCCACCCACGCCCTCGCCGCGACTCCAGCGCAACCCCAACTTCCCGGCGCGGCCACCCAGGCCTGCGCCGCAACTCCAGCGCAACCCCAACTTCCCGGCGCGCCCTCTCGCACATTGTTCCACGCCGCCGGCGCCTGGCCACTGCGATCCCAGATTTTCAGCGCCCCGCTGGGCGCCACAGGACGGTTCAATGCCCATGGCTAGTGCTGAGACAGAACGCGTCTTGGCCGTGGCCGGTGAAGGCCTCGAATTCGAAGGCCTGCTGCGCCGCGCCACGGCGGTCACCCCTCTCGAGGATTGGGGCATCGCATTCGCTTGCGAGGCCACGGTTGCAAACCGCTCCTGGACTCTCGTCGCCAACGGCGCCGGCCCCACCCTCGCCGCTCAGGCTACCCGAATCGCCGTCGAGCGTTCCCGACCCGATGCCATCATCAGCACCGGCCTCTGCGGTGCCTGCGACCCCGCACTGCCCGCCGGCTCCATCCTCGTCGCCACTCAGGTCGTCGACGAAAACGGCCGCTGCTACCCCGCCGAACTCCCCGTCCTCGCCGCCCCCGCCCACTGCGGCGCACTCGTCTCGCAAAACCGCGTCGCCGTCACCGCCGAGGAAAAAGCCGAACTCTTCGCCGCCGGCCCCCGCGCCGTCGAAATGGAGGCCGCCGCCGTCGCCGAAGTGGCCCGAAGATCGGGAATCCCCTTCTATTGCATCCGCGTCGTCTCTGATGATGCCCAGTCAAGCCTGCCCCTCGACTTCAACCGCTACCGCGAGGCTGACGGACGCTTCAGCCGCCGCCGCATCGCCCTCGCCGCCATGCTTCGCCCTTCCACCATTCCGGAGCTTATCCGCTTCGACACGGCTTGCCGCCGCTCAGCTATCCTCTTGGGAGACACTCTTGCCGACTGCCGACTCTAATCCGTCAGGCGACATGATGGCCGCCGTCTACACCGGCCACGGCCAGATCGCCATCCAATCCATCCCCATTCCCACTCTCCTCCCCGGCGAAATCCTCGTCCGCGTCGAGGCCTGTGGCATCTGCCACACCGACCTCAAAAAGGTCGAGCATGATCTGCTCGCCCCGCCTCGCATCTACGGCCACGAATCGGCCGGCATCGTCGCCGCCGTCGGCGCCGGCGTCACCAAATTCAAGCCGGGCGACCGCGTCGTGGCCTTCCACCATATTCCCTGCCGCGACTGCTTCTACTGCCATCGCAAACTCTACGCCCAGTGCGAGACCTACAAGAAGGTCGGCATCACCGCCGGCTTCGAACCCGCCGGCGGCGGCTTCGCCCAGTACATCCGCATCATGGACTGGATCGTTCGCGACGGCGTCGAACTCATCCCCGACGGCGTCCCCTTCGAAGTCGCCAGCTTCGTCGAACCCGTCAACACCTGCCATAAGGCCGTCGTCCAGGCCAACCCTCAGCCCGGCGACGTCATCCTCGTCCAGGGCCAGGGACCCATCGGCCTCATCTTCACCAGCCTGCTCAAACGCACTGGCGCCACCGTCGTCACCACCGACACCATCCCCGAACGCATGGCCCTCTCCCGCCGCTTCGGCGCCACTCAGACATGGGACCCGCGCCACGTGGACGTCGCCGCCGAATGCCGCCGCCTCACCAGCGGCCGCGGCGTGGATCAGGTGTTTGTCGCAGCTTCCGTACCAGGTATCGTAGGTCAGGCTATCGCCGCCTCCCGTCCGGGTAGTAAAATACTCTTGTTTGCCCAGACTTCCGACACGGAGCGAATTGAGCTTTCCGGCGCCGGAATCTGCAAGCTGGAGCGAACTCTGTTCGGGTGTTACAGTGCTTCAGTTGATCTCCAGGCCGAATCGGCTCGGCTCGTGTTTAGCGGGGAACTGCCCGTGGAAGAGTTGATCTCACATCGATTGCCGCTCTCTGCCATCAGCCAGGGTATTCAACTGGCATTGCACCCGGACGGCAAATCATTGAAAATAGTAGTTCAGCCACAGAGGTTGTCTTAAGTGAACAAGCAGATGAAGGCCGCCGTGCTGTACGGGCGCGAACAGGTGCGCGTGGAGCAGGTAGCCGTTCCCCAGATCGAGAAAGGCGACGTACTGGTGCGCGTCCGCGCGGCGCTCACTTGCGGCACCGACGTCAAAGTTTTCCGCCGGGGGTATCACGCCAAGATGATCGTCCCGCCAGCCCTCTTCGGGCACGAACTGGCTGGCGACATCGTGGCGATGGGTGAGCACGTGGAAGGGTTCCGGGTCGGCGAACGCGTTGTCGCAGCCAACTCGGCTCCCTGTTTGAACTGCTTCTACTGCCGGCGCGGCCTAGAGAATCTCTGCGAAGACCTGCTGTTCAACAACGGCGCCTACGCCGAGTACATCCGCATCCCGGCGCGCATCGTGCAGCGCAACATGTACGAGATCCCGGCCCATCTCTCGTACCTCGACGCCGCGCTCATTGAGCCGCTGGCCTGCGTGCTCAAGGGCCTCGAAGAGACCCACGTGCGTCCCGGCGATAACGTCGTGGTAATCGGGCAAGGCCCCATCGGACTCATGTTCGTACGGCTCGCCAAGGTCTACGGCGCGCGCGTCATCGCGCTCGGCCGCCGCACCTCGCAGCTCGACCGGGCCCTGCGCATGGGCGCCCACGATGCCCTGCTCAACACCGAAGAGGAAGACGTCCTCCGCCAGGTGCGCGGCCTCACCGGAGGCTACGGCGCCGACGTGGTGATCGAAGCTGTCGGTAATCCCGAGACCTGGGAACTCTCCACGCGCATGCTGCGCCGCGGCGGCACCGTCCAGTTCTTCGGCGGCTGCCCCTCCGATACGCGCATCACCCTCGAGACCCAGCTCATCCATTACTCCGAGATCAAGTGCGTGGCCAGCTTCCACCACACGCCCGCCTACATCCGCAAAGCTCTGGACATCGTCTCCCGCGGCGACATCACCGCCCGCGACTTCGTCAACCGCGAAGAGCCCCTGAATAATCTGCTCGACGTCATGCGGCACCTCATGAGCCACAACGGCCACATGAAGACCGCCATCATCCCGTAATTGACCTCGCAGCAGCTCCAGCCCGTCGAGTTCCTGAAATCGCCCGAGGCGATGAACCAAGCCTGGTCTCCGGACCAGGCTTTGGCTTATACGCACTGGCTGGCCACGCACCACTACGAGAACTTCCACGTGGTCAGTTTCCTGCTGCCGGCCCGCCTGCACCAGGACTTCTACAATGTCTACTCCTTCTGCCGCTGGTCCGACGACCTCGGCGACGAGATCGGCGACACCACCGAGAGCCTGCGGCTGCTGGAGTGGTGGCGGGGGGAACTGCGTGCGCTATATGCCGGCGCCACGCCCACGCATCCCGTGTTCGTCGCGCTCAGCCAGACCATCGAGCGGCACCGGCTGCCCATCGATCCCTTCGATGACCTGATCACTGCCTTCGTGCAGGACCAGACCGTGACGCGCTACCGGGACTGGCCGCACGTGATCGACTATTGCAAGTACTCGGCGAACCCCGTCGGCCGCCTCGTTCTGATGCTGTGCGGCTACCGCGACGAGGAACGTTTCCGGCTCTCCGACGCCACCTGCTCCGCGCTTCAACTCGCCAACTTCTGGCAGGACGTGACGGTGGACCTCAAGAAAGACCGCGTCTATCTGCCGCAGCACCTCTTCGCACAGCACGGCTACTCGGACGCGGAGCTGTTCGCGCTGCGCTTCACCCCGGCCTTCCGCGGCGCCATGAAGGACGCCGTCGATTACGCGCAGGCGCTGTTCGAAGAGGGCCTGCCGCTGGTGGGGAAGCTCGACCGCCGGCTCGCGCTCGACATCGATCTCTTCAGCCGCGGCGGCATGAAGGTACTCGAGAAGATTCGCGAGCAGGGCTACGACGTCTTGAAAGCCCGGCCGTCGATTTCGAAGACGGAGCGCGTGGCGCTGCTCCTGAGAAGCATGGCGCGGCTGGCGTTTCGAGGTGCGGCGTGACGGCGATCGAAGCGTCCTACGCGCACTGCGCCCAGGTGGCCCGCGCGCGGGCGCGCAACTTCTACTACTCGTTCCTGGCGCTGCCGAAACAGAAGCGGCTCTCCATGTGCGCGCTGTATGCCTTCATGCGCGAGTGCGACGACCTGAGCGACGAAGAGGGCGCGACGCTGACGGCCATCGAAGGTTGGCGCGGAAGTCTCGATGAGACGCTCGCCGGCAAGCCGGCGCAGCATCCTGTGTGGCCGGCGCTGCTCGACACGGTGACGCGCTACGCGATTCCGGGCAAGTACCTGCACGAGATGATCGATGGAGTCTCGTCGGACCTGACGCCTCACAAGGTGGAGAGCTTTGACGACCTCTACCGCTACTGCTACCTGGTGGCGTCGGTGGTGGGCATCACGACGATCCACGTCTTTGGCTTCCGCAACGAAGCGGCGATTCCGCTGGCCGAGAAGTGCGGCATCGCGTTCCAGTTGACCAACATCATCCGGGACGTGAAGGAAGACGCGGAGCTGGGGCGGGTGTATCTGCCGGCGGAAGACCTGGAGCAGTTCGGGGTGAAGCCGGAGTCGCTGAAGGGCGGGTTGACGCCCGAACTGCGGCGGCTGCTGGAGTATGAAGCGAGCAGGGCAAAGCGGTACTACGATGAGTCGCGGCCGCTGCTCAAGATGGTGGACAAGGACAGCCAGGGCGCACTGTGGGCACTGGTGGAGATCTACTCGCGGCTGCTGGGCAGGATCGAGCAGCGCGGCTTCGACGTGATGCAGGGGCGCATCCGTCTGTCGGGGTTCGAGAAGTCCGCCATCGCATTGCGAGCGATGGCCGGACTGGCCTGACGGCAGATGTCGCGCTGGCCTGAGTGGCTCGGCATCAACCGCTCGACGGCGGCGGTGCTGGTGGTGGTGGGCGGACTCGGGCTCAGCGAGGAACTGTGGCGGAACTTCCTTTCCGTCTACCTCAACGTGAAGACGGGCGACGTGGCGCGCGCGGTGGGCTACATGGGGGTGTACGCCTTCTTCGAGAACCTGGCCGAGGGCTTCGGCTATGTGCTGGGCGGAGCGTTCGCGCACCGGTTGGGAGCCCGCGCGGCACTGGCGATCTCGGCGATTCCGATGGCGGTGGGCTTCACGCTGCTGCTCTGGACGCAACAGCCTTGGGCGATCGTGCTGGGCGCATTGCTGCTGACGAACTGGGAACCGCTGTCGGTGCCGGCCACGTTTGAAGTGGTGGGCTCAGAGGTGGCGGCGAACCGGCGCACGATCGCGTTCGCGGTGCAGAGCATTCAGAAGCGGCTGCCCAAGGTGCTGGGCCCGCTGATCGGCGGGGTGGTGTTCGCCATCGGCTATTGGGTGAACCTCACGCTGGCGATTCTGGTGCTGGCGGCCGCGGTGGCCACGCAGGCCGTGCTGCTGCGGAAGATGAAGCCGAAGCAGGACCCCGCGCCGCTGCCGGCGAGGGAGGTATTGCGGCGGATTCCGCCGGAGTTGAAGCAGCTGTTGTCGGCCGAGATCCTGCTGCGATGGGGAGACTGGTTTGTCAGGGACTTCGCGGCGCTATATGTGGTGGCGGTGCTGGGCCGGAGCGCGGCGGAGTATGGAATGCTGGCATCGCTGACGGCGCTGACGGCACTGGCCACGTACATTCCGGTGGGCAAACTGGTGGACCGGTCGAAGAGCGCGAAGCCGTTTATCGGGCTCACGTTTCTGCTGTTCGCGCTGTTTCCGTTCGCGCTGGTGCTGCTGCCGAAGTCGGGGCTGCCGGTGATGGCGGCGCTGGTGATTGCGTTCGTGTTGAACGGGCTGAGGGAGGTGGGCGAGCCGGCCAGAAAGGCGGCGATCACGGCGGGGATGCCGGCGGAGATCCGGGCACGGGCGGTGGGCTGGTATTGGGGCTTGCGGTCGTTCTGCTTCTGCCCGGCGCCGTTGATGGCGTGGTGGTTGTGGGGCAGAGTGGGGCCGGAGTGGGCTTTCCTGACCGGCGGGGCGATTGGGCTGGCCGGCACGGCATGGTTCTTCCTGCGGGTGAGGTTGAAGTGATGCGAGTCGGGAGAAGTGCGATGGCCCAGGGGCTGGCGCCCGTTCTGGCCGTCGTGGCGTGCCTGGGGTTGGCGGCTTGCCGTCCGGGTGGAGAGCAGAAGGCGCAGGCGATCCGGGTGTTGGCCGTCAGCCCCGATGGCGGTTGGGTGGCCACAGGCACCGGCGGGGAGAACGGTGGAAGTGCGGGCCTGGGGCGAGGAGGGCGCTCCACGGTGGAATGTGGCGGTGGCGGGCACTCTGAACGACCTGCGGTTCCCGGCGGACGGGCGGTGGCTGGGCATCGCGGATCGGGAGTTGCGTTTGGTGGAGTTGGCGGGGGTGGGGCGGACGGAGGTTCTCAGGGCGGAGGGCAACCATGGCGTGATCCGATTTAGCGGAGACGCGCGGTCCATATTGACCATCGATGGGAAAGGGCGGGTGTTGCTGATCGACCGGGCATCGCGCAAGGAACAGGTGGTGCACTGCTGCAGTTCGATCTGGGGCGATGTCGAGTTCGGACCGGGTGAGACGAGCGTGATTTGGGCCGGGCATTGGCCGGGGTTGGCGGGACTGCGCGCGCCGGGTGAGGTGGAGAGACTCACGCGGGAACGGGAGGAGATGACCTTCGGGCCCATCGCGGTGGACGCGGCCCGGGATAGAGTCTTCCTGGGCAGCCAGGATGGGCGGGTACACCAGTGGCGGTGGAGCACGCGGGAACGGCTGGCGTCCTCTCCGGGATTGAGTGGGTATGTGCGCACGGTGAGCCTGGCCGGGGATAGTGGATGGATCGGGTATTCGGCGGAGGACGGGCCGGTGCATCTGTGGAACCCGGAGACGCGCGAACATCGGGTATTGGAACAGGCACGGGCGACAAGCAACCTGGTGTGGGTGCGGGCGCGGGAGTCAATGGCCTGGGGGACGGAGTTGGGGCACGTGGAGACTTGGAAGTAATAGCCGGTCGCCTGCGCGTTTACTGTGCGCGCGGGGGCATGGTCCAGAGGTGGAGGGTGCGGCCTTCGGGGTGGATGGTCTTTTCGGGGGACCAGGCGTGGAAGAGGAAGCTGTGGGAGACGATGCGGGCGCCGGGGGAGAGTTCGCTTTTGAGGCGGGGGAGGAGGCGGTCCATCACCGGCGGCAGCAGGAAGACGGTGACGACGTCGGCCTTCCAGATGGGGGCCTGAAAGAGATCCTGCTGGATGAACTCGGCTTGGCTGGAGACGCCGGCGGCGGAGGCGGCGGCGCGGGCTTCGGCGATGCGCTGGGGGTCGATGTCGTAGCCGATGCCGCGGGCGTGAAAGTCTTTGGCTGCGGCGATGACGATGCGGCCGTCGCCGCAGCCTAGATCGATGACCGTCTCGCCGGGGCGGACATGGGCGAGTTCCAACATTTGATGGACGACGCCGGGCGAGGTCTGGACGTAGGGGACGTCGAGGCCGGCGCCGAAGTCGAGTGCGGGTTTGGACTGACACCCACAGCAGGCCAGGAGGGCCGGGAGCGCCAGCCAGCGCAGGGAGATTACCACTGGAGCTTCAGCTTTGGCGCCTCCCACTTCTCGTTGGCCTTCATCATTTCGTCCCAGGTGACTTCGGCCTGTTTGTAGGCGGCGGTGCGGCCGAGGATGCCGGTGAGGTTGGACTCGACGGAGGGCTCGTAGTTGTAGATGGGCTTCGAGTCGCGGATGGCGGCGATGAAATCCTTGACGTTCTGGATGGCGCCGCCGCGGAAGGTATCGTCCTTTTCCGCGCCATCCCACTTATTCTTGCCGACGATGCGGAGGAGTCCGCCGTAGTGGGTATCGGCGGTGCCGTGGATGCCGGTGACGCGGACGCAGAGGTCGGAGAACGAGCCGTTCAACTGATGGGAGCTGAAGCTGGCGTGGACGTTGCCGGGATACCAGAAGGTGACGGCGAAGTGGTCGAAGGCGTCGCCGTATTCGTTGGGAGTGCCGGTCCAATCGGCGCGGCCGCCGGTGCCGTGGGCCTTGAGGGGATGGCCCTGGAGGAACCAGTTGGCGATATCGATGACATGGATATTCTGCTCGACGATGATGTCGCCGGAGAGGACGCGGTCGCCAAACCAATTGGCCATGCGGCGATGGCCGGGGTCCATGCCGGGCGTGCCCTTGTCTTTCCAGGGACGGCCGGCGTAGTAGAGAACCTGGGCGAAGGCAGGCTTGCCGACATCGCCGCGGTGGATGCGCTGGGCGGCTTCCTTGTAGACGTCGCGGGCGCGGCTTTGGAAGTCGACCCAGAAGGTGAGGTTCTTCTGGCGAGCCCTGTTGCCGCTTTCGAGGACGGTGCGGCAGCCGGGGACGTCGACGGCGATGGGCTTGGCCATGTAGACGTGCTTGCCGGCATCGACGGCGGCGGCGCCGATCTCGGGGTGGTAGAAAGTAGGCGTCTCGATGACGACGGCGTCGAGCCTGGAGTTGGCGAGTTGCTTGTAACCGTCGGGGCCGAGGTAGGAGCGGGACTTTTCGACCTTCCACTTTTCGGCGGTATTGGAGAGGTTGGCCTGCTGGACGTCGGCTGCGGCGACGATTCGGGCGCCGGCGAATTCAGGGAAGAAGGGTCCGATCCAGTTCCCGCGTCCACCACAGCCGACGACGCCGACTTCAACGGTGGAGTTGGCCTGGTAGGAGAAGGCCGTTTCGGGCTTCAGGATCATCAGGCCGGCGCCGGCGGCCTTGAGAAAGTGACGACGTTCGCTCATGGATGGAGAGGCTCCCTTGGTAGGACGGAGTCATTGTATCGCGGTGGGCGAAGGGCGGCATGCCGGGGCGGCCGAACTCGCGGGCGACGATGCCGTCTCTGTCCATCAGGATGCGGTTGGCGTTTATCGAGTCGATGGCGGCGCGGGGAGCGTCAGGAACTGGCTTCGCGCGGCTGGATGGAGGGAAGGACGGAGAGCCTGGGCTGCGGGATGGCTGGCACGCGCCTGGCGCGGAAGGGGAGTTCGATGGCGCGGTATACGGTTTCGGAGAAGGCCAAGGCGGCCGCGAGGACGAGAGGCGAGAGAGCCATGGCTTGCCAGAGGTCGAGACGCGGGAAGAGGTAGCGCGCGGCGGCGAGGAGGGGGAAGCCGTGACAGAGGTAGAACGAGTAACTGCGGTCCCCGAGGCACTGGAGGAGGCGGCAGGAGAGGAGTGTGCGGAGAGAGTGTGGTCCGGCGAGGACGGCCAGGAGGAGGGAGGGGACGACGGCTACGTTGGGGTGAGCGCCGGCGGCGAGCGCGAGACCGGAGAGGGAGAGAACGAGGAGCCAGCGATGGCGGTCGTGGAGCGATTCCCAGACGCAGATGCCGGCGGCTAGCAGGGTGACGCGCGGCGAGAAGAGATGCCAGGAGAGGCTCGCGCAGAGTGAGAGCAGCCAGAGGGAGGCGGAGGCGGCGATGCGCCAGGATTGGGGCAGAGGACGGAGGGCGGCGGTGAGAGCTGGAGCGAGGAGCGTGAAACCGGCGATGTAGGCGAGGGTCCAACTCACGTCGAGAATGAGGCGGTCCTGGAGAAGCGCGGGGAGGAGGAGATAGTTGGAGGCCAGGAGCGCGAAATCCGACCAATGGCCGGAGAGGCCTGTGCGGCCGGCGCCAGAGAGGGTGTCGATGCCAAGAACGAGAGTGAGGATGAAGGCGTAAACGGGGTAGAGGCGGCGGAAGCGCTTCTGGAGGAAGTCGAGGTAACGGGTGGGGCGGCGGGCGAGGGAGCGGTGGAGGAAGCAGCCCGCGACGCAGAGGAAGAGATTGGTGCCCCAGCCGCCGATGGAGAGGAAGGCGGCGGAGACGGCGTTGGGCCAGCGGGCGTCGAGGAAGCGGTTCCAATGGAACGAGAAGACCAGGAGCATCGCCCAGGCGCGAAGGCCCTGGACGGCGTCAAAGCGCTCCGGCAACGGCGGAGGCCCCTCCTGACGGAGGTTAGGGGACATTGGGTCTCACTGAGTTGGTGGGGGGCGGAGGGGAAAGTTCTCGGGGGAATGCCGGGGCGGGACACACGGCATTTACGGTGGCACTGTGGCTCATCTCCGGGGAATACGGCTTTACTGTGGCCCCGAGACGAAGTCTTGGGGGGAATACGGCTTCGCCATGGCGTCTTGGGGAGACGGGCTTGGACGCGTGGCCCCGAGACTTCGTCTCGGGGGAATATGGCTTCACGGTGGCCCCGAGACGAAGTCTTGGGGGAGTACGGCTTCGCCCTGGGGTCTTGGGGAGACGGGCTTGGAAGCGTGGCCCCGAGACTTAGTCTAGGGGGAGTACGGCTTCACGGTGGCCCCGAGACGAAGTGTTGGGGGGAATACGGCTTCGCCCTGGCGTCTTGGGGAGAGGGGCTTTGAAGCGT
>JARKQJ010000100.1 GCA_029973955.1 Paludibaculum sp. | reverse complement strand
GGCGATCTGGTCGGGGTTGAATGTGGGGTTGACGTAGTTGTCGATGGGCTCGTTGTCGATGAGGCCGGTGGCGCGGGCGACGTGGGTGTCCATGAACTCCTGGGCGTCGGAGATGGTGCCCACTTCGTTGGGCAGCCATGTGCGCATGCGGCGGCCGCGGTTGTCGGTCCAGGTCATCGAGTCGGTGAAGATGTAGTCGAAGAGGCTGGCGGCGCGGCGGGAGAACATCTGCGTCCACTCGCGTCCTTCGGCCTGCATGGCGACGAAGCACGGCTGGTCTTTCATCGTCTCGAAGAACTTGATGGTGGAGGCGTCGTCCTCGACGGTGAAGCCCTTGCCGCAGTTGATGGCGAGGCCGTAGAAGATGCCGTCGCGGCGGGAACGGGCCAGAGCCTGTTCGAGGCTCAGGCCGCTCTTGAGGTGGACATGATAATCCACCATGGGGTAGTTCTTTGCGCCGAGGGTGATGATTTCGCGGTAGGCGTCGTCCACGGTGGGGGCTTCGGTGCCGGCGGGCGTGGGTTCGCCGTCGGCGAGTGGGCGCACGCGGATGCTGCGATAACGCGCCTTGGAGCCGGGGTCATGACACTGCAGCGCGAATGTGCCTTGATCGAGCACGCGGCCGCGTTCGCTGCCTTCAGCAAGGATGGGAGGGGTAGCTTCAGTGAAGTCGACCACAAGCATGCCGTTGAGGCGGATCTGGACGTTCTTGCCGCGCACCAGCACGTTGAGCTTGAACCACTCGCCGTCCCGTACGAACTGCTTGTAGACGTTGCGCACGCCATAGAGCGAGCCGGTCTTCTTGCGTTCGCGGTAGGCGCCTTCGCCCTTGGCGGTGTTGTTGACCTGGACTTCGAAGCCCTTCTGCGGGAAGCCTTTGTCCTGGAAGGCGGTGTGGAAGTAGATGCCGGAGTTGGCCTCGGGCTGGGTCATCACCTCGGCTTCGAGTTCGAAGTTTTTGAACATTGCCGAGCGGACGGGGCCGCTGTAGAAGAGATGCGAGCGCGGGCCGTCCGCGGCCAGCGCGCCGTCGATGACCTTCCAGGAGTTGAGGTTCTCGCTGGGCTTCCAGCCTTCGAGATTCCGGCCGTTGAAAAGGCTGACCCAGCCGTCGGTCTGAGCGCTCAGGAGCGGTGCCGAGAGGAAGGCGCCGAAGCTGCGGCGCGTGATTTCCCGGTGGGCTTTGATTTCCTCGATTCGGCACGGATGCGAAGACATACGAGATCCTCCGAGGACAGTATATGCTTCGGAGCTATGCGCCTGCCGTGAAATTCGACGCCCTCCATTTCCAGCCGCATGCGCTGTTCGAGCGCGGCATCGAGATGGAGCTTGATCTCGCCATTCACGCCGGTGACGCGCTGCCAGGGTAGGGCACCGCCGTGTGTGCGCAGCAGCCTGGCGACGAGGCGGTGGTACATGGGATAACCGGCCGCGGCGGCGACGGCGGAGTAGGCGGCGGTCCTGCCCTTGGGGATGAGGCGGATGATGGTGAGGATGGAGGCGTCGCGCTCATTGTCGGGCCGCGACGCTTCGCGCAGCAGGGCGCGTTCGAGCTTGTGGCGGGGGAGCACCTAAACGCCCCAGCAGTAATCTTCCACGGCCTTTTCGATGGATTCGTCCTTGTCCGAGAGGCGCATTAGTTCGAGGCGGATAGCGTCGACCAGTGCGTTCCAGGAGGCTTCGAGCACGTTCTCGCTGATGCCAACCGTGGACCAGCTCCGGCGGTGATCGGACCATTCGACAAGCACGCGCACCTTGGACGCCGTGCCGCGCTCCGTGCTGATCACGCGCACCTTGTAGTCCGTCAGCCGCACCTCGGCGATGGCCGGATAGACCGAGGACAGGCACTGCCGCAGGCACAGGTCGAGCGCGTTCATGGGGCCCTCGCCGGTGGCCGTGGCGGAGTGGATGGATTCGTTCACGCGCAGGATGACGGTGGCGGAGGTGACCGAATCGCGGTTGCCGATCTTGCGGGTCTCCACCTCGAAGCTGACCACCTCAAAGAAATGCAGGCCCGGCTGGAGCGCTTCACGCACCAGCATCTCGAAGGTGCCTTCAGCCGCTTCGAGTTCATAGCCGAGGTACTCCATGGTCTTGATGCGGTCCAGCAGTTCGCGCTTGGCTTCGTCGGTCATGCGGGCGCCGAGGCCGAACTGTTCCAGCTTGTAAAGCACGTTGCCGCGGCCGCTCATGTCGCTGAGCAGCACCCGCTGACGGTTGCCCACCACGGAAGGCCTGATGTGCTCGTAGGTGAGCGAATCCTTGAGGACGGCCGAGACGTGCACGCCGCCCTTGTGAGCGAAGGCGCTGCGCCCGACGAAGGGCTGGTTGGGCTGCAGAGGCAGGTTGGAGAGTTCGGCGATGTAGTGAGCGACGGAGGTGAGCGAGGCCAGCTTTTCCGGGCCGATGGTAGAGTGGCCGAGCTTGGCTTCGAGATTGGCAATGACGCTGGAGAGATTGGCGTTGCCGCAGCGTTCGCCGTAGCCGTTCATGCAGCCCTGGACGTGGGTGACGCCCTGGTCCACGGCGGCAAGGGTGTTGGCCACGGCCAGATCGCAGTCGTTGTGGCAGTGGATGCCCAGCACGCCGTCGAAGCGCTTGCGGACTTCGGCGACGATCTCGGCCAGGCGTCCGGTGAGGGTGCCGCCGTTGGTGTCGCACATGCAGAGCACGTCGGCGCCGGCGTCCTTGGCCGCTTCGAGCGTGCGCAGCGCGTAGTCGGGGTTGGCGGCGTATCCGTCGAAGAAATGCTCCGCGTCGTAGACCACTTCGCGGCCGTGCTCTTTCAGGAAGCGCACGGTGTCGGCGATCAGCGCCACGTTCTCGTCCAGTGAGATCCCGAGGACGCGGGTGGCGTGGATGTCCCAGGTTTTGCCGAAGATCGAGATCACAGGCGTTTCGGCAGCCAGCAAGGCGAGCACGTTGGCGTCTTTGTCGACAGGGTTCCTGGCGAAGCGCGTGGAGCCGAAGGCGGTGAGCCGGGCGTGCTTCAGCTTCACGGTCTTGGCCTTTTCAAAGAACTCCTTGTCCTTCGGATTGGACATCGGCCAGCCGCCCTCGATGTAGTCGATGCCGAGGTCGTCGAGCTTCTGCATAATGAGAAGCTTGTCCTCCACCGAGAAGGAGACGGCTTCGCCCTGGGTGCCGTCGCGAAGGGTGGTGTCGAATGTCCAGATCCGCATGGTGGTTCCTGAATCGGCAGGGGCGCGGATGGCCGCGCCCCTTTGGGTTGGGAGTTAGTCTTCGACCTTCTTCTTCTTGAGGAAGGTCATCATCTCGCGCAGTTCGGCGCCGACGGTTTCGATCTTCTGCTTGCGAGCCGCGTCGCGCATGGCCAGGAAGCCGCCGCGGCCGCCCTGGTTTTCCGCCATCCAGTTGCGGGCGAATTCGCCGGACTGGATCTCGGAGAGCACCTTCTTCATCTCCTGGCGGGTCTGCTCGGTGATGATGCGCGGGCCGATCTTGTAGTCGCCGTACTCGGCGGTATCGGAGACGGAGTAGCGCATGTAGCTGAGGCCGCCTTCATAGATGAGGTCGACGATCAGCTTGAGTTCGTGCAGGCACTCGAAGTAGGCGATTTCGGGCGCGTAGCCGGCGTCCACCAGGGTTTCGAAGCCGGCGCGGATCAGTTCGGAGGCGCCGCCGCAGAGCACGGCCTGCTCGCCGAAGAGGTCGCTTTCGGTCTCTTCCTTGAAGCTGGTTTCGATCACGCCGGCCTTCAGCGAGCCGAGGGCCAGCGCGTAGGCGAGCGCGTTCTCCAGCGCCTTGCCGGAAGCGTCCTGTGCCACGGCGACGAGGGCGGGCACGCCCTGGCCTTCGGTGAAGACCTCGCGCACGCGGTGGCCGGGGGCTTTGGGCGCCACCATGGAGATGTCGACGCCGGCCGGCGGGGCGATGAAGCCGAAGTGGATGTTGAAGCCGTGGGCGAACATCAGGGTCTTGCCCGGCTTCATGGATGGAGCGATGTCGCTCTCATAGAGCTTGGCCTGGATGTGGTCCGGCACCAGGATCATGATGAAGTCGGCCTGAGCGGCGGCATCGGCGGGGGAGAGCACGGTGAGACCCGCGCCTTCGGCCTTGGCCTTCGACTTCGAGCTGGCGGGCAGGCCCACCACCACCTGGACGCCCGAATCCCGAAGGTTCAGTGCGTGCGCGTGGCCCTGGGAGCCGTAACCAATGATGGCCACCGTCTTGCCCTGCAGCGGCGCCAGCGATCCGTCCTGTTCGTAAAACCGTTTTGCCATGTGGGTGATACTTCCTTCTCTCAGTAGATCAAATCTATGTCTTCACGCCGGTTGCGTCTTCGGAATCGGGGGCGCCAGCCGGAGTTTTTTCGCCTCCAGCGACACCGCCACCATCCCAGATCGCGTCACTTCAATTTCGCCGTACGTCTCCATGACGGCGATGAACTCTTCGAGCTTTTCCGGATCCCCGGTGGCTTCCAGTGCGAAGCCTTCCACCGAGCTGTCCACCACGCGGGAGCCGAAGATCTCGGCTTCCTTGAGGATGGCGGTGCGATTCTCCTGCGTGGCGCGCACGCGCACCAGCACCATTTCCCGCAGCACGGCGGGGGCTTCGGTGAGGTCCGTGGCCTGCAGCACGTTGACGAGCCGGGTCATCTGCTTGATCACCTGCGCCCGCTGGCGGGACTCCACGTCGACGGTGATGGTCATGCGGGACAGAGTGGGGTCCAGCGTCCTGGCCACCGTGAGGCCTTCGATATTGTAGCCGCGCTGGGATATCAGCCCCGTCACGCGCATCAGCGCGCCCGGCTTGTTCTCCATGAGGATGGATATGGTCATCAACATCTTAGGTACTCCTTACTGCGCGGGCACCGGAACCGGCTTGGGGGGCGCCAGGACCATCTCGTTGATCGCCGCGCCGGCCGGAACCATCGGGTAGACATTTTCAAAGCTCGACACGCGCACGTCCAGCAGGAACGGGCCGGGGTGCTCCACGGCCTCCTTCAGCGCGGCGGCCAGTTCCGAAGGCTTCTCCACGATGCGGCCGCGGATGCCATAGGCGGCGGCGAACATCTCGATGTTGGGGAAGGCCTCGATTTGCACCGAAGAGAGGCGGTTCTGGTAGAACAGATCCTGCCACTGGCGCACCATGCCGAGGTAGCCGTTGTTCATGATGACCACCTTCACCGGCAGGCCCTGGTTGGCCAGCGTGGCCACCTCCGGCAGCGCCATCTGGAAGCCGCCGTCGCCGCAGATGCAGAACACCAGCTTGTCCGGGTGCGCCATCTGAGCGCCGATGGCGGCGGGCAGGCCGAAGCCCATTGACCCCAGACCACCCGACGAGAGCCACAGGCGCGGCTCGTCGAACCGGATGAACTGCGCGGCCCACATCTGGTGCTGGCCGACGTCGGTGGAGACGATCGCCTTGCCGTCAGAGATGCGGTTGATCTCGTGCATCAGGTGCTGCGGCTTGATCTCGTCGGTGGAGAACACCGGCTCCAGCGGGTGTTCTTCCATCCACCCGCGAACCTTCTTCCACCAGTTCTTGCGGTCCTGCGCGTGCACGGCGGCCATCTCCGGCTCCAGTTCCTTCAGCACGCGGACCATCTTGGAAAGCACCTTCTTCGCATCGCCGACGATGGGCAGGTCCGCCGTGCGGTTCTTGCCGATCTCGGCCGGATCGATGTCGATGTGGACCACCTTGGCGTGGGGCGCGAAAGAGGCCAGCCGGCCGGTGACGCGATCGTCGAAGCGGACGCCCAACGCGATGAGCAGGTCGCACTCGTACATGCCCATGTTGGCGGCATAGGAGCCATGCATGCCCGGCATCGAGATGAAGTTCGGGTGCGAGCCAGGCAGTGCGCCCAGACCCATCAGGGTGCAGACGGCCGGGGCATCCAGGGTTTCGCAGAGATCGCGCAGTTCCTTGTGGGCGCCCGCGGAGATAATGCCGCCTCCGGCGTAGACGTAGGGACGCTGCGCCTCCCACATCATCTGCGCGGCGCGGCGGATTTGGCCCGCGTGGCCGTCGGTCACCACCTTGTAGCCCGGCAGGTGGATCTCGTGGATGGGCGTGTAATGCGCCTGCCCCTGCAGCACGTCCTTGGTGATGTCGATCAGCACCGGACCGGGGCGGCCGGTGGAGGCGATGTGGAACGCTTCGTGGACGGTGTCGGCCAGGTCCTTGATGTCGCGCACCAGATAGTTGTGCTTGGTGGCGGAACGCGTGATGCCGAACGTGTCCGCTTCCTGGAAGGCATCGCTGCCGATCAGCTTGGAGGTGACCTGTCCGGTGAGAGCCACGACGGGGATCGAGTCCATCATGCAGTCCACCAGTCCGGTGACCAGGTTTGTAGCGCCCGGCCCGGAGGTGGCGCAGGCCACGCCCACCTTGCCTGTCGCCCGCGCGTAGCCGGAGGCCGCGAAGCACGCGTTCTCTTCGTGCCGCACCAGCACGTGCCGGATCGGGTGGTCGTACATGACGTCATACAGGGGCAGCGTCACGCCGCCCGGGTATCCGAAGATCACGTCAACGCCTTCCCGCGCCAGACACTCCAACAGGATGCGCGCGCCATTCATCGTGTTCGACATCTCTTGCCTTCGTTCCTCTCGTTGTTTTCGTGCCCCGTGCTTCTTGCGCTCCCGGGGGGTGGGGGCTCAGGTTCGGCTTGAACCGGCCGGGCACTTAACGAAAAGGGCCACCGCCGGGGTTTGCCCGTCTGGTGGCCCTGATTTCTGCTCTTGTAAGGCTCACTCAGACGGAGGCCGGTACGGCTACTCCAATCCGAATAATCCCTACGATGATATTGGAGACAATGCTGCACTTCAGGAGCTGCTGGTAACAGACTGAAGTGTCGAGCGCCATCACAACTCCAGCTTATGCTGCGAAAGAAGAAAATGCAATACGCGAGTACCATAGAAAGTATTTATGGCGATATCACCGCGCCAGTCGTCCATTCGTGCCTCAAATGGCGGTTTGCTCTAGCGGGATGTGGGGTGGGTCAGCGGAGCCGCGCTACATGGGATTGGGGTGAGGTGGAGGAGCCCCCTAAATCTTGCGTGGCCTCGCCAGATTTGTGTTGACAATCCCGAAGACGTCCCTTATCATCGGGCCATCACTGAAGAAAGGAGGTGGTCCAGTAAACATGAGATCTGGTAGTTATTGCCCGCGTGAGGTGGTCGACTGCTAAAGCTCACTCTGGTCACACTCTGGCCCCTCTTCAGTGCAGGGCCAAAGTGGGAAACCGGCCACTGAGCGCGTTCTTCAGGCCGCAGGTCTGAAAACCAGGCTACCGCAAACCCCGCCGCCGGAGTCCGGCTGCGGGGTTTGTTTTGCGTTGGCCTTTGGTTTGCTATACTGAGAAAGTTAAGGATTGCCCTCCCAATGAAAGCTGGAATTCACCCCGCCTACAATGAAGTGAACGTGGCCTGTGCGTGCGGCTCGACGTTCAAGACGCGCTCCACCCACAAGGGTGACATCCGCGTGGAAATTTGCTCAAGCTGCCATCCGTTCTTCACCGGCCGTCAAAAGCTGGTGGACACCGAGGGCCGCGTGGACCGCTTCCAGAAGAAGCTGCTGAAGTCGGCCGGCATCAAGGCGAAGCGCGCCGAGAAGGCTGCGCCGGTCGCGTAAGTCATACCGGGAACGGCCGGCGGCATCGGCCGGCCCATTTGGAATCGAAGAGAGCGCGGGCTACTGTCCGCGCTCTTTTTCTGCTTTCTTTTTCTTCTCTTCCCGCTCTTTGCGCATCTTGGCGTACTCGGCCTGCTGCTCCGGGCTGAGCATGGAGTTGATGGCGGCCACCTGGCTGTCCTGAATCGCCTTGACGTCCGGTGCCTGCTTATCGCGAAGATCCCTGAACTTCTGGCGCGTATCGTCCATGATGGTGTTCAGCCGCTGGACCTGCTGCATGTCCAGTTTGAGCCGCTTGGTCATTTCGGCCACATAGGCCCGGCGGTAGTCTTCGGGGCTCTTGCGCGTCTCTTTCGGCGGGGGGACCGCAAAGTAGCGATGGCCCAGCGCGCCCACGGCCACGCCGCTGACAAACACCAGAATCAATGACAGCGCCAGGCTGAAACTCGAACGCTTCATTTCGCCGGGGACTCCTGGACTGCCGAGCTGGCATCGGTCATGGCGATTTCGGAGAGAGCCTTGTCGTCATGTTCCGCGGCGAGCGTTTCCAAGTACGTGGAGGACGTAAACACTCCGCCGGTGCGGGGCATCATCTGCAGCATCATAAAGAAGATACTGGCCAGGGCGGCAGCCGCGGCCAGGCTATTGGCCCACTTCCAGAGTTGGCGCGACCAATGCTGGGATGCGTCGATCCGCTCCCACAACTCCGGCATGAAATTGACGGAGGCTTCGGGTTCCGGACAAGCATCCCGGTAGGCTGCCAGCAGCCGGTCCAGGTGCTCTTGATTTCTCACCGGTTCGTGCTTCATCGCTCCTGCTCCCTCTCGTTTCTACCCATTTCCCCGGCCGAGTCCTTCGAGGTTGCGTATGCCTTCAAAACTCTCTGTCTGGCCCGGAACAACCGGACCTTCAGAGCGTTCTCGTTGACATGATAGATCTTTTCCAGGTCCTTCAACGAGAGGCCTTCTACTTCCTTCAACGTCAGCAGCAAGCGGTCCTCCTCCGAAACCGCGCTCAGGAGCGAATCCACTAGCTCCCGGATGCGCGATCTCTGCTGATCGTCTACCTGTACTCTTGAGCCTGCGGCCGCATCGGCCAGCATCACCTGCTGATCGCTGAGATCGGAGACGCGCGACTCCAGCTTGCGCTTGCGGCGCTTCCGCAGGTAATCCAAAGCCGCGTTGACGGTCAAGCGATACAGCCACGGTTCAAAAACCTCAGCGCTCCTGAGCTGATCCAGCGAGAAATACAGCCGCAGAAACACTTCCTGGGCGACGTCCTCGACGTCCTCCGGACGGCCGATCAAGCGGGAGACCGTACCGAAGATGCGCCGACGGTAGGTGGTAACCACCTCGTTGAACGCCGCCGGATCGCCGGCTCGCGCCCGCTCCACAACTTCGAAGTCAACCAGCATGAATCGCTTGGAGCACGGCGCTGTTTACAAATCTTTACCTGTCCTAAATGCAAAGGCGCGCCTTGCTCGTCTTTAGGTTACAACATCCCCGTCCCGTTCCGTTTCTTTCGCTAGGCGCATGGTAAGATTAGGGTTTACCCCCGCCCATGGACTTCCTCGCCGGCCTGAACCCTGAGCAGCGGCGTGCCGTCGAGCACACCGAAGGCCCGCTCCTTATCCTTGCCGGAGCCGGCAGCGGCAAGACCCGGGTGATCACTCACCGAATCGCCCATCTCATTGCAAATAAGGGAATTTACGGCCCCTCGGTACTCGCCGTCACCTTCACGAACAAGGCTGCCGGGGAGATGCGCGAGCGAGTCTTGAAGCTCCTCGGCCACACCGGCCAGGCAGGGCCCGAAGTCTCCACATTCCACTCGTTCTGTGTCCGGCTGCTCCGCCGCGACGGTATGTCGCTGGCCGATCTTCGCCATGGATTCACCACGCAGTTCCAGATCTACGACGACGACAACCAACTGGCGATCATCAAGCAGATCTATAAGAAGCTGGGGCTCGACGACAAGTTCATGCAGCCGCGCGCCGCTTTGTCGCGCATCAGCCACGCCAAGAACCAGAAGCAGGGTCCGGCAGAGTTCTACAAAGCGTCGGCGGACCCCAAGGCCACCCGCCTTGCCGTAGTCTATGAGCAATACCAGCAGGCGCTGGAGGCCGCCAACGCGCTCGATTTTGACGACCTGCTGCTGGAGGCCGTGCGCCTGCTCCACCACGACGCCGAGATCCGCCAGGCCTGGAACCGGCGCCTGCAGTTCCTGATGATCGACGAGTATCAGGACACCAACCGCAGCCAGTACGAGCTGATGCGGCTGCTCTCCGTGGCGCACTCCAACGTGGCGGTGGTCGGCGACGAAGACCAGTCCATTTACGGTTGGCGCGGCGCCGACATCCGCAACATCCTCGATTTCGAGCGCGACTACCCCGGCGCCCAGGTGATCCGCCTGGAGCAGAACTACCGTTCGACGAAGAACATCCTGGAAGCCGCCTCCCGCGTGGTGGAGCGCAATGTCGCGCGCAAGGGCAAAACTCTCTGGACCGACGGCGCCACGGGCGATCCTGTCTGCCACTACGAGGCCGCCGACGGCGAACAGGAAGCCCTCTTCATCGCCGATACCATCGAAAAGATCATCCGGCGGGACCCGGAAGCCCGCATCGCCATCCTCTACCGCACCAACTCGCAGTCCCGCCAGATTGAAGAAGCGCTGCGCCGCTACATGCGCAAGTACATCGTCGTCGGCGGCTTCAGCTTCTACCAGCGCGCGGAAGTGAAGGACGCGCTCGCCTACCTGAACGTCATCCTGAATCCGCGCGACTCCATCTCGATGCTGCGCATTCTCAACGTGCCGGCGCGCGGCATCGGCAAGACCACCGCGGACCAGTTGGAAGAGATCGCCCAGCGCCGCGTGCTCACGCTGTGGGAAGCGATCGGCGCGGCCGTGGATGAACACCTCATGGGCGCTCGCGCCGGGGCCGCGCTGGCCGCTTTCCGGCGGCTGATCGACCAGCTCCGCGACGCCGCCACGCAGAACACGCCGGACCTCCTGCTGCAGCAGGTGCTCGACCTCACCGGCTACCGCAAGATGCTGGAGACCGATGGCACGCCGGAGTCCGAGTCCAAACTGGGCAACCTCGAGGAACTCGTCTCCGCCGCCGCCGACGCCGCCGAACGCGGGGATACGCTGCGCGACTTTCTCGACTACGCCGCCCTGGTCTCCGACGCCGATTCCGTCGACGAGCAAGCCCAGGTCTCTCTCCTCACCATGCACAATGCCAAGGGTCTGGAGTACCCCGTGGTGTTCATCGCCGGCATGGAGGAAGGGCTCTTCCCTCATTCGCGCTCGAAGGATAACGACGATCAGCTCGAAGAAGAGCGGCGCCTCTGCTACGTGGCCATGACGCGCGCCATGCAGCGGCTCTACCTCACCAGCGCCCGCTCCCGCCGCAAGTATGGCGGCTCTCCGCTGGAGCCCTGCCAGCCCAGCCGTTTCCTCCAGGAGGTGCCGGCGCACCTGATCGAGGAGCTGCACGAGGCCCGTTCCGCCCCGGGTTCCATCGATCTCTACGGCGAACGCGAACACGTGCGCGAAGTGGCCAGGCGGAACACGTATACTGGAAAGACATACAATTCTTTGGACCATATCTCGCAGTTCTTCGCCGATCGTGGCGTGCGGGCGCCTCAACAGATGCCCCAACCCGCGGCGAACGCTGCAGCGCCGGTTCCAAAGGCGGTCTCAACGCCTCGAGCGGCAGCGCCAAGTGTGCCCTCGGCGAAGCCGCCAGTAAAGCCGGCGGCGCGCGGCGCCGGGTTGCGTCCCGGAGCCACCATCGTTCACCCCAAGTACGGCCGCGGTACCGTGATCCGGAAAGAAGGCGATGGGGACGACGCCAAACTCACTGTCAGCTTTCACGGCCATGGGCTGAAGAAGCTGGTCGCCAAGTTTGCCGGGATCGTTTCCGGCGACTGATTTTCACTAAGACTGAGGACTGAGAATGAACACCAAGAGCATCACCGACAAGACGGAACGCAAGGAAGTCAAGCGCAAGGCGCGCAAGGCGGCCGACGAGAAGAGCCCGCTGCAGCCCCGCGAACACGCCCGCGGCGAGAAGAAGAAGAAGGTGAAGGTCCTGGTCAAGGGACAGCGTAAGCGCTAGCCGCTCAGCCACTTCTACCTGATTCCGCGCAGGGGCCGGCAGCGAACGGCCCTTGTGCTTTCCCATTCCTTGGAGCCGCCCGTGAATCAGCTCTTTCGCACTAAGAGCATCGACGCTCTGATCGCTGCCTCAGACGAGCCGGACAAAAGGCTCCAGCGGACTCTGGGCGCGTGGTCCCTGATGGCGCTGGGCATCGGCGCCGTCATCGGCTCCGGCATCTTCATCCTCACCGGCACGGCTGCCGCGGGGGAGGTGCGCACTTACCACTCGCTGCTCAACGTTCCATTGCTGGACCTGTTGATGAGCGGCAACGCCTCCAACTTCACCATCGGCCGCCCGGGCGCAGGACCCGGTGTGGCCCTTTCGTTTTTCATCACCGCCCTGGTTTGCGGCTTTGCCGCTCTCTGCTACGCGGAGATGGCCTGCGCCATCCCGGTGGCGGGCTCGGCTTACACTTACGCCTATGCCACGCTGGGCGAGTTCACGGCCTGGATGATCGGCTGGAACCTGGTGCTGGAGTACGCGGTCTCCAACATGGCGGTGGCCGTGGGCTTCTCCGCTCACGTCACACATATGGTGGAAGGCGTATTCGGCTTTCAACTTCCACCGCAGCTCACGACTCCAGCGATTCAGGGCGGGGAATGGACCGGCGCCTGGTTCAATCTGCCCGGCTTTCTCGTCGTGATGCTGCTCACCTGGCTCCTGGTCTACGGCATTAAAGAAAGCGCCCGAGCCAACGACATCATGGTTCTGGTGAAGGTGGCGGCCATCCTCATCTTCATCTTCGGCGCCGCGCGCGTGGTGGACTCCTCGCACTGGAAGCCCTTCCTGCCGAACGGCTACACCGGCGTGCTCACCGGCGCGGCCATCGTCTTCTTTACCTACATCGGCTTCGATTCGGTCTCCACCGCCGCCGAAGAGTGCAAGAACCCGCAGCGCGACCTCCCCATCGGCATCCTTGGCACTCTGGTGGTCTGCAGTGTCCTGTACATCGGCGTGGCCGTGATCCTGACCGGCATTGCCGACTGGCGCACGCTGAACAACGCCGCTCCCGTGGTCGGGGCCCTCAAGGCCCTCAACATGAACACGCTCTGGAAGTGGGTGGACATCGGCGCCCTGGGTGGCATGGTCTCCTCGCTGCTGGTGTTCCAATACGGCCAGGCGCGGGTCTGGTTCGCCATGAGCCGCGATGGCCTGTTACCCAAGTTCTTCTCCCGCATCCACCCCGTGCACCGCACGCCGCACATCTCCACCTGGATTGCCGGCTTTGCCGTCGCCATCCCCTCGGGTGTGTGGGACGTGGGCACCTTCGCCGATCTCTCTTCCATCGGAACGTTGTTTGCTTTCTTCGTCGTCTCCGCCGGCGTGCTGGTCCTCAGGAAGACGCAGCCCCACCGCGGCGGGTCGTTCCGGGTTCCCTTCGGACCGGTCTTCCCCGTCCTGTCCATGGTCAGTTGTCTGGTGCTCATGATGGGGCTGCCGCTCGAGACCTGGATCCGGTTCGTCGGCTGGTCGATCGTCGGCATCGTCATCTACTTTGCCTTCGGGAGAAAGAACAGTGCCCTGGCATCGTAGCCATCCACGGGGCGGCTGGCCTGGCCTCGCACACAAGCTGCGGGAAAAGTTGAGGTTCGGCTAGCCCATGCCCATTGACCTGGACGGCATGCAGTGGCTCACCTTGCTGGTCTGGGTCAGCCTCATCCTGCTCTATCTGTCCTTGGTGGTGGGCATCGCGCTTTCGGCGCGTGGATTCCGGCTCCGGCTGGGGGTCACATGGGCGGGCCGCCATTCCGGTTCCGTTCGAGGCTTGCGGCCGCTGCTGGTGGGCACCGCGGTTGCCATCACGGCGGCCTTCCTCTTTCAGGTGAGCGCGCCCGAGCAGCTCGCCATGCGGCTCTCGGTGGTGCTGATCGGCGCATCCGTGATGGCGTTCTCGCTGGACTATGGATGGAAGCAGTTGCACGCCTGGGCGCTGCGCCGCTCGGCCGAAGCGCGAGACTGGCGGCTGCGGGCCGAAGCCGCCTGTCACGAATTGGAAGGCATCTTCGACCAGGGAGAGATCCTGCGCCGCGCCTGTCGCATTCTGGTGCAGGAGCTCGGCTGCCGGCACGCCTACCTGTTTCTCGTTTCCGATGAAGTCTACGCCTGCTCGGAGAGCGCGCCACAGCCGCCCGAATCCGCGCCCACGTTTTCCACCAGCTCCCTCCTCCACGCCGCGCTTTCGGCAGGCTGGAACTTCAGCCCCCTGCGTGTCTTCGACGCGCGCGCCGCGCTGCCTCTGCGCTGGTCCTATGGCGATGCCGAGCAGCTCGCGGTTGAGCAGGAGCATCTGGCTTCGATGGACGCGCGGCTGGTGGTGCCTCTGCAGGTGGGACTGCAACTGGAGGGCTTCTTCGTCCTGGGGCCTATGCCGGAGGATCGGGACTACGGTCCCCACCATGCCGGCTTCGCCCAGGCCATGTCGGCCCAGGCCAGCCGCCTGCTCTCCGCCGCCATGCGCGCCACTCCGGAGTTCCAACGCGTGATTGATACGGCGGAGGCGCAGGCTTCGGCGCGTTCGGCCCGCGCCACGCTGATGCACCTGGTTCCTCCCGAACGCCCGGACATTCCGGATCTCGACTTCGCCGCCCGCCAGTGGGTTGGCAAGGAACCCATGGGCGTCTTCTACGATGTTCTCGCTCTGCCGGGCCGGGCCATCGCCATCTTCCTGGCCGAGATCCACGGCCCCGCCGAAGAGGCTTCCGTGCGGCTGGTCCAGTTGCAGGCGATCCTGCGCACGCGTGCCCGCGCTTACAACGAAGACCTGGCTGAACTGCTCGAATCCACACGCCGCGCGCTGGAGTTCTCCGCTGCTGGCCTGCCGCCCATCGCTCTCTTCTGCGCGCGTTACGCCTGCGGCTCCAACCGGCTACAGTACGTCAACGCGGGCATCTATCCGCCCTTGTGCCTGGTGCGGGGCACGGACGGGGCGCAGGTCACACGCTTGCAGGCCTGCGGGGAGGCCATCACTCCGGGCGCGGAGGAGATTGTCTTCCGCCAGGAAGAGATCGAGATCAGGCCCGGCGACGCCTTGGCCATCGTGTCTTCCGCCATTCCCGGGGCCGTCAATGCAGACGGGCAGGCGTGGGGCGAACTCGGCCTCGGCCAGGCGCTGCTCGCGGCGGATTCGCATACGTCCTCCGAACTGGCCGACGCCACGCTCGCCGCCGCCTCCGCCTTCACCGCCGCCAATCCGCAACTGCCCCCGCGAATCGTGATGGTCCTGCGCCCGCGACAAGCCGCCCAGTAATTCGCCGCTCCGTTCCTCAGGCCCTCAGGCGCCCGCCAGAGTTCGCTACAATACGGAATAGCGTTCTTTTACAAGGGATTTCTGCCGTTTTGAGTACCACTCCTACCCCGTCTTTTCTCCAACGCGCGGGACGTTGGTTTCTCCTCTCCGGAATTCAGGAGCCTGAAGGTGGCGTGGCCCGTTACCACTATATCTCCGAAGGCCGCAACGCCCGCATCTCCACCGAAATCACCGGCTACGCTGTGTCGGCGCTGCTGGAGTTGTCCACCCGCACCGGCGAGCCCTCCTATCTCGAAGCCGCGCGCCGCGCCGGAGACCTGCTCTGCGCCGCCTGGAACGCCGAAGCGCAGGCCATGCCCTTCGAATGGTCCGCCGACGGCCAGTTGCCGGAACACCACTCCTACTTCTTCGACAACGGCATTATCGTCCGCGCCCTGGTCCGCCTTTGGAAGGCCACCTCAAACCAGCGCTACCTGGACGTCGCGGTTCAATGCGGCGAATCGATGAGCCGGGACTTCGTCACGAAAGACGACATCGATCCCATCCTGATTCTGCCCGGCAAGGAGCCCCTGCCGCGCGATTCGCGTTGGTCGCGCTCTTCAGACTGCTACCAGCTCAAGTCCGCCCTGGGCTGGCTCGACCTCGCCGCCGCAACTGGCAACCGGCTCTTTGAAGCCGACTTCGAAACCGCCCTCCAGCGCGCCCTGCGAACTCACTCGCAGTTCCTCTCCAACGAGCCCGACCGGCAGCGCCGTATGGATCGCCTCCACGCCTACAGCTACTTCCTGGAAGCCCTGCTGGCCCGCGTGGAGCGCGCTGAAGTGCGCGCCGCCCTCGCCGAGGGGATCGAGCGGACCTCCTTTGAACTGCGCTCCATTCGAGAAGAGTTCGAGCGCTCCGACGTGAACGCGCAACTCCTGCGAGTCCGCCTGTGGGCCGATGCCGCCGGCGCCGTTAGCCTGAACGAGGCCGAAGCCGCCGAGGAAGCCGCCTCCGCCGCCAGTTTTCAGATCTCATCCGCCGACATCCGCCACGACGGCGGCTTCAATTTCGGCCGTCGCCACGGCGCACTTTCGAACTACTGCAATCCCGTCTCCACCGCTTTCGTGCTTCAGGCGCTGGCCCTCTGGGACGACCGCCTGCGTGGCGAAGCTGTTGGCGACTGGCATAGACTAATCTAGCTTGACCCAGCCGCAACGCATCCTGCTCGCCTTCGCTTCGGGCTCCGAGGACCTGGTCGGCCTGTTCCTCGACAACCTGCAAGCCGTGGCGCCCGGCCTGCCCGTGTGGGTGGTGAGCGAGTTTCCGCCGCCCGAGTCCCACAGGCATCTGCGCTGGATCCCCTGGTTTCTCGGCCGCACGCTCGAGCAGAACCGCGGCCGCATCCACGATGCACTGCGAGATGTGAGCGTGGAGTACGCCGGCGTCATCCTCCAGCCCCGCATGCCTTATTGGCCGATGCGCCTGGCGGCGCTGCTCTCCGCCCCCACGCGCCTGCTCTGCTTCAACGACAGCCTCGATCATTTTCCCCTGCATCCGCGCGCTCTGCCCGCCATCGTGCGCTATCTCCTCTGGCGCCTGCGCAACCTGATTCGCTGGGAGACCCGCCCCGGAGGGTGGCTCTACACACAGGTGTGGCGGCTCTTTCACCCGCGCTCGTTCCGGCGCCCCATCCTGGTGCGCGCAGCGCGGCTGGCCGGCTCCAAGGCCGCCTTCCGCAAGCGGATGATCGCGCCAGTGGCCGATCCCGACCCCGGGCCGGCGCGCCCCAGTGGCATCACCGTCGTCATCCCCTCCCGGAACGGCCGCGACCTTCTCGCGCGTCTGCTGCCCGGCCTCCTGCGTGAACTCGAGGGCATTCCCAGCGAGGTGCTGGTTTCCGACAACGGCAGCGACGATGGCACCGCCGCCTGGCTGGCCTCGGAATATCCCCAAGTGCAGGTGCTGGTCAGCGAGAGCCCGCTCAGCTTCTCCGCCGCAGTCAATCGCGGCATCGGCCGCGCCCGCTACTCCCACACCCTGCTCCTCAATAACGACATGGTGCTGGAGGCCGGCTTCTTCGCGCCGCTCCAGGCGGCCTTCCACAAGGTGCCCGATCTTTTCTGTGCCACTGCCCAGATCTTTTTCCCCGAAGGGGTGCGCCGCGAGGAGACCGGCAAGGCCCTTATGTGGACCCGCGGCCACGCCGTCGACTTCCCCATCTGGTGCGACCTGCCCGTGGAAGGCGAGGACCTCAGCTACGTGCTCTATGGCAGCGGCGGCTGTTCCCTCTACGACACCGCGAAGCTGATTCGCACCGGCTGCCTCGGGGAAGTCTTCACCCCGGCCTATGTCGAGGACCTCGACCTCGGATACCGCGGCTGGGTGCGCGGCTGGCCCACCGTCTTCGTCGCCGGAGCGCGCCTGGTCCACCATCACCGCGCCACTACCGCGCGCTACTTCACCGCGGACCAGATTCAAACCGCCGTCGAGATCAACTATCTTCGCTTCCTCGCCCGCAGCGTAGCCTGCTCGGACTATTTCGAGGAGCTCTGGAAGCGCGCCATCGAGCGGCTGAACCTCTACGCCGCGCAGGAGCCGCCGCAGCCCTGGGTCTTCCCCGCGCTGCGTGCTGCGCTGCAGGTGGAAAAGTGGGTGGAGGCGCCGCCAACCGAAGTCGCCGACGAACGGCTGGCCTGCGCCCTGGGCTCAGGCGAAGCGGTTTCGTTCCCCGGCCGGCCGCGCGACTCCGCACGGCCCCTGGTTCTCATCGCCAGCCCGTACCTCCCGTTCCCGCTTTCGCATGGCGGCGCCGTGCGCATCTACAATCTCATGCGCGAAGCGGCGGCCGAGTTCGACCTGGTCCTCATCGTCTTCTGCGATGAACATCAGAAACCGGCGCGGGAGATTCTCGATCTGTGCGTCGAGGTGATCCTCGTCCGCCGTGAAGGTTCGCACCTGCGTCCGCTCACCGCGCGGCCCGATGTCGTGGAGGAGCACGATACGCCCGCTTTCCGCGCCATCCTGCGCGAGATGATTCGCAAGCACTCGCCCGCGCTCGTGCAACTGGAGTTCACTCAAATGGCTCTCTATGCGCCGGACTGCGGAGACGTGCCCACGCTCATGATCGAGCACGACGTCACCATCGATCTCTACTCCCAACTCCTCGCCGAGAAGGCCGATTGGGAGACCCGCGAGCAACTCGCCCGCTGGCAGCCCTTCGAACGCCAGGCCTGGCGTGACGTCTCCTGCGTGGTGACGATGAGCGGGAAGGATGCCGCTTCCATCGAAGATGCGCGGCGCGTCGAAGTGCTCGCCAACGGCGTGGATCTCAACCGGTTCCAGCGCAGCGCGGAAGAGCCCGAGCAGCGCCGCATTCTCTTCATCGGCTCTTTCGCCCACCTGCCCAACCTGCTCGCCCTGGACTTCTTCCTGCGGGAAGCCTGGCCGCTGCTGGAACCCGCCGGCGCCACGCTCCACGTCATCACCGGGGCGCGCGCCGAGCACTACCAGGAACTCTACCAGGACCGCGTCAAGCTCTCGCTCAACCGGCCGGGCCTCGAAATCGACGGCTTTGTCTCCGACGTGCGCACGGCCTATCGCCGCGCCGAAGTCGTCATCGCTCCGCTGCTGGCCTCCGCGGGTACCAACATCAAGATCATGGAGGCCATGGCCATGGGCAAGGCCATTGTCTCCACGCCCGCCGGCATCAATGGTCTCGATCTCAATCCGCCCCACGACGTCATCGTCGTGCCCACCGGCCGTGAGATGGCCGAAGCGATCCTCGACCTCTTCGCAGATCCCGGGAAGCGGCGCACCATCGAGGAGCGGGCCCGCCAAACCGTCGAACAAGGCTTCGGCTGGGACGCCATCGGCCGCCGCCAGGCCGCGCTCTATCGCAGCCTCATGCGGTAGGTCCTACTTGCCCTTGCGCGAATAGCTCGCCGTGATCGTCGAATACACTCCGCCGCGCGGCGTAAATTCGCCGGTCACCGTCATCTCGTAAGGCTTGCACGCCCGGACGCAATCGTTCAGCACGCGGTTCACCACGTTCTCCTGGAAGATGCCGATGTTGCGGTAGGCCAGCATGTACATCTTCAGCGCCTTGAGTTCCAGGCAGTCCTTGGCCGGGACGTAGCGGATGGTGACGGTGCCGTGGTCCGGCAGGCCCGTGCGCGGGCACACGCTGGTGAACTCCGGCGTCGTGATCTCAATCCAGTACTTGCCCGTGTCGAACTGGTTCGGCCAGCACTCGATCTCCGGCAGTTTCACTTCCAGTCCGGCGGCAGCGTGCTCGTCGGTGTATACCTTCTGCTTCTTCGTGGCCATCTACTTCGCCTCCTGGAGATTCTTCTCGAGCAGTTCGAGGAACATACCCACGTCGGTCACAACGCCCAGCGCCTGGCCCGTGCCGCGGTCGCTCAACTTCGTCGCCACCGCCGGGTTGATGTCCACGCATACCGTCTTCACCCAGCCCGGCAGCATGTTGCCGGTGGCGATCGAATGCAGCATCGAGCCCAGGCAGAGCACCAGTCCCGCGCCGCGGATCTGCTCGGCATAGGCGTCCTGCGCCTCGTTCATGTCCGTGATGGTATCCGGCAGTGGACCGTCGTCCCGCAGACTTCCGGCCAGTACGAACGGCACATTGTTCGCCACGCACTCATAGAGGATGCCCTGCGTGAGCTTGCCCTGCGCCACCGCGCCGCGAATGCCGCCGGCGTGATAGATCGCATTGATCGCCCGCATGTGGTTGCGGTGGCCGTGCTCGGCCAGCCGCCCGTCGCTCAGCCGCACACCCAGCGACGTGCCGATGATCGCCGCCTCGGCGTCGTGCACGCCCAAAGCGTTCCCGGCCAGCAGCGCATTCACATAGCCCTGCCGGATCAGCGCCGCCAGGGA
Source organism: Paludibaculum sp. (assembly GCA_029973955.1). Lineage (GTDB taxonomy): Bacteria > Acidobacteriota > Terriglobia > Bryobacterales > Bryobacteraceae > Paludibaculum. Next base: position 13,151 of record JARKQJ010000100.1, on the reverse strand, counting down.
CTTCGCGCCGCCCGTGTGCACCACCACGGGGCCTGCGACCACAACTACTTTTTGCCCGTTTTCGCGCGCCTGCCGCACCATGGCGGCAGTCTGCCGCACCGCCGTCTCCACCTGCCGCTCGCTCGAAATCCCGTTCGACATGAACGCGAACGACAACCGGTCGCGCTCCTTCGACTCCGGAATCACGCGGATGCCGCGCATCCCCACCACTACTTCGTCGCCGGCCTTGATGTCCCGCAGGCGCCGTGCCCAGGGCTTGCCGTCGGCCCACACGATCAGCGCGTCCATGCGCTGGTTCTCCACCACCAGCCACTCGCCGCCGCGCCGCACCAGCGTGCGGTGGTTGGTCGTCGAATAGAAATCCTCCGGCGCGCACTTGTCGCGCTCCACTCGCGCGAACACCGCGTCGCTGGCGTCCACCGGCGTGCAGCCCAGGCCCAGCAGCGTGCTGAGCATCTTGTCCAGGTCTTCGCGGGCGGCCGCATCCACGCGCAGCCGCAGCCGCGACGGGTCGGAGTTCGTCTTCCCGATGTGGAAGTGCTGCACTTCGAACCGGCCGTTGTGCTGCACCACGGCATCGAAGATCTGCTCCATGATGTGCGAGTCGATCAGGTGGCCTTCGGCCTCGACCACTTCCTGCAATGAGGGCTTGATAGTTCTCTTCGTCATCTCATTTCACCGCCGTCCAACACAGGAAGAGTCCGTCCGGCTCGACGTCCTCCCAGTAGGAGATCGGCTTGCATTCCACCTGCCGGCAATGCCGCTGCAGCAAGCCCTTCAACTCCTCTTCGTGGAACCACTTCTCCCACTGCGGAGTCTCGAAGCGCCCCCAGTGCGCGGCGTTCTTATCGATCACTACCAGCTTACCGCCCGGCTTCACCACCCGGCACATCTCGGCCACCGCGGCGCCGATGTCCACGGCATGTTCCAGTGACTCCGTGGCGTACGCCGCATCCATCACGGCGTCGGGGAAGGGAAGCGCCAGCATCGAGGCCGCCACGCGCCCCAGATTCGCATCGGCGTGAGTCAGCATCGCCACGGCCAGATCCATCGCCACCACTGTCGCCCGCGGATTGTGCTCTTTCAAAATGCGCGCAAAGCGGCCCTTGCCGCAGCCCACATCCAGCGCGCGCCCATGCCCCAGGTCTCCAAAGAACTCCACAATCGTCCGCACGTGGAGAATCCTGGGGTCGATCGTTGAAGGAAAATGCTCCTCGTCTCCAGCCGCCTCCTCAAACGAACGCCGGATCTCGCTGGCGAGATCCGGCGTCATCTTGGGAGCCTGCTTCTTGTGAAAGAGCCGCTCGAACAGCTTCATTACGCCCTGCAGAGGAAAATCGGCAGGCCGCGCTTGTTGTTGTAGTTCGGACGGTAACGCTGCGTGTTGTACATCGTGGCCACGTCCACTTTCCTCGGCCCAAGCTTCGGATCGGGGATCTCCACCATGTCGAAGCAGCCGTTGACGATGCCCGTCATCATGCCGCTCTTGCCTTCGCTGAGTGCGTCCATCGCCATGTTGCCGTAGGTGCAGGCCACCAGTTTGTCGGTGAAGTCCGGATCGCCCGAACGCAGGTCGTAGGTCAGGTCGCTGACGATCGTCTCTTCCTTGGCCCGCGCCTTGATCTCGGCGGCCAGGTCGTCGCCCACGTTGGCCTTCTTCTGGTGGCCGTAGGCGTCGGCTTCGCCGTAGTGCTTCACTTCGTAGCCTTCCCACTCGGCGCCTTCGGAGAGAATCACCAGCGAGTAGTTCGAAGGATTGTTGCGCTTGTCCTGCACCAGCAGCCGGATGAGGTCATCCAGGTTCGCCTTGTGCTCGGGGATCAGGCAGCGGATGTTCGTCACGTAGGCCGTGTACAGTGCCGTGTAGCCGGCGTCGCGGCCGAAGATGCGGAACACGCCGATGCGCTCGTGCGAGCCCACCGTCGTGCGCTGCCGCTGGATGGCGCTTTCGGCGCGCGTGATGGCCGTCGAGAAGCCGATGCAGTACTCCGTGTTGCGCACGTCGTTGTCCATCGTCTTCGGGATCGCAATCACCTTCACGCCTTCATCGTGCAGGCGCCGCGCGTAGCTCAGCGTGTCGTCGCCGCCGATCGCCACCACGGTATCCGCGCCCAGGCTCTCCAGGTTCTTCAGAACCTGCGTCGTGACGTCGAAGGTGTTGAACTTCTTGCCGTCCTTCTCCACTTCGCGCTGCGGGAATGTCTGCCCCTTCAGGTAATCCGGCAGCGACTTCATCTTCGCCGGGTTCGTGCGCGAGGAGTGCAGGAACGTGCCGCCCGTGCGGTCGATCGTCCGCGTGTTCAGCGGCGAAAGAGGCAGGATGTAGCGCGACTTGCTGTCTGCGTCTTCAAAATTCAGGTGGGTAAGGCCTTCCCAGCCGCGGCGGATACCGATGACTTCATAGTCCATTCCGCAACCGCGGTAGGTCACTTGCTTGATGACCGCGTTCAGGCCCGGGACGTCGCCGCCGCCGGTGAGGATCACAATACGCTTGGGCATTCTCTCTCCTGGTGGATAGATGTAAGGATGAGTCTAAAATCAGTATAACTGGTCTGCTTTGCAGCCTGCCCTCTCGAGCCGGCAGGCCCCGGAATGCCGCCGCAATCCGCGGCGCAGCCTCCGGATCGACGGAGTTCACTTCACCATACCACCGCTTCGCGGCCTTGAATAGCAAAAGGGCAGGCCCGAAAGCCTGCCCTTTCTCCCAAAGCGAGCTTCTGCAAGCTCTATTCGTCTTCGTCCGTCTCGCCCGTCGCCGCCGCCTTGTAGGCCGCGATAATCTTGTCCGCGTTCAGCGCCGGGACGTAGTCGTAGTGCGAAAACTCCATCGAGAACGACGCGCGGCCCTGCGTCATCGACGTCAGGTCGTTCTGGTACGTCAGCATCTCCGCCATCGGCACCTGCGCGCGAATGATCTGCGTCGCGCCCTTGGTGTCCATGCCCGAAATGCGCCCGCGCCGGCCGTTCATGTCCGACATCAGGTCGCCGGCGAACTCCACCGGACCCATCACTTCCACTTTCATGATCGGCTCCAGCAGCACCGGCTTGGCCTGCTCCATCGCCAGTTTGAAGGCTTTGCGGCCCGCGATCTTGAACGCCATTTCCGACGAATCCACGTCGTGGTAGGAACCGTCGTACAGCGTCACTTTGAAGTCCACCACCGGGTAGCCGGCCAGATAACCGCGCTCGGCCGCTTCCAGGATGCCCTTCTCGATCGCCGGGATGAACTGCCGCGGCACCGCCCCGCCGAAGATGGCGTTGACGTACTCGAAGCCCTTGCCCCGCTCCTGCGGCTCCATCTTGATCTTGCAATCGCCAAACTGCCCGTGGCCGCCCGTCTGCTTCTTGTGGCGCCCGTGCACGTCGGCGAAGCCGCGGATCGTCTCCCGGTACGGGATCTTCGGCTGCCGCAGCTCCACTTCCACGTTGTAGCGCCGCTTCAGCCGCGACACGATGATTTCAATGTGCTGCCCGCCGCTGCCCGCCAGCAGGAAGTCCTTCGTCTGCGGATCGCGGTAGAACCGCAGGCCCTGGTCTTCTTCCAGGATCTTGGCCACCGCATTGCCCATGCGGTCTTCGTCGTTCCGGCTCTTCGCGGCGATGGCGTAAGCGATCGACGGCTCCGGTAACTGAACCTTCGGATACTCGATCGCGTCGCCCTTCTCGCACAGCGTGTCGCCCGTCAACACGTCTCTCAGTTTTGCCACCACGCCGATGTCACCGGCGTGCAACTCGTTCACCGGTTGCAGCGTCTTGCCCTGCGGGACGCTCAGGTGCGACATCCGCTCCTGGCTCCGCGACCGCATCGCCACCAGGTTCGCATCGTTCTTCAGCACGCCCGTGCACACCTTGAAGTACGACAGCCGCCCTGCAAACGGATCCGCCACGGTCTTGAAGACATACGCCGTGACGTGGTCCTTGTCCGTAATCGCCTTGGCTTCCTCGTGGTCGCCCACCATCGCCTTCAGCGCCGGGTGCTCGGTCGGATCCGGGCAGAACGTCAGCATGAACTCCATCACCATGTCCGTGCCGATGTTCTTCAAGCCGGAACCCACCAGGATCGGGAAAACTCTGTCTTCCTTCACCGCGTCGTGCAGCCCGCTGATGATGTCTTCGGCCGGCAGCGTGCCGTTCTCGAAGAACTTTTCCATCAGGTCGTCTTTGCCTTCCGCCACCATCTCGATCAGCGCGCCGTGCGCCTCGTCGGCCTGGCTCTGCAGGTCCTCCGGAATCGGAATCTCTTTGCCCTTGCCGTCCCCGTCCGGCGTGTAGGTGTACGCCTTCATGGAGATCAGGTCCACCAAGCCGTTGAAGTCGCGCTCCGTGCCAATCGGGAGCTGCACCGGGATGCAGTGCCGGCCGAAGACTTCGATGATGTTATCCACCGTCCGCTGGAAGTCGCTCCGTTCCCGGTCCAGCTTGTTCACCAGGAAGGCTCTCGGCAGGTTGAAGCCCTCGGCGTACTCCCACACCTTCTCCGTCATCACTTCCACGCCCGCCACGCCGTCCACCAGGATCAGCGCTGAGTCGGCCGCCGCCATGGCGCCCTTCGTGTCGTACATGAACAGATTGAAGCCCGGCGTGTCGAAGATGTTCAGTTTCTTCTTATTCCACTCCACGCTCGCCAGCGAGGTCGAGATCGTAATCTTCCGGTTGATCTCTTCCTCGTCATAGTCTGTGATGGTGTTGCCCTCGTCGACGCGGGTCAGCCGGTTCGTCGCTCCAGCCGCGTACAGCATCCCCGCGGCAAGTGACGTCTTCCCACTGTTGCCGTGGCCGACGAGGGCCACGTTTCGGACATCGGTACTTTCGAAAACCTTCACTGGGCACACTCCAAGGGTGTATTCAACGCCGCGGAGTCACGCGTGGCGTCATCTCTTGCCGCATCGTATCACAATTGCAATCTGGAAAACTGGAGTGCTTTGTCTTGTTTAGTGCCCCCGCTTTCGCTCCCAGGAATGTACGATTTTTCTTCTGTTACTCCCCAGTTCTTCACTATGCCAGCGCTACAATACTGGGGTGAATCCGCCTCCCCCGGATCCCGTAGATCCCGGCATCTCCACCGCTGGCCTCCATGGCGGCATGGCCCGCCGCGGCATCTCTTCGATGTTCTACTCCGGCATGCTCGTCGCCCTGTTGGGCAGCCTGCTCCCGGTCTGGCGCTATCACATCGATCCCAACTACCTCGTCGTTGGCACCTATTTCCTGGTGCAGAATCTTGGCATCCTTGCCGCGATGGCCGCCGGCTCCCAGATCCTTCGCAAGCGCGGCATCGCGTTCACCCTCAGCACCGGATGCGGCCTCGCCGCCGGCGCGCTTCTCCTTCTAGCCGCGTTCTCTCCGCCAGCTCCGGTTTACTGGCGCATGGCCGGGTTCTTCCTCGTCGGACTCGGCGCGGGCCTCGTCAATATCGGTGGTCTGCACGCCATCTCTCCCGCCTACGATCTCCACCGCGCCGCTACCCTCAACCTGACCGGCGTCCTCTTCGGCCTCGGCTGCCTGCTCTCCTCTCTCTTCCTCGCCGGCACTTTCTTCGTCTACACCGCGCCAAGCCTGCTGGTGCTCATGGCGGTTGTGCCGGGCTTCGCCTCCGTCTCGTTCGCCCGCGCCAAAATGCCCACCGACCCCGTGGTCGCCCAGCCCACCTGGAACGACGCGTTCCGCGAATTCAAGAGCCCCGCCGCCATCCTCTTCGCCCTTCTCCTCTTCTTCCAGTTCGGCAACGAGGGCGCCCTCGCCGGCTGGCTCGCTCTCTTCCTCATTCAGCGCCTGGGCGCCAGTCCCGACACTGCACTCTTCCTGCTCTCTCTCTATTGGGCCGCGCTGCTCCTCGGCCGCATCGCCGCGCAGTGGCTCCTCCCCCGCGTCCCTCACGGCCGCCTGCTGGCCGGCGCAGTCCTCCTGCCCATGTTTGCCTGTATTGCCCTGCTGCTCACCAACAACCTCTTCGGCGCCACAGTCGGCGTTCTGCTCGCCGGTGGCGGCTTCTCCGTCATCCTCCCGCTGGTGATGGAAAAGATCGGCGACCGCTTTCCTTACTACCACCCCGGCTTCTTCAACGGCATCTTCTCCATCGCCCTCACCGGCGGTCTGCTGGCCCCCGCTTCGCTCGGTTACTTCGCCCACTTCCTCGGGATTGGCGTCGTCATGGGCCTTCCGCTGGCCGGCTCCATCCTGGTGGTGGTCCTGTTGCTTCTGATCCTTCTCGAAGCCCGCTTCAACGCAGCCTGATCACCGCTTTGCCACCCTCGCCTTCATACACCAGTTCAATCCGCTTCAGGTCCTTCACCTTGCCCCGCCAGTAAAAATACACCAGCCCGCTCGCGCCTGCCTGGTCCACCTTCACCGTGTCCAGCGCATACCTCGTCACCGCCTCCGCGCTCTTTTCCAGATTCGTCGGCCCCGCTTTCTCGCCCGTCGGATTCGGCCGGTTCGGTACCCGCGCCTCGGGGTCGCCCGGAAACCGCTCTACCCGCCGCGGCTGTCCGATCACCACGACTCCTGGCCCGATCCCTCCCCCCGCCACCACGTTCGGCCGCGGCCCGTCGATTTCCGGGTTCCTGATCGCCGCTGCCACCTGCCCCGCCGTCGCTGCGGGCCACTCCCGGGTCGATCCGTTCAGCCTCAGCCGGAAGTCCCCTGGCTTCAGGGCCAGCGCCGCCGGTCCTTTGAAGGGGAACAAGGCCACCTCCACCACCAGGTAGTCCCGCGAAAAGAATCCGCCATCCACGCTTTCGTACGCCCGCGACAGGAACTCCGCGCCGAGATCGCCCTGCGCCACATTCGCATGCGCCGGATACTCCCCGGCCCCTTTCCTCGGCTCCGTGCCCGCCAGGCACATCGCCGCGCACATCCACGCCATCACCACCGTTCGCGGGGCCGCTCGCACGGCCCCAGAATACATCACAGCCCGCTACACTGTGAAAACATGTTCCGTGCCGCCTTCCTCCTGGCGGGGCTCACTGCCCTCGCGCCTGTCTCCGCCCAATCGCTGGCCGAACGCATTGAGAAGATCCTCGCCACGCCCGCGGCCGCCGGTTCCACCTTTGGCATCCAGGCTGTCCAACTCTCCACCGGCCGGATCCTCTACTCCCGTAACGCCCAGTCCGCGCTCACGCCCGCCTCCAATACCAAGCTCTTCACCACCGCACTCGCCCTGACGCGCCTCGGTCCCGGCTACCGCTTCGAAACGAAGGTCCTCTCCTCTCAAGCCCCCGATCCCCAAGGCCGCCTCACCGGCGACCTCATCCTCCTCGGCGGCGGCGATCCCACCCTCTCCGCCCGCCGCCTCCCCTATCAGAAGGGCCCCATCGAAGGCGATCCCCTCGCCCCCCTCTCCGGCCTCGCCGATCAACTTGTCGCCGCCGGCCTGCGGGTCGTCTCCGGCGATCTGATCGGCGACGACACCCGCTGGCCCTTCGAGCCCTTCCCCGGCGGCTGGGCCGTCGGCGATATGCCCTGGGACTACGGCGCCGCCGTCTCCGCCCTCTGCCTCAACGACAACACTCAGACCATCTCCGTCCGCCCCGGGAAGGCCGCCGGCGATCCCGCCGTCATCAGCCTCTCTCCGCCGGTCGAATACTACACCCTTCGCAACACCTTTCGTACGGCCGCCGGCCTGCCCGGCCGCCTCAACATCCGCCGCAAGCCAGCCTCCCGCATTCTGGAAATCTCCGGCACCGCTTCCCCCAAAGCCGGCCCCCTCAGCGAACTGCTCGGCATCGACGAGCCCGCGGCCTTCATCGCCGAAGCCTTCGCGCAACTCCTCCGCGACCGCGGCGTCACCATCCAGGGCCGCGTCGCCGCGCGCCATCGCGCCTCCGGCACTCCCTATGTCGAACCTGCCGGCATCGTCCTCGCCCGCCGTCAGTCCGCTCCCCTGGTCGAAACCCTTCGCGTCATCGACAAAATCAGCCAGAACCTCCACGCCGAGATGGCCCTCCGCGAAGTCGGCTTCACCGCCAGCGGCGAAGGCACCGCTGAGGCCGCCCAGAAAGAGATGTCCGCCTGGCTCGAAGGCCTGGGCGTGCGCAAGGAGGAGTTCGATCTCGAAGACGGCTCCGGCCTCTCCCGGCGCACCCTGGTCACCCCCAACGCCGTCACCACCCTGCTCACCGCCATGCACAACGGCGAACATCGCGAGACCTATCGCAGCCTCCTGCCCATCGGCGGCGAAGACGGTTCCCTCTCCTCCCGCTTCAAGGGTGCTCCCCAGGCCAGCCTGATCCGCGCCAAAACCGGCTCCGTCGCCCACGTCAACGCCCTCTCCGGCTACGCTGGAGACGACCCCTCCACTCGCATCGCCTTCTCCATCATCGTCAACGGCTCCACCGCTTCCTCCACCGCCATCCGTTCCATCATTGATAAAATTGCATTAGCGATTCTCGACGCCGGAACCCAACCGTAAAGGAAACTGCCACTCAGCGATGCCGATCTACGAATACAACTGCCAGGACTGCGGCGCCAAGTTCGAAAAACTCATCCGCCGCGACTCCGATCTCGACACCCTCGCCTGCCCTTCCTGCGGCCAGCAGCACCTGCTAAAACAGCACTCCACTTTCGCCCCTCAAATGGGTGGCGCCAAGCTCCCCTCAGCGCCCATGTGCCCGTCCGGCGGTGTCTGTCCTACCCCTGGTAAATGTGGGTTGAATTAAGATTCCTAAACTGAACTCTTGACTTTCGCTTAGTATTCGCCAACAATACGGGTATGGCTCTGACGCCAAGACAAAAGGAGGTCCTGGACTTCCTCGTTGATTACTCGGAACGGAATGGCTTCAGTCCCAGCTTCGAGGAGATTGCCAACGGTTTGAAGTTGGCGTCGCTGGCGACTGTCCACAAGCACATTACCGCTCTTGAGCAGAAGGGCTACCTGAAGCGGCGCTATAACGAGAGCCGCTCCATCGAGGTGTCACCGGAGTACCGGGACGCGGAACGCGACAGAGTGCAGTCTCAACGTGTGGGGCATTTGGAGGTGCCCTTATTGGGACGCATCGCCGCGGGTGCGCCGGTGGAATCCGTGCCGACGCCGGAAGCCCTCAGCTTCGCCGACTTCACCGGATCGGCGGAGACCTTTGCCCTGCAGGTGAAAGGTGACTCGATGATTGAAGACCACATCTGCAGCGGTGACTTCGTTCTGGTAGAGCGCACCAATGAAGTGCGCGACGGCGAGATCGTCGTCGCATTGGTCGATGGCCTGGAAACCACCCTCAAGCGGTTTTTCCGCGAACCGGATGGCTCCATCCGCCTGCAGCCCGCCAATAGCACCATGGAACCCATCCGCGTCTCCGCCGAGCACGTGGAACTCCAGGGCCGCGTTTTGGCCGTCTTGCGCCGCTACCGCCAACAGCACTACTCGCAACGCGCGTAGTCGCCCAAACGCAAGCCTTGAGTCGGCAGGTCGTCTGACCTGCGCGAAACCACTCTTGGATGCCTGCTCGTCCGATGATGCCTGGGCGAAAGCGGTATCTCCGGCTCCGGCGTCAGGTCCTTCTCCAGGCTGTTCGAACCACGCACACCGTAGCTGTATCCGCGCCTCCAAAACAAGACACACGGCGGCGATGCGCCGCGCCGCCGCCGAGGAAATCTAGTAGCGCGCCTTCACAACCTCGATCGCCCGCAGCCAGTCTTCGTGCTCGTTGCCCGGATAGCCGCCGCGGTTGAGGAACTGGAAGTACGCCTCGCGCGCGATCTCGTCGTGGTGCAGCGTCACGTCGAATTCCACGGCTACGGCCACGGTCGCGGCGCTCGCGGCAGTCGCCGCGGCCTTGGCCGCCTTCGGTGCGGCAGCCTTCCGCGCCGGACTCTTGTGCGTCGCTGCCGGCGCCTTGGTCCGAACGGTCTTCTTCTTTTCCGGGGTGGCGGCCGCAGCCTTCACCGCGGGGTCGGTGGCAGGGGAGGTTTTCTTCTTTGTAGGCATTGCTTCTCTTCTCCGAATCTACAGAAGGTTTGTTTCAGCTTCGAAACAAACAAATCACGTTCTGTTTGAAACAACGTGGAGTCGCCCAGTTCATGGGTCGGTGGGGGTGGGCGGCGGATGGCTTGATCCTCGGCCGCTCTATCTAATCATTATTACTCATTTTATGTTCTTTTGCTTACACCCCACCCCCCGTTGTGGTAATCCTGGTGGACATGTTTCAAACGATGAGGGGCTCATCGGTTGCTGATGTTGTGGTGATTGGCAGTGGCGCCGGCGGCGGCACCGTCGCCCATGTCCTTACCAACCTGGGCGTGCGCGTCACCCTGCTCGAAGCTGGTCCCCTGCTCAACCCGGCCAAGGACTACAAGGAACACAAGACTCCTTACGACTACCCCCATCGCGGCGCCGGCTCCGATGCCGCCTCCTACTTCGGCCGCAAGGACTTCGGCTTCTTCAGCGCTCCCACCGGCTACTGGGAGATCGACGAGGAGCCCTACACCGTAGCCCCCGGCAGCGACTTCCGCTGGTTCCGCTCCCGCATCCTCGGCGGCCGCACCAACCACTACGGCCGCATCACCCTCCGCTTCGCCGACTACGATTTCAAACCCTCCCTCCTCGGCGACGGCCTCGGCGACGACTGGCCCGTCACCTACGACGACATCGCCCCCTACTACGACAAAGCCGAGCGCTTCATCGGAGTCTGCGGCACACGCGAAGGCATCCGCTCCGCCCCCGACGGCCAGTACATGCCCGCCCCCGCGCCACGCGTCCACGAAGTCCTCATCCAGAAATCGGCCGCCCGCCTCGGCATCCCCTGCATCCCCTCGCGCATGGCCATCCTCACGCAACCCCACAACGGCCGCCCCGCCTGCCACTACTGCGCCGAATGCGGCCGCGGCTGCGTCACCGCTTCCAACTACTCCTCCAGCCAGGTGCAGATCATGCCGGCCCTCAAGACCGGCCGCCTCACCGTCATCCCCAACGCCATGGCTCGCGAGATCATCACAGACTCCAGCGGCCGCGCCTCCGCCGTCAGCTACGTCGACAAAACCACCCGCACTGAAAAGCAGATCCGCTGCCGCATCGTCGTCCTCGCTGCCAGCGCCTGTGAGAGCACCCGCCTGCTCCTCAATTCAAAATCCTCGCGCCACCCCAACGGCCTCGCCAACTCCTCCGGCGTCGTCGGCCGCAACCTTACCGACACCGTCGGCTACTCCCTCTCCGGCCATGTGCCCGCTCTGGCCGGCATGCCCAAACACAACTCCGACGGGTACGCCGGCGGCCACCTCTATATGCCCTGGTTCGGCCTCGAACAGAAGAACAAGGAGTTCCCCCGCGGCTACCACATCGAAATCGGCGGCGGCTACAACATGCCCATGGTCGGCAGCTTCAACGGACTCTGCCGCACCCACGAAGGCTACGGCGCCGGCCTCCGCAAGGCCATCCTCGAAAACTACGGCTGCACCGTCGGCTTCGCCGGCCGCGGCGAGATGATCCCCAATCCCAACAGCTACTGCGAAATCGATCCCCATGTCGTCGATCGCTGGGGCATCCCCGTCCTCCGCTTCAATTTCCAGTGGAGCGACTACGAACTCAAAATGGTGCGCCACATGCACGACACCTTCGCCTCCATCATTGAGGGCATGGGCGGCCGGGTCCTCGGCCCCCGTTCGCTCGACAACCCCGCCCGCGCCATCTCTCAGCCCGGCGCCATCATCCACGAACTCGGCACCGTGCGCATGGGTGCCGATCCCAAAAAGAGCGCCCTCAACCAGTTCGGCCAGGCCCACGATGCCTCCAATGTCTTCGTTGCCGACGCCGCCCCCTTCGTCACCAACCCCGATAAGAACCCCACCCTCACCATCTGCGCCATGGCCTGGCGCGCCTCCGAATACATCGCCGACTCCATGAAGAAAGGGGATCTCTAACCATGGCCGTCTCTCGCCGCTCCCTCCTCCAGAGCGCCGCCGCCGCCGCCACCGCCGGCTGCCTCGACGCCGAGACCATGCAGCAGGTCCACCACCATGCCGCCGAAGTCAAACAGCAGAACGCCGGCGCCTACAAGCCCGCCTGCCTCACGCCCCACGAATACCAGACCATCCAACTCCTCGCCGCCACCATCATTCCACCCGAGGGCGACGATCCTGGCGGCGCCGGCGCGGGCGCACCTGAGTACATTGACCTGCTCTGCTCCGGCTCCGATCGCATGGCCCGCATCTGGCAGGGCGGCATCGCCTGGCTCGATACCGCCTGCCGCCGCCGCACACAGAAGTCCTTCGTCGAATCCGCACCGGCCGACCGCACCACCCTCCTCGACCAGATCGCCTATCGCCGCAACGCCTCGCTCGAACTCAACCCCGGCATCGACTTCTTCGACTGGGCCCGCCGCATGGTCGTCGACGCCTGGGCCACCTCCCCCGCCGGCTTCAAGGCCCTCGGCTTCCAGGGCAACACCGGCATGGAGACCTTCCAGGTCCCTGCCGAAGCACTCACCTACGCTCTCAAGCGCTCACCCTTCGGCGCCTGAGTTCTCCTATTGTCCGAACTGGACCTCCGCCACGCGGCCGGGCGTCACGGTTGCCGTCTGTGAGATCCGCTGCTCGCCGCGCAGTTCCACGATCACGGCATAGTCGCCCGGAGCCAGGTCCACCACCCCGAAGAAACCGCTCCCGTCCGCGCGCGTGCTCCGCACCTGTTGGCCCATTGCGTCGAAGACATAGACGTCCGCGCTGTCCAGCGGCATGCCGTCGGCGCGTCTCGCGTATCCCAGCAAGTGCCCGGACTTCGGCGCCGCCTTCCAGTTCAACCGCGGCGTCTTCGCCGCTTCCCCAAACACTGCCTCGGGCTGCGCCGTCATGTCCTCATACGAAACCGATCCGTCCACCGACCTGCCACTCACCAGCCCCGAAGCAAACTCCGCGAACCCCCGCACCGGCGTGTCCGCCCCGGCCGGCTGCGAGTGCGGGTTCGCCGCCACCGCCGCGTCCGGGTTCGCCATCGCGTAGAAGTTCACCCCCAGCAATCCCTCGGCCCCTAGCGCCCGCCGCGTCTGCCGCAGCGATCCCTCAATCGAATTCAGATACACCCCCAGCCCCATCATCGCCCCGCGGCCGTACTGGTGCGTCCGCGCCCATTCCGTCCATTGGTCGTACCACCCAGCCTGCTGCGCGATGTTCTCCCGCTTGTAGTTCATTGGGATCGCGATGTCGAGAATCCCTTCCTCCAGCCAGGCCCG
>JARKQJ010000081.1 GCA_029973955.1 Paludibaculum sp. | reverse complement strand
TTCGTCGGACCTGGGGGCGCACAGCCCCACGGTGGCGGGGAACCGGCCGAGCTATGTGGAGGAGTTCAAGAGGCAGGTGGAGTTGTGCCACGACTTGAACTGTCCAATGATCCGGGTGGATACGAGCACGGCGCCGGGGTCAGTGCCGGATGCGGAATACGAGGCGACGATTCACCGGCTGGCGGACGTGTGGCGGGAGTGCGCCGACCATGCGCGGCAGGCGCAGGTGGTGATGGCTTGGGAGTTCGAGCCGGGCTTCCTGATCAACAAGCCCTCGGAGGTGCTGAAACTGCACACGCTGGTGGGGCACCCGTGGTTCCGGGTGATGTTGGATACGGCGCATGCGTATATGTGCGCGGTGAAGGGCTCGCGGCAGCACGGGGCGCCGGAGGTGCTGGGCGGCGGGGTGGTGGAACTGGTGGAGATGCTGCACGACACGATCGGAGCGGTCCACGTGATCGACTCGGATGGGACGTTGTACTGCGACGAAACGAGCACGCATTTGCCGATCGGGCAGGGATTGATCGACTGGGAGAAGGTAGTGCCGAAGCTGCGGGCACTGTCGCGGATCGAGTGGTGGTGCGTGGACCTGTGTTTCTGCGCGGAGGCCTGGGAGAAGGCGGAAGAGAGCCTGGCGGCAGCGCGGGCCCTGCTTGAACTGCCCCGTCGCTAGTGCTTGGGGTGGAAGCCCGTGCGGTGTTTGAGTTGTTCCAACGTTTCAAAGACGATGGGGCAGAAGTGTGCGCGGCGCCAGATGGAGGCGGTGCGGGCTCCGAGGCTGGATTCGCGCGGGGTGAGGTAAGGGAAGAGGCGGCAAGGCGTGGGGCGGACTTCGTAGATGAGGCAGAGGCCGCGGTGCAGGAAGACGCAATGGCCTTCGGGTTGAGCGATGAGGAGCGTGGAATCGGGCGTCGATTCGGTGTACATGCGGCGGACTTCGGCGGGGCGGAGCTTGAGGAATGCGGCGATGGAGGTGAGATCCGCTGGGGTGATTTCGACGCGGGTTTCGCGGCAGCAGGCGGAGCACTGGGTGCAATCGAAGGCGGCTTGGACGCGGGCGCCGATCTCGTGGAGGAGGTGGAGGTCGTCGTGATGGTCGTGCAGATGGCGGCGGAAGGCGAGGTTCTCGTCCTCCTTCTCACGAGCGAGGCGCGCGAGTTCGGACGGGTCGAAGACCACGCCTTCAGCGTAGACCTGTGATTCGCGGAAGAGAAGGGTGGCGAGCGGAGTGATTCTGTGAAAACGATCCCGGGTACGAAAATATAGCGCGCGGAGAGAAGGCGGTTGCGATTATGATGCGGTGTGGAGGTGCGTGCCATGGCGCGTTGGATTCCGGTGGTGCTCTTCGGGATGGGGCTGATGTGGGGGCAGGCGAAGTATGACCTGCTGGTGAAGGGCGGCCATGTGGTGGACGCCAAGAGCGGGATCGATGGAGTGATGGACGTGGCGGTGGCCGGGGGCAAGATCGCGCGCGTGGCGAAGGAGATTCCGGAATCGGACGCGGCGAAGGTGGTGAGCGCGAAAGGGCTGTACGTGACTCCGGGGCTGATCGACATGCACGTGCACGTGTATGCGGGGACGGGGATCAAAGGGGTGTATACGGGCGACCTGAGCGTCTATCCGGACAGTTTCAGTTTCCGGACGGGGGTGACGACGATGGTGGATGCGGGGACGTCGGGGGCGCGGAACTTCGAAGATTTCCGGCAGAGAGTGATTGACCGGGCGAAGACGCGGGTGCTGGCGTTCCTGAACATCGTGGGCGGTGGGATGGGGGTGACGAGCGAGAACGATCCAAACGACATGAACGCCGAGGCGGCGGCGGAGATGGCGCGGAAGCACAAAGATGTGATCGTGGGCTTCAAGGTGGCCCACTACAGCAAGCAGGGCTGGCCGGACGTGGACGGGGCGGTGAAGGCGGGCAATGCGATGAAGCTGCCGGTGATGGTGGACTTCGGGTATGTAAATGGCGAGCGGAACCTGAAGGGATTGATGGAAGACAAGCTGCGGCCGGGTGACATCTACACGCACTGCTATGGCGGGCACCGGGACGAACTGCTGGACGGGAAGACGAATCCGGCGATGGAGGCGGGCCGGAAGAGGGGCATCTACTTCGACGTCGGCCACGGAGGCGGGAGCTTCTATTGGAATATCGCCCTGCCGATGGTGCGGCAGGGGTTCTGGCCGGATTCGATCTCGACGGACCTGCACACGGGGAGCATGAACGCGGGGATGAAGGATCTGACGAACGTGATGTCGAAGATTCTGAACATGGGGATGCCGCTGAAGGACGTGATCCGGGAGGCGACGTGGGCGCCGGCGCAGGAGATCGGGCGGCGGGAGTTGGGGAATCTCAGTGAGGGGTCGGAGGCGGACATCACCGTGCTGAGCGTGCAGAAGGGTGAGTTTGGGTTTGTGGATTCGGCCGGGGCGAAGCTGGATGGGGACCGGATGATCGTGGCGGAACTGACAGTGAAAAAAGGGGTGGTGATGTGGGACCGGATGGGGCTGAGTGCGGTGGATTGGGAGAAGTTCGTGTACAAGAAGAGGGCGCCGGCGCGGTAGGGGATGAGGTAGGTGTGGGGGTGGTTGGCCCGGTCTTCCCCGGTGTAACGCCTTAGTTTTGCCCGATTCTGGTCCTATACAGGTTCCCAGCGGAACAACCGATGGTATGGATGAGATGAGGGTGCGTACACGCACAGGTATGCCGATATGGGAAGCATGAGGAATCGACCGCAAGGACGCAGGCGGCAGAAGGGCAACGCCATACTCGAAGGCGGGCTGGTATTGGTGCCTTTGATGGCGCTGATCTTTGCGTTCATTGATCACGGGCTGGCGATCTTTCTGCAAAACACGTTTCAGCACGCGGTGCGGGAAGGCGTGCGGTACGCGGTGACCTACCAGACGCAGTCGGGGATGGGGCAGGACGCTTCCATTCAGACGGTGGTGAAGCGGAATGCGATGGGATTCCTCAGCAACTGCAACAACTGCATCAAGATCCGGTACTACAAGCCGGACTCGCTGGTGGAGACGACGGAAAACATTCCGGGGAACCTGGTGGAAGTGTCGGTGGAAGGCTACCAGTTGTCGTGGATGGCGCCGCTGATGAGGAGTGCGGGGAAGATCTCGATTGTGGCGAGGGCTGCCGACCGGATGGAAGGGCTGCCTGGGGGACAGAGTCCGCCGACGAGGTAAGAGCGATGATGAGACGCCGCAGAAGTCAGCGCGGGAACACGATGATGGAGTTCGGGCTTTGCGCCGTGCTCCTGATCCCGTTGTACATGTCGATGGTGATCATGGGGCTGGATCTGAAGCGGCTGATGCAGACGAACCAGATCGCACGAGACACGGGACATATGTTCGCGCGGTGGGTGGATTTTTCCCAGACCGGGAATCAGGATCTGGTGGTGCGGCTGGCGGCCGGGTTGCAGATGCCGCGGCCGGGCGGGGGCGGGGTGGTGATCCTCAGCAAGCTGATGAAGGTGGGGACGCAGCAGTGCACAGACGGCGGGCTGACCACGGCGGCCTGCACGAATCTGGGCAAGACGGTGGTCACGCAGCGGATTGTGATCGGGAACAAGAGTCTGAATTCGAGCAAGCTGGCGACGCCGGCGGATTCGATTGTGACGTCGAACGGAACGATCACGGCGGCGAACTATCTCAAGAACGCGACGGCGGTGGCGACGAATTTCGAGAACATCCTGACGCTGGGAGATGGGGAGTTGGCGTTTGTGACAGAGGCGTGGTTCAACTCGCCGGTGAAGGATTTTCCAACTCTGAATAACCGGGGGCCGGTCTATGCGCGATCGATTTTCTAGGAAGAGCGGCTTCGCGCTGCTGGTGATGGGCGTGACGCTGGTGCTGGTGGTATTCATGGTGGCGCTGGCGGTGGATGCGGCGTTTCTGTACCTGGTAAGAGCGCGGCTTTCGGCGTCGTGCGATGCGGCGGCGCTGGCGGCGGCGCGGTCGTTGAACGTTGGTTTGACGCTGGCGTCGCAGGAAGCGGCGGCGAAGGCGCGGGCGAGCGCGTTCTTTTCGGCGAATTATCCGACCGGCTCATTGAACACGAAGAACCTGGTGGTGAATATTGTGGTGGCGGAGACGGGGCTGAGGACGAGGACGGTGTCGGTAACCGCCTCGGTGTCGTCGCCGACGTACTTCCTGCGAATGGCGGGGTATAAGAACGTGAATGTGTCGGCGACGGGCACGGCTTCGAGGCGCGATGTGAACATGATCCTCGTGCTGGACAGGTCGGGCAGTATGGCGAACTCGAGTTCGTGTGAACCGATGAAGACGGCGGCGCGGTCGTTTATCGCCAACTTCGCGGAAGGACGAGACCGGCTGGCATTGATCACGTTCAGCAGCGGGATGTATGTGGGGTACCAACCTTCGAAGAACTTCAAGACGTCGAGTCCGACGCTGGATTCGGTGATTTCGACGATCTCGTGCACGGGCGGTACAAGCAGCGCGATGGCGATTTCGGAGGCATACCAACTATTGCAGGCGATCAACGAGCCGGGCGCTCTGAACATGATCCTGTTCTTCACGGACGGGGTGCCGACAGCGCTGACGGCGAACTGGCCGGTGAAGAAGCTGGCGGATACGCGGTACGGGGACGGTTCAACGTCGTACTCTAATACCGGTTCAACCTACTCATTCCCCAAGAGCACCTGCTATGACGCCGCGGGACGCACGAACTCGAATGCCGCCTGGAATCCGCAAGACCGGCTGGGCGTGATGGCGACGATCGGCAGCGCGGAGGATTCAACGGGGGCGACATATGGGATCTATGCGCGGTATTCGACGGGCGTCAATGCGACGGATGTTTCTATCAACGGCGCGACCAGCGGAAACGAGAGCCGGCAAGGCTGCAGCTTTGGGTCGGGCACGACGAACCTGACCTATGTGCGCCGCGACATTGCCTACATCCCCACGCAGGATGCCTATGGCAACGCGACAGGGTGCTGCTACGACAACCGCATTACCACATTCACGTCGGGGAACTACAGCGGGAAGTTCCGGCCGGACAAGCCGATCAATATCGGCGCGGCGGCGCGAAATGCGACGGACAACGCCGCGACACGGATTCGGAGCGACACGAACCTGACGCCGACGTTCTACGTGATTGGCCTGGGTGATCCGACGGGCTCAGATCCGCCGGACGATGTATTGCTGGCGAAGATCGCCAACGATCCGTCGAGCCCGAGCTATGTGCGGACGCAGCCGACGGGGCTGTATGTGTTCGCACCGAACAACACGCAGTTGAACCAGGCGTTCGCGCGAATCGCAAGCGAGATTCTGCGGCTGTCAAACTAGGACGTGTGGATGCGAATGGGCCGCCCCTGCGTGGGGCGGCCCTTTTGTGTGTGGAAGAGGCGCTGCGGCGGGTGTAGAGTGGGCGGTATGCGGACGATGGCCGGTTTGATGGTTCTATGCGCGGTTCAGGTCGCCTCGGCGCAAACGAGCCGCGAGATGAACGAATTGAATTGGATGGAGTTCCGGGAACTGGTTCCGGCGCGGATCAGGACGGTGTTGCTGCCGACGGGGACGGTGGAGGCGCATGGGGTGATCCATAACGGGGCAGACAATACGGCTCCGCAGGATCTGGCGCGAGAGATGGCCCCGAAGCTGGATGCGCTGGTGGCGCCGCTGATCCCGTATGGGGTGACGGGGAGTCTGGATGGGTACGCGGGGACGTTTCAGGTGTCGGAGGGGGCGTACCGGCTGTTTGTGGGGGATGTGTTGAAGGGGCTGGCGCGGAACGGGTTTATGAACATTATCGTGATCAACGGGCATGGGGGTCCGCAGACGGCAATTCTGAATGAACTGGCGGAGAAGGTGGGGCGGGAAGAGCGGGTGCGGGTGATGGTGACGAACTGGTGGGCGATCTGTTCGGATGTGACGCTGAAGGTGTTTGGGGAGGATGGGGGTCATGCGGGCTGGAACGAAACTGCGTTTACGCAGGCGAAGCATGCGAGCCTGGTGCGGAAAGAGAGATACAGTGAAGAGCTGGAGACGCCGCGGCCGGCGGCAGGTACGTGGTATGCGTTTCCGTTTCCGACTCCGGTGATTCTGTACCAGCCCGGGCAGGGCTCGGTGCGGTTCGACCAAACGAAGGCCGAAGAATACTACGCCGCCGTGGTCGAAAGGATGACGGCGGTGGTGAAGGAGACGATAGAGAAATGGGACAGGGCGCAGCTCTTTCAGTTCCGGAATTCGGGTGTTCCAGGCGGGTCTTCGGGCGGCGGGCCGCAGCGTTAGCGGCGTGGATGGGGTCTGTGGGCGGCGAGCGGTTGCTGGCGCAGATGAGCTATGTGGGCGAGCCGCCGGCCGATGCGGTGCTGCTGAACGCGAACGAGAACCCGCTGGGGCCGTGCCCGGAGGCTCTGGAGGCGATGGCTGGGATGTTGAAACGCGGGGGGCGGTATCTGTTTGGAGAGGTGGGGCGGCTGGGCCGGACCTTTGCGGAGATGGAGGGGTTGCGGCCTGACCAGGTGCAGCCGTATGCGGGGTCGAGCGATCCACTGCACAGGACGGTGCTGGCGTTTTGCGGGCCGGGGCGGGCGTTCGTGAAGGGGGAGCCGGGGTATGAGGCCGGAGAGATGGCGGCGGCGAGGGCCAAGGCGAAAGCGCTGAAGGTGCCGTTGACCAAAGACAACGAGCACGACGTGGACGCGATGCTGGCGGCGGCCGGCGCGGAGGCGGGGGTCTTCTATCTCTGCAACCCGAACAATCCGACCGGGACGCTGACGAAGCGGGCGGCGATCGAGCGGCTGGTGGAGAAACGGCCGGCGGGGAGCGTGGTGCTGATCGATGAAGCCTATATCCACTTCAGCGATGCTCCGGCGTGCCTGGATCTGGCGACGCAGGCGAAAGATGTAATCGTGCTGCGGACGTTCTCGAAGATTTACGGGATGGCGGGATTGCGGGCAGGACTGGCGATCTCGCAGCCGGAGACACTGGATCGGCTCAGGTATTTCGGAGCGGGCTTCCTGCCGACGACGGGGATGGCGGGCGCAACGGCGAGCCTGCAGGCGAAGCATGTGGCCGTGGAGCGGAAGAAGTACGTGGCGGAGGTTCGGGCGGGGGTGTTCGAGTGGATGAGGCAGAAGGGCTATTCGTTCGTGCCGTCGGTGAGCAACAAGTTCATGGTGGACGTGAAACGGCCGGGGCGGGAGGCGATCTCGGCAATGGCGGCGCAGAAGGTGATGGTGGGCAGGGTGTGGCCGTCGTGGCCGCAGCATGTCAGGGTGACGGTGGGGACGCGGGAGGAGATGGAGAAGTTCAAGGCGGCGTTCGAGCGGGTGATGGGATAAGTCGCGATACTCAGGTAAATTGATCTGAAATTCCCGGAACGAATCCGGTTGCAGTGCGTTTGGATGAGTAACAACGGACGCAGAAAGCGGACGGAGCAGGGCTGGAAATAACCCTGATCCGAGCGCAAGCACAACCGATTCAGAAAGGAAATATGAGCGATGAAACGCACGAGCCTGATGTGTGCCCTGGCGGCTGCAGCCGCCATGACGATGGGAACGGCGAAAGCGGACGTGCCGGTTGGAACGGCGCGGGCGAAGGTGCCCTTCGAGTTTGTGGTGGGCGGGCGGACGATGCCGGCGGGCGAGTATACGATCTCCGCGCCGAATGCAGCGGGCGTGGTGTCGATCCGGGCCGAGGGCATGAGCGCCAGCGCGTTGGCAGTGGGTTACCGGACGGACGGCGCGGCGGCACAGAACCGGCCGGAACTGGTGTTCGTGAAGAAGGACGGCAAGCTGCATCTTTCGCGCGTCGTGACGCACAGGGCGCAAGGCGCGGTGCAACTGTTGGCGAAGTAACAGGATGGAGATGGTTGTAAATTCGCCGGGACGAGCCGAACGAAATCGCCGCGAATCCGTTTGAATGTACAGAGGCCGGCCGCTGGGATGGTTCGGACTCAAAGTAAGAACGGGAAAATCCAGGAGGACTGAGAAAATGAACACGAAGAAAATGTTGATGGGAATCGGCGCGCTGGCGATGATGGTCGTCCTGGCGATGCCCGGGATGGCGTTGACGACGGTGGCGATGCGGGCGACGGTGCCGTTCAGCTTCGAAGCTGGGGCGCAGGTCTATCCGGCCGGCCAATACGAGGTGGAGTATGGCAGGAGGGGGTCGGCGCTGGTGATCACGGCCGCGGACGGGAAGCGTCAGGCGATGATGACGTTCCCGGCGGGAGAGATGAACAATTCGAAGAGCCCGCGGCTGGTGTTCGAAAAGGCGGGGAACGTCTACCGGCTGACGGAGGCCTGGGTGTCCAACTCGGGAGTTGGCGTCGCAGTGAAGCAGGGGAAAGTGCCGGCGCTGGCGGCGCAGGCGAGTAAGCCGGAGCGCGTGGAGATTGCGATGTCGGTGCGCTAATGCGAGGATGGCCGAGGCACGGCCAAAGCGGAATGGAAAGAGGGGCCCGCAGGCGATGCGGGCCCCTCGCCTTGCCTGCAGGCGTATAGGCAAACGCACCCGGCACTCTGAAATCTTCTATACAATAGAAGCTTCCGGGCATCTGGAATATGGACGGTGACGTCGAAGATGCGCGGACACCCCGAACAACATTCCATCGGGAAGAGGGAGTGCCTAGATGAGTTCCATAGCGATGAACGGCGGTCTTTCGAGGCCGGCCGGGTTCTATCAGTCCGTCGTCGGCAAGAAAGTAGTGATGGCCGCGACGGGCTTTGTTTTGTGCGGCTTTGTATTGGGCCACATGATCGGCAACCTGCAGGTGTTCCAGGGGCCGGAGAAGCTGAATCACTACGCTGAGCTGCTGCAGGGGCTAGGCGGCGCGCTGTGGGGTGTGCGTGGATTCCTGTTGCTGTGCGTGGGCCTGCACATCATTTCCGCCTATCAGCTATGGCGGCTGAAGGGCGAAGCGAGGCCGCAGGCATATGTGAAGAAGGCGACGATCGCGACATCGTACGCGGCGCGGACGATGCTGTGGAGCGGGCCGATCATCGGGGCATTCCTGGTCTACCACATCCTGCACTTCACCACCGGACAGGCGCTGGGTTCTGAGTTCATCAAGGGCGACGTGTACCACAACGTGATTGTGGGCTTCCGGAATCCGGCGGCGAGCCTGTTCTACATGGTGGCGAACATTCTTCTGGCGATGCACCTGTATCACGGGGTGTGGAGCATGTTCCAGACGATGGGGGTGAACCACCCGCAGCACACGCCGAAGCTGAAGACGCTGGCGAAGATCTATGGGTGGGTGATCGGCATCGGAAACGTGAGCATGCCGCTGGCGGTGCTCACCGGGCTGATTGGCGGAGCGGTGAAGTAGGACGGAGGAAAGAGACATGGCACTGAAACTGGATTCCAAGATTCCCTCCGGGCCGATTGAACAGAAGTGGAACAAGGCCAAGTTCGAGATGAAGCTGGTGAACCCGGCCAACAAGCGGAAATACACCGTGATCGTGGTGGGTTCCGGGTTGGCGGGCGGCGCGGCGGCGGCGAGCCTGGGCGAACTGGGCTACAACGTGAAGTGCTTCTGCTTCCAGGATTCCCCGCGGCGGGCGCACTCGATTGCGGCGCAGGGCGGCATCAACGCGGCGAAGAACTACCAGAACGACGGCGACAGCGTGTTCCGGCTGTTTTACGACACGGTGAAGGGCGGCGACTTCCGGGCCAGAGAGGCGAACGTCTACCGGCTGGCGGAAGTGAGTGTGGACATCATCGACCAGTGCGTGGCGCAGGGTGTGCCGTTTGCGCGCGAGTACGGCGGCGTGCTGGCGAACCGCAGCTTCGGCGGCGCGCAGGTGTCCAGGACGTTCTATGCCAGAGGGCAGACGGGCCAGCAGTTGCTGCTGGGCTGCTACCAGGCGCTGGAGCGCCAGGTGGATGCCGGCACGGTGAAGATGTTCTACCGCTACGACATGCAGGACCTGGTGGTGATCGACGGCCGGGCGCGCGGCATCGTGACGCGGAACATGGTGACGGGGGCGATTGAAGTCCACGTGGCCGACGCGGTGGTGCTGGCGACGGGCGGATACGGGAACGTGTTCTACCTGTCGACGAATGCGAAGGGCTCGAACGCGACGGCGATCTGGCGGGCGTACAAGAAAGGCGCGGCGTTCGGCAATCCGTGCTTCACGCAGATCCACCCGACGTGCATTCCGCAGAGCGGGGATTACCAGTCGAAGCTGACGCTGATGTCGGAGTCGTTGAGAAACGACGGACGGATCTGGGTGCCGAAGAAGAAGAACGACACGCGGGACCCGAACACGATTGGGGAAGCGGAACGCGATTACTACCTGGAGCGCCGCTATCCGGCGTTCGGCAACCTGTGTCCGCGCGACATCGCGTCGCGGGCGGCGAAGGTGGCGTGCGATGAAGGCTACGGCGTAGGGCCGGGCGGCCGCGGGGTGTTTCTGGACTTTGCGGAGTCCATCCAGCGGCTGGGCCGGAAGACGATCGAAGAGCGGTACGGCAACCTGTTCGAGATCTACGAGCGCATCACGGGCGAGGATCCCTACTCGACGCCGATGCGGATCTACCCGGCGGTCCACTACACGATGGGCGGGCTGTGGGTGGATTACAACCTGGAGAGCACGATTCCGGGGCTGTTTGTGCTGGGCGAGGCGAACTTCAGCGACCACGGCGCGAACCGCCTGGGCGCGAGCGCGCTGATGCAGGGCCTGGCCGACGGCTACTTCGTGATCCCTTACACGATGGGCAACTACCTGGCTCAGGTGAAGCCGGGCGGCGTGGACGAGAACCACTCCGAATGCCGCGCGGTGAAGGAGCAGGTGGGCGCGCGAACGAAGAAGCTGCTATCGATCAACGGCAAGAAGACGGTGGACGATTTCCACCGTGAACTGGGCAAGGTGATGTGGGAAGACTGCGGCATGGCGCGCAACGCGGCCGGGCTGAAGCACGCGCTGGAGCGCATTCCGCAGATCCGCGCCGAGTTCTGGGAGAACGTGACGGTGCCGGGCAGCGAGGGAGAGTTGAACCAGTCCCTCGAGCGCGCGGCGCGCGTGGCGGACTTCCTGGAGTTGGGCGAACTGATGTGCCGGGACGCGCTGATCCGGGAAGAGAGCTGCGGCGGCCACTTCCGCGAGGAGTATCAGACGGAAGAGGGCGAAGCCCTGCGGCAGGATGACAAGTTCTGCCACACCGCGGTGTGGGAGTACACGGGCGAAGGCAAGGAGCCGGTGCGGAACGAGGAGCCGTTGGAATTCGAATACGTGCACCTGGCGCAGCGGAACTACAAGTAGAGGGCATCCGGCAATGAAGATCATCCTGAACATCTGGCGTCAGAAGGACGCAAAGAGCGCGGGCAAGATGGTGCGGTACGAGGTGCCCAACGCGGACGAGCACATGTCGTTCCTGGAGATGCTCGACGTGCTGAACGAAGAGCTGACGAGGAAGGGCGAGGATCCGGTTACGTTCGAACACGACTGCCGCGAAGGCATCTGCGGCTGCTGCGGGTTCATGATCGACGGGATTCCGCACGGGCCGCAGCGGGGCACGACGGTGTGCCAGTTGCACATGCGGCACTACAAGGACGGCGACGAGCTGTGGCTGGAGCCGTTCCGGGCGAAGGCGTTTCCGGTGATCAAGGACCTGATGGTGGACCGCAGTTCGTTCGACCGCATCATCGCGGCGGGCGGCTACATTGCGGTGAACACGGGTTCGGCGCCGGACGGCAATGCGCTGCCGATCATCAAGAAGTGTTCTGACCTGGCGATGGACGCGGCGGCGTGCATCGGCTGCGGGGCGTGCGTGGCTTCGTGCCCGAACGCATCGGCGTCGCTTTTCGTTTCGGCGAAAATCTCGCACCTGGGGCTGCTGCCGCAGGGCCAGGTGGAGAAAGACCGGCGCGCGATGCGGATGGTGCTGAAGATGACCGAAGAAGGGTTCGGCTACTGCACCAACACAGGCGAGTGCGAAGCGGTGTGCCCGAAGGGCATCAAGATCGAGAACATCGCGCGCATGAACCGGGACTACATCAAGGCGTCGGTGACGTACCGCGAGGAGAGTGCGGCGGGCGGGGCGGGGTAGAGCCGGGCGATCGATTCCGGAATGGGTAGGGGCTCCTCTGGGGCCCCTCTTTTCTTTGGCGGGTTGGCTGATAGTCCTGAACCGGGGCCTGGGCGGGTTCGTATGCCTGTCCACGGGGCTCGAGGGCGGCGATGTGGAGGATATCTGGCGGCTTCAGGCGGAAGAAGACACGGAAGTCACCGACATGGAGGCGGAAGGTCCCCTGTAGTTGACCACGGAGGGGCTTGACGTCGCCTTGACCGGTGGAGGCATACAGGTCGATGGCGGCGGAGATGCGGCGACGCATCTCCGGGTGGAGACGATCATACTGACGAATAGCCACAGGGCCAAAGAGCGCGCGGCGTGGTGTCATTCGATACCGTATCGACGCTTGAGTTCTTCATGGGACACAAGTTCGCCGGGCTCGTCGAAGGCGGAGTCGATTCGGGCCGCAGTCTCTGCGTCGATTGGCTCCTCAGCCAGCAGATCCGCGCGGATGGCTTGGCGGAGTGCCTCGAGATCGGCGCGTGTGATCGGGGCGTCGGGTGAAGTACTCATGCTGATGAACTCCTGGTTGCGCAGGATGGGAGGGGGCTCCTGGCTTCAGCGTAACGTCAGGGCGGGGCGGTGCGGGGCTTTGGGCGGGGACGCAGATTGCCCCGTGGACAGTTCTCCATGGCATGAGACAATGGCGGGGCATGATTCAGAAGAACGCTGCACTTTGGGTATTGTTTCCGGCCGTGACGATGTCATTGGGCTGGGGGCTGCGCGGGTTCATTGGGGGTGGGCCGCTGGGGGCGATGATTCCGGGGGCGATGGTGGCGCTGGCGCTGGCTTTGCTGCTGGGGCGGAAGACAAGTTTGGGATTCATTGCGGCTTGCGGGGCCGTGGGCGTGGGGTTCGGCGGGCAGGAGACTTACGGGCAGACGGTGGGGCTCTCGCTAAAGCCCGAGACGTTTTGGTGGGCGATTACCGGGTTTGCCGTGAAGGGCGGAGTGTGGGGACTGCTGGGCGGGATCGTGATGGCACTGGGGTTCCTGCGGGAGAGGATGCGGGTGAAGATGAGGGATGTGGTGGTAGGTGTGCTGGGGATGATCGCGGCGACCTGGCTGGGATGGAGGCTGGTGAACCTGCC
The DNA here is from genome assembly GCA_029973955.1 of Paludibaculum sp. Classification (GTDB taxonomy): domain Bacteria; phylum Acidobacteriota; class Terriglobia; order Bryobacterales; family Bryobacteraceae; genus Paludibaculum. Next base: position 36,442 of record JARKQJ010000081.1, on the reverse strand, counting down.
GAAACTGATCTACTTCTCGAACCCCGTGGACAAGCCCCGAGAGGAGGCATGGTTTGGGTTTCTGCTGGGCGGGGTGGTGCTGCTGGGGTGGTTGATGTGGAAGGGTGGGGGCCGGGCGATGCTGGAGATGGCGTTGTTTGGATTGGTGGGAGGAGGGGTAGGGTTTGCGGCGGGTGCGGCGATTCAGGCGGTGGGGCGGCCGACGGGGCCGGCGCCCTTGGTGGATTGGTGGAAGATCATGGAGTTCACATTCGGGGCGGTGCTCGGTGCGGCCTATGGATGGGCGGGATGGCGGAGTAAGGACGTGCTGGGCGAGGACGCCGGAGTGGCGTGGGCGGGGAGTGCGGGGTGGAAGGGATTGGCCGCGGCGGCGGTTCTGGCCCTGGTGGGGATCGGGATCGAGTACAAGCTGGATATCCAGTTCAACTATACGATTGCCGGCGCGGTGCTGCTGGTAGTGGCGATGGCGGAAGAGGCGTGGGCCTGGCAGATTGCGATGGCGATCACCTGCTGCGCTTTCTTCATGGACGCAGTGGAGAACAAGGAGATCCTGCAGGGTGTGACAGGGTATCTGTTCATTGGATTGGGAACGGCGGCGGTGGCTTGGGTGACGGCCCGGCGTCCGGTGGGGCGGACGATGTTCCTGGTGATGACATGGAGCGCGGTGGGGGTGTCCCTGGTAAAAGTGCTGGCACCGCCGCTGGCGACGAAGTTTCAGACGGTGGGGACGGAGGCGGTGTTTGTGCTGATGGGCGTGGCGGCGACGTGGTGGGCGTTGCGGTTCACGGCTGAGACGGAGTGAAGAGCAGGCCGAGCATGGTCTTGTTATCGGCGACGGGGCGAGGCACGGCCGCGGTTTGCGTGTAGCCGCGGAGCTGGAGGCAGGCGGCGATCTCGGCGGGGTCGCGGAGCTGAGGGTGGGTTTCGGAGAAGGCCCGCATGGAGCCGGGGAGTGTGCGGAAGGGGGTGACGGCAGTGGCGATTTCTGCCGGGTTCTGCTGGATGACGAGATAGAGAAAGCGGGGCGCGAGGCGCAGGAGCGAGTCCAGGCCGCGTTGCCAGTCGATGTGTTCGAGGACGAGGGCGCAGAATGCGGCGTGGAAGGGGGCTTGGAGGGCGGTGTTTTCGAGATCGTCCGCCAGGCAGACGGCCTGGGGATGGCGGCTGCGGAGGGCGGCGAGGAAGGCGGGGTTGATGTCGGTGAAGATGGGGTGGGTGGCGGCGAAGGCGCCGGGTGCGAGGTAGTCGAAGATCTGGCCGGTGCCGGCTCCGGCGATGAGGAGGCGGGCGTTGGGGGATGGTGGGATGAGTTGGAGGAAGTGCTGGAGGTGGGCGGCATTGGCCTGGGCCTGGCCGATGGCGGACATGTGGGCGTCGTAGTCGGCGGGCTGAATGACGGCGGTCCAGACGGTGCGGAGAGAGGGGGGCATGTGGTGTCATTCTAATGATATGAACGAACGGGCCGGATCATTCGCGAAGTTGGCGTGGGTGGTGCTTGGATGGAATGTGTTTGTGGTGCTGTGGGGGGCGCTGGTGCGGGCGTCGGGGTCGGGTGCGGGATGCGGGAGCCACTGGCCGCTGTGCAATGGCGAGGTGATCCCTCCGTCGCCGACGGTGCAGACGGTGATCGAGTTCACGCACCGGTTGACGAGCGGGCTGGCGCTGCTGGGCGTCGGGGCGTTGGTGGTGTTGAGCCGGAAGTGGTTTGAGAAGGGCCACGCGGCGCGCAAGTGGGCCTGGGCGTCGCTGATCTTCATCGTGGTGGAGGCGTTGCTGGGGGCGGGGCTGGTGTTGTTGTCTTATGTGGAAAAGAATGCGTCGGCGGGCCGAGCCGTGTATTTGTGCCTGCACCTGACGAACACGCTGCTGTTGCTGGCGGCGATTGAGGGCGCGGCGTGGTCGGCGGGCGGCGGGAAGTTCGCCTGGGGCCGAGTGCCGGGGCTATTGAAGGGCGCGTTGGGGGTGGCCCTGCTGGCGAGCCTGACGGGCGCGATTGCGGCGCTGGGGGACACGATCTATCCGGCGACGTCGATGCTGGAAGGGGTGAAGCAGGAGTTTGCGGAGGCGGCGCCAGCGTTGCTGCGGCTGCGGCTGGTGCATCCGGTGGTAGCGGTACTCGGCGGGTTCTTCGTGCTGGTGACGGCGTTCACGAAGCTGCACGGCAGCTTGAAGACGCGTGTGGCGGCGCTCACGGTGCTCCAACTGGCGGCGGGGGCGGCGAATGTTCTGCTGCTGGCGCCGGTGTGGATGCAGATTCTGCACCTGGCGCTGGCGGTGGGGATCTGGCTGGGGTTGGCCTACGGCGCCCTGGAAGAGGCGCCAAGGGCGTAAAAGAGAGTCCCCGCGGCCTGCCTGCCCGCGGGGTGAAAAAGCCGGATTGGCGAACCGCTACTCGAGCAGGGGGACCTGGGAGAGCAGTTGGAGCATCATCACGTTGCCGAGGGTGGTTTCGGCCTGAAGCCAGCGCGCGGCAATTTTCGAGCCGAGGGCGGCCTTGAACTGCGCGTGGTACTTCTTCTTGAGGGCGGTGAGCTGAGTTTCGTTATTGAGGGCGGAGGAGGCGAGTTGGTCGGCGACTGGGTCGGTCATGCTCTGATAGGAGTCGGCGTACTTCTTGATGTTGGCGATCCGAGTATCCCAGATGGCGTCGAGTTCTTTCTGGAAGCCGGTGTAGATACCCCAGAACTTTGACTTGTCTCCGGCGTCGAGTTTCATGGCCTGGTCGATCATCGATTGCTTTTCGGCCTTGAGATCCTTGCGGGCAGCATCGACGAGGGCTTTGAGATTGGCTTCGTTGGCGCCCGCCGGCGCCTGTGCGGAGAGGGCGGCGGCGGTGAGGCAAGCGAGACCGAGGGTGCGGAGGGCGTATTTGATGCTCATGGCAATGAAGATTAGTGTATCGTAATCTTTGCAAAACGAAAGGGCGCCGGCGGTCGTGAGACCGGACGGCGCCCTCTGGCTCGTGCTTGCGGCTCGAGATCAACGTTCGGCCGGGAGGACCGGGGCGAACGAGGAACCTTTGGTGCGCTGACCGAGGACGGAGACGGCCCCGGAGGCGGCGGAGAACTCGAGAACGCCGCGTTTGCCGGCGATGGCGGAGAACTCCGCGCGGTCGCGGACGAGGAACCATTGGCGCTGGTGGGCGGCGAGTGTGAGAGTGGCGCTTGCGATGGAGGCGCCGGTATCGTCGCGGGCGTTGAGGGTGACATCGACACTGGAGGTGGTGGGGTTGATGAGGGCGACCCAGCTATCGCCCTGGTTTTCGTCGTAGAAGAGGGTGGCGGCTGCCGATGTGGTGGTCATCAGTGGCAGAGTGATCTCCTGAGGGCCGGTGGCATCCGTAGTGCGTTTGACCACGCCGAAGCCGGTGACGCCGTCAGGCAGCAGGGCCAGGAGCCAGCCTTCGGTGAGTGGGACGCCGTCGTTCAATTCGAGGTAGCCGGTGCCCTTGGAAGCGATGGAGAGCGTGGCGTGATCTCCGCCGGCGGAGGCGATGGAAAGGGGCTGGCCGTCCGCGCCGAAGAAGGAGAGGGGGACGTCCACGGCCTTGCCGGTGGGGTTATAGAAGTAGAGGGCGGTAGTCCAGACGCCGGCATCGACCTGGGAGCCGAAGGAGAGACGAGAGAGGAGGCGTGGCGTTCCGGTGGGAGTGGGGGTCGGATCGGGGTTGGCGGCGGCGGGCGCAACGGAGAGTGTGGCGGTGTAGATCTTATCGCCAGAGTCCTCCACGCCGTTGTTGTTGGCGGCATTGCCGGCGGCGTAGAAGATGACGGAGCCGGCAGCGGTGTCTGCGGGCGGAGTCCACTGCACCTCCCAGGAAGAGGAGTTCGAGGTGCCGGGCCGCGTCCCGGGGGTGCGGTGGGTAATGAACTGGAGGGGGCCGGCGGTTTTGAGCTGGGTATTGGCGGTATCAATGGCGACGAGGGTGCCGAGCGGATCGGAGGGAGTGGCGGCGCTGCGGGCCGTGATCTCGAAGCCCCAGCGCTGAGCGGTGGGATCGCTCAAAGTAATGCGCAGGGTGACGGGGGTGCCGGGGGTCCAGGTGGTGGCATTGACAAGGGAGATCTGGAGTTTGCCGGGACCGGAGTTGGCGGAAGTGCCGTGGCAATCGGTGCAGAGACCGTCGCCGGGAGCTCCGGTAACGGCCGGATCGGCGCCTCCACTTTTGGCCCAGATGGAAGCGGCGAGAAAGATGGCGCAAAGCGCTAGTTTGTTCCTATGCATCGTGTGTAAGTCCCTTCGATGGCCCAGTTGCTCCATTGGACCCTGGGGGGGCGCCTGGGGTTGCAAGGGGTTAGTAAGAAAATTGTGAAATCGGATTGAAGCAGAGTGGGCACTGGCTCGCGCGCGCGTGATATTGTCAAAGCGAACCACTCCACGGAGTTTTCGACTATGAATCCACTTACCCGCCGGCATTTCTTCCAGGGCGCCACCATGGCTATTTCAGCCACTCGCGTGATGGGCGCCAACGACAGGATCAATATGGGCATTGTGGGGCTGGGGGGGCGCGGCAACGACCACCTCAAGTTCCAGTTGGCGATTCCCAGCGCGAACGTGGCCGGGTTGTGCGACGTGAACCAGGCGGCGCGCGAACGGGCGCAGGCTCGGATTGCGAAGGCAGAGAGACCGAAGGCAACCGAGTTTTCGGATATGCGCGAGATGTTCGCGTCGAAGGTGGTAGACGCGGTATCGATCGCCACGCCGAACCACTGGCACGCGCTGGCGACGATCTGGGCCTGCCAGGCGGGCAAGGACGTCTATTGCGAGAAGCCGGCGACGCACAACATCCACGAGGCCTATCGCGTGGTGGAAGTGGCGCGGCAGACGAAGCGGATGGTGCAGATCGGGTCGCAGAGCCGGTCCACGCCGCACAAGATCGAAGCGATCCAGAGGTTGAAGGCGGGTCTCATCGGGCCGCTGTTCATGGCGAAGGGGACGTGCTACAAGCGGCGGCGCTCGATCGGGAAGACGCCGGTGGAGCCTGTGCCGGCGGGTCTGAACTGGGACATGTTCCTGGGACCGGCGCCGATGCGGGAGTTCTCGAAGAACCGGTTTGCCTACAACTGGCACTGGTTCTGGGATACGGGCAATGGCGACATCGGCAACCAGGGCATCCACGAGATGGACATCTGCCGTTGGGCGATGGGCGACATCGGGATGCCGAAGACGATCTCCTCCACTGGCGGGAAGTTTGTCTACGACGACGACCAGGAGACGCCGAATACGCAGGTTGCGACCTTCGGATACGGATCGAAGGAGATCATGTTCGAAGTGCGCGGGCTGCTGACCGGGCCGGAGGGTGGCGTGCCGTTGGGGACCTATGGCGTAGGCAACACGTTCTACGGGGCCGACGGCTGGGCCTACCTGGACGAGTCCATCGGCTTCAAGGCGTACAAGGGGGAGAAGAGCGAACTGGCGCTGGAAATTAAGCCGGACCGGTCCAAGGAGACGTCGATCCTGCACTTCGAGAGCTTCATCTCGGCCTGCCGGAGCAGGAACTACAAGGACCTGACGGCGGACATCGAGATCGGGGCGGCGAGCGTGATGCTGGTACACATGGCCAACATCAGCTACCGCGTGGGCAAGACGCTGACCTGGGACGAGAGCAAGAAGGGCTTTGGCGATCCCGCGGCGAACAAGCTCATGACGCGCGACTACCGCAAGCCGTACGTAGTCTAGTTTTCGAGGAGTAAATATGGTTCAGGGCATCGAACATACCGCCATTGCGTCGCCGGACCCGGCGGCGCTGGCACAGTGGTACGTGGATACGCTGGGATTCGTGATCAACTACAAGGGGTCGACGGCGTATTTCGTCAAGGCTCCGAACGGGACGATGATTGAGATCATCCCGGCGGAGGGCGAGCAGGGTCCGAACACGTTGAAGAGTCCAGGGCTGCGGCACCTCGCGCTCACGGTGACGGACTTCGAGAACGCCTACGCGACTTTGAAGCGCAACAACGTATCGTTCCTGAGCGAGCCCCAGGAGAGCAAGGGGAACAAAGTCGTTTTCTTTACCGATCCGGAGGGCAACATCCTGCACTTGCTGCAGCGGGCCACGCCGCTGCCCTAAGGGCGAGTGGACAATTCCAACTGAGTGAGGCGGGCGAAGGCTTCTTCGTCCGCCTCTCCGCACATATCGGGGGTGGGTTGAAGGCTGCCGCAGACGGTGGGCCGGGTAGGTTGGCCGAAGAGCAGGCAGCGATTGTCGCCGGAAAGTTGAATGCAGCGGGCAAAGGCGGGTTTACCGTCCGGCATGCCGGGAATGGGCGATGAGATGGACGGGACGATGCAGCAGGCGGCGCATCCCGTTCTGCAATCCAAGAGCGGATTCCTCCTTGGTCAGTTTTTGCCGATGGCGGTGCCGATGACGTCGCCGGAGACGACGAGTTCAACACGGCGGTTCTGCTGGCGGCCCTGGGCGTTGTCGTTACTGGCGACGGGGTTGTCCTTGCCGAAGCCCTGGAAGCTGAGGGCGGATTCGGGCAGACCTTGTGAGATGAGGAAGTCCCTGACGGCGCCGGCGCGCTGCTCGGAGAGTTTCTGGTTGAGGTCGTCGGAGCCTGTGGAGTCTGTGTAGCCTTCGGCGCGGAGGCGGAGATCGGGGTAGGCGAGGCAGATGCCGGCGAGGCGGGCGAGTTTTTCGCGGGCCGGGGGGCGCAGATCGAACTTGCCGGTATCGAAGAGAACGTCGCCCATGTTGACCACCAGGCCGCGCTCGGTGTCCTTGGTGGGGAGGGCGGCGCTGAACTGGGCGAGCAGGCGCTCGCGGAGGGCTTTGCGGTCGGCCTCCGCCTTGAGGCGGGCTTCGTCCGAGGATTTGGCGGCCTCCTCGGCCTTGCGCCGTTCGAGATCGGCCTCGGCCTTAGCCTGGCCGGCGCGGGCGGCCTGGATCTCGGCCAGCATGCGGGCCTGGTCGGCGGCGGTCTTTTGGGCCGTGGCGAGTTCGCGGGCCTGCTCGGCTTCTCGCCGGCGGGCGGTCTCATCGGCCGCTTTGCGTTGGGCCTCCTGCTTCAGGCGTTCGCTTTCCGCCCTTTCCCTGGCCAGTTTCTCCTGGGCCTGGCGCTCAATGGAGATGGCCCGGGCGTCTTCGGCGATCTGAACCGCCTGGCGCGAGGTGCGGACGATCTCGTCGATGAAATCGGGCTGGTTGGGGAGCCGTTCGGCCATTTTGACGCTGGCATCGGCACGGTCGAAGGTGTCAGCCGCGTACTTGTCGGCCAGAAAAGACCTGGCCACCAGGAGAGCGTTGCGAGCCTCGTAGAGTTCGATCGGCGCCGCCTTGAGATCGGGGGCGAGGTTGAGGGGATTGGAAAGCTTGGCGTATTGGCCGCGCTGGAGGAGTTCGAGCTTGGAGTCGATGAGGTAGACCTTACCGCGGGTGTCCTTCCTCAGTTCGTTTTCCAGCACGATGACGTCACTGGGGGTTCTGACGGCGAAGTAGGGTTCAGCGGTGACGAAGAGGCCGAAGATCTGGAGTTCGGTGGTGACGTTCAGCTTGCCCTTGCCGTCCTTGAGCAGGACCTCTCCGAGGTTTTCGACGCGTCCCTCCGGGGAGATGGACCACATGACGTAGGTGAGGTATTCGGCGCCGAACTTCTGCGGGGATTCGAGTTTCTCGAACTTGGCACTGACCTGGATGTAGCCGCGCTTGCTCTCGACGGTGGCGCCGCCGGTGGCGCCAGGCATGAGGCTGGAGGCGGAGAAGTCGATGCGCGTGGCGCCAGTGCCGCGCTCGTAGTTGATGGCTTTGGCCGACTTGGAGACAACCTCCATGCGGATGGTGGTCCCAGTCTGGGTTTGGGCAGAGAGGACTAGGCTAAGAGAAAAGACGGCAAGGAATGCGAATCTGCGCATGGGCGGGCCTCCTGGGAATCAGAATGCTCGAAGTCCAGAGATGGTTAGGAGTGTAGCGCACCGGAAGGCCATGCGCTACGGCAGGGTGAACTCCCGTTTGAAGCCGAAGCCGCGGGAGTTGTCGATATAGCGGAGCCAGGCGGGCTCAAAACGATAGAGGCGGCTGCGGGCGATGACTGCGGCGAAGTCGACGTCCAACGAGAAACGCTGGCGGTAATGATCGAGGATGCGGATCCTCTCACCAGCGGAGCGGACGGGGTAAGCTGAGCCGCGCATCTGGACGCCGCGGATCTCGCGCCAGTCCTTTCCGGGATGGAAGACGGCGACGGCGACCTCGGCGCCTTTGATTCGTGTGCTGTGCTGGGAGCGGGGCGAGGAGAGCCAATAGAGCCGCCAACCGTCGCCGATTACATAGAAAAGCGGAGCGTTGAGGGCTTCGCCGAGCGGGCCGGAGGTAGAGAGCACGAGGACGTGCTGCGAGTGCAGGAATTCGAGTGCCAGAGCTAGATCGGGATCGGAGGTCACGACTTCTTACCGAGCATAACCTCATCGACCAGGGAGTAGAAGGCCTCGAGGTCGGCCATGCGCGTATGGATATGGGTGGATAGGCGGAGTTCCGCGCCGCCGTAGACCCAGATTTTTCGTTCGCGGGCGATCTTCCAGAGATTCTCGACGTTGGCGCCCTTGAATCCGATGGTCACCAGGGCGCCGTAGAGCCGGTCATCCGGGCTGCTGAGGAGTTGGAGGTGGGGGCGCCTGGCCGCCATGGCATAGTTGCGCTTGGCCATGTCGTGGAGCCTGGTGTAGATGTTCTCGGGGCCGAGAGACTTGAGGAAGCGCAGTCCGGCGAGCATGCCGACGACGGTGGCCCGGTTGTTGGTGCCGAGCTTCATGAAGCGGGCGGCGCCGATGGTCTTGTCGTCCCAGCCGCCGGTGACGATGGAGGGCCAAAGGCGGTCAAGATTCTCCTCCCGGATGTAGAGAATGCCGCAGCCGGCGGGGGCGAACATCCACTTGTGAGGACTGCCGGCGTAGAAATCGCAGCCGAGATCGGAGAGCTTCAGTGGGATCTGGCCGTTCATGTGCGCGCCGTCGATCAAGGTGAGGACGCCTTTAGCGCGGGCGGCGTCGCAGATCTCCTTGACGGGCATGATGGTGCCGGTGGGGGAGATGATGCCGGAGAAGCTGAGGACTCGGGTTTTGGGGCCGATGGCGTTGATCATGACCTCGGCCAGTTCGGCGCTGCTCTTGGGGGGGTGGGGCGTCTTCACCTCACGGACTGTGATGCCGTGGCGTTTTTCGCGGAGGCGCCAGGGAGACTGGCCGCTGACGTGTTCCTTGTCGGTCATGACTACTTCGTCGCCGGGCTTGAGGTCGAGACCCATGGCAACCGTACTGATGCCTTCGGTGGCGCAGTGGGTGAGGGCGAGTTCGTCTTTCTTGCAACCGAGGAACTCGGCCATCTCGGCGCGTTCGGCATCGAGGGTTTCATAGCCCCAGCGGGGGTATTCGTCGCTGGTGAGGGCGGCGCCCTGTTCTAGGAACTCTTCCATGGCGGCGAGGACGGGAATGGGGGCGACACCGAGGCTGCCGTTGTTGAGGAAGGCGCGCCATTCGGGCAGCAGGAACTGTTCCTTGCGGATGCGCAACCAGTACTTTTCAGGATCGGTTTCGCGTAGTTTGGGATCCGGCAAGGGCTTGCGCTCGACCTTTGCCGCAGCCACGCCAGCCGCCGTCACGCCGAACATCGAAGCCGCCATCCAATGCCGTCGGTTCATATGATTCAGTTTACCGTCTGGTGGAATGTTACGTCCCCCGGCGAGAGGGCGAACGCAAGCCTGGGTTTAAACATCTGACGGGAGTCCGCGGAAGTCCCTGTGGGACTAAGGGGATGGGTGTAGGACTAAGGTCCCTGACATCGTTGTGGGCGGCGTTCTGACCAAGAGGAACCAATGCGAGTTCACCCTAAACTGAAACTGATGAACACGATTGTGAGATTGGCGGCAATTCTGTGCCTGGCATTGCCGTTGTCGGCGCAGAGCCGGTTGGTGAAGGTCTCCGGAGATGGGCAGTTGGCGCAGCTTTACAACGCGTTCACGCTGCCGCTGGTGGTGCGGGCGGTGGACGGGACAGGCCAGCCGGTGGCGGGCAAGGCGGTGACCTGGAGCGACGTGGGCGGCATCAGTTACGCGAGTTCGCGGACGGTGGTGACGGATGCGGGCGGGTATGCGTCGCTCACCTGGGTGCCGGGCGGTGAGATCAGCGTCGGGGTGGCGTTCCGGCAGTACACAGTGACAGCGGCAAGCGACGTGGGGAAGGTGAGCTTCAACCTGGTGGCCTATCCGTACGTTTCCGGCGCTTTTAACCCGCAGCCGACGATCCAGCTCCTGAAGCCGGGCCAACTGGAGATCACCAGGATGCAGAGCGGCGGGCGACTGGCGAATGGAGTGCAAGTGGTGGTGGGCACGAGCGGCGGTAATGGGGTGTCGCCCGGCTTGCCGATTCCGGGTGTGGGGCTGACGGTGAAGACGGTGAATCAGGATCCGGCGGCAGGGCCGGTGGCGTCCTGCACGGCGGGCACGATTCTGACAGGAGCGGACGGGATCGCTTCCTGCGAACTGCTGGCGCTGGGCAAGCCCGGGACGACGGAGATGATCGTCGACGTGGGCAATCAGGTGACGTTCCGGGCGGCTTTGCAGGTGACGGCCGGAGATCCGATACCGGTGATCGTCCAGGGCAACTACCAGAGCGGTGCTCCGGGCACGACGCTGCCGCTGCGGCTGACGGCGCGGTTGCAGGACTCATCAGGCACAGCGCTGCCGGGGGCGACGGCGATCTGGACGGTGATTCCGGCGGGCAGCGTTTCACTGGTATCGTCGGTGGGCACGGCGGACTCGGCCGGCCTGGTTTCCACGGGCGTGCTGCTGGGCGCGACGCCGGGAACCTTTGAAGTGCGTGTGACTTCCGGCAGCAACTACGCCTCCTTCGCCGTCTCGGTGACAGGAGCGGCAGCGGGGCTGACGGTGACCAGCGCCACGCTTCCGGCGGGCAGCGTGGGGGTTGCCTATAGCCAAAGCCTGGGCGCGGCCGGCGGGACGCCGCCCTATACCTGGTCGTATGCATCCGGAACCATGCCGCCTGGATTGACCTTGGCCGGCAATGGGATTGTCAGCGGCGTACCCACGACGGGCGGAACGTACAGCTTTACGGTGCGGGCCGCCGATAACCGCGGCGTGGCGGCGCTGGGTGGCGTGACGATGAGTGTCGGGTCCGGATTAGCGGTGGCGACCACACTTTTGCCGAACGGCGCCGCGGGGATTCCGTACAATCAGACGCTTTCGGCGGCGGGCGGAGTGCCTCCATACTCGTGGGCGCTGGCCTCCAGCGGCATTGTGGCCAGTCAGTTGCCGGCAGGGCTTTCGCTGTCGCCGGCAGGTGTGATCACGGGCACGCCGCTGGCCGCAGGCAGTTCGACGTTCACCGTGAAAGTGACCGATGCTGCCGGCAAGGAGGCTTATCAGTACTTCACGCTGGTGATCGGCCTGGCTCCGGCCAATCCGCTGGCGATCACCACCACCTCCGTGCCGAAGGGCACCGCGGGCACGGCGTACACGCAGACTTTGACGGCGGCAGGTGGGGCTGCGCCCTACACCTGGTCCGTTGCGTCGGGTACGCTGCCGCCGGGCTTGACGCTCTCGACTTCCGGCGTGCTCTCAGGCACGCCCGCGGCGGCTGGAGCCTACACGTTTACAGCGCGCGTGGCGGATTCGCTGGGCGTGGCCCTTACGGCGGTGTTTACGTTGGAGGTGAATGCTTCCGGAGTGCTTTCCAGAACTGGCGTGCTGTCGCAAATCGCCACGGGCGGCGGTTGGAAGACGACCATCAATCTGGTGAACGTACAGTCCTCGAGCACGCAGGTGCGGGTGCAGTTCACGGCGCAGGACGGTTCGGCGATGGAACTGCCGTATGTGGTGACGCAGGGCGGGCAGTCCGTGACGGCTGTCGGGTCCGCGGTGGACCGTTTGCTGCCAGCCAACAGCAGCCTGCTGATCGAGACCGAAGCCGCGGTCTCGACGACGCAGGTGGGCTGGGCCGACGTGCGCAGCGCGGCGCCGGTCTCGGGCTATGCCATCTTCCGGCAGAAGGGGACCGATGGGCGCGAATCCGAAGGGACTGCGCCGCTGGAGAGCCGGGCGCAGGCGGCCGTGCTGGTTCCTTTCGACAACCTGATCGGGTATTCCACCGGCGTGGCGGTGGTGAACCTGGCTTCCGCGGCGGCGAATGTGACCGCGGTCTGGCGCGATGAGTCCGGCGCGGAGATCGGGCGGTCAGTGTTCTCGCTGGCGGCCGGCGGTCATGAGGCGTTCTCGCTCCCGGACAAGTTTCCGGCATTGTCGGGACGGCGCGGCGTGGTGGAGTTTCAAAGCAACCAGCCGGCTGGTCTGGCAGCGCTGGGGCTGCGATTCAATCCCTCGCTGAACTTCACCTCGGTGCCGGTAGCGGTGCGCTAGGCGGGGGGCTTTCCTGTCTTTTCGAGCGCGGCGGTCCAGGCGAGGCGGCGCTCGCGGAGATGATTGAGAGTCGCCGTATGCTGGGGCGCCGCGGCCAGGTTGTTCTCTTCGTAGCGGTCGTTCCGCAGGTCGTATAGCTCTTCGAAGACCGGGTGTTCTTCGGGATATTGCGTATACTTCCAGCGCGCCGTGCGGATGCCTTCTGTGGGCGGAATCCAGCCATTGTTGAAGTGGTGCTCGTAGAACCACTCCTGGCGCCAGGATGGCGGGGTCCGGCCCCGCAGCCAGGGGGAGAGAGACGTGCCCTGCATTGTCTCTGGAATGGCCGCGCCGGCCAGGTTGAGGAGAGTGGGGGCGAGATCGACGTTGAGAGTCATGGCGTCGACGCGGCGGCCGCGCGCGAGGCCTGGGCCGGAGGCGACCAGCGGCACTCGAATCGACTCCTCGTGCATGAACCACTTGCCGGCCAGGCCGTGCTCGCCGAGATAGAAGCCGTTGTCGCCGGTGTAGACGAGGATGGTGTTTTCGCGGAGCCCGCGCCGGTCTAGTTCGGAGAGGATTGTTCCGACCGAGCGGTCGATGCCCGTGATGAGTGCGTAATAGTTGGCCACGGAGCGCTGGAAGAGTGCGGGCGTGGAGAAGCGCACGGCCCAGCGGCGGCGGGCCTCGGAGCCCTGGACGGAAAGCGGAAGCCTGGTGATGGCATCCGTGTCCATGGTTTTGGGGACGGGGAAATGGGCGCCGGCGTAGCGTGCCGCGTCCTCGGGAGCGGGGAGGAACTGGCGCGGGTCGTCGTCCTGGACATGGGGCGCCTTGTAGGAGACGGAGAGGCAGAAGGGTTGAGCGGGATTGACGGAGCCAAGGAACTCGCGGGCCTGGCCGGTCATGATGTCGGTGAGGTGGGGGCCGGGTTCCCCCTGCGGAAAATACTTGCCCTGGCCGAGAAAGCCGGCCCAGTAGTCGAACTGGTCTTTGGGGGCGGGCGGCTTGTCGAGGCCGTACTTGCCGATGAAGCCGGTGCGATAGCCGGCGGCGCGCAGCACGCCGGGGTAGGTGAGGGCGTGCTGCTGGGGGGTGAACTGGCGGGCGAACTCCGTGATGCCGTGCGTGCGGGCCCACTGGCCGGTGAAGATGCTGGCGCGGGAGGTGACGCAGATGGCGGTGGAGACGAAGTGGTTGTCGAAGGTGACGCCGGCGCGCGAGAGGGCATCGATGTTGGGAGTGTGGATGCGCGGATTGTTCATGCAGCCGAGGGCGTCCCAGCGATGGTCGTCCCCGAGCAGAAAGATGAGGTTAGGACGCGAACGGCCCTGCTGGTGGAGCAGGGCCGGTGCGGCGCAGAACTGTCGGCGGGTCATGGCTAGACCCTATGGTATGGCAAGCGGGCTATTGCTTGAGCAGACGGATGTTGCCGTTGGAAGTGGAGAGGTCGAGCAGGGCACCGCCGCCGCCGATGCGGCCGTTGAGGCGGTTCTTGGAGAACTGGCTGGAGGAGACCTCAAAATCCGTGTTGATACTGCCGTTGGAGGTGGAGGCCTTCACTTCGGCCTGGACTCCTGCGGGCAGGCGGAGGTTGATGGAGGAGTTCGAGGTGGCGGCGCGGACTTCGTTGTTCTGCCAGCGGGTGAGGGCGAAGTTGATGGAACCGTTGGAGGTGCGGAGCGTGACGGGCTTGCCGGTGGTGATGGCATCGGCATCGGCGTCGATGGAGGCGTTGGAGGTGGTGGCGGAGAAACTGCCCTCGATGCCGCCGGCCTTGATGCGGCCGTTGGAGGTCTTGAGATCGGCCGCGCCCTTGAACTTGTCCACGTCAATGGAGGCGTTGGAGGTGGTGGCGGTAACGTCGCCGTCCACGCCCCAGATTCGGATGGAGCCGTTGGAACTGCGCAGGTTGGCGTTTCCGGTGACCGACTCCAGGCGCATGGAGCCATTGGAGGTGGCAATCTCTTCGAGGATCACCTTCTTCGGCACCTTGAGGGCGAACTTCACGCCGCAGTTGCAGTTCACATCGGTGGGACGGCGGGCCCGGATGCGGAGCGCGCCTGCATCGGAGGTGATGTCGATGTCGATGGCCTTCATCACGTCTTCGCGGGCGGCCTGCTTGGTGCCGGAAACAACCACTTCATCCTTGTCCCAGCCGACAACCTCTACGCTTCCATTGAAGCCTTCCAGGGTGATGCGGCCGCCGGAAGCGAGCTTATGAGTGGAGGAAAAATCTTCTTTGTAACGGTCCGAATTGCCCCAGTCGGTCGGGTCGACAAAGTCGCAACCGGTAAGAGCGAGCGAACCGGCGAACAGGAAAGCAGCGAGCAGGGATTGGCGCATAAAGTCCTCGTCACTGGTATTACGGACCGGGAAGCCTGAATGTTCCCACGTGCTAGCCTGATTTTCATGAAGAAGTTGCTGGCGCTGAACCGGGGCGAGATTGCGATCCGCATCTTTCGGGCAGCTAATGAGTTAGGGCTGCAGACGGTAGCCATTTACAGTCAGGAAGACCGCCTTTCGCTGCACCGGTTCAAAGCCGATGAGGCGTACTTGGTGGGCCAGGGGCTGAGGCCCGTGCAGGCCTACCTGGACGTGGAGGGGATTGTCGCTCTGGCGAAAGAGAAGGGCGTGGATGCCATCCACCCGGGCTATGGGTTCCTCTCGGAGAATCCGGCATTGCCGCGGGCGTGCGCCGCGGCGGGCATCACCTTCATCGGCCCGAGCCAGCAGATGCTGGAGCGGCTGGGCGATAAAACTGCCGCCCGGCAATTGGCGGTGGAGGCCGGCGTGCCAGTGCTGCCTGGGACGCAGAATCCGGTGGAGAGCCTGGCGCAGGTGCGCAAAATCGCGCCTTCCATCGGCTTCCCGCTGATCCTGAAAGCCGCGTTCGGCGGCGGCGGGCGCGGCATGCGCGTGGTGCACCGCATGGAGGACCTGGAAACGCGCTTCCAGGAAGCCAGCGCGGAGGCCAAGGCGGCGTTCGGCAACGGGGCGGTGTTCCTGGAGCGCTACATCCGGCGGGCCAAGCACGTGGAAGTGCAGATCCTGGGCGACACGCACGGCAACATCGTGCACCTCTGGGAACGCGACTGCAGCGTGCAGCGGCGGCACCAGAAGGTGGTGGAAGTGGCCCCGGCCATCGGCCTGGCCGACGAGATCCGGCAGGCGTTGTGCGATGCGGCGGTGCGGCTGGGACGGTTTGCCAACTACCGTTCGGCGGGCACGGTGGAGTTCCTGGTGGATACGGAATCCGGCGAGTGGTTCTTCATCGAAGTGAACCCGCGCGTGCAGGTGGAACACACCGTCACGGAGATGGTCACCGGCGTGGACATCGTGCGGGCGCAGATCCAGATCGCGCAAGGGCTGGAGCTGCACGGCGAGGAGATGGCCATTCCGCAACAGGCGGAGATTCGGGTGAACGGCGCGGCGCTGCAGTGCCGCGTGACCACCGAAGATCCGGCCAAGAACTTCCTCCCGGATTACGGCAAGATCTCGACCTACCGCTCGCCCGCGGGCTTCGGCGTCCGGTTGGACGGCGCATCGGCCTACGGCGGCGCTGTCATCACGCCTTACTACGACTCCCTGCTGGTGAAGGTGACCACCTGGGGCAACAACTTCAAAATCGCCTGCCAGCGGATGGACCGCGTATTGCGCGAGTTCCGCATCCGCGGCGTCAAGACAAACATTCCGTTTCTCGAAAACGTGGTGGGCCATGCGAGTTTCCAGCGCGGCGAAGTGACCACGACGTTCCTCGAACACGCGCCGGATCTGTTCCGCTTCAAGCCGCGGCAGGACCGTGCCACGCGTCTGCTGAGCTACCTGGGCGACGTGGCCGTCAACGGCAATCCGGAGATGAACAACCGCGTGCCGCCGGTGGTGCTGCGGCAGCCGCCGGTGCCGCCGCACATCGCCGAGGCTCCGCCAAAGGGCACGCGGCAGTTGCTGGATGAACTGGGCGCGGAGGGCTTCGCCAAGTGGACCGCTTCTCAGCAGCGGCTGCTCATCACGGACACCACCATGCGCGACGCGCACCAGTCCCTGATGGCGACGCGCATGCGCACGCACGACATGCTGGCCATCGCGAACTACTACGCGCATTCGCTCTCCGGGCTCTACTCGCTGGAGATGTGGGGCGGCGCAACGTTCGACGTGGCCATGCGCTTCCTGCTCGAAGACCCGTGGGTGCGGCTGCGCAAGCTGCGCGCAGCGATTCCGAACATCTGCTTCCAGATGTTGTTCCGCGCCTCGAACGCGGTGGGCTATACGGCTTACCCAGACAACGCCGTGCGGCGCTTCGTGGAGGTGGCCGCCGACGAAGGCATGGACATCTTCCGCATCTTCGACTCGCTGAACTGGCTGCCCAATATGAAGGTGGCGATGGAAGCCGTGCGGCGCACGCGCGGCGTGTGCGAGGCCGCCATCTGTTACACGGGCGACATTCTGGACCCGAAGCGGGACAAGTACCCCATCGCGTATTACGTGAAGATGGCCAAGGAACTGGAGAAGATGGGCGCGCACATCCTGGCCATCAAAGACATGGCCGGGCTGGTGAAACCGTATGCGGCGCAGAAGCTGGTGAAGGCGCTGAAGGAAGAGGTCGGCCTGCCGATCCACTTCCACACGCACGACACTTCGGGGTTGAACGCGGCGTCGATCCTGAAGGCCGCCGAGGCCGGCGTGGACGTGGCCGATGCGGCCATCTCGTCGATGTCGGGTTCGACATCTCAGCCGAACCTGAATTCGATTGTGGCGGCGCTGCAGCACGATGCGAAGCGCGGCACGCGGCTCGACTTCGAGGCGCTCAACCGCTGCTCGGATTACTGGGAAGGCGTGCGCGCGAACTACCTGCCGTTCGACTCCGCGCCGCGCTCCGGCACGGCCGACGTCTACCTGCACGAGATGCCGGGCGGACAGTATACGAACCTGCGCGAGCAGGCCGAAAGCCTCGGGTTAGGGCCGCGCTGGCCGGAGATTGCGCGCATGTATGCCGACGTCAACCACGCGTTCGGCGACATCGTGAAGGTGACGCCTTCGTCGAAAGTGGTGGGGGACATGGCGCTGTTCCTCATCCAGCACGGGCTCACCGTGCACGAGTTCGAAAACCTGGGGCCGAACCACTCGCTGAACATTCCGAACTCAGTGGTGGACATGTTCGAGGGTTCGCTGGGCGAGCCGGCGGGCGGCTGGCCGAAGAAGATCGCGAATGTGATCCTCAAAGGCCGCAAGCCGCGGCGCGGGCGTCCGGGCGCGCGGCTGGAGCCGATTCAATTCGAAGACACACGCGGCCTGGTCGAGAAGAAAACCGGTCACAAACCAAGCGATGCGGACCTGATGAGCTACGTGATGTACCCGGATGTCTACCTGAAGTTCGACAAGGCCCGGGCTTCCTACGGCGACCTCACTGTGCTGCCCTCGCCGGCGTTCTTCTACGGGCTGAAGCCGGGCGAGGAGACGCCGGTGGAGATCGAGGCCGGCAAGGCCCTGGTGATCAAGTTCATCGCCGTGGGTGAGGCACATCCCGACGGCACCCGCACCGTGTTTTTCGAGCTGAACGGACAGCCGCGCGAAGTGACGGTGCGGGATCGCCGCATCAAGGCCGAGACGAAAGCCAGGCCGAAGGCCGATCCCGAGAAGTCCGGGCACGTCGGCGCGCCCATTCCCGGCGCCATCACCTCCATCGCCGTGGAGCTGAACCAGGACGTGAAGAAGGGTGACAAGCTCCTGGTGATGGAAGCGATGAAGATGCAGACCACCGTCTACGCGCCGGTTGCCGGGCGCGTGTCGGAACGGCTGGTTTCCGTCGGCCAGACCGTGGAGCCCAAGGACCTGCTGATCGTCATCACACCGGCCTGACCGACTTGAGAGAATGAGGATCACTATGCAGTCGTCCCGACGCCAATTCCTCGCGGCCTCCGCCGCGGCCCTGCCTATTGTCACAAGCGCCCAGACCGCGCCCAGCGATCGCATTCGCGTGGGCTTCATCGGACTGGGCGGGCAAGGCATGGGCCGCCTGCGCGGCTTTATGCAGCACAAGGACGTGGACGCCGTGGCCGTCTGCGATGTGGATAGCACTCACATGAGCAAGGCCGCGGACCTGGTGCAGAAGACGCAGAATCGCAAGCCGGCCGAGTTCAAGGACTACCGCAAGCTCCTTGAGATGAAAGATCTCGACGCCGTCATGGTGGCCACGCCGGACCACTGGCATGCGCTGCCCACGGTGCAGGCCTGCCAGGCCGGCAAGGACGTCTTCGTCGAAAAGCCGCTCTCGTATTCCATCGGCGAGGGCCGCGCCATGGTGCGCGCCGCGGAGCGCTACAAGCGCGTGACGCAGATGGGCAATCACATCCACAACGACCTGCCCAACTACCGGCGCGTGGTGGAACTCGTCCGCAGCGGTTCGCTGGGCAAGATCACGAAGGTCTACTGCGGCATGGTCTCCGGCGAAAAGGCCATCCCGACCGTTCCCGACACGGCTCCGCCGGCCGAACTCGACTACGAGATGTGGCTGGGCCCGGCGCCCAAGCGCGCGTACAACGCCAACCGCGTGCACTTCCTCTACCGCTACTACTGGGATTACTCAGGCGGCTACTTCGCAGACTTCTGGTGCCACTACACGGACGTCGTCTACTGGGCGCTGGACCTGCAGGCGCCGCTGGCAGTGAGCGCGTCCGGCGGCCGCTGGCTGGCCGGCGACAAGGCCGAGACGGCCGACGTCATGGAAGCGCTCTACGAGTATCCGAATCTGCTGTTGAGCTGGACGCTGCATCCCAAGGGGCGGCCCGGCTACGACCACATGGGCTCCTGCGTCGTCTTCGAAGGGACGGAGGCGAACCTGGTCACCAACTACAGCCGCCACGAAGTGTGGGCGAAGGGCAAGCGCGTGGACGATTTCCCGAAGCCTCCGCAGTCAATCCCCGATTCCCTAGGACACATCCGCGAGTTCCTGGACGCCATCAAGACCCGCGCTACCACCACCTGCAACGTCGCCTATGGGCACAAGCTGAACAAGGCGGGACTGCTGGGCAACCTGGCGCTGCGCACGAAGCAGCGGCTGGAGTGGGACGATGCGCGCGAGCGCATCACCAACAGCTCGCAGGCGGACAAACTGGTGACACGCCGCTATCGCAAGCCTTGGAAGTTGAGCTGATCGCCTGCACGGCCTCCTCTTCGCTGAGTTCAAATCTGATGGTGAAGCGGAAGGTCGAGCCCTGCCCCGGGGCGGATTCAACCTCCAGATGACCGCCCATGAGCGTCACCAGGCGGGCGCTGAGCGGCAAGCCGAGCCCGATGCCGCCGCGGCGCCGGCTGAATGAGCCGTCCACCTGCACGAAGGGCTTGAAGATCTCTTCGCGCAGCCGCTCCGGGATGCCTACGCCCGTGTCGCGAACTTCGAAGCGCAGAGTGATGCCATTGAGCCGTAGTTCGCCCGGCTGTACCCGCAGGCAGACTGCTCCGCACTCCGTGAACTTCAAAGCGTTATCCAGCAGATGCGACAGGACCTGGCGAAGGCGGCTCCTATCGCCCACGACGCAAGCTGGCACCAAAGGGTCCACCGCCACGGTAAGCGCCAGTCCGCGCATCGCGGCGTCAGACTGGTAGGACAGGCGGATCTCCTCCATCGCCTGCCTCAGATTGAACCGTTCATTGAGCAGGTCCATGAGCCCTGCCTCGGCCTTGGAAAGGTCCAGCACCTGGTCGACCTGCCGCAAGAGCGATTTGGCGGAGGTCTGCGCGGCTTCCAGGTATTCGCGCTGTTCCTGATCGAGCCCGGTCTCCAGCGCCAGTTCCGTCATGCCGAGGATGCCGTTCATCGGCGTGCGCAACTCGTGGCTCATGTTGGAAAGAAACTCGCTCTTCGTGCGGCTGGCCTGTTCGGCCTCTTTCCGCGCGGCTTCGAGTTCCTGCATCTTCACCGAGAGCAGCGCATGGTCGAGCATTCCCGCCCAGTAGCTGTTGTTCAGGCGCCGGCCCTGGACGAGGATGAAAACCGTGAATACGGTAATCCCGAAGCCGGCGATGGTACAGTGCCGCTCGAACCGGGTGAAGAGCACCGCCACCGGCGGCACATTCAGCAGGACGATATACCAGGCGAAGAGGCGGTAGTGCGAGATCAGCGTGCTGAGCGCGCCGGCGGCGAAGGCGGTCAATGCGGCCAGGGACAGCGTCGCCGTCCAACCCTCCACACCGTGCCGTTGAAAGATGAGGCAGAGCAGAACGCTCCAGCCGCCGGCCACCAGCAGAGCCGCGGGAGCAAGCCTCCGGTTCAGACGGGCGCGGCTTCCTTCGTGTTTCCTGTTGGCCAGCCTGGTGAGGCGCATCCGGAAGGCCGCCACCAGCGCCTGCCAGCTCAATACGCCGAAGTACTCCCAGGGGAGATGGCTTACCACCTCCCCGCCGGTGCCAAGCAGCACAAGCATGAAGAGCTGCGGCAGGCTTGAGATGTGGATTCGGGCGGCCAGGTCGAGGTCCGCCCGGAGTTGCAGAGTCTCCTGCGCCGCGGTCAGCCGGTCACGCCGGTCCTGCAAGTAGGCCACTGAGCCTACCTATCGGTTGCGGATGCGGAGGTCTTAGTTAATGTTTGCTGAGCAGTCCAGTGACCAGGGCTTCGATCTCCGCCTTCAGTTTGGCGTGCTCCGTTGCGTTGGCGGGGCCTGCGAAGCCGGCATGCACTTGCGCCACACGGTGGCTGCGATCCAGGTAAATCGTTGCGGGATAGCCGCCGAAGTTGGCCAGTTGCGGCAACGCCTTGAGTACCGCGCCGTCTTCCGTGGTGCCGGCCAGCAGAACGGTGTAGTTCACATTGTGACGGCGGCCGAATGCGCGGAGCTGTTCGCGGTCGCGGCCCAAGTCCCCGGTGTACTCGAACCCAAGGGCGACGATCTCCAGCCCCTGTGCGCGGTACTTGCCGTCCAGTTCCGTCAGGAATTCCGCTTCGTCGTGGCAGTTGGGACACCACGAGCCCATGATGGTAACGATCATGGCCTTGCCTTGGAATTGGGCGTCCTCTGAAGAAACCCAGTTGCCGGAGAGGTCCTGGAAGCGGAACTTCAGCGGCTCGTTGGGGTTCTTCACGGCGACATAGTTGGCGGGATCGGGCGGGGCAGGGATGCCGAGTTTGGCGGCATCGGCGTCGCGGGCGGCGGTGAAGTGGGTCCTGCCGTCGATGGTGCCTTTGAGCGTGCCATCGGACTGCATCTCCATCTCGATGAGCGTGGCGCGGATGCCGTCGAAGTGGCTGAGCGTCAGTTCGTTGCCCACAGCACGCCCGGTGAGAGTACCGAAGTCGCCGTCCACGCGTTGAATGGTGCCGCGCACGAGGGCGCCGTTCTGCTTGAACTCGCCTTCCATCACCTTGGCGCCGCGTTCGGCGTCGGATTGGATGCGCCACTTGCCGGCGAAAATGGAGGGCGCCTTGCTGCCCTTCATGAGGGCCTTGCCGCGTACCGCGGTCAACTGGCGCTCGACGATGCCGGCGCGGGTGCGGCGGGCGTAGACGCCGGTCATCTTGAGGCCGTCGATTTTGGCCTTGAGGGTGGAATCGAAGTAGTCCCAGCGCAGTTCGAGCGCGCCTTGCTTGATGCTGCCGGACGTGGACCAGATGGGGCGGTCGCCGTCGTGGATAGCGCCCCGCCACTCGCCGGGTCGCTGCTGCAGTTCGAGCATGAAATCCACCTTGCGTCCTTCCACGTCCAGGGTGGCGAGCCATATGCCGCTCTGGGCGTGCAGCAGGGCCGCGCCGCACAGGAGCATTCCAACGAGAAGTCTCATGTCAGTCCTTGTACGCATTGTAGGGATTCTCGGGCCAGGCGTGCCGCGGGTAGCGCCGGCTCAGCTCCTTGCGAACCTGCGGGTAGAGCCGCTGCCAGAAGCCAGCCAGGTCCTGCGTCATCTGCACCGGCCGGCGGTTGGGGGCCAGCAGGTGGACCACCAGCGGCGTCTGCTCGCGGCCCACGCGCGGCGTTTCGCTCATGCCGAAGAAATCCTGCAGCCGCGAGGAGACCCACGGCGGCTGGCCTTCCACGTAGGTGACCTTGGCCCACCTGCCGGAGGGGAGCTGAATCCGAGCCGGGGCCCACTGGTCCAGCCTGCGCGCGGCGTCCGGTCCGAGATCGGCCAGCAGGGCGGCTTCCAGGCCGCCGTCGCGGGCCATGCGCTCGAGTTCGGCGAACGACTTCAAGCCGGCGCAAAGCGTCCTCAGCGTCTCCTCGATGCGCAGTGAACCCAGTCCCGCGAACCTCACGCGGCCTTCCAGCGCCGCGATCGCCTCCACGTCCGCAAAGCGCTGCAGGCCCGTCTCCAGGGCCTTCTTCGCCAGCATCTCCGCGGCCGCCTCGGGCGGAGGGGTGTGGCTGCGGGACTCCTCGATGACCAGCTCGTCATAGACCAGTGCGCTGAGGGATTCCACACGCTCGGCGGTGCGATTCCATTCCAGCGTGTCGCGGCCCTCGACGCGATCCGGGAAGACCTCCAATAGCAGGTCCGGCGGGATGGGCGCGGCCTGGCGCACGATCGGCAGGCCTTTGTCCGGGCGCTCCTCGATATCCACGGCGACGAAGAACTCCGCCTTTTCCAGGCCGTCGTTGGAGGCGAGCACGGCGGCCCGGCCGTTCGAGAGCAGCAGTTCCAAACCCTTGCGCCGGCGCGCTACGCGGTCGGGGAACGCGCGCAGGTAAGCGGTCTCCAGCGGCAGGCCCCGCGCCGGACCCGCCTGGCGGCGAAGCTGCTGCTCTACCTGGCGGGCCTGGGCCGGATTGTTGGCGGAGAGCTCTGCCGCGGCCGCGCAACCGGCGGCGCCTCCGTGGAGCGCGAGAGCGGCCAGGCGCGGATGCAGGGGCAGGGAAGCCATGCGGCGGCCGAAGGCGGTGACGCCGCCGCCCTCGTCCAGCGCACCGAGGCGGTGCAGCAGCTCTTCGGCGGCTGCCAGCGCCTCTTCCATGGGCGGGTCCAGCCACTGGAGCTCATGCGGTTCCCGCACGCCGGCCGAATGCAGGTGGAGAAAGAGTTGCGAAAGCTCGCGGCGCAGAATCTCCGGCCGGTCGCTCTCGGGGCGGCGCAGGAAGTCTTCCTGGGAGAACAGGCGGATGACGCGGCCCGGGCCGGTGCGGCCGGCGCGGCCGGCGCGCTGCGTGGCGGAGGCGCGGGAGACGCGCGACACAGTGAGCCGCGGCAGGCCGGTCCAGGCGGAATCCGTGGCCACCCGCGCCAGCCCCGAATCGACCACCGCGCGCACGCCGGGGATGGTGATGGACGATTCGGCGACGTTGGTGGAAAGGATCACCTTGCGCGCCGGGCCGCGGCGCACGGCGCGGTCCTGCTCGTCGGGCGGCAGGTCGCCGTAGAGCGGCAGCACTTCGATTCCGGTGCGCCCGCCCCAGGCTTCGAGTGTGCGCTGGGCGCGGCGGATTTCGGCGGCGCCGGGAAGGAATACCAGGATGTCGCCTTCGGGCTGCGACCGGATGAGGCGATCGACGGCGCCGGCCACCAGTTCATCCAGTGACTCAGCCGAGTGCGGTGTGTACTCGACTTCCAGCGGATACAGCCGCCCTTCGCTGCGGATCACGGGGCAGTTGTCGAGAAACTGCGCCACAGCCGCGCCGTCGAGCGTGGCCGACATGCCCAGCAAGCGCAGGTCCGGCCGTGATGAGGCCTGCAGGCGGCGCAGCAGCGCCAGGGCGAGATCGCCTTCCAGGTGGCGCTCGTGAAACTCGTCGAGCACCACGGCGGAGACACCCTTGAGCCGGGGGTCGGAGAGCATCCGCCGCGTCAGCACGCCCTCGGTGAGGAACTTGAGGCGCGTCTGCTGGCCGCCTACCTGCTCGAAGCGCACCTGATAGCCGACAGTCCGGCCTACCGCTTCCCCGCGCTCCTCAGCCACGCGGCGGGCTGCCAGCCGCGCGGCCAGCCGGCGCGGCTCCAGCACCAGCACCTCGCCGGCGAAGGCGTCCAGAAGCGCCGCGGGCACGCGCGTAGTCTTGCCCGCGCCGGGCGGGGCTTCCAGCACCAGGTTCTTCCACTCCCGCAGGCCGGCCGCCACCTGGGGCAGCACTGCGTCTACCGGCAGACTCTCCACATATACACTGTAGCTATGGCCACCCCCCTTCAACCGCCTACCCGCCATCTGTTTGGCCCCGGCCCGTCTCCGGTCCATCCGCGGGTGTATGAAGCCATGCGGCAGCCGATCGTCGGCCACCTCGACCCGTTCTTCTTCCAGGTGAACGAGGAGATCCGCGGCTGGCTCAAGCTCTGCTTCGGCACCGCGAACGAGTTCACCATGGTGCTCTCCGGCACCGGCAGCGCCGGGATGGAGTGCGCCATCACCAACTTTGTCGAACCCGGCACGAAAGTGGCGATGTTCGCCAACGGCTATTTCAGCGACCGGCTCACCGAGATGGCCCGCCGCCACGGCGCCGTCATCGCCCGCTTCGAGAAGCCCTGGGGCGAGACCTACACCGACGCCGAAGCGCGCCAGTTCATCGCCGCCGAAAAGCCCCAGGTGGTGGCGTTCGTCAACGCCGAAACCTCCACCGGCGCCCATCAGCCCGGCCACGGCATCTGCCAGGCCGCGCACGATGCCGGCGCGCTGGTGATCGCCGACTGCGTCACCAGCCTGGGCGGCATGCCCATCAATGTGGATGAGTGCGGCATCGACGTCGCGTATAGCGGCACGCAGAAGGCCCTCGGCTGCCCGCCGGGCCTGGCCCCCATCACCTGCTCTCCGCGAGCCCTGGATTGGCTCCGCAACCGCAAGGAAAGCTCCGTCAGCTGGTACCTCGACCTGAAGCTGCTGCTCGACTACTACGAGAGCGCGCACCGCTATCACCACACCGCGCCGATCTCCATGTTCTACGCCTTGCGCGAGTCGCTGGCCATCATCGCCGAGGAAGGACTCGACGCTCGCTTTGCGCGGCACAAGGCGAACCATGAGGCCTTCGTGGCCGGGTTGGCCGAACTCGGTGTCGGTATGCTGGTGCAGCCGGGGCACCGTTTGTGGACGCTGAATACGCCGCTGGTGCCGGAGGGCGTCAACGAGCTCAACGTGCGCAAGCGGCTGATGGCCGAACACGGCATTGAAATCGCCGGCGGGCTCGGGCCGCTGGCCGGCAAGGTCTTCCGCATCGGCACCATGGGCTATGGTTCCTCGGCCGAAAACGTGAAGCTGCTGCTTGAAACGTTGGGCGAGGCGCTGAAAGCCGAAGGCTGGAAAGCCTGATTCGGCCTTAGGCCCGGGTGGGCACCTGAGCGTCCACCTGGGTCCGCCAGGACTTGAGCCGGGCTAGCAGTTCCGCGGCTTTGACGGGATTGTCCCTCGCGAGATCGCGGGTCTCGCTGGGATCGTTGTCCAGGTCGTAGAGCTCGGTGTGGCCGTCCTCGAAATACTCCAGCAACTTCCAGCGGCCGGCGCGGATGGCGCTCACCGGCGTGGTGGTGTCGTAGTACTGGGGGTAGTGGAAGAACAGTGCTTCGCGGTCCAGGCGGGCAGAAGGGTTCTGGAGCAGTGGCCCCAGCGGCAGGGCATCCGGAGTGCGTTCCGGCTGCGCTCCGCCGGCAGCGATCAGCGTGGGGTAGAGATCACACGAGATCACCGGCTCCCGGCACACCTCGCCGCGCGCCACTCCGGGGCCCGCGACGATCAGCGGAACCCGCACGCCGCCTTCATACAGCGATCCCTTGCCCGAGCGCAGCGGAGCGTTGCTGGTCACTGTCTGGCCCTGGTTCCTGCCGATGAAGCCGCCGTTGTCCGAAGCGAACACCAGCAGCGTGTTGGCGGCCAGCTTGCGCTCGCTGAGATACCGCACCACTCGCCCCACATTTTCGTCGAGTGATTGCACCATGGCTGCGTAGGTGGCGTTGCTGTGGTTCATGCCAGGGCGGAGTCGAGACCTGTAGCGTTCTACCAGTTGTGGTTTGGCCTCGATCGGTGTGTGCGGGTTGTGGAAGTTCAGGCTGAGGAAGAATGGTCGGCTTTCGGTGGTGTCGAGCAGGCGCAGGGCTTCGGTGGTGAGGCGGTCTGTCAGGAACTCGCCAGGCTTGCCGCCGTACAGGCCTGGCACGTAGCGCGGTTCGCCGCCGAACCAGCGGTTGCCGCGGTAGGGGTAAAAGTAGCTCTGCGGAGCGCCCCAGTGAGTGCCGCCTATGTTGGCGTCGAAGCCATGATTTTCAGGGTAGTTGTCGGGGCCGCCCAGGTGCCACTTCCCCACATGGAAAGTGAGGTGGCCGGCGCCGCGCAGAGCTTCGGCGACGGTGGTGAGCTTCTGCGGCAGGTCTTCCACCGTTTTCGGCGTGCGCAGTGGCTTGTCCTCCGGCGGCAGTTGGGCCTGCTCGCGCCAGATGGTCATGTGGAGGCGCGCCGGATGCAGGCCGGTGTGGATGGAGGCGCGCGTCGGGGAGCAGACCGGCGAGGCCGAGTAGGCGTGAGTGAAGCGGACGCCCGCCCGGGCCAGGGCATCGAGATTCGGCGTCTCGTGCAAGTCCCCGCCGTAGCAGGCGAGGTCGGACCATCCGAGGTCATCGGCAAGAATGAAAACCACGTTGCGCGGCGCCGGCGCCGGGGCGGCCAGCCCAAGCGAGGCGGCGCAGAACGCGCGTCTGGAAACTGATCCGGAATATGGCATGGGGCGCTTCCCTGCGGATCTTATCCGGGAAGCGCCCCATGGAGCAAGGTCTCTCTTTCCTGCGGTTCGGCTACAGCCACCAGCGCCACAGGTTGGCGCCTACGGTGAAGCCCGCGCCCACTGCCGCGAACAGAACCATGTCGCCCTTTTGGAGGCGTCCCGTTGTGTAGGCTTCGTGCGTGGCGATCGGGATGGTGCCCGCCGTGGTGTTGCCGTAGCGTTCGATGTTGATGAGCACGTTTTCGTGCGGCATGCCGAGGCGGTCCGCGCAGGCCAGAATGATGCGGCGGTTGGCCTGGTGCGGGATCATCAGCTTCACCTGCTCCGGCTTGAGCCCGTGCTGGGCGAGAAGCTGGGCGGAAATCTCTCCCATGCGCTTCACCGCGAACTTGAAGACGGCCTGGCCTTCCTGGTGGACGAAGTGCAGCCGCTGGTCCACTGTCTCGTGGCTGGGCGGCATCCGTGAGCCGCCCGCCGGCATGCGCAGTACTTCCGCGCCGGAGCCGTCGATCTCATTGCGGAAGCCGATGAAACCCGGTTCGTCGTCGGCGCCCGGCTCAAGCAGGAAAGCGCCCGCGCCGTCCCCGAACAGCACGCAAGTCGCACGGTCCGTGTAGTCGATGATGCGGCTCATGGTGTCGGCTCCGATCACCAGCACCTTCTTGTGCGTGCCGCCGCCCACCAGGTGGGCTGCCGTCGTAAGGCCGTAGACAAAACTGGAGCAGGCCGCGATCAGGTCAAAGCCCCACGCGTGCTTCGCGCCCAGCTTATGCTGCACAATGCAGGCTGTGGAGGGGAACATGTGGTCCGGAGTCACCGTGCAAAGGATGATTGCGTCCACATCTTCGGCCGTCGTGCCCCGCTGAGCCAAAGCGGCCTGGGCCGCTGCCAGGGCGAGGTCCGACGTCGCCATCTCCGGATCGGCTATGTGCCGCTCCTGAATCCCGGTCCGCTCCAGGATCCACTCATTCGACGTATCCACCATCCGGGCCAAGTCATCGTTGGTCAACACCCGCGGCGGAACCCATGCTCCTACCGCGCTAATCTTAACGTTCCGCAAGATACCTCCTGTCCCAAGCCGGCCTTCCAGTTGCGTTTCGCAGCCTGTTGGGCCTCTGCCCGCCGCTCTCGCGGCCCCGGCCAGGACCAAACTGGAATGAATCAGACGTAAAACTCCATTGATATGCTATTCAGAAGAGGGATGCAAGTCCAGCTAACCCAGTCCTCCCTTCCGCAGGAGTCCACCGAGGCGATCTTCGAGCGCGTCTATCGTCAGATTTCGCGCTCTCTCGCGCCTCCGCGCATCCATCTGCTGGTGAAACCCTACGTTAACACGATGGGTAAGCTCCACCTCAAGGAGGGTGTTCTCGAGGTCCGGCTCAGCGACATTCTGGCCGGTGCCCCCTCCACCGTGCGCGAAGCGCTGGCCTGGATTCTGCTGTCCAAACTCTTTCGCCGCCCGCCACCCTCCCACTGGGTGCTCCACTACCGCCAGTTTATGAGCCGCCGGGATGTCCGCCGCACCCACCAGGCCGTGCGCGTCTCCCGCGGCCGCAAGTACATCTCCGGGCCCCAGGGCTCCTGCTACAACCTCGATGAGATCTTCGATGCCCTGCGCGACCGCTACTTCCCCCCGCTGATGCCCAAGCCGGCGCTCGGTTGGAGCCGGCGGCCTTCCCGCACCCTCCTCGGACACTTCGACCACGCTCACAACGCGATCATCCTCAGTAGCTTGCTGGACCGCCCTGAGGTGCCCCACCTGGTGGTGGAATACGTCCTCTTTCACGAGATGCTTCACCTGAAACACCCCGTGGAACACCACGGCTCCCGGCGCCGCGTGCACACTCCGGCCTTCCGGGCGGACGAAAAGCAATTTGAGGGTTTCGCCGAAGCCAAACTCTTCCTGAAGCGGCTGTAGCTGCCGCGTCAGGCAGGCTGCATCACGGGTTGGATCTGCGCCACGGTGCCGTCCAGCAGCTCCACCAGCCGGCCGGCGTGCACCTGGCCCACGCCGAAGCGATAAGCTTCCAGTTCGATCCGCACCATCCACCATGCCCGCGTGAAGCGGACCTTCTGCTCGAAGAGCTTGTCCTGGAAGCTCGCATCGGCCTTGCCTGCGACGATCAGCGCCTGGCCCAGCGCCTGCAGCCGGCCGAAATCTTCACGCATGTCAGTCAAATATGCGCGGCAAATCTTTACTCTTCTGTCTCGAAATGCGCGCTCCGCACCGGCTTCATAGCCGGGAAGATGTCGCATATAGGTGAAGTCTTCTTCACTCAGAAGATTGGCAATCGGAATATACCGCTCCGCTGAGAAGTTCTCCCACCACTCCGCGGAGAATGCGGGTCCTTCTGTTGAGCGGAAGAGCTTCCGGAACAGCCAGGTCAGCACGACAGCCAACCCGGCAGAAATGATTACCACAAAAGTCACTGGCGACATATAGGCAGACGCAATTTTTAGGTTGCACCTATCGTAACTCGAAATTTCCGGTGAAGCAATGGGAGAAACCGAACGAAGCGCGGCGGCACGGGCTCTACTGGTTTCGCTCTAATTTCATGTTGAGAGCTTCCAGTTGCTGCAGCAGCCGCTCCTGGCTGACTTTGGAATGGGTGAAGGATATCGCGGAGGACTCGCTCTCCCAGGCTTTCCGGAGCAGAAGGCACCAGGCCAGCAGGCTCGCCGTGGCGGATGCCATGCGGCTGATGCTGGCGATCCGGTTCCACGCTTCGAAGTTCGTGTTCGAAAGATAGAGGGCGGCCGCTGTGCCCGCGAAATAGGCCGAAAATGCCCAACTGTGCAGGATCACGTTTTTGCGGATCGGCGCTGGGTAGTACAGCATGAAGGCTGCCAGGATCACCAGAAAGAACAACAGTGCCGTGTACACCGTGCTCTCAAACAGGTTCACTCCCTGCAGGATCTTGCCCGACGGCGTCAGGGCGACAAACTCGCGCATATGGGTCGCCATGGAGAGCACCAGGCTTGCGCCCAGGCACCCTGCCATCGTGCGCCGGCTCAGCGCGGAAAGCCCGCGATAGCCCGCCAGGATCTTCTCGTAGAGTTCAAAGACCACCAGCGCGCGGGACATCACGAGGATCGGTTCTGTGAAGATGTACGTAATCGCGTAGCCGGTGGAGTTGACGTCGTAAGGTACTAACCAGAACGACCGCAACGTCTGGAGTGCCAGGAAGGTGCTTAGCGCCGGGTACGTTGCCACCAGCCGCAACGCCGCCAGCCGCGCTAGAACGCCCACCGTCAGCACCATGTTGGTGATCCAGAGGATATCTTCGAGGCTGCCAGGTGGTTTCATCTGTGCGACTGCTGTCGAGGCGCGCTACACAGATCTTATCAGGCATTCTTCCGTAAAGATCGTAAAATGGTCGCCACATTGGGCCAGAGGCCACGGTCACCGCGGGATGCCGCGGCCTCCGCCGTGATCTGTCAGTTGCCGCCGACAGTACCAGCCACGGTCATGGATGCCTCCAGAGGCGGGGTTGGGCACGGAAAGCAACCGGGCAGTGGATCGTGGAAGGTGGGGTTGGCTACGGTGATTGTCGGGATCGCGAGAAGAATGGCAAGGATGAGGCGTTTCATATGAGTGGGCTCCTGAGATGAATGAATCTTTAGGAAAGGTGTTGAGTGCTCTCCCGGCCAATCCAGGCTGAGGGGCGGGCCTGGGCTGCCGGCGCACCGGGCTAGTTTTGGTTGAGGGTCACCTCTGAAGCAGGAGGAGGCGTCGGGCAGGGGAAGCAGCCCGGCAGCGGATCGTGGAAGGTGGGGTTGGCCACCGTGATTGTCGGGATCGCGAGGAGAATGGCAAGGATGAGGCGTTTCATTTGTGGGGGTTCCTGTCTTGAAATAGTGTTAATTTGGGTCGGGATTGCTCTCGCCACGGCCGCGGGATGAGGATCGGTCCCAGGCCTAGGGCGAAATCTCTTAGTTGGCGCTGACGATCGATATCGTGCCCGCGGGCGGCGCCGGGCAGGGGAAGCAGCCCGGCAGCGGGTCGTGGAAGGTGGGATTAGCCACTGAGATGGTCGGAAGCGCAAGCAGAATTGCGAGAACGAGGCGTTTCATTTGAGGGGCTCCTTTGAGTGGAAGGGGTTTCCGAAACAAAGCGTAGCCGGGATTTTACGCGTTGAACTCGTTTTGCCTTAGTTTTTCGGTAATTGGAACAGCCGAGCCCGGCTTGTGGGGAATCAGAAAAAAAGATGGCGTAAGCGCTTCCGGCGGGGCATAATAGAGAGGCAGGCCACAGGCTTGCAGGACTTGATCCGAGGTGCCTTAATCCGGCGTGTTTAGGCAAACTGGAATGGACAGCGCTCGTCGCCCCGCCGAAGACCTCTGGAGGCGGACCCTAGCCCAGATACCGTCCAGCTACGGCCGCATCGTCTACCTGGCTTCCCTGCGCGACGTCAATACCGGTAAGTACGTCCACCACGGCCTCAGCTTGCTGTTCGGCGAACAAGCCGCTGACCAGGCCCTCCGCGACAGCCATGGCTTGGTCTTCCGCGAATGGCTCCGCATGGCGCTCGAACACCAGAAGGCTGATCTCGACCTGTACTTCACCAGTCTTCCCGCCGACCGCAAAACTCTCGCCGAAAACTGGCTCCGCCTCCACCCCTACCGCCACCTCGTACCCGTTTGGGCCAGCCCCGCCGAACGCGAACTGTTCGACTGTAACCTCGAGCTGATGCTTAACCTGCTGCGGCGCGAATACGCGGCCTGACCGGCTCTCCCAACCGGTTCGCCACCCCAATCACCTGCCCGATTACTTCTACCTCGTCCGGATACTCGAACACCATGGGCGCATAAGGTACAGAAGGGTGGGGAATCGCATAAAGCTGCGTTTCCAATAGGTTGCACCAACAACACAGCCACCCCGTGCGGTGCTCCAACAGGTAGATCGGCCGGTCCAGTTCATCCACCCAACCGTC
Source organism: Paludibaculum sp. (assembly GCA_029973955.1). Classification (GTDB taxonomy): domain Bacteria; phylum Acidobacteriota; class Terriglobia; order Bryobacterales; family Bryobacteraceae; genus Paludibaculum. Next base: position 4,546 of record JARKQJ010000081.1, on the reverse strand, counting down.
CGTCATTACCTTCTTCTTCGTCTCATCCACCAGGACCAGACTCCCCGGCTGTAACACGGGGTACATGAACCAGTCCCCCGTCCCGATGATCGCGTAACAATATTCCTTTGGGTTGTAACCGCTCACCAGCATCAGCGGCAGCACTCCCCAACTCTGGATGAACCGGCTCAGGAATGTCGTCTTCTCCAGATCCAGCCCCGGATCCAGCGATAGCGGAACCTGGATCTCCCCCGTCTCCAACCGCGACAGGCTGTCCTTCCCAAACCCGATCAGATGAGTCCGCTCCACTACGAAATCCGCCGAGTCCCTCGCCATCGCTGACGGCTGCACCCCATACCAAGTCAGCAATTCACCTAACTCGATCCGGTAAATGACACCAATTGAGTACAATTTGTAAATGCTCGGGACCGCTCCCCGGTTCTCAATGTCCGAGAGCCGGCTGATCGTTACGATGTACTCGTTGTTCTTCTTCTTGTCCGCAATCTGCTGGCTGAATTCTTCCACATCCCGGTACTTCAGCCCAAGCCGCTCCCGAGCCCGTTTTAGTTTCTGTCCAGCCTCTTCCATGTTATGATCGGTGCGGTTCTGCCCTTTTGATAGGTCTTCTCGATCTGCTGTCGGGCGCGAACAAGACGTTCTTTATCAATGAGTTACGTGAGATGTCTCCACGCCTGAAACAGCTCACTATCTCGATTCTGTTCTGAATTCGGAACAGATGCAAGGGTGAACCTCTGTTTTTGGAACATCCAGGGTTCGCTGTAGTACCCGATCAGCCTCTAAATCCACCATGAGTACTAGTACTAAACCACCCTGCCTCGCCTTTCAGGGCGAGCTCGGCGCCTTCTCCCACGAAGCCTGCATGCGCCTGTTCGGCCGCCGTGTCCCTGTCCACCCCTGCCAACGCTTCGATCAGGCCTTCGCCGCCCTCCGCGACGGCCTCGTCGACGCCGCCGTCATCCCCGTCGAAAATACCCTCCACGGCTCCGTCCACGAGAACTACGACCACCTCCTCCACTTCGATTTCCGCATCGTCGCCGAAGTCAGCGTCCGCATCGTCCATAATCTCATCGTCCCGCCCAAAGTCTCTTTCAAGCAGATCCGCCGCGTCTTCTCCCACCCGGTGGCCCTCAACCAGTGCCTCCAGTTCCTCGCCGCCAACCCCCAGATGGAGCGCACCCCCTTCTACGACACCGCCGGAAGCGTCAAGATGGTCATCGACGAACACTTGACCGACGCCGCTGCCATCGCCTCCGCCGTCTCCGCCGAGATCTACGGCGCCCGCATCCTCCGCCGCTCCATCGAGGACGACCGCCAGAACTTCACCCGTTTCGTCCTCCTCCGCCGGCCCGATCAGCCCCCCCTTGCCCCCAAAGAACCCGGCAAGAAGAACTGGAAGACCTCCCTCGTCTTCACTACCCGCAATCAGCCCGGCTCGCTCTTCAAGGCCCTCAGCGCTTTCGCCCTCCGCGACATCTCTCTCGCCAAGATCGAGTCGCGCCCCCTCCGCGGCCGCCCGTGGGAGTACCTCTTCTATCTCGATCTGCTCGGCTCCACCGAAGACGAACGCGTCCAACGCGCTCTCGGCCACCTCCAGGAACTCGCCGACATGCTCCGCGTCCTCGGCTGCTATCGCGCCTGATCCCCCACTAGCCTTTGTTACAACTTCCACCGAACCGCTCGCGCACCGGTCCGTATTACAGTCCATGGGAAACACTTGGGCCGATCTGCGCTTCTCGCTCCGCGCTTTGGCAAAGAGCCCCCTCTTCGCCATCACCGCCATTCTGTCCCTTGCCCTCGGCATCGGCGCCAACACAGCCATCTTTACCCTCCTCGACCAACTCCTTCTGCGCGATATCCCAGTCAAGAATCCCTCCGAGTTGGTGATGCTCTACCAGCGCGGTCCCCACAACGGCAGCAACATGGGCACCCGCATGCACTCCTATCCCCTTTACCAGGACTACCAGCAGAAGGCCGCGCCCTTCTCCGAGGTTTTATGCCGCCGGCTCACCGAGGCTTCCCTCAGCGTCGATAACCAGACCGAGCGCGTCAGCGCTGAAATGGTCTCCGGCAACTTCTTCACCATGCTCGGCGTCAAGCCCGCCCTCGGCCGTGTCTTCAACTCCCGCGAAGACGACCAGCAGATGATGGGCCACCCCGTCGCCGTCCTCGGCTACGACTACTGGATCACCCGCTTCAACGGAGACCGCTCCATCCTCGGCCGCAAAGTCCTCATTAATAACTACCCGATGACTATCATCGGCGTATCCGCCCGCGGCTTCGCCGGTATCGATCCCTCCCGCGCCGTTCAGGTCCGCGTGCCCATCCTCATGAAGAACGCCATGGCCCCGGAACTCACCAACGCGCGCCACCACGATCGCCGCACCCGGTGGGTCCAGGTCTTTGCCCGCCTCAAGCCCGGCTACACCCTCTCCTCCGCCCTGCCACCGCTCCAGGGCCTCTTCCACCAGATCCGCGAATACGAATCCACCCTCCCTGAGGCCAAGGAGTGGTCCGCGTACGCCCGCGCCCAGTTCCTGAAAGGCACCGTCCTCCTCGAACAGGCCGGCACCGGCTATTCCGACCTCCGCAATGATTTCTCCAAGCCCCTCATCGTCCTCATGTGCATGGTCGGCCTGGTCCTCCTCATCGCCTGCGCCAATGTGGCAAACCTCCTCATCGCCCGTGCCTTCGCGCGCCAGAAGGAGATCGCCGTCCGCCTCTCCATCGGCGCCACACGCTGGCAGCTCGTTCGCCAGCTCCTGCTCGAAAGCCTCGTGCTCTCCGCCGCCGGGGCCGTGGCCGGCGTCGCCCTTGCCGTTGTCATGACGCGCGTCCTGCTCGCCATGGTCCCCACCGAAGGCACTCCCCTCCTGATTGAGGCCACGCCGGACTGGCGCATTCTTCTCTTCACCCTCCTCCTCACCTGCCTCACCGCGCTGCTCTTCGGCATGATCCCCGCCCTGCGCGCCAGCCGCCCGGATCTCGCTTCCACGCTCAAAGACACCGTCGGCGCCATCGCCGGCTCCGGCGGCTCCGTGCGCCTGAAGAAGGGCCTCGTTGCCGCTCAAGTCGCCCTCAGCTTCCTGCTCCTGTTCGGCTCCGGCCTGTTCGTGCGGAGCCTCCAGAACCTGAAAGGGAAAGACACCGGCTTCCACGACATCGACAACCTCGTCACCTTCCGCATCTCGCCCGCCCTCAACGGCTACAATGGCGCGCGCGCCCAGGATCTCTACCGCCGCCTCCTCGATCAGCTCCGCGCCACCCCGGGCGTCAAGTCCGCCGGCCTCGCCTCCGTCTCGCTCCTCTCCGGCAGCGAATGGGACTCCACCATGTCGGTCGAAGGCCACAAAGCCGCCGACGGCGAAGACATGCAGGCCTTCATGAACATGCTCTCCCCGGGTTACTTCCAGACCATGGGCATCTCCATCCACGAAGGTCGTGACTTCGATGCCCGCGACTACGGCGGCCACAAGCCTGATCCCGACATGCGCATCCCCGAAGACATCCTGATGCCTAACACGGCCATCGTCAATCGCGCCTTTGCCGACCACTTCTTCCCCAAACAGAGCGCCATCGGCCGCCACATCGGTTTCGGCGGCGGCCCCAAGGCCAAGCTCGACATCGAGATCATTGGCGTCGTCGGCAACTCCCTTTACGAGGGGCCCCGCGAAGGCACCCACCGCCAGGTCTTCATTACCTCCCGCGGCAACTCCGGCGTCACCTTCTATGTCCGCACCAACATGGACTCGCAAAGCGCCTACGCCCTACTGCGCAACCAGGCGAAGAGTCTCGACTCCGCCCTCCCCGTCTCCGATATGAAAACCCTCGCCGCCCAGCTCGACGAGATCCTCATGACCGAACGCCTCATCGCCCTGCTCTCCGCCGGCTTCGGTCTGCTCGCCACCATCCTCGCCGCCATCGGCGTCTACGGCGTCATGGCCTTCGCCGTCGCCCGCCGCCGCAAGGAAATGGGCATCCGCCTCGCCCTCGGCGCCCAGCCCGGCTGGGTCTTCTGGGCCGTCCTCCAAGAGGTGCTCATCCTCCTCGGCATCGGCCTCGCCGTCGGCGTGCCCTCCGCCCTCGCTCTCGGCAAACTCGTCGCCGCCCAGCTCTACGGCATCCAACCCACAGATCCCTGGACCGCCGGCGTCTCCATCCTCTTCCTCGTCACCGTCGCCGCCGTCGCCGGCTACATCCCCGCCCGCCGCGCCAGCCGCATCGACCCCGTCCTCGCTCTGCGCTACGAATAGCGTCCTTACTGTCTATTGCGGGCTCGCTCCTTATATAGTCCGGCGCCACCGCAATCACCACCTCAGAGTTCGGCCCGCGATACAGGAGCGTGAGCTTCTCCTGGTTCAAAAACTCCTCGTCCGTCTCCCAGTAGAGGACGTAAGCCAACCGCCCCTTGGGGTAGGGAGTGTCCCGGTCTACGAAGCGAAACGACTCGCACTGTGAGGCGGTCGCATAGTAGTTCAAACAGGAGTTGAACATCCAATGGCTCGGCACGTCGAAGATGCCATACGTGTGCTAGAGATAGGCGAGGCGG
>JARKQJ010000080.1 GCA_029973955.1 Paludibaculum sp. | reverse complement strand
GGCGATGCCGCTCGCCGCGGCATCGCCTCCTGGTCAGAACTCCAGATTTACGCCTGCTCTACTTGAGCATCTCCAGAATCGCCGTGAACACCCCGTCCGGACTCCCCGTCCCGTCGATCCGCAGGTAGTTCGCCCCCTGGTAGTGCCCAATCAGCGGCGCCGTACTCCGCTCATATGCCGCCAACCGGTTCTTCACCGTCTCCTCGCAGTCGTCCGCCCGCTGCTGCAACTCGATCGTGCACGTGTCGCACACCCCCGCCTGCTTCGGCGGATGGCTCGCCAGATTGTAGATCGCCCCGCACTGCGGGCAGTACCGCCGGTTGCAAGTCCGCGCAATCAGCAGATCCAGCGGCACGTCAATGTGTACCACCGTCGGCTGCGGCATCTGCAACTCCGCCATCAGCCCCCCCAGGTACTTCGCCTGGTCCACCGTCCGCGGATATCCGTCCAGCATGAAGCCGCCTTTGCAGTCGTCCTTGCTCAACCGCGACTTCACGATCTCGTTCACCAGGTCGTCGCTCAACAGCCCGCCCGTGATCGTGACCCCGGCCGCAATCTTGCCGAGTTCCGACCCGGCCTTGATCTCCGCCCGAATCATCTCGCCCGTCGAAATCGCCGGAATCGCATAGTGGCGCGCCAGGCGCTCCGCTTGCGTTCCTTTCCCGCAGCCCGGAGGGCCGAGCAGCAGCAAAATTCGCGTCGTGGCCGGAGCCTGGGGGGTCGTTTCGGTTGCGCTGGTCATGGCTAGGCCCAGTGTATCGATTCGTCCGGTTTCCGGTCAAACCGGTCTGAATCTCTTACTCAGCCGCCCCAGCCCCTCCCGGAACTCCTCTTCCCGCGTCAACAGACTCACCGCCAACAGCGCTTCCCTCTGAAAATCAAAGAAATAACCCGGCTGCACCTGCACCAGGTGCTGCTCCAGAAACTCCAACGCCCACTCCTCCTCCGAGTGAATCCGCGGCGCGTCCAGCACCGCCACCCAGCCCCCCTCCGCCGGCATCACACGCCAGGCCGACCCCTCCGGCACTGCCTCTCTCAGCACCACCCGGTTCCGCCACACCCTCTCCTGAATCGCCTCCTGCACCACCGGCGTCCACTCCAGCCACCGCTCCGCCGCGTGCAGCACCGGCGCGCTCACCGGCAGATAGCTGTCCGCAATCCACTCCAGCCGCTCCAGCGCCTCTCTCCTCGCCTCCTCCGGACCCGCCACATGCACCCACCCCAGCTTCATCTGCGGCAGCGCCGCAATCTTCGACAACCCGCTCAACGTGAACGTCAACGCCAGGTGCGGACCCTCCAGCGACGACACCCGCCGCCCGTCCTCGTCCCACGCGTAATCGAAAAACACCTCATCCACAATCAGCGCCAGCCCCCGCATCGCCGCGAACTCCTGCAGCTTCATCCACTCTCCGCGCTTCACATACGTCCCCGTCGGATTGTTCGGATTCACCAGGATCACCGCCCGCGCCCGCTCGTCCAGGTGCCGTTCCAACTCAGCCAGATCCACCCCCCACCGCAACTCTTCCAAGAGCGGATACTGCACCGTCCGCACCCCGTCCAGCGTCGCCAGGCACTCAAACAGCGGATACGAGGGCCGCGGCGCCATCACCGCATCGCCCGGCTCGCACAGCAGCTTGAACAGCCAGCCATACGCCTCGCTCGTGCTTGCCGCCAGCAGCATCTGCTCCGGATGTGCCACCACGCCCTGCCGCGCATGCCACGCCGCCACCGCCTCGCGCGCCTCCAGTAACCCCTTCGCTGTCGGCTCGTACCTCAGACTCCGCGCATCCCCCAGCGCCGCCAGAATCTCCGCTTCCGGATAAGGCAGCCCCGCCCGCGTCGGGTTCGACAACGTCAAATCCAACACCCGCGCCCCCGCCGCCCGCAGCCGCTCCGCCACCACCGTCAACCGGTTCGGCTCATAGCTCGCCGGCGTCCTCGACGAAAACCGCATCACCCTTCCGCCACCACCGGGTTGCGCAGTTCGCCTAGCCCCTGAATCCGCACCACCATCTCGTCTCCGTCGCGCAGCCAGCGCGGCGGCTTCTTTGAAAAACCAACCCCCGCCGGCGTCCCCGTCGTCACCACGTCGCCCGGCTCCAGCGTCATCACGCTCGACAGAAATTCGATGAGCGCCGGAATCCCAAAAATCAGCTCCTTCGTGTTCGAGTCCTGCATCACCTCGCCGTTGATCTCCATCCGGATCGACAGGTTGTGCGGGTCTTCAATCTCGTCCGCCGTTGTAATCCACGGTCCCATCGGTGCGAATGTGTCGAACGTCTTCCCCATCAGCCACTGCGATGTCGCAAGCTGGAAATCCCGCGCACTCACGTCGTTCAGGCACACATATCCATACACGTGCTCGCGCCACTCGGCCGCCGCAATGTGCCGCCCGCCCACGCCGATCACAAACGCGAACTCCGCTTCGTAATCCGGCTTCTTCGTGTTCTTCGGCAAGATCACCGGCGCCAGCGGCCCCGTCACCGTGTTCGTGAACTTGCTGAAGATCGTCGGCACCGCCGGAATCTCCATCTTCGCCTCCGCCGCGTGGTCCTTGTAGTTCAACCCCACGCAAATCAACTTCCCCGGTTTCGGAATCGGCGCCAGCAGCGCCACTTTCTCCAGCGGTTTCCACGCCCCCGGCGGCGTTCTCTTCAAATACCCTTCAATCGACGCCCGCGCCGCCGCGCCCCCCGCAATCACCTCCAGCGTGCTCAGATAGCCCGCCGGCTGAAGACTCAAAATCCGTTCGCCCACAATCACGCCGGGTAGGGCGATCTCGCCCGGACTCATAAACGTTGCCAGTTTCATGCCGTGTCCTCTTTCGAGTCTATTCCTCCCATGAGAATTTCGGCAGCGTGGCGCTACAATTACCTAGTGGGCGCGCCAGGGGCGAATTGTTGAAACCATCCGGGCCACCCGCCCCGTCCAATTGCCATCGCCCGTCCTGGGGCGCTGGCTCGGTCTCTGCGAACTCTTCTTTATGCTTTCCCCAAGAATCTCTCCCACCCTCTCAAGACTCATCCTTTTTGCGTCGATCTCCTCCTTCGGCGCCTCCGCCCAATCGCTGCTCTGGAACGACTCTCGCGCCACTGACGGCTATCGCCTCATCTCCCGCCTCAATAGCAATACCTCCCGCCTCATCGACCGGGAAGGCAAAACGGTCCACCAATGGAAGAGCAATTACCTCCTCGCCAGCATCGCCGTCCTCCAGGAAGATGGAACCCTCCTCCGCAACTGCCTCATGCCCAACAACACAAACTTCATCAAGGCCGCCGGCGGTTCCGGTCATATTGAAGTCCTCGATTGGGAAGGAAATCCCGTCTGGACCTACGAACTCAATACCGACTTCCAGATCCCCCACCACGACGTCCAGCGCATGCCCAACGGCAACTACCTCATCCTCTCCTGGAGCCGCGTTGCCCCCGCCGACGCCTCCAGCCGCCTCGGCGTCGATCCCACCTCCATGGGCATCCGCGGCGTCCTCTTCGAACGCGTCATCGAAGTCCGGCCGAACTACCCTTCCGGCGGTGAAATCGTCTGGGAATGGAACGTCGCCGACCACATCGTCCAGGACCGTAACCCCGATTGGCCCAACTACGGCGACCTCTACTCCCACCCCCAGCTCGTCAACGTCCACTACAACACCCTCACCACCTCCCCGGACTGGTTCCACGCCAACGCCATCGACTACAACGCCGAACTCGATCAAATCCTCATCAGCGTCCGCAACTACTCCGAAGTCTGGGTCATCGACCACTCCACGACCTCTGAAGAAGCTGCGGGCCACACCGGCGGCCGCTACGGCAAAGGCGGCGACCTCCTCTATCGCTGGGGCAACCCCTATACCTGGGCCGGCGGCTACGACTACGATCGCAAGCTCGGCTTCCAGCACGACGTTCAGTGGATCCGCCCCGGCCTGCCCGGCGCCGGCAACATGCTCGCCTTCGTCAACAACGAATACAACCGCCCCTCCGAATCCGCCATCGTCGAGTTCACTCCGCCCATCGATGAAACCGGCAACTACCCCATGAATCCCGAAGACGGCTCCTGGGGCCCCAAAGACTACGCCTGGTTCTACTCCGCCGCCATCGAAGGCGAGTTCTCCTCCGACTTCATCTCCGGCGCTCAGCGCCTCCCCAACGGCAACACCTTCATCTGCTCCGGCGCCCAGGGCAACATCTTCGAAGTGAACCCCGCCGGCGAAATCCTCTGGAAGTTCGCCGAACGCGGCGAAAACGAGCCCCCCGTGGTCTGGCTCTTCCGCTCCGGCTTCTACGCTCCGGACTACAGCGGCCTCCTCGGCACGCCCCTCTACCAGGCGCCCTTCGTGCCGGTCGAGCCCACCGGCCCCTCCACCTCGCCCAATGCCCGGAAGCGCTAGCTTGCGCTTCCGGGCCTCCGGCCCGTTCTCGATTCGCAGTCCTTCCACATCCTCACAAACCAAGGCTGGCCGCGCATCGGGCGCGGCCGTTGCCAACTCCACATCCCGCATCCGCAGCCCCCTCACGTGTCGGCAGTACAGCCCATACGCCGGCAGTGTGCCAAACATCTTGAACTCCGGATACTTCTCCGCCTGCTCCTCCACCGCCCGCGCGGCGTCCGCCTCTGTCCCCCCGCCCACACACTCCAGCCGCAGGTCCTCCAGCGCCAGATTCTCAATCGGGTGCCCCGGCAAGCCCGCCAGCGCGCATCCCACCGGACCGGCCCCGGTCGCCCGGACTCCCCGGATCGTCACATTCCGCAGCCGCCCCACTCCGGGCCGCGCCTCGCCTTCCACCGGCGGCCGCCCCCGGTCGCCCAGGCGCACAAACAGCGGCGCCGCCGTGTTCCTCATCGTCACCCCCGACACCACCACGCGGTCCATCGTCCCGCCATCCACCATCTCCAGCGCCACCCCCGACAGCCGCGTGTCGTAGATCGTGCTGTTCGCAAACACAATATCCTCAAACCCGCCGTTCGTCTCCGTCCCCAGCTTGTACGCGTTGCACAGGCTCGACAGCGTGCAGTTCGACACCACCACATCCCGGCACGGCACCCGCGCCGTGCTCTTCAGCACAATGGCATCGTCCCCTGACCAGATGTCGCAGTCCGAAATCCGCACGCGCGACGAACAGTCGATGTCGATCCCGTCGTTGTTCGCGTTCACCCGCGACTTTACCGTGATCCCCCGGATCGCCACACCCTCGCAGCCCAGATAGTGCTGCACCCACATCGGCGAATCCCGGATCATCACATCCGCCACCCCCACGTTCCGGCACCGCACGATCCGGATCATGTACGGCCGCACTTTGTACGGGCCTTTGAACGCCGCGCCCTGTCCATCCAGAGTCCCCCGGCCCTCTATCGCCACGTTCTCCGCATCTTCCGCGTAGATCAGGCTCTTGTCCGTGTAGTTGTCTGTGTATCCGCGGAACGGCCCCGGTATCACCAGGTAGTCCCCCAGATCCTTGCTGCCCTCCAGCACCGCGCCCGCATCCAGATACAGCCGCACGTTGCTCTTCAGCCGCAGCGTCCCTGTCACGTGCCGCCCCGGCGGCACCACCACCGTCCCGCCGCCCTTCTCAAAGCACGCGTCGATCAGCTTCTGCAGTTCAGCAGTGCGCGGCGCCCCGGCCGCGGCAGCCGGAGCCGCCGCGGCCAGCGCCAGAAAACCTCGCCGTCCGAAATGGTTCATTCCGGCTTCGAGTATATCCCCGCTTTCTTCAAGTCGATCAGCGCCACCGTCTGCCGCGTCCGCCCCGTGTTGAACAAAACGTACCGGCCGGAACGGTCGAACGACGCGTGCGCATGCACCGGCCGCACGCTGTCCCGCAGCCCCGATGCCAGCAGCCGCCGGCCGCCCGTCGCCGGATCGATCAGGTACAGGTTCCCGTCAAAGTCGTCCCCCAGAATCTGCTTGCCGTCCTCCGTCGCCCGCCCATGCCAGTACACCCCCGGCAGCACCCGCGACTTGCCATCCACATCCACAATCAGGATTCCCACCTTGTCCATCACCATCGTCATCTGGCCCGTCTGCGGGATCCACGACTCGTGCGTCATCCACTCCTTCAACGGCGTCACCCATTGTTTCGGGTCCGTCGCCGCATAAAACGGCCGGTTTGCCGTCCCGTCGTCGTTCACCAGCCAGCTCCGCTGCGGCGCGTAGCCGCCCGTCTCCCAGACGTAGAAGATCAGCGGCAGCGACGGATGGTGCTGTACGTGGCCGATCCGGAAACCCACCGTCACCACGCTCTTCCACGCGCCCGTCGCCAGGTCCATCAGCCCGATCTCCCAGTTCCCCTCGTCCCGCTGCTTGTACAGCGTCACTTTCTTCAGGTCCGGTGTGAATGTCGGCTGTCCGCCGCCGCCCACCTTCGGCCCCGGAACCTCACCCACCTTTCTGATCGCGCCCGTCTTCGTGTTCAGCTCTTCCAGCGTCATGCCCCGCATGTAATACAAAATCTCCGCATGCTTCGGGTGCGGACACGCCGATCCGCCCGCAACCCCTTGGCCCGACGTGAGTTGTCGTACCTTGCCCGCCTCTACGTCATAGCCGAAAATCTGGCTCCCCTCCGCTGTCTCGGCGAAGAAAACCGCCACGCGGTTGTCCGCCGTAAAGTTCGAGAAGTGGTAGTAGAGATTCGTCGGCGCCTTGCCTGGAGGCGTGATTTCGACGATCTCCAGCCCGCTCTTGGGATCCTTGTAACTCTCAGCCCATAAAAGGCTTACAGCGAAAAGTGGAAGTATCTTCAGTAGTCTGTTTGGCATCTGTGCTTTCAGTTGTGTATAATTCATGGAAGGGATTCCCTGCATTCCCCGCACCATTGTAACCGGAGATCGCCATGTCTAAGTATTGCCCTGTCACTGGTAAGAAGCCCGTTAGCGGGAACAGGGTCTCTCACGCGAACAACAAGGCCAAGCGCGTGTTCGAGCCGAACATCGTCGAGAAGCGCCTCTGGTCGCCGGCGCTCGGCCGGTTTGTCCGTCTCAAGATCAGCGCCCGCGCGCTGAGAACCATCGACAAACGCGGCGTTGATGCCGTCCTCGCTGACCTGAAGCTGCAGGGCGTCAAGTTCTAGGAGATCCCACATGCCCCGCATCATCATCAAGCTCGTCTCTACCGCTGGTACCGGCCACTTCTATACCACCACGAAGAACCCCAAGACCAAGACGGAAAAGATCGTCATCAAGAAATTCGACCCCAAAATCCGCAAGCACGTGGAATACAAGGAAGCCAAAGTCTAGCTGGCTCTCCAGTCCGTTTCCAGCCAACCAACAAGAGGCCGCCCCACCTCAGGGCGGCCTCTTCGCTTTTCCCCCGCAATCCCCCGAGACGAACTCGAGGGGCCACCGCAAAGCCGTGTTCCCCCGAGACGAAGTCTCGGGGCCACCGTGAAGCCGTGCCCCCGAGACGAAGTCCAGTGGCCGTCGCAAAGCCGTGTGCCCCCGAGACGAAGTCCAGGGGCCACCGTGGACGCAGTACGGCCGTGTCCCATCTCGGCGTCCACCTCACCCCCTGTACCCTTCCAATTAGCCGCTGAATGAGCTAATCAAGCAGCAGGTCGGCCCGCCGATCCGGAGTGCCCACTGCCCCCTGCGTGTCCGAGCGCCTGGGGGGGACCCGCGCCCGGACACGGTGCGGCCCGCAATGAAAAGTCCAGTGGGGAGTTTGCGCCCCCTTTCGGGGAGCGCCAGTACAGGGGCGACGTTCGTTGCGGAGGGCCGGCACTTCATCCAGGAGGTTTGGCCATGTCCGATAGTTTTCTCTACTACGTGGGGATCGACTGGGCCACCGAAAGCCATCAGGTCTGTGTCCTGAATGCGGAATGCGAGCTGCTGGCCGAGCAGTCCGTTGAGCACTCCGGCCCAGGCCTCGCTCAGTTAGTCACCTTGCTCCTCAAAGTCACCCACAATGCCCCCGACCAGGCGGCGGTTGCCATAGAGATTACTCGTGGTGCAGTTGTCGAAACGCTCCTTGAGCGCGGCTTTCGTGTCTTTGCCATCAATCCCAAGCAACTGGATCGTTTCCGCGATCGCCATACCGTCGCCGGCGCAAAAGACGACAGCCGGGACGCCTTCGTCTTGGCTGACTCTCTGCGCACCGACAGGCCGCTGTTCAAACCGCTTCGCATCGAAGATCCAACGATCCTCCACTTACGGGAACTCTCCCGCCTTGACGACGATCTGCGCCAAGACCACACCCGTCTGCTGAATCAATATCGCGCGCAAATCGCCAGGTACTTCCCACAACTGCTGAAGCTCGCTCCTGCTTTAGACGAGCCATGGCTATGGGACCTCTTTCAACTTGCCCCCCTTCCTGAGGCTGCCGCCAAACTCACAGCCGCCCGTGTTGGCAAGATCCTTCACCACCACCGAATACGCCGCTGGAGCGCCACAGAAGTCCTGGAGATCCTGCACACCCCGGGTTTCCATCTCGCCCCGGGTGCTGCCGAAGCCGCTTCTGAGCACGCTCTCTTGCTGCTGCCCCGCTTGCGGTTGATCCACGAGCAGCGAGCCGATGTGGCCCGCCGCATCGAAAAGGTGATCGACGATCTCGCCACACCTGACGGCGATTCATCCAAGCATCGTGACGTGACCCTCCTGCTATCCTTGCCGGGAATCGGTCGGGTGATCGCCGCCACGATGCTTGCAGAGGCCTCACAGCCCCTTGCCGAGCGAGATTATCATGCCTTACGCTCCTATGCCGGCATCGCTCCGGTCACCCGGCAGAGCGGCAAGAAGCGGTATGTGCTCATGCGCCAAGCCTGCAACGGGCGTATGCGCCACGCCCTCTACCATTGGGCTCGCGTCAACACCCAACTCGACCCTAGGAGCCGGGAGCAATATCAGCGTCTACGGCAAGCTGGCCACAGCCACGGCCGCGCTCTTCGTGGCGTGGCCGACCGCCTTCTCGCCGTTCTCATCGCCATTCTCAATACAGGTGTACCCTACAACTCCGCACTCAGGGCGATTCCACAGCCCTCATCCCAATAGTCGAATCACTACATCGAACGAAGGGAAACACCCCTTCAACAAGATTGACAAATGGTGGGGAGTCCCCCCCGTTCACCCCCCACCGCCGAAAGCGAAACCAAACGTGTTCCAGGGCGCAACCCCGAGGCCAGCCACCCCGCCCGTTTCCCACCGCTTCACCCACACAACAAAACCGCCGGGAATCCACCCCTGGACTCCCGGCGTCTCTTCCCAACTGGCCTGGCCGCGCGTCAGCTCTTGATGTCGTCCTTCGCCGAGTCCCACTCCACCAGCTTGCCCGTCCGCACACTCTGATTCACCATGTGCGCGCACGCCGCCGCATGGTGCCCGGCCACGGCATCTTCCCAGTAAGGCTTCCGCGTCTTGATCGAGTTCAGGAAATGCCAGAAGTGGACGATCGTCGGATCCTGGCCCTCTTCCCGCCAGCTCATCCCGCCATCGATCAGCCGTGCCTTGCCCAGCGCGGCCATCTCCGAGGTCTGCACCTTCGGATCCTTCCAGTATCCGGCCTCCAGTCTCTTCGGCCAACTCTCCACGATCCAGCGGTTATCCTCCCGCACGTCCTCCGGCCAGTACTTCAGCTCGCCCCAGCCCACGGACACCGTCCCCTCTGTGCCCAGGAACGTGAAGCTCGCCTGCGCCGAAGATTCGTTGTTGAACGTCGACGACAGGTTCACCGTGAACCCGTCCGGATACTCCAGAATCGCATTCAGCGTGTCCGGCACATCCCGCGACTCCTTCCACCGGTACAGCTCGCCCATCGCCATCACCTTCGACGGCATCTTCGCGTTCATCAGGAAGTGGATCGTCGTGCACAGGTGCACAAACAGGTCTGTCGCGATCCCGCCCGAGTACTCGCGGTAGCACCGCCACCGGAAGAATCGCTCCAGATCAAACGCCCGCTTCGTAGTCCCCCCCAGGAACATCTCCCAGTTCACCGTCTGGGGGTTCGCGTCCGGCGGAATCGGATAGATCCACGCGCCCGACGCCGTGTTCCGGTTGTACGCCGCCCGCACCATCGTCACCTTGCCCAGCTTGCCCGTCTGGATCAGCTCCTTCGCCCGCACCTGCGTCATCGACGACATGCCTTGCGAGCCCACCTGCACGATCCGCCCAGTCCGCTGTGCCGCCGCGATAATCTCCGGCCCCTCCTTCGACGCATAAGTCAGCGGCTTCTCGCAGTAAACGTCCTTGCCCGCCGCCATCGCGTCCAGCACCATCACCTTGTGCCAATGGTCCGGTGTCGCCACCACCAGCGCGTCCAGGCTCTTGTCGCCGATCGCTTCCCGGTAGTCTTTCAGAATCCTCGGAGTGGTGCCCCGCGTGTCTTTCACCCGGTCCACCGCGCGCTCCACTCGCCCTGTATAGGCGTCGCACACCGCCGCAATCTCAAACTGCGGGTGCGCCATCACGGCCGCCATTAACTCATGCGCCCGCGCGCCGCAGCCCACAAACGCCACTCGAACGCGGTCGTTTGCCGCCACTTTCGCCTGCATCGACGCCGCCAGCGCCGCGTTCATCTCAAGAAATCCACGCCTCGAAAGATTCATCCGGAATCACTCCTCCCAGCCATCGTATTCCATCCGCCGGAAGCGATACCATGGGGCGGTTGGTCTTGTTATGAGCCAAGCCCGCCAGCCGCTACTCTCTGAAATTCGGCGCTACTGCCAGACCCACTCCAATCCCCAACTCAGCGCCAAATACGCCCGCTACTTCAAGGAAGGCTACGACGCCTGGGGGCTGCTCGACGCCAAACACGAATTCTGGACCGTCAAAGAGCCCGAATGGAGCCAGCGACACGCCCGCTGGGGCCTCCAAGGCTTTCTCAAACTAGGCGAGGAACTCTTCTCCAGCGGCAAGTACGAAGAGGGGGGCCTCGCCATCCGCTTCGTCAAGCACTACAACCCTGAAATCACTGCCGCCGCTCTCCCCGGCATCGCCAGGTGGTTCGCCTCCGGTATCGCCAACTGGGCTCACACCGACGTCCTCTGCGGCGAAATCCTCTCGCCCGCCCTCGCCGAAGGCCGCATCCCGTTCCAGGACCTCGCCCCCTGGCGCGCCGCCCCACACCGCTTCCAGCGCCGCGCCGTCCCCGTCGCCCTCCTCGGCCTTCTCAAACAGCCCTTCGACGCCCCCGCTCTCCTGGCCTTCGTCGAGCCCCTCATGCTCGACCCCGAACGCGTCGTCCAGCAGGGCTTGGGTTGGTTCCTCCGCGAACTCTGGAAGAAACAACCCGCCCCCGTCGAAGCCCTCCTCCTCCGCTACAAAGACACTGCGCCGCGCCTCATCTTTCAGTACGCCACCGAGAAAATGACCGCCGCTCAAAAAGCCCGATACCGGAAAGAGGGCCGCAAATGAATACCATCATCCGCCGCGCCACCTCAGAAGACCGCCACGCCATCTGCGAAATTCAGCGTGCCGCCATCCTCGAAACCTGCCGCCGCTGCTACCCCACCGAAGACATCACCGTCTGGGCCGGACTCCTTTCCCCCGAAACCTACTACGACGTCGAAAACCGCTATATCGTCGTCGCCGAACGCGCCGGCATCCTCGAAGGCTTCGGACAGCTCAATGAAGCCGAAGGCGAAATCGACGCCCTCTACGTCTCTCCAAAAAGTGAAGGGCAGGGAAGCGGCACCGCCCTCCTCCGCCACCTCGAAGACCAGGCCCGCTCCCACGGCGTCACCGAACTCAAGCTCCGCTCTACCCTCAACGCCGAGTCCTTCTACGCCCGTGCCGGCTACGATCGCATGGCCCTGGTCCGCTACCGCCTGGTCCCCGCCCTGATGCTCGTGTGCGTCGAGATGCGGAAACGGCTTCCAGACTAGATGCCCGTCGGCGTCCTCTTCCAAAGCCCTGTCCGGTCCTCCAACCCCGCTCCAATCCGGAACAGTAGATCCTCCTCCCAAGGCCGGCCTACAATCTGGCATCCCACCGGGAGCCCCATCTTTGTGAACCCTGCCGGCATCGAAAGCACCGGCAGCCCCAAGGCGCTGAAGCCCCGCGTGAACTTCGTTGTCGCCAACCGCGTATCTTCCACGGCCCCCGCCACCTCCACCTCCGTCTGCCCGATCAGCGGAGCCGCAAACGGCGTCGCTGGCACCAGCAGACAGTCCACCTGCTTCAAAACGTTCAGGAAAACCCCCAGCATCCGCCTCCGCAGCCGGTCCGCCTGCAGATAATCCGTCGCCGGAATCAGCCGGCCCATGTCCAGCAGCGCCGCCACATCCGCGCCGTACGAGGCCCGCTGCTTCCGCAGGTAGGGCTCATGCACCGCCGCCGCTTCCGACAGCAGCAGCACCTGCGAGATCACATTGAGCTGATGCCCGTCCGGCACCCGCACCTCCACCAACTCCGCCCCCAGATCCTGAGCCGTATAGGCCAGAAAATGCACCGCGTTGTCCACCTGTGGATCCAGCTTCTCGAAGAAGAAGTTCTGCGGCAGTCCGATCCTCAGGCCCGCCAGTGAAATCTCTCCCTCCTCCGGCAGATAATTCGGTACTGGCCGGTCCACCGTCGTCTGGTCCCGGCCGTCGAACCCCGCCATTGCCTGTAGCATCACCGCCGCATCCCGCACCGTCCGCGCCATCGGCCCCACATGATCCAGCGAGAAACCCAGCGGCAGTACGCCATGTTTCGAAACGCGCCCATAGGTCGGCTTCATTCCCGTCACGCCGCAATAGGACGCCGGCACCCGAATGCTCCCGCCCGTATCCGTGCCCGTCGCCAGCAGGCACATCCCCGCCATCAGCGCCGCCGCGCTCCCGCCCGACGATCCGCCCGGAATCCGCTCCAGGTCCCACGGGTTCCGCACCGGTCCGTAGTGCGGATTGTTGCTCGTGATCCCATACGCATGTTCGTGCAGCAGCGTCTTGCCCACCATCACGCTGCCTGCTTCCTTCAATCGCCGCACCACCGTCCCGTCCTGCTCCGGAACGTAATTCGCAAATACCTTCGACCCGCCCGTCGTCCGCACTCCCTTCGTCAGCAGCAGATCCTTGTGCGTGATCGGAATCCCCTGCAACGGTCCCCGGTCCAGCCCTGCCGCGAAATCCGCATCCGCCGCCCGGGCCGCCAGCAGAGCCTCCTCCGCCGTCACGGTCACGAACGCGTTCAATCTCTCGTTCTGCTTCTCGATCTCGGCCAGCGCCGCAAGCGTCAGCTCCACCGAGCTCACCCGCCTCTGCCTCAGCGCCGCCGCGGCTTCCAGTACTGTCATTGCTGCGGCTCCTCCGCCGGGCCTTCCACCTTGTACACGCGTCCCGGCTCTTCCGTCCAATCAATCAAACCTCGCAGCCCCAGCATCGTCTTCGACAGCGCCTCCAGCCTCTCCCGCGACGTCTCTGTGAGTTCAATCCGCTGCGCTTCCGCCATGGCCTTCCAGTCCGGCCCAAATCGTCTGGACGGAGCCTGTCGTCCAGACGGAGTCTTTTCTATGGACATGGTCTAATGATGGCATGTCGAATCCTGGGTTGCCCAATGCAGCAGGGGGGCCGGGCCACGCCCGCCCGCTCCTGTCCTTCGACGAAGATGAGTCCCTCTTTCGCGCCGCTGTCCGCGGCTTCGCCCGCAAGGAACTCGCCCCCCGCGTCCGCGCTATGGACGAAGCCTCCAAGTTTGAACCCGCCCTCCTAAAGCAGTGCTTCGAACTCGGCCTCATGGGCATCGAAATCCCCGAGCAATACGGCGGCCCCGAAGGCACCCTCACCCAGTCCCTCATCGCCATCGAAGAACTCGCCGCGGTCGATCCCTCCGCCGCCGTCATCGTCGATGTCCAGAACACTCTCGTCAATAACGCCATCCTCCGCTGGGCCAGCCCCGAACAGAAACAGCGCTGGCTGCCTCGTCTCGCCGCCGATACCGCCGGCGCCTATGCCCTCTCGGAAGCCGGCGCCGGCTCCGACGCCTTTGCCCTCACCACCCGCGCCACAGAGGCCGGCCAGGGCTTCGTCCTCAACGGCCGCAAGCTCTGGATCACCAACGCCCAGGAGGCCGGCCTCTTCCTCGTCTTCGCCACCGTCAACCCCGACGCCGGCTACAAAGGCATCACCTGCTTTGTCCTCGAGCGTGGTCAGCCCGGCTTCGCCGTCGGTCGTAAGGAAGACAAACTCGGCATCCGCGCCTCCTCTACCTGCGAGCTCATCCTCGATCAGGCCGCCGTCCCCGCGTCCAACATCCTCGGCGAAATCGGCAAGGGCTACAAGATCGCCATTGAAACCCTCAACGAAGGCCGCATCGGCATCGGCGCCCAGATGACCGGCCTCGCCGCCGGCGCCCTCGAGCACGCTGTCGCTTACTCCAGGCAACGCAAACAGTTCGGCAAGACCATCTCTGAGTTCCAGGCCGTCCAACTCGACCTCGCCCGCATGGCCACCGACCTCGAAACCGCCCGCCTCCTCGTCTACAACGCCGCCCGCCTCCGCCAGTCCGGCCAGCCCTTCCTCAAGGAAGCCGCCATGGCCAAATACTGGGCCTCCCAGATCGCCGAAACCGTCGCCTCCCGCGCCGTCGAAATCTTTGGCGGCGCCGGCTTCACCCGCGATTACCCCGTCGAAAAGCTCTACCGCGACGCCAAAATCGGCCGCATCTACGAGGGCACCTCCAACATGCAGCTCCTCACCATCGCCCGCCAGCTCCTCGCCTAAAGCGAAACCCGATCCCCGGTGGCATCATCTTAGGTAGAGAGGCATTCACCATGCGCGTACTTGTGGCTTCGCTCACCCTTCTGCCCTTGCTCGCTTTCGGCCAGGCCCCCGCCCCCGGACACGACCCCTCCGATTCTGAAATCCAGGGCATCATCGCCAAATTCGCCTCCAAGGAAGCCGAGTTCGCCCGCGCCCGCGAAGACTATACCTACCACCAGAAATACCGCTTCGATGAACTCGGCCCCGGTGGCCGCTCCACCGGCAAGATGGAGATCGAGGCCGATATCACATTTACCGGTGATGGCAAACGCACCGAGCGCGTCACCTACGCCCCGATGACCACCCTCCAGCGCATCCAGTTCACAGCCGAGGATGAACAGGACATCCGCAATGTCCAGCCCTTCGTTCTCACCACCAAGGAGATGCCCAACTACGACGTCCGCTACCTCGGCCGCGAAAACGTCGACGAGATCGCCTGCTACTCCTTCGCCGTCAAACCTCGCAGGATGGTCGAAGGCCAGCGCTACTTCGCCGGCATCATCTGGGTGGACGACCGCGACCTCCAGATCGTCAAAACCTACGGACGTGGTACTGGCGTCGGCAAACGCGTCGCCAATCAGCGCTTCCCCAAGTTTGAAACCTACCGCGAACAGATCGACGGCAAATACTGGTTCCCCACCTATACCGTCTCCAACGACACCCTCAACTTCGACAACGGCCCCGTCCCCATCAAGATGGTGATCACTTACAAGGACTACAAACGGTTCAAAGCCGAGTCCACCATCACTTTCGGCGACGAGGTGGACAAGCCAGCCGCCAAGCCCGAGCCGAAGAAACAGTAACCCCTTCCCCGGAAGGCCCGCGTTTTTCGCTGTTCGCCCCGCGTGCGCAGCCGCTCACCCCTTCCTTCTTCTGAAACTGCCCCTTCTTGGGGATAATAGGACGTAGATTCATGTCGGACCACGGTTTCCGGGCCCGCAGAGACTGGGCAGCCCTTAAAAGACGTTTGCGCGAGCTCAAGATGATCGCCTGGCGCGCTGTGTCGAAAGACACCCCCGCCATGGCCCACATCATCCCAATGCGGCGCTGTAACCTCGCGTGTGCCTACTGCAACGAGTACGACGACGTCTCCAAACCCGTCGATACCGATATCATCCTCTCCCGCGTCGACAAGCTCGGCCGCCTCGGCACCGGCATCATCACCATCAGCGGCGGCGAACCCCTCCTTCACCCCGATCTCGACCAGATCATCGCTCGCATCCGCTCCACCGGCGCCATCACCGGCCTCATCACCAACGGCTACCTCCTCACCAGCGAGCGCATCGAACGCCTCAATCGCGCCGGCCTCGACCACATGCAGATCTCCATCGACAACGTCATGCCCGACGAAGTGTCGAAAAAGAGCCTCAAGGTCCTCGATCGCAAACTCCAACTCCTCGCCGACCACGCTCTCTTCCACGTCAACATCAACTCCGTCGTCGGCGGCGGCGTCAAAAACCCAGACGACGCCCTCGTCATCGCCCGCCGTGCCATCCATCTCGGCTTTTCTTCTACAATTGGAATAATTCACGACGGCACCGGCCAGCTCAAACCCCTCTCGCCCAAGGAAAAAGAGATCTACCTCGCCGTCAAATCCTTGGAAAAACGCAACTTTTCCCAGATCAGCTTCTTCCAGGAAAAGATCGCCAACGGCGAACCCAACCACTGGCGCTGCCGCGCCGGTGCCCGCTATCTCTACATTTGTGAGGACGGACTCGTCCACTATTGCTCCCAACAGCGCGGCTATCCCGGCAAACCCCTCGCGGATTACTCAGTCTCCGACATTCGTCGTGAATACCTGACCGAAAAGGCCTGCGCCCCGCATTGCACCGTGAGCTGCGTCCATTACGTCTCCTACTTCGACTTCTGGCGCGCCCCTCAAGTCCACCCCGACCCACGCCCCCCCATCGAAACCCCTGAGCCCTTAGTCCAGATCACCACAGCCCACTGATAAACTCTGGCACAGAGCCGCTCCTCTCCCACCTCCCCGCCTCAGCCCCGCTCTAGTATCAGAGCCACATAATATATTTCTATTAGATCTTGTAGAATCTTCACCGTTCAGTTATTATTCCGGCTGATGCGCCTTTCTCGTGCTCTGAGCCTCTCCCTCCTGTGCCTCCTCCCCGTCTTCGGCCAAGACTGTCCGCCCGTCAATTTCGCTCAAGCCAGCCACATCTCCGGCTATGCGGATGACATAGGCGCCCTCATGGCTCACGAACTCGACGGCTCCTATAGCCGGCATCGCTACTCGAACGTTCTCACCGCCCTCCTCGGCATGGCCCGGAAAATAGACACCACCACCTCGTTCGAACGCAGTTTTGGCTCCTGCGCCGGTGTCCCCCGCACCTTCAAGCTGCCTCCCTCCTGGCAGTGGCTCGCCTTTCAGACCGGTCTTAGCTCCACCAACCCTGTCTTCGGGCGCCTGAACGAGCAGGGTGTCGGCTTCGGTGTCTTCGTCGACCCCACCAACTCAAACACCGCATACGCCATCGTCGGCAACGCGGATGGTTCCTACCAGCTCGGCAGCACCCTCAATGTCACCAACAATGCTGTCACCTTCCTCATCCAGGATTTCAACGGCGACAGGAAGGGCGATCTCGCCGTCTTCAAATTTGGAAACGGCGCTTCCGACGCCGGCGGCGTGGCCATCTATAAAGGCAACGGCGACGGCACCTTTGCTCCCTCCACCACCTTTCCCGCCGGCCGTGGTCCGGAAGGCGGTGTGGTGGCCGACTTGAACGGCGACGGCAAGCTCGACATCGCCGTGGCCAACTACTTCTCCACCGATATCTCGATTCTCCTCGGCAATGGTGACGGCACGTTCAAGGCCCCTGCCTCTTATCCCCTGACAGCCAACTCCTTTGCCGTTGCCGTCGGTGACTTCAACGGCGACAACAAGCCCGATCTGGTTGCCACCGCCCTCGACAACTCCAAGCCAGTGGTCGCAGGCTCCGTCTTCCTCCTCCTCAACCGCGGCGATGGCACTTTCCAGCCGGCCAAGGAGATCCTGTCAGGCACCAGCCCGCGCGGCCTCGCCACCGGCGATTACAACAAGGATGGACTGACCGACCTGATCGTCACCGACAACCAGACTCGCACTGTTACCCTCATGCTTGGCAACGGCAGCGGCGGATTCTCTTCGTCCTCCACCTACCAGGCCATCAAAGGCCCGCCTATGGCCGTGGATGTCGATGGCGACGGGAACCTGGATGTCGTCGTCGCGGCAGGCCATCCGGACTTCTTCGTGGCCAGCCTCTTCGACGCCATCTCCGGCACCACCTCCACCGAACAGTTCATCACCATTCTCTTCGGCAAAGGCGATGGCACTCTCCTCGCGGCACCCACCTTCAACACCGGTCAGACCCCCTCCGCCATCGCCTCTGGCGACTTCAATGGCGATGCCCGCCCAGACCTCGTCGTGGCCTCCTCCGGCAGCCGCGACCTCTGGTTCCTCGAAGGACGCGGCGCCGGAGCCTACCTCGCCCCCAAGCAGTTCACCATCCCCGGAGCCCGCCCCGCCGCCCTTGCCGCCGCACGCTTCGATTCGGATTCGATCACCGATCTCGCGGTGGCCGATGCCGCCGCCAACCGGGTCCACGTCCTGTTTGGCCGCACCTCAGGTTCATTCGCCGCCCCAGTCAGCTACCCCACCGGCGGCACACCTTCCGCCGTCCTTGCCGCCGACCTCAACGGCGACGGCAAGCCCGACCTCGCCGTCGCCAGTTCCACCAGCCCGTCGGGCATCAACCTCTTCCTCAATAACGGCAACGGCACTTTCAACCCTGGCCAGACCCTCTCCGCCGGCAAGGCCCCCGCCAGCCTCACCTCCTCCGACTTCAACGGCGACGGCAAGCCCGATCTCGTCGTCGCCGATCCCTCCACTGGCCTCCAGTTCCTGACCGGCAACGGCGATGGTACCTTCCAGGCGGCCCAACTCCTGTCCGCCGCCGGCGCCCCCGCCCTCGTCGTCGCCGGAGACCTCAACAGCGACGGGAAACCTGATCTCGTCGCCGCCGGTTCAACTCCCGGCTCCCCCTTCGCTTCGATCCTCCTCGGCGCAGGCGACGGCACCTTCTCCGATCCCAAAGCTCAGCCCTTCGATTTCGCGCCCTCCGCCCTGGCCATCGCCGACTTCAATGGGGACGGCAGGTCCGACCTCGCCATCGCTACTTGCTGCGACTCCGAAGCCCGCGTCAAATACCTGCTCGGAAACGGCGACGGCACCTTCCAGGAAGCCCTCCCCATCCGGGGCGGAAACGCCCACCGCGCCCTCCTCACCGAAGATCTGAACGCAGACGGTAAACCAGACCTGGTGGTCGCCGACGCTGTCTCCACCAGCAACGGCACCGTTACAATCCTCCTCAACTCCACCACCGCCCTCACGCCCAGCCGCCTCACCACCCAGAACGGCGCCAGCTTCCTCGACGGTCCCATTGCCCCCGACTCTCTCGCGGCCGCTTCCGGCGCCGGCCTCGCTTCCGGCAGCGCGGCTGCCGGCCTCCAGGCGCCCTCCACGCCCTACCCCACTGAGCTCGGCGGCACCACCGTCACCGTGAAGGACTCCTCCGGCGTCGAAATCCAGGCGCCCATTGCCTCCGTCTCCGATAAGCTCGTCACCTACCTTCTCCCCGCCGGCGTAGCCCTCGGGCCCGCGGCAATCACCGTCAAAGCCGCCAGCGGCGCAATCGCCGCCGGCCAGGCCGACGTCGCCTCAGTCTCTCCTGGCGTCTTCCTCCGCGCCCCTGGCATCCCCCTCGGCTCCCTCGTCCGCACCCAGGGCGACTCCACTTCCGCCGAGGAGATCTCCACCGAATCCGATGGCGTCGTCTCCCTTCGCCCCATCGACCTCGGCCCGGGAACCGACGTCGTCACCCTCTACCTCATGGCCACCGGCATCCGCGGCCGCTCTTCTCTCGAACAGGTCTCCATCGAGATCAACGGCCTCGCCATCGCCGCCGCCGATGCCTCTCCCATCACCGGCTACCCCGGCTTCGACTCGCTCAGCTTCATCCTGCCCCGCGAACTCGCCGGCGCCGGCGAAGTCACAATCAACATCAAGGTCGATGGCCAGCCCGCCAATCCCGTGAAGATCGTCATCCAGTAAACCGCCTGAGAAACAAACCGCCCCGGCCTCACCGGTTGGGTGAAGCGGGGGCGGTGTGTCTCCTTGACTGATGAGGACTGGCTAGAAAGTCAGTCGCACGCCCAACTGCATCCTCCGCGCGTCCAGCGCGCTCGTGATGCGGGCAAAGTTCGCATTGCTGTTCTTACCCGTGGCGTCCGGCGTGAAACTCGTGCCCGGGTTGTTGTAGTTCACATGGTTCAACGCGTTGAAGAACTCGCCGCGCGTCTCCAGCTTCAGATGCTCCGCAATCCGGAACGTCTTGAACACCGAGAAGCTGATGTCCACCAGCCCCGGACCGCGCGTTCTCGGCATGGTCCTCGGCGTTGTGCCGATGGTGAAGTTCGGCGGGTTGACGAACGCCGCCGTGTCAAACCACTTCACCGGTGTCCGCTGGTCGCTCGACAGCGTGGGATCGTACAGCACGTTCGGGTAGTTGATGCCCGTGAAGTTGTTCGCGCCGCGGATGGCCAGCGGCAGGCCGGACTGCACCGTGCTGATGCCGTTCATCTGCCAGCCGCCCAGCAGCCCATCCACCACAGGGTGGACGTCGTTCATGTGCGCCCGGCCCTTGCCGAACGGCAGTTCGTAGACGCCCGAAGCCACAAACCGGCTCGCCACGTCGTCCTGGTCGATCGCCCGGTCCAGACGGCGGTTGAACCGCCCCAGCCGGTACTCACTCGTGCACGAGTCGCCCGAATTGCCGCCGCCGATCGCCGAACACTCCGACAACAGCTTCGACTTCGTGTAGCTCGCCAGCAGCGAAAGCCCGTTGGAAAATCGCTTCTCAGCCGAAATCTGCACCGAGTGGTAGCTGGTCGCCAGGTTGTCGTTTGCCCAGGTCGTCACCGTCAGGTAATCCGAATAGGGCTTCAGCAACTGGCTCCGCGCCACCGTTGCGCCCGACAGCGACCCTGTCGCGATCTGCCCGAAATAGGGATTCGCCACAGCATCCGATAGCGACAGCCCCATCGAGAAATACTGCGGATCCATCTGGTTCAGGTCGTAGTTGCCGCCGAACAGCTTCGTGCCCTTGCTGCCGACGTAAGCGCCCTGCACAGTCCAGCCGCCCCAGATCGCGCGCTGGATGGCGAAGTTCCACTGCTGCATGTAGCCCGTGGCCGGATTCGTTGCCTGCGCCCGCACACTTTGGCCGCGGAAGGCGCTCGGGCCGCCAGCCGGTCCCAGTGGCGCCAGGAGCGACGACGGGCCCGCCGAATACTGGAACGCCTTCTGCGGAAATCCGCTCGGCGCCGCCAGTGACGTGTCCACTGAGAAGCCCAGTGCGTTCTGGTTGTCCGGAACGATCGATCCGCTTTCGATCGGCAGATACAGCAAGCCGTACGCCGCGCGGATCGAAGTCTTGCCGTTGCCCCACGGATCCCACGCCACGCCCAGCCGCGGACCGAAGTTGTTCGCGTCCTTGTTGATGAAGTTGGCCGGAATGCCGTCAACGCCGTTGTACATCAGCGCGCCCGGCATCTTCGTCAGGGGGTTTGTCAGATACGGGTCGAAGTTCGAGTGACGGTTGTGGATCTCCTTCAACCCGAACACCAGGTCGTAACGGATGCCCATGTTCACCGTCAGCCGCGGCGTCACCTTCCAGTCGTCCTGGAAGTACATCGCCAAGGGCCACGCCCGGCTCTGGAAGAACGGCCGGATGCCGAAGCTCGCGCTCTGCACTTCACCCAATAGGTACGACGCCAGACCCACGCCCGTGCCGGCCGGGCTCAACGGATTGCCCGTCAAACCGGTGCCGAACACGAAGTTGCCCGAAGGGTTCACCCGGTTGATGAAGCTGTTGCGCCAGTCGCGGTAGTCCACGCCGGCCTTGAACGAGTGCTTGCCCTTGATAATGCTCACCTGGTCGACAATCTGCGCGATGTTCTGCGCACGCATGCCGCCGGAAAACGCCGTGTTGCTGATGTTCATCAGTCCCGAGATCTGCACCGGCGGGAACATGTCCTGCGGCACGATCGGCGCATAGCCCAGCTTCGCCGGCCAGCCCTGGTCGAAGCTCGGATGCAGGAACGGCAGATACTGCCGCGTGATCCCCAGCCGCAGCTCGTTGATGATCGAAGAGCTGATCACCTTCGTGTAGCCCAGCACCGCGTTGTGATTGTCGCGCTGGTCGTTGCGCGCCGAAGGATCCGCCGCGCCCAGGCCGTAGCCCGCGTTCTGCAGCGTGTTCCAGGTGAACGAATAGCGGAAGAACAGGCTGTCGGCGTTCCCGATGCGGTGGTCCAGGCGGTTCGTCACCACGGTCTGGTCCGAAATCGACTTGGCCAGCGAGATGAAGTTGTTCGAGTTCGTGTTCGCATCCGTCGGCACCGCGTTCGGCATCGGCTGATACGGCAGCACCTTCACCGCCAGCGAGTCAAACCGGTTCTTCGGAACGATGTTGCCCGGAAACAGGCTGCGCACATATCCGCTGCCCGCCGGATTCACCGCCGTCGTCGCCGGATCGTAGATCGGGATCAGTGTCCCGTTCGCGTTCTTCGTCTGGCTGAAATCGCCGTCGCGCTGGATCTGCGTCGCCACACTGCCCAACTGCGGCGCGCCTGTAGACCGCCACTTCCACTGTTCCCAGCCCGTGAAGAAGAACGTCTTGTTGCGGCCGTCGTACACCTTCGGGATGTACACCGGCCCGCCTGCCGTTCCCCCGTACTGGTTGAAACGCAGTACCTGCTTGATGCGGCCCGTGCGCGGGTCCGGCTGCGTCGAGAATGCATTCCGCGCATCCAGCGAATCGTTCCTCAGAAACTCATAGAGCGATCCGTGCAACTGGTTGCCGCCGGACTTCGTCACAACGTTCACCACGCCGCCCGCGGTCTGTCCGTACTCTGCCTTCAACCCGTTCGTCTCCACGCGAAACTCCTGCACGGAGTCCGCCATCGGCACAACCGAAATCTCGTTGTGTACCGCGGCCGTGTTCGATACGCCGTCCAGGAAAAACTGGTTGCCGTATGCCGGGCCGCCGTTGATCCTCATCTGCGAAAACGTCTGGTTGTTCACCTCCGCGAAGCCGTCCGTCGAATTTGATCGCGGCACTACGCCCGGAACCACCTTCACCAGGTTGAACACGTGCCGCCCGTTCAGCGGCAGGTCTTCAATCCGCTTCGTCTCCACCACCGTGCCCAGCGACGAGTCTTCCGTCTGGATGCGCGGCACTTCCGCCGTCACTTCCACTGACTCCGCCACGTTGCCCACTTCCAGAGTGATGTCCAGCCGGAAGCGCTGCGATACCTCCACATTGACGCCCGTGCGTTGAACCGTCTTAAATCCGGTCGCCGTCGCCGTCACCGTGAACCCGCCAATCGGTACGTTCGGAATCACGTACGTGCCCGATTCGTTCGTCTCACCCTTGTAGGTGAGGCCTGTCGTTAAAGCCTTGGCCACAACCTCCACCCGCGGGACGCTCGCGCCCGACGGGTCGGTGACCGTGCCCGTGATCGTGCCCAATGAGGTTTGGGCGCCTGCGTGGAGCCCGAATGAAATGAGTGCTGCCACAAGGCACACCCATCGCTTTCTACTTGTCATGTGTACACTCCCTAAAGCATTGTTCTGTTGTTTTGTTTTGCAACCTGAACCCCTAAATCGCTGGTGTCTCCGGGACCTTCCGCGCCTGCTCCTGGTGCAGGACCGCGCCCTGTTCACGAAGTCTCGCCGCCAGTTCCGCGTACTTTACGTCCTGCACCGTCGGACTTGCCCCCTTCACGCACATCGCCGCTGCTACCCCCGCCGCGTGCCCCATCATCATGTAGACCGGTTCCATCCGGATCGTACAGATCGCCACATGCGTCGCCGACAGGCACACCGGCGCCAGCAGGTTCTCGCACTCCTGCCTCTTCGGCGTCAGACTCCGGTACGCAATCTCGTATGGCGCCCGGCTCAGGTTGATCGACTCGTCCAGGTGCCCCTCAATCCGCACAGATCCCTTCTCATCCACAATCCGCCGCACCCAGTGCGAATCCAGCACAAACGAACCCATTCCCACCGAGTCTTCCTTCGTCTTGCTCGTCAGAATGTCCCGCTCGGTCATGATGTAGGCGCCTCTCATCCTCAGCGCCTCCCGAATGTATAGCTGCACCGGCCACCCGTCCGTCTCCGGATACTCGTCCCTGCAAAGGCCCCAACTGTTCACTTCATCCCGCAGCACCTGCGGTACCCGCCTGTCGTGCCCTAAAAACCACAGGAATCCCTGCTCATAGTCGACGTGGTCCTGGAAGATCCGGTCCCGCTTCGCGTAGTCGCCCCCGCAGTAGTCGTAGTTCCCGTTGACATAGTCGATCGAGAACGGCCCGCTCGCGTTCAAATCGTACTTGCCGTTGGGAATCGCGCTGAAATGCACCAGCCGCGCGAAACTGATCCCCGGGTGCGCCTTGATGTAGCGCAGTAGCAGCTCGTACCGCTCCACCTGGTAGTTCTTCGGCTTCGGCCACGCCATCCGCAAGTCCGGACGCTGCGTCGCGATCAAACGGAAACAGTAAGCCTGAATCCGCTTGTCCGCCGTGCCCACCGGCTCCAATGGCTCCGCCGTAATCCCCCACATCAGCTTCCCGTTCGCGCCTCGTGCTGGAATCTCCGCGCTGAACTGCCCGTGATGCGTGTACTCGATCCCCGGCTTGCCCAGGTACTCCTCGCTGTAGTTCTTCTTGAAATGCGCGTCGCGCGTGCCCGCCAGTCTCTCGCCAAACTCCTCCCGGCCTTCGCGTCCCCACGTGTGCGCCACGCCCGCCCTCACCATCACGTCGCCTTCGTAGCTCGCGTCGATGAAGACCTTCCCCTCGATCTCCGTCCCATCCGTCAATCGGATCTTTGTGATCCGCCCCTTCTGTTTCGTCACGCTCGCCGCCCGCTGGCTGCGGATCACTTCATAGCCGTCCCGCTTTACCCAGCTCTCGAAGACCTTCGTCGCCACCTTCGGCTCCAGGTCCCAGTTCCTGGGCGTCCGCCAGGGTATCTCCTGCCCCCTGAACAGAATCTTCGGCTCCACCGGCTTCGGATACATCCGCCGCGTCTCCGCCGCCACCGCGTCGTAAAACTCGGCCGACAACCCGCCCACAAATTGCGGTGTTCCCGTGTCCGTGCAGGCAATCCCGCCCGTGACCAGCCCCCCGATCATCGAGGTCGGCTCCACCACCACCACCTTCGCCCCACCTCGCACCGCCGCTGCCGCCGCGGCCATCCCCGCTGGAGACCCCCCATACACAACCACATCTACAGCCAGGTGGCGCCTGGCTCCCATGAGCCTCATTGCTGGCAACGCTGCCAAAGACAAAAATCTCAACCGGGTCAACATGGATGTCCTTCTGATGATCTGCCCGTTACTCAAAGTCTACACTTACGTACGGATATGCCCGTGGGTCAACTGTCGGCTCGCGACTGTCGTACCTCGAATCCCATTCCCGCCGCTCTTCCGTCTCAGTCATGCACTGACAGCGGAACCCCGCTGCATTGGCGGCTCCCCCGGCGTCCGGCCTGACGCAGGTAACGGCAACATCGTGCCTGCGGGCCAACACCCAAACCGCCAGCGGGATGGAAACGAGGAGCAACCGCAATGATCAACCTCCGGCTCTCCACTTCGTCAAACGGCTTCATCGCCGGACTCTCGAAGTGGCTCCCTAGGCATCCGTGACTGGAAGCCCGCCACGTCAATTCTATGTTTGAATTGAGCTAGAATAGCGATAGCATGGGGTCAATTAACGGTTAAGAGAACGTGTTTTCAAAGGCTTCCGAAATCCAGGCCGAGCTGAGCCAGATCCTGGAGAGCCGCTGGCTCAGGGAATCCACGCAGCTCCGGAACTTCCTCCGGTACGTCGTTGAGGAGACCCTCGAGGGCCGGATGGACGGGCTGAAGGAATACTCCTTAGGCCGCGAAGTCTTCCACCGCCCGCCCGACTACGACCCGCGTAGTGATGCGATCGTCCGCGTGCAGGCCAGTCTGTTGAGGAAGCGGATCTCCTCCTACTACGACAATGAGGGCCGGGACTCCACGATCCGGATCGAACTGCCTCGCGGCGGCTATCAACCCGTCTTTCGTGACGCAACGCAGGTTTCCAGGGAAGAGGTATCGCCCGTCGAAATCCCTAAACTGCCGGCGCGCCGGTCCCTTCTTTGGATGGGATTTGCCGTTGGAATCCTCGTCGGTATCATCCTGGCCTGGGTGGGTGCCGGCTTGCTTCGCCGCGGAGATGCCGCCACTCCCACGCCGGGCCCTGCCTTGTGGGGTTCCTTACTCCATCCCGGGGAGGAGGTCATCGTGAGCTACGGTGTTCCACAGTTCTATGGCAGTTCGGGAGTCTTCATCCGGGACATTCACGTGAACGCGCCAGGAACCGAATCCCGCGGCAAACTCTCTTCAATCCAGCAGGTGTTGAGTGAGCCCATCCGGATGCAGGAGGACGTCTACACCGGAATCGGCGAAATGATGGGAACCCACCATATCGCTCACTGGCTGGAAGCGCGCGGCGTCAGAGTGAGGGTGGCGAACTCTCACTACCTGGGCCCCTCCGAAATCTCGGGCAAGAACCTGGTCGTCGTCTCCTCAAGCCGGTTTCAGACGCTGTTGAGCGAAATGAATCTCCCCAACAGGTTCCGCTTCGACGGCTCCTCCATTGAAGGTGCCTTCGTCCTGGACCACCCGCTTTCCGGGGAGCAGGCCATCTACCACTCCTCCAACGGAGCCGGCGTGGCCACCTCTTACGCCGTGCTCAGCCTCTGGCCGGGCCACCCCGTCGACAAGCGAATCCTGTATCTGACTGGGATCTCCACTTGGGCCACTCAGGGCGCCGCCCAATTCGCCGTCGATGTTGGGAGTCTCAGTAGACTCCAGGCACGCCTGGATGCCGATCCTCCCGAGGGTCCGCGTGGAAAGAAGGGGCCGTTCTTCCAGGTTCTCCTGCGCGTCGAAGGAAAGTACAACCAGGTGCGAGCGGCTGAGTACGTCACGCACCGGTATGTCGAAGCCACCCCCCACCCGGAATAGCAGGAACTTCCCGCCCCCCGGAACGGCGCTATGCCGACGCTCCATCCCCGGCACCGTTGCTTGATCTTTAGATAAGCTGATCCTGGAACGTCCAGCCCGCTGTTCGCTGATTCACTCCGGAGCCTCCAGTGCCTTCACCTAGCCGATTCACCCGCCGCAACGCCCTCCAGACCACTTTCGCCGCACCCCTCGCCGCCATCTCCTCCACCGCCCCCTCCGGCCCCCACGCCGATCTCGTCATCTACGGCGCTACCCCCGGCGGCATCATGGCCGCCGTCTCCGCCGCCCGCCTCGGCCGCTCAGTCCTGCTCTGCGAGGCGGAAGATCACATCGGCGGCATCGTCTCCAACGGACTCACCAACGCCGATATCGGGAAACGCCAGGCTGTCGGCGGCCTCTTCTACGAATTCACCCAACGCGTCCTCAAACGCTATCGGGAGCAGGACAGGGACGATCCCTCCCAGCCCAACGTCAAACTCTGCCGCGGCGGCTACTGGTATGAAGCCTCCGCCGCCGAAGAGATCTTCCATCAGATGATCTCCGAACAGGGCGCCCGCATCCGCCTCCTCCTCAGCCACGAACTCAAGCAAGCCCACGTCAAGTCCAATCGCCTCTCCGCCATCACCCTCGAAGACCGCGCCCGCCCCGGGTCCACCACCGTTGTCTCCGCATCTGTCTTCGTGGACGCCACCTACGAAGGCGACCTCGCCGCCCTCGCCGGGGTCCCCTTTCGCACCGGCCGCGAAGCCCGCTCCGAATACAACGAACCCCATGCCGGCCGCATCTACATGCGCTTCCGCGACTCCGAACTCCTCCCCGGCTCCACCGGCGAAGCCGACAACGCCACCCAGGCCTTCTGCTTCCGCTTCCACGTCACCAACGATCCTCTGAAGCGCGTCCCCATCGCCAAACCCGAAGCCTACAACCGCGGCGACTACCAGGTCCTCCTCGATGACATCCGCGCCGGCAACATCAAGCGCTTCCGCGATGTCATCCAGGTCTACCCCATGCCCAACGGCCGCTTCGAACTCAACAGCGACCACGTCAATCCCCAAACCGGCTACCCCAAGGAGTCCCTCGACCTCGCCGAAGAGTGCTGGCCCTGGCCCACCGCCACGCCCGCCGAACGCCGCAAACTCTACCAGCGCTACAAGACCCACAACGTCGGCATGATCTGGCTCCTCCAAAACGACCCCGAAGTCCCCGAATCCCTCCGCCAGGACGCCCTGCAATACGGCTGGCACCGCGACCTCTGGCCCCGCAATGGCCACATCGCCCGCCAGGTCTACGTCCGCCAGGGCCGCCGTATCCTCGGCGACTACATCCTCACCGAACGCGACGCCGACCTCGACCCCACCCTACAGCGCACCAGAGTCCAGCCCACCTCCATCGCTACCATCGAGTGGGCCTTCGATCCACACGGACACCACCGCTACGATCCCGCCCACCCTGGCGTCCGCGAAGGCTATATCTTCATCGAGCACGAGCCCTTCCAGTTCCCCTACGAAGCCCTCGTCCCCCGCAAAATCGACGGGCTCCTCGTCCCCGTCGCCTGCTCCTGCAGTCACGTTGCCTATAACGCCGTCCGCATGGAGCCCGTCTTCATGGTCCTCGGCGAAGCCTGCGGCGCCGCCGCCCACCTCGCCCTCCAACACAAAACCGAGGTCCGCAAAATCCCCGTCCACCGCCTCCAGAAAATCCTCGTCGAACAAAAAGGCGTCATCACGTTCTACGAAGACCTGCCCTTCGACGATCCCGCCTTCCCCGCCATGCAGTACCTCGGCGCCCGCGGCCTCAACCCCGGCTACCAGGCCCACAGGGACACCCCGCTCACCCAGGCCGCTGCCGCCCAACGCCTTGCCCGCATCCTGAAACACGAAGGCAAGTCCTGGCAGCCCCCTGCCACCGATGCCGCCGCCCCCGCCACCGCCGCCGGCGTCCATGCCTGGCTCCGCCAGGCCGGCTACCGCCCCGCCGCCCCCACCCCATCCTCCCCCCTCACTACCGGAGAATTCGCCCGCCAAGTCTACGCCGCCCTAACCTGACCCAGTGCCAGGCGGTTCAATTTGGAGCCCCCCACCCCACCCCGCACCCACGCCCATACCCCATCCAACTCCCGGTCCTATTTTGGGCCCCCCACCCTCGCACCCACACCCATACCCCATCCAGCTCCCGGTCCTATTTTGGGGACGGTGCACTAAATCCCTAAACTCCTACCGCATCCCATCACGTAGAATCAATAAGTTACCTGCGCGAGCCTGGCTCAGGACGCCCTGATCCGCTCAACAATTTGGGGATTTAGTGCACCGTCCCCGAAATACGATATTTCTTCGCCTGCTTTCTATTTTCTCATTTTCATCGCTATTCTCTGCCCAGCTCTGCCCTCCTCACCCCCTCTCGTCGTGCGTCTCTGTCGAAATCCTCACTCCCCTGATACCCTCAATGCTCGGCCTGCCAAACCACCACACCGCGCAGGCACCATGCCCCCGGATGCCGCCTCCTGCAAGCTTCCTCGCACCCTGCTACGCGCAGATCGCTGAGTTGCTCGCCAACGCAATCAATCACGTCCTGGCGGAAGCCGAAAACAGGATCTGGCACGCGCACCCCGTCTGGTTCCTCGAGGGCAATCCGGTTGTCGGCTACAGCCTCTTGAAAGACTGCGTCCGGCTCCCCTTCTGGAGCGGCCAATTGTTCGAAGAAGACAGCTTGCACAGGGAAGGAAAATTTAAATCCGCCGAAGCCCGCTACACCTCTCCGCGGGACGTAACCCTGTCGGACCTCCGCCGCTGGCTCACCCAGGCCCGCGAAATCCAGTGGGACGACAAGAACCTGATCCGGCGCAAAGGTATCCTGGAGCGCCTCAGGGAATACACCTAGCCTCGCCTTGTCTCGCGCGTTATGGCCTCCGACCTAGACCCGATCTCCCCGAATCGCTCAGCCTATCCTTCGGCCGACCGCCGCCGTCACCAGCGCCACGCCTGCCGTCCACGTAGTGCTTTGAAAAGAAAGGCAGAATGGAGCGGCTGCCGCCTTTTTCAAGGGGAGCGTTGCTCGTCCTGCCCACCCTACCCCCACATCAAGATCCCATTGCCCAGCCATGAATCTGGGGGTATTCTTGCTTCATAGCATCACCCAAATGGGTGAGGTTCGTGTTCTGGAGGAGGAACTACCTATGAAGCTCAGCAGGCTGCTGCTTGGGGCTGCCCTATTGCTGGTCCCGGCTACTTCGGCCATCGCCAGCATCGCAATTTCCACTGTCACCTCGGGCGGCTGGACTCAATGTTACAGTGCGCCGTACGGCCAGTATGGCACCTCGATCGCCTCGGCCGTCTCCACGTGCTCAGGCACCAATATGATGCTCGCCGCCGGCGCCACCGGATCTACCGACTTGCTCTTGCTCGCCTGGGCGCCCACCGCCGATGTCATGTTCGACACGGGTCAGAGCAACACTCCGCATAACGCCAATAACGTCGGCTGGTACTTCAACGGCAGCTACTCCTGGGGCTTCGCTCCGCAGGGCGCCGCGATCTCCCGCAACAGCTGCGACACCGTCTCCGCGCCCGGTTGGTCAGCTCTCGATGGCTCGGAGAACTATCGGCTCTGCTGGCACACCGGCAGTGGAGAAATGAACGGTGGCTGGCGAGCCGGGTCTGCCGTCAACCTGAATGGTTCGTCCGACTACACGAAGTACATCTTTACCTCCGACAACCCCACGTATGCTCCGTCGGGCGTGCAGATCGGTGCCGAAGTCGTCGTTCCGGAACCGATGACCAGTTCGCTGGTCGGCCTGGGCTTGGCTGCCACCGCGGTCTTCCTCCGGCGCCGGCGCCAGCGCGCCTGAGCCTCCTGCCCTTTCCGCAATTCAATCCAGTCTTCCCCACCGGCTCCTACCCCCAAGTAGGAGCCGGTATATTTTGGGGACGGTGCACTAAATCCCCAAATTCCTCGCCGCTCCTCCCACCGAAAATCAACAACATAGCCGCCCGGTCCCCCTCCCAGTCGCCCCTGAATTTAGGGATTTAGTGCACCGTCCCCGAAATACGTTGTTTCTTCGCTCCCCCCCTCTCGTCTACTCTTGCCCCACTCGATCCTTGATATCCGCGAATGCACTCTCAATCAGCCGCCGCAAAGCCGCGCTGTCCACACTCACCCCCCTCCGCAATTTCACATGCCGCATGAATCGCCCCTGGCCCTCCAGCAATCCCGCCGGATCCGCCAGCGCCGCCCCATGAAAAAACGCCACGTTCACATGCGTCGAAAACACATTCACCGACCCGAACGGCGCATCCCCCAGGCATGCCACCGGGCATCCGTCGTGCAGCACCTCCCGCACTTCGTCTCCGCAACCCCGCAGCACCCCAAACCACCGCCTCGCCAACTCCCCCAACTCCCCCTCCCGCGCCCCAAACCACGCCTCAATCGCCGGGTCCCGTTCCACCGCCCCATCAAACCGCAAAATCCTCGTTCGCATCTCCGCAGCCCTCCTGCTTTCCCTCATACTACACGCCTCGCCCGCAAGATCCCATTCACCAGGCCCGCTAAACCCCCGCCTGGCGCAGTCCCAATCCGGCCGCCGGGGCCCCCTTCTTCTCCCCGGAAGGGTCCCTGCGCGTCGCCGGCGGCCCCACTGCATCACCCTCGTCCACACCGATACCATCCTCGGCCCCATCCCCTTCGCCGAACACATCTACGTCGAGAACGGAAAATCGTCTCCCTCCGCGGCTCCTCTCACCACAACCGTAGAAATCTCTGGCGCCCCACCCGGGATTGGTTTAACATACACAACAATCATGAATCCTGGGAAGCCCAATCGCCGGCACATGCTCGAACTCTGCATCAGCCGCGGCATCCTGATCGGCGCCGCGTCGCTCTCTCAAACCCAACTCCTGGCGCTCTGGCAACAGGGCGAAGCTCAACCCCTGAAGCCAACCTCCTCTGAGGTCCTCGGCCCCTTCTTCCGCAAGGGCGCGCCGGACAACCGCCTCCTCCGCGCTCCCGGAGATCCCGGCTTCCCGCTGCTGGTCCGTGGCAAGGTCTGCGACACCCGCGGCCGCCTCATCGAAGGCGCCAAAATCGATCTCTGGCATGCCGACCACTACGGCCTGTACGACACCAAAGGCTATCGTTACCGCACCCGGATCTCTCCCGATGCCCAAGGCCTCTATGCCGTCGACACCGTCTTGCCCGGCCACTATCCCGACCGCCCGGCCCAGCACATCCACTACCTCATCAGTGCGCCCGGCCACAAAACCCTCATCACCCAGGCTTACTTCGCCACCGATCCCTACTTCGACGGCGACCCCGAAAGAAACTGGAATAAAAGCAACATCGTCCACAACAAAGATCTGGTCCTCCCTGTGCGCCTCTTTGAAGGCGCCACCGGCGGCGCGCCGCACGCCGAAATCACGTTCGATCTCATCCTGGAGCAGGCCTGACATGCGCGCGCCCTGGCTCTTCCTCGCCGCGCTGCCGCTGGCCGCGCAAGCCGATCGCACCATCGCTGTCGACAGCCCTCCGGACGCCGTCCACTTCTCCGCCGACGGCAAGTCCCTGGTCACCTCCTGCCGCGATCGACAGTTGCGCGTCTTCGATGTCGCTTCCGGCAAAACGCTCAGCGCCCGGAAAACTGGAGCCGGCGATCTGGTCTCCGCCAATCGCCTCATCGACCGCGACGCCAACCATGCCATCCGCATCTGGGACCTCACCGCGGATCGCTACCAGCAGATTATGGATGCCAGTGCCGGCCGCGGCCGCACCGCCCTGTCCGCCGATGGCAAGCACCTCGCCATCGCGGATGCCAAAGCACGCCAGGTGTTGCTCTATGAAGTCGGCAGCCCTGGCCGCAGCCACTCCCTGCCCGATGGCCTCGGCGGCGCCGCGGAACTGCTATTCTCACCCGACGGGGAAAGCGTGGTCTCCGCCAACTACGACAACGACGTCCGCGTCTGGAAGACTCGCTCCGGCGAACTCGTGCGAAAGATGGAGGACCTGACCGGCGCCATGTTCGCCGGCCAGTTCACGCCCGACGGCAAGCACCTTCTGCTCGCCGGCCTGGATGAAACCATCTACGTCTTTGACGCCGCCACCTTCGAACGCCAGCGCACCATCAAGGGCCACGGCGAGACCATCTCCGCTCTGGCCGTATCGCCCGATGGCGCCACCATCGTCACCGGCGGCTTCGATGTCCGCACCACCCAAAATCCCGTCAAGGTCGTCGTGTGGGATGCCGCCACCGGCAAGCCCCGCAAGGTCCTCCGCGCCCCGCACGCCGTGGTCTCTCTCGCCTTCTCGCCCGATAGCAAGCTGCTGGCAATGACCGCCGGCGACAACGCCATCACCCTCTGGGATCTGGCCAACCCACACTAGCCCGCTTCCCACCCCCAGGATGCAATGCCCTGGCTTACACTCAAACTGAATGCTCAACCGGGGCTATGCCTTCACCTCGATCATCAGCGGTAAACACCACGGGCAAACCCTGCTCTCCCACCTGGCCAGCCTCTACCCCCACTCCACCTCGCAAGCCTGGCAGCAAAGGCTGAACAACGGCGAACTCACCCTCAACGGCGCCATCGCCACCGGCAGCGAATCGCTCGCTTCCGGCCAAACCCTCGTTTGGAACCGCCCCCCCTGGATCGAACCGCACGCCCCGCAACACTTCGAACTCCTCTTCGAAGACGCCCATCTGCTGGCCGTCAACAAGCCTGTCGGTCTGCCTACCCTCCCCGGCGGCGGCTTCCTGGAAAACACCCTCCTGCGCCTGGTGCAAAAGCAATTCCCCAGCGCAAACCCCGTCCACCGTCTGGGCCGCGGCACCTCCGGCATCGTCCTCTTCGCCAAAGCACCGCGGGCGGCCTCTGCCCTCTTCGCAAACTGGAACACACCCATAATTCAAAAAATCTACCGCGCGCTGGCGCAAAACGTTGCCCACCACGACGCCTACGACATCCTCACCCCCATCGGCCTCGTCCCCCACCCGCGTCTCGGCTCTGTCTGGGCCGCCCACCCGAACGGCAAACCGTCCAGGTCACTGGCCAAGGTGCTCTCACGCACCACCAGCACCACAACATTTGAGGTAAGCCTCCATTCCGGCCGCCCCCATCAGATCAGAATCCATCTGGCCTCCATCGGCCATCCCCTGGTAGGCGACCCTCTCTACGGCCCAACCGGCCAGCCCCTGGAAAACCTCCCAGGCCTCCCCGGTGACGGAGGCTACCTCCTGCACGCCCAATTCCTGAAACTCCTCCACCCCATCACCGGCGAACAAATCAACCTCGAGGCCCCTGTGCCGCCCGCCTTCTCCGCGCCTCACTAAGGTCGCCGCGGGAATCGGGCCCGCCGCCGGAACCTTTGAGGACCCCCGGCTCTCCTCCTACAACATCCGCCAGGCCGATTCCCGCGGCTTCCCCATCTTGAACCTCCGGTACCACTGGCACAGCGGATACAACACCACCAAAGCCACCGCCCACATCCCCCAGGCCATCTCCAACGATCCCGGCTCCCGGAAGAAGGTGAACGCCAGCACCCCCAGCACCGCGAAATGCGCCGCATAGAAGAACAGCGGCGTCTGCCCAAACACAACCAGCGGCGACCCCGCCCGCTTCCACCACGCCGGCAGCCGCGCCAGCAACCCCAGCAACAGCAGATCGATCCCCACCGACATCGCCAGAAACACCGCCGACGGCGGGTACTTCACATTGTTCAGAAACTCGATCCAACCCCCATCCCGCGCCGGCCGGATGTTGCCCCACCCGCCCATCGCCCGCAGCGCTACCCCTACCGCCAGCACCGCCAGTCCCACCAGCCACACCCGCCGCCCCGCGCTCTCCGCGTCCTTTCTCCACCAATACCCAAAGCACAACCCCGCCGCCGCCGCGCCCAGCCATGGAATCACCGGATACATCACCACCACATGCTGCGTCAGCCCCGGCTTCAGCAGCACCGCCGCCCACAGCGGCCCCATCTTGCCGTCGCCCGGCAGCAGCGTGTTCGTCGCCAACACGCACAACGCCGCCGCCACCGCCCAGGCCCACGGCCGCAGCCGCAGCAGCAGTCCGCACGCCATCAGCACCAGCCCCAGCCCCGTCAGCGTGATCAGCCCGTAACTCACGCTGCTCCCGTCGTTCGGCATCGGCTCCGCGGCGTGGCTCAACATCGCCGCCGGCGCCTTCAACACCATCATCGACAGCAGCATCGGAACTTCCACGAATTGCGCCGCTGCCACCAGCACCAACCCCCGCCAAATCGTCCTCTTCATCACTGCTGCCGCATCGCCCAGCCGCGGAGCCGCCCACCAGTACGCCCCCGCTCCCATCAGAAAGAAAAACCCCGGCGCGCACAAATGCGTGATCCACCGCGTCAGAAACGGAAACGCTGACCAGTACGCGCTCATCGCCCCGCTCCAGAACTCCGACGAATGTTGCCGCGCAATGAACCCGCTCGCATGGTCCACCGCCATCAGCATCATGATCAGCCCGCGCAGCGCATCCACCGCCTCATAGCGCGCCCTCGGCTCCGTTGATCTCTCAGGTTGCATCGGCCGTGTCCGCTTCTCCCCTCTGGAAGCCGCGGCCTCTACCCGCGGCGGCGCCTGCTCCTCGCCGCTCCCTTCATTGAGAGACAGTTCTGGCTTCGGCCGGAACCGGCCCGCTGCGCTTCCCAGAACCGTCAGTGTACACCACGGCCTCCTCCGCGGTCCGCTTCGGGCCGGCTTTATTTTCCCTTTGCTTTGAACAGCCTCCAGCCGAATCCGCCGTCCGCCGGTTCGCTGCCTCCAGCCTCTTTCGCGCGGGGCCACCTGTGCCCGCCGGCGAAGTGAATCGGAAAGGAGCGCAGCTCACATGGCCTCACACATCTATCGCAAGGATCCGCCCATCCTCTCCAATCGCACCGACCCCGGTGTCCCCCAGTTCGCCGAAACACCCTCCCAATGGGCCATCGACACCCTCCACTTCCACCCCGACCCCCGCCAGGCCGAAATCCTCGACACCCCCGCCTCCCGCGTCCTCCTCTGCTGTTCCCGCCAATGGGGCAAATCCACCATCACCGCCATCCGTGCCCTCCACTTCGCCCTCCACCACCCCAACTCCACCCTCATCTGCGTCTCCCCCGCCAAGCGTCAGTCCGCCATCTTCCTGCACAAGGTCCGCCGCTTCCTTCATACCCTTGCCATCACCCCCCGCACCGACCGCCGCGAGCCCCTCTCCCTCCTCCTCCCCAACGGCTCTTCCCTCATCGGCCTCCCTGCCCTCGAAGCCACCACCCGCGGCTTCTCCGCCGTCGACTTCCTCATCCTCGACGAAGCCGCCCGCATCTCCGACTCCGCCTACCACGCCGTCCGCCCCTTCCTCGCCACCACCAACGGCCTCCTCTGGGTCCTCTCCACCCCCCACGGCGAATCCGGCTTCTTCTACGACGAATGGCACAAACACGCCCAGCACTGGACCCGCTTCTCCGTCCCCGCCACCGACTGCCCCCGCATCTCCAAGGAGTTCCTCGAAGCCGAGCGCCGCTCCTTCGGAGCCAACAATTTCGCCCAGGAATACCTCTGCCACTTCCTCCCCTCCCGCCACCAGCTCATCCCCCGCGCCCTCATCGACCGCTGCGCCGCCCCACCCCCGCCTCCGCCCCCGCCCCGCTTCGGCCACTTCCTGCCGCCCCCCTCCACCTCCCTCTTCCACCTCGGCCTCGACCTCGGCCTCCATCGCAACCCCACCGCCCTCTCCGTCCTCGAAGAGATCACCCGCCCCACCGGCGAGTTCGACCACGTCAACCTCGTCTACAAAATGGAGACCGTCCTCATCCTGAAGGACGTCCGCACCTTCCCCCTCGAAACCCCCGACGCCGAAATCACCTGGCAACTCGACCGCTACCTCAACCAGCTTCCCCAGGATGCGAAGAAGCGCTTAGCCGTCGACGCCACCGGAGCCGGTGACCCCGTCGTCACCCTCTTCCGCGACGCCGGCCTCCCCGTCACCCTCCAACCCATCGTCATCACCTCCGGCCAATCCGTCGGCAAACTCCCCCACGCCACCTCCATCCCCCGCAAAGTCCTCCTCCAGAACCTCCGCATCCAGTTCGAATGCAGATCCTTCCAAATCCCCCCCGGCCTGGAAAACCTCCCCGCCCTCACCGACGAACTCACCGCCCTAGGCGCCCGCCAGAACCACCCCGACGACCAGGCCTTCTCCCTGGCCCTAGCCCTCTGGTCCGCCCGCCCCAACCCCAACGCCGGAGAACGCTCCGACCCCATCCCCCCCTACCCCAAACCCCGCC
>JARKQJ010000068.1 GCA_029973955.1 Paludibaculum sp. | reverse complement strand
CGCGAAAAAGACATCAATTCAACCCAACTGGGCAAGGTCCGCCGCTTCAGGCTGGCACGCGGCGACCGCTCCGTGAACTTCAAGGGCAAACTGCTCAGCTTCTACCACGCCGAGGGCGATTCCGTGGAGCCCCAGGCCCAGGACAAGACACGGCTGGAAACCATCGCCATCTTCAGGACGCTCACGCGCTACCTGATCTACTATGTGCTCGAATACCAGAACAACGAGCACATCTCCGGCAAGCAGGTGCACCTCCACGCCACGGCGAGCCTGGAGGGCGCGGATCGCTTCATCGCGGCCATGGCCTATGTGAACAAGCGAGCCTTCTTCCCGGCCGTCATCGAGGACGCGCAGAAAATGGACCGCTAGGCCAGGCTTACCGCCCCCTGGGCGCGGGCTTCAGGCTCCGCTGGCGCGCCGACGGAGGCTCCAGCGTGATCACCCTCACCTCTCCTGTGGAGGTGAGGAAATAGACCTTGCGCCCGCTCTCCCCGCCGGTATCCACGTGGCAGGGCTTGATGCGCAGCCGGTCGAGCGCCTCCATGGCGGCCTCCACGTTCTTGCGCCCCACTCCGCTGCGCTCGTCCACGAGCCCCGAGGAGCCGCCGAAGAGGCTCACGCGCATCGCGCCCGGGCGGATTCCCAGCCTGGCCAGTTCGATCATCACCTGCTCGAAGGCGGTGTCCACGAACTTGTACGGGCAGGGAGGTTGCAGCTTCTCGTATTCGGCCCGCCTGGGCAGAAAGGCGTGGAAGAAGGCCCCGATGCCCCTGCCGGGAACGTGGATCACGCCGCCCAGACACGAGCCCAGCACCGTCTGCACAAGGGTTTCCTTCGCGTACACGCCACCCTCGGCGACCTTCAGGAATACAATCGGGACATCCGTCCTGTTCTTTAGCAATTCCTTCATGTTGGACCAGAATCTTCCTTCATAACCGAGATACGGGGACGGCATATTCCCGAACGTAATCAATTAGCAGCTTAGCCTACCCGTGGCAACACGGATGTTCCTCCCCTGCGGGATGCGCCTAGCCCTGGCGCAACGGGCGGGCTTGGGCTATGGTGTCCTGATGAATGACGTAATCGAGGCCGTGGGCCTGCGCAAAGTCTACGGCGGCTTCACCGCCGTGGACGGACTGGACATGCGCGTCAGGCGCGGCCAGGTCTACGGGCTGCTCGGCCCCAACGGCGCGGGCAAGACCTCCACCATCCGCATGATCTACGGCTTCTCGCCCCGCACCGGCGGCGAGCTGCGCGTGTTCGGCCTGGACGTGGCCGAGCGCTGGCGCGAGATCCGCGCGCGCATCGGGGTCTGCCAG
>JARKQJ010000065.1 GCA_029973955.1 Paludibaculum sp. | reverse complement strand
CGCCGGTACTCCGATACCGCATCCAACTGCGGCATGTCGATCCTCAAATCGGCCAGTGGCTGATAGGAGTCCACCTTCCCCGGAATCCCGATCATCGTCTTCTGGCCCAGTTCGGTTGCTTCCAGTTCTTTGCCTTCAAAGAGAAGACGCCTCACCTCGGGCAGGTTCCTCAACGCCTGCGGGTTGTTGGAGTCATGCTCCTTCCCGGCCCAGATCGTCTCCTCGTTGAGCTGGATCCGCTCCGTCTCCACGCCGCCAAATACCATCGCCCCTAGCCGCCCGTTGCCCACCGGCAACGCTTCCACCCACGACCCCGCCGGCTGACGGTACCACAAGCACAACCCCGCCTCCGGAACCGCCGCCTCGCCTGTCCGCGCGGCTTTCGAGATGAATGTGGATGGCCGCCCGCTCTGAAAACCCCATATCGAAATGGGCACACCACCGGCCAGCAATGCACGTCGGGAGATCCTGGTATTCATGGGCTGCGATCATTCTATCGAGCCCAGCGCCCCAGCACCGCTTTAGGTGATGCGCACTTCTTCCCCGATGGCCTTTAATGCCACCCGCTCTTTCCCAACGTTCAGCATCCGTTCCAGCGGTTCTCCCATCGGCTCCCGGCTCAATGTGAACGTGTGGTGGTGCACCGGTATCACCCGGTCCGCCCGCGCGTCGTTCGCCATCTGCCACGCCTGCTCCGGGTTGCAGTGCACCCGGATCCATGGGTTGTAGGCCCCAATCGGCATGATCGCCAGATCCGCGCCGCCCAAGCCCCGGAACGTGTGCGTCATCGCCGTGTCCCCAGCGAAAACCACCCGCTTCTTCCCGGAGCGGATCACATACCCGTTGTACCCGCGCCAGGTATCCGACCGCATCCGCGCCCCCCAGTGGTTCACCTCGAACCCCTGGATCTCCAGCGGACCCACCTTCGCCGTCTCCCCCCAGCCAATCTCCTGGACTGACTTGTACCGGTCCACTCTCAGCAGATCCGCGGTCCCCCGCGCCGTGACCACCGGCACCCGCGTGCTCTCCAGCGTCCGCAGCGTCGGCAGGTCGAAGTGGTCCATGTGCGCGTGCGACAGCAGGATCAGGTCGATCCGCGGCAGCTCCGAGGGCGCCAGCGCCGGCTCCACAATCCTCTTCAATCCCAAAGTCAACGGCCCGATCCCCAGCCCGATCCACGTCGAAAACACCGGATCGGTGAGTACGTGAAAACCGTCGATCTTCATCAACACCGTCGTGTGCCCCAGCCACGCGGCCTGCAGCCCCGTATCGGGCCACTCCTTCGGCTTCGGCTTGTGCGGCGACGGCTCCACGTCGTGACCTAGGTCGCGCGCGAACTGCTGCCAGAACATCGGCGCCGCCCGGTAGATCAGCCCCGCGC
Organism: Paludibaculum sp.; assembly: GCA_029973955.1. Taxonomy (GTDB): domain Bacteria; phylum Acidobacteriota; class Terriglobia; order Bryobacterales; family Bryobacteraceae; genus Paludibaculum. The sequence goes on along the minus strand of JARKQJ010000065.1, from coordinate 90,560 downwards.
CGATCCCCGCCGCACCTAAACCCAATCCCGCCAGTAGCTTCCTTCGCTTAGTAGCCAAACCGTTCCTCCCGCCACGGGTCACCGTTCATGTGATAGCCGTTCCGCTCCCAAAAACCCGCGTGGTTGTGTTCCAGAAACTCGATGGCGCGAATCCACTTCGCGCTTTTCCAAGCATACAGGCTCGGCACGATCAGCCTCGCCGGCCCGCCATGCTCCGCTGAGAGTGGCTCGCCGTCATGATGCGTCGCGATCAGCGCATCATCGGCCAGAAACGCCTCCAGCGGCAGGTTCGTCGTCCAGCCGTAGTCGTAGCCGTGAATCAGAACGTATTCCGCCGCCGGCGCCACCGCCCCCGCCAGCTCCAACAGCGTCTTTGTCGACACGCCTTCCCATAGGTTGCCCAGCCGGCTCCAGCGCGTCACGCAATGAAAGTCGGAAAACACCCGCACCCGCGGCAGTTGTGAGAACTCTTCCCAGTTCAGTGAGATAGGCCGCTCGATGAGCCCATCCAGCTCCAGCTTCCACCGGCTCATCTCGATCGGCGGCGCCCCCGCCGCATCCAGCACCGGCCACTTCCGCGTCCGGCTCTGCCCCGGCGGAATCCGTTCCCCCCGCCGCGTGTCCGGACTGATGATCACACCCGGCTCCTGCCCTTCCGGCAGCGCCACCACTTCACTTTGAATCTTGTCGGCCTCAGGCATAGTTGAGAAGTTCCGCCCCTCCGCGGCACTACGGATACAGCGGCCATGCCCGGAGCGACTCGTCGATTACTAATTATTTGGATGCTGGCGGCCGGGGCCGGATTCGGAGAGGATTCGACTTCCGGGGCCGCGGCCGAGTATTTGGGCGGGACTCTCGACTCGCTACCGGCCGGAGCCCAGGGCGCGCTGTCTACTCGAGATCCTATCTCCTTCATTTTTAATAACAAAGCGACAGCCGTCCGGGTTCCCTACGAGCGCATCAACCTGATCGAGTACGGCCTGCAGGTGGACCGGCGCGTGTGGGAGTCCATCGTCATCTCGCCGCTGATGATGCTCGCCAAGAAGCGGGCGCACTTCCTCGCAATCGGCTATGAAGCGGAAGACGGGAAGCAGCAAGCGATGCTGTTTCGTGTCGAAAAGGGCTCGATTCGAGCAGTTTTGGTGAGTTTAGAGGCCCGAACGGGGCGGAAAGTGACGTTTATGGACGAGGAAGCGCGAAAGGCGGGCAAGGGATGATCAGGCTCCTTCTGGGACTTCTGGCTTGCCTGCTGGCCTGCCGCGCCGGCGACGGTACAGCCGTTCTCGACAACCAGTTGGTGAAGGTGAAGCGCCTCTACATCGACAAGTTTGGCGGGGGCGACGGCTCCGGCCAACTGCGCGACATGGTGATCGCCAGCCTGCAGAAGGCCGGGCTCTTCGTGGTCACGGAGAACCCGGATAAGGCCGACGCCGTGATGCGCGGATCGGCGGAAGACCTTGTTTTTACAGATACTTTCCAGAGCAGCGAGTCCGTGGGGGGGCGTTCGAATCTGGGGGTGGGGCGGGGTACTTCGTCGCGCACGCGCGACTATCTCGCGCTCGGCGCCGGGGTGAGCGACAGTGAGAGCAGCCGCATTCAGGAGCGCAAGCACGAGGCTTCGGCCAGCGTCCGCATCGTCTCCCGCGACGGCGATGTGCTGTGGTCCACCACACAGGAGAGCCAGGGGGCGAAACTGCGTTCAGCCAGCGCCGATGTGGCGGACAAGATCGCGCGGCAACTGCAACTGGATTTGGACAAGGCCAGGCAAAAGAAGCCCGCAGTTGCGGTGGAAGGGGCGGGGAAGTAGGGTGCCATGCTGATTCATAGGGAGGGAACCCGGATGCCCTGGCCTGGACGAGAGTGCTATGCTATGACTTCTGCGGGAGTATGGCAACTTGAGCAGGAAGAAGCAGGTCCAGTCCGCCAAGAAGTTCGATGGAGCCGGGAGCTCTGTCTTGCCGCTCAAAGCACACCGGCTGAGGGCTGGGGTGACGCTGGAGCAGATCGCAGAGTCCACCAAGCTGAGCCGGCGGTTCCTGGAAGCCATCGAGGAAGGGCGCTTTGCGGAGTTGCCTGGTGGCGTGTTTTCAACGAGCTACATCCGGCAATACGCGCAGGCGACCGGCTACGATGCCGAACTGATCCTGGAGCGTTACCGCCAGTGGTGTGCACCGGAGAAGGACTCGGGCGCGGCGGGCGAAGAGTCGTGCGACGCCCCGAAATGGGGCCGGTTCGCGCTATTCGGGTAGACGCGCTCCGCGAAAGACTCTTTGAGGCCGGGGGGCGGCCGATAAGGATTCGGGGGCGCAAATCCTTTTCTCAACATTTCATTCAAGCTGCGCCTCATCTGTCCGATATTGGGGATGAAGGCCCGCGGCGCTCTATCCGGGTGCGTGGGCGGAGAACCATATGAAAGTAGACGATCACGGTTCGATGGGTGGATTACAGAGCGGCGCGGCCGGGCTGAATGTGCCTGCGGCGGCGGCCAAGAAATCCGAGCGGTTATCGGGTGTTGGCGGCCAGGGCGGCGTTGCCGGAAGCGCCGAGATTGGCGGCAATGCCGGCGATGAAGTGAGCTTTTCCTCGCTGGCGGGCCGCATCAGCGGCGAAGCGGCGGATTCGGTGGAGCGTGAAGCGAGGATCGACCGGTTGGCGGCGGCGTTTGAAGCGGGCCGCTACCAAGTGGATGCCGACGCGGTGGCGGACGCGATGATCGGCGAAGCGGAGAGTCACGGATTCGAGAAGTGATGCGCGAGGACTGCAGGCCCGGTCCCGGAGGTTTGCCGGGAGGCGGGGCCGAGGCGCCGGTTGAGGCAGCGAACACAGATGGGTTTGTTGACAGGCTTGCGGCGGCGCGAATCTGTCTGGAGAGAGTGGAGGCGCTGCTTGCGCGGCCGCGCGCGGCCGAAGCGGGCCAGGTGCTGGATGAACTCCAGCGCTCCACGGAGCTGTTGAGTGAGTTTGAGCGGCACTGGCGGCATGCGGGGGTGAGCGCTCATCTGCCCGGGCTTGATCGGGAGTTGGAGCGCTGGCGGAGTGAGTTGCAGCGGGTAACGCTGCTGGTCCTGGGTGCGAGTGCGTTGTGTGAAGGTTGGGTGCTGGCGGCGGGCACTCCGGTGGGCTACTCGGAGCAGGGGCAGGTGCAGTCCGTCCAGCCGGCACAGCGAGCCGGCGAGTGTTTCGGCTGATGAGTGGAGTGCAGTAGCGAGGAGGCTCGGCGACCATGGGCAATCTACTGGTTTCGTTAAAGAACACGGCCGAGGCGATGCGCGTCTTTCAGCGCGGGATGAGCGTGGTGCAGTCGAACGTGTCGAACTCGTCGACGCCGGGTTACGCGAAGCAGACCCAACTGCTGGAAGCGATGCGGATGGACCTGGATTGGGGTTTGCCGGGCGGGGTGAAATCCGGCGGGACACAGGATGGGCGGAGTGAATTCGCCGAGTCGGCGGTGCGGCAGAGGGCGCAAGCAAACGGATACTCAGACACGCTGGCCGCGCAGATGCAGCAGGTGGAGTCGATCTATGACATTGGCAGCGACTCGGGCGTGGGTGGGGCGCTGAACAAGTTTTTCGCCTCGTTTTCCGCGCTGACGGTGGCGCCGAACGACGTGTCGGCGCGGCAGGTGGCTTTGAACCGCGCCGATGAGCTGGCGCGTTCCTTTCAGTCGATGGACGCTTCGCTGAGCGCCGCCGCGGATTCCGTGGACAAGGCACTCACGGCCCAGGTGGACGCCATCAATGGCGTGGTGAGCGGAATTGCCGCCTTGAACAAAGAGTTCCGCAGCGATTTCCGAGTGAAAGAGGACGCCGGGATCCAGGCCAAGATGAACAACCTGCTGGAGAGCCTCGCGGGGATGGGCAACTTTTCGGTGATGCGGGAAGCAGACGGCAGCGCGACGATCTATCTGGGCGGGCAGACTCTATTGGCCGTGGGCGAGCGGACCTATCCGCTCCGCGCGGAGACAAGCGGTGGCCAGGACGCGCGGCTGTTGGACAGTGCGGGCAATGACATCACCACCCAGGTGGGCGGTGGGCGGCTGAAAGCGCTGTTCGAGACGCGCAATGAAGTGCTGCCGGAGAAGCAGATACAAATCAACCGCCTGGCACAAGCTGTTGCCGATGAAGTGAATGCAGTTCTGACCTCCGGTGTCGATATGAATGGCATGACGCCGCAGAAGAACCTCTTCAGCTACGATGCCGGCCTGGGTTCGGCGCGGACGCTGGCGGTGACGGATCTGACGCCGCAGGAACTGGCGGTGGCGTCGGTGGATTCCCCCGGCGGTAACGACGTGGCGGTGAAGGTCGCGGAGTTGGGTCAGGCGAAGAAGGTGGATGGCTACACCTTTACGCAGTTCTACGCGACACAGGCGGCCGAAATCGGCCGGCGCGTGACGTCGGCGCAGGAGGATCAATCGAGTTCGAACGCCCTCCTGCTGCAAGCCCGGCAGTTCCGGGAAGATTTGCAGGGCGTCAACCTGGATGAAGAAGCGATCGTTCTCATGCAGTTTCAGAGGGCGTATCAGGCGTCGGCGCAGTTGGTGAAAGTGCTCAATGAGATGACAGAGACGACGATCAACATGGTCCGGTAATCGGGCTTCGCCCGGACCACCCGGAGGTGGCCTGGTTTGGGGTGGGGCAGCGGTGGGCGGCGAACGCATGGAAGGAGCGATGGACGATGGCGAATCAGATCGATAGCCGGGGGAACGCCTTCCTGGACGGGTTGCGGGAGTTGAACCGGCGTCTGACTCAGGTGGAGAGGCTGGTGGCGGGCGGCAAGCGGGTGGAGACGGTGTCGGGTGATCCGGGAATCAGGCTTTGCCCGCACGGCCCCTTGGTGGCCTGATTTGGGCTGTGATATCGATGGGCGGCGAACGCCTGGAAGGAGCGATAGAAGATGGTGAATCAGATCGACAGCCGGGGGAACGCCTTCCTGGACGGGTTGCGGGAGTTGAACCGGCGATTGACTCAGGTGGAGAGACTGGTGGCAGGCGGCAAGCGGGTGGAGACGGCGTCGGATGATCCGGATGCCGTTTCGAGCCTGATGAGCGCGAAGGCGGACCTGGACCGGCTCGCGCAGACGAACGCGAACCTCTCGCGGTTCAAGACGGAAGTGGATGCGGCGGAAGGTGCGCTGCAGCAGGCCGCCAAGCTGTTCGACCGCGTGCGGACGCTGGGCATGACGGGGGCCAGCAGTATCCAGACGGATCTGACGCGCAAGGGCATCGCGGATGAGATCGGCGCATTGATGGAGCGCATGGTGGGATTGGCGAACACACAGGTAGACGGGCGTTACATCTTCTCCGGCGACGGGGATCAGACGGCCGCGTACAGCATCGACCTAGCGCAGAATCCACCCTGGACGGACTACCAGGGCGGGACTGCGAGCCGGCGGGCGATCCATCCGACGGGGGTGACATTCCGCGTTTCTCTGAATGCGGAGACGATCTTTCAGAGTTCGGAGGAGAGTAAGAGCGTTCTGCAGTCGATGGAGAATCTGAGGCAGGCTCTGCTGTCCAACGATGAGACGGCGATGCAGGCGGCGCTGGCGCCTCTGGGGGAGGTGTCCGCCTACCTGAATTCGTCGTTGACGTTTTACGGTAACGTCCAGTCGCAGATGACGGAAGCGCTCGACGCCGGGGCGAAGATGAAGCTGCGATTGAGCACGCAGGTGAGCAATCTGGAGGACGCCGACATCACGGAGGCGATTGTGGAGTTGCAGCAGGTAAAGTTTACGCAGCAGGCGGCGCTGGAGGTCAAAGCCAAGATTCCCCGGACCAGCTTGTTTGACTACCTGGGGTAGGGAAGCGGCTCCCCTTCCGATTGGCTTGGCAGGAAGGGGAGCGCACCCGGTCTCACTTGGTCTTGGGGAGGCGCCAGGAGATGAGTTTGGGCTCCGTCATCTCTTCGATGGCGTAGCGTGGGCCTTCGCGGCCGGTTCCGCTGAGCTTCACGCCGCCATACGGCATCTGGTCTACGCGAAATTGGGGCACATCGTTGATCAGGAAACCGCCGACGTGGATCTGCATGGCGGCGTGGAACGCCCTTTCGATGTCCCGGGTGAAGATGCCGGCCTGGAGACCGTAGGCGGAATCGTTCACCGCGGCGATGGCCTGGTCCAGCGTCGCAAAGGGGTTGAGTCCGGCCACGGGGCCGAAAGCCTCCTGGGCGAAGACCGCGGCGGTTGGAGGCACGTGAGTCAGGACGGTGGGACGGACCGTCGCTCCCTGGCGCTCGCCGCCGGTGATGCGGTGGGCACCCTCGGTCTGGGCTTGCCGGATCCAGCCTTCGATGCGCTCAGCCTCCTGCTGGGTGATGAGCGAACTGACCGCGGTGGTCTCTTCGAGAGGATGGCCGATGGGGAGTGCCTGGGCGGCCTGAGCGAAGCGTTCGGCGAACTCGTCGAAGATCCCGGCGTGCACGAAGATGCGCTGAACGGAAATGCAGACCTGGCCGGAGTGGGCGTAGGCGCCGGGAACCGCGCGGGCGACGGCCTCAGCCAGGTCAGCGGATTCGTCGACGATGAGGGCGGAGTTGTTGCCGAGTTCGAGGGTGACTCGTTTCAGACCGGACCGCTGGCGGATGCGGAGGCCGACTTCGGCGCTGCCGGTGAAGGTGACCATGTTCACGCCGGGGTGTTCGGTGAGGAAGTCGCCCGTGATGGCGCCGGGGCCGGTGACGACATTCAGCGCGCCGGGGGGCAGCCCGGCGTCCGCGAAGAGGCGGGCAAGCAGGATGGCGCTCACCGGGGTGGAGGAGGCGGGCTTGTGGACGACGGCGTTGCCGGCGGCGAGAGCTGGTCCGATCTTGTGCGTGGAGAGATTCAGGGGGAAGTTGAAGGGGGTGATGGCGGCGATGACGCCGAGAGGTTCTCGGACGGTGAGGGCCATGCGGCCGGCGCCGGCGGGAGAGGCGTCCATGGGCACAACCTCGCCGGCGAGGCGATGGGCCTCCTCGGAGGAGAAGAGCAGAGTGGAGGCGGCGCGATCGACCTCCAGGCGGCCTTCGCGCAGCGGCTTGCCGCTCTCGGAGCTGATGACGCGGGCGAACTCTTCGCGGCGCTCCAGCAGCAACTGGTAAGCGCGGCGCAGGATGGCGGCGCGGGCGTCCCGGGTGAGTGCGCGCATCACCGGAGCGGCGGCCCGCGCGGCCTGGACGGCGGCTTCGAGTTCTCGGGCGGAGGCCGAGAAGACGGTGGCGAAGGGGGACTGGTCGTAGGGGACCCGGACTTCGATGGGGCAGGCGGTGCGGACTTCGCTTCCGCCGATCCACATGGGGTATTCGGGAACGGTCATGGCTTCACTGCTCCTTCTTGTCCAGGCTCGGCATCCAGGCTCGGCGCGCGGCCGAGGGTGATTCGTTCGGCGATAGCCTGTTCATTGGCGCCGGCGAGGAAGCGGGCGGCGAAGGCGCCGTTTGCGGGGAGGCCGAAGCGGAGGGCGTGGATGTGGATGGATTTGGGCGAGGCCATGGCGTTACTGCTCCTTGCTGGACAGGCTCGGCGCGCGGCCGAGGGTGATGGACTCGGAGAGAACCTTGCCGTTGGGGCCTACGAGGAAGCGGGCGGCGAAGGCGCCGTTTTCGGGGAGGCCGAAGCGGAGGTCGTAGATGTTGATGAGGACGGCGCCGTCGGGGGCGGGGGCGGGTGTGATGCGCCAGAGGGGCGCCTGGTTGAAGGCCAGGAAGACGCGGGCGGAGTGGGTGGCGGTGACGGCGGTGCGGACCGCGGTGGCGTCGGCCTTGTAGATGGTCTGGCCGGATTCGGGATCGAACTCGGATAGGGAGTGAACGGGGATCACGTGCCAGGCGGATGGAGTTTCGACCAGGGCGGTCCAGGACAGCGGGCTGAAGGGGGAGGGGATGACGAGAGCGCGGAGGGGCGCCTCACCGGAGTATAGGCGGGTGCCGAGCTGGGCGGCGGCCTGGGTGTGGAATTGGAAGCGGACGCCGGTGAGGGCGAGGAAGAAGAGGAGCCCGAACCAGGCCATGCCGCGGCCGGAGCCGCCGCGGGCGCCGATTTCGCCATAGACGAGGCGGGCGAGCATGGGGCCGAGAACGCAGATCAATAGGGTCGCCCAGATCCAGAGATCGAAGAGGGGGAAGAGGTCGGCGTGGTACCAGGCGGAGTTGAAGGGCAGCAGGAGGCGGGTGCCGTATTCGGTGAGGCCATCGATGAGGAGGTGGATGAAGACGCAGAGGGTGGAGAGGGCGGCGGCGGCGAGCCAGTGGCTGCGTGTGACGGAGTGGAGGCGCCGGGCCCAGAGGTACCAGAAGGGCAGGGGGAGGGCGGCGATCAGGGGCAGAAAGGCAAACGAGTGGGTGAGGCCGCGGTGGTAGGTGAGATGGGCGGCGGGTCCGAAGGCGAGGGCGAGGAAGTCGAGGTCCGGGAGATTGGAGGAGACGACGGCCAGGGCGGTGGCATGGGGCGCGAGGCGCTGGAGTCCGGTTCGGGCGAGGAGGATGCCGGAGAGGGAGTGGGTGAGGTTGTCCATTTAGGCTCCTTCGGGGAGCTGGACGGCGTAGACCTGGGGGTGGCCGGAGCGGTCGCTGGTGAAGATGGCGAAGCGTTCATCGGGAGAGAAAGAGGGGTGGGGGTGGGTGTATTGGGGACCGTAGACGGTATCGGCGGCGGACTCCATCCAGCTGAGGGTGGTGGAGCCGAGGGCGGCGTGGGCGGCGGCGAAGTCCTCGGGCAGGGCGTAGCGGGAGGTACGCCACTGAGAGCCGGCGTTGGAGGAGAGGGAGGGGCAGATGGGGGTGGTTTGTCCGGTGCGGGTGTCGATGAGGAAGAGGCCGCGGTCGGGGTGGTTGGTGTCGCAGAGGATGAGGGTGCCGGCGCGATTGGGGGCGATGTGCCAGGCGTTGAAGTCGCAGATGTGGGTGCGTTCGAGGGTGTCCCAACTCATGCGCCAGAGGGAGTGGGGCCAGACGGTGTAGACGAGGTCTCCGGTGCGGCCGAGGAAGGTTTCGTGGACGACGAACTCGTCGTTGGCGTGGTGGTAGAGGCACTGGAGCCCGCTGCCGTCACGGCGGATGCGGTGGATGCGGGGGGCGGGATCGGCGGCGAACTCGATCCATTCGGGATCGAGGGGATGGAACTGGGGGTGGATGACGGTGCGGGGGAACTCGAGGAAGTGCCAGTCGCGGCCGTCGGTCCGGCCGGTGACAATGCCGGGTTTGCCGCCGATCTTGGCGGCGGCGGTGAGCCAAAGTGCGTCGGCAGAGAGGGAGACCTCGCCGAACTGGGCGTCAGGGAAGCGAGTGACTTCAGTTTCCTGGAGCGAGTCGCGGCGAATCTGCCAGATGGAGCCGCCGCGGACGAAGAAGACGAGCTCGCCGTTGGGGTGGATGGCGGGAGAGAAGGCGTGGATGGGCTCGGCGCCGGTCCACTGTCGGATTTCGCCATCGGGGAAGGGGGCGATCGAGTAGAGTTGGGCGGAGCCGGAGCGGTAGCTGGTGAAGATGAGTTCCTGGCCGTCGGGGGTGAGTGAGCTTTGGAGAAAGTAGGTGGCGTGGTTGATGCAGGGCGCCGCGGTGAGCTGATGGAGGGGCGGTTGGGCTCCGGAGGAGGCGAGGAGAAGGTGTTCGGAAGAGAAGCGTTGATTTTTCACTTGAGAAACACCAGGATATGCTGCCAGGGCAGGCCGTTCAACACCTGCTGGAAGCGGAGTCCTTCGGCTTCGAGTTCGGTGCGGACGTCGGCGACGCTCATTTTGTGTTCCGGGCGGATGGGGACCTGCGGATCCTCCTTGCGAAACTCGAGGAGAACGAGGCGGCCGGAGGGCTTGAGGGCGGCGCGCAGCCCGCGGAGCATGGCTTGGGGCTGAGAGAACTCGTGGTAGACGTCGACGAGGAGGATGAGGTCGAGGGAGTTGTTGGGGAGGCGCGGGTCGGACTCGGTGGAGAGGACGGTTTGGACGTTGCCGAGGGACTTGGTCCGGATGCGCTCATCCAGGATGCGGAGCATGGCCGGCTGGATGTCGGTGGCGAAGACTGCGCCGGAAGGGCCGACGGCGCGGGAGAGGAGTTCGGTGTAGTACCCGGAGCCGGCGCCGACATCGGCCACCTTCATGCCGGGCTTAAGATCCAGGAGGCGGACGGCGAGCCGGGGCTGTTCCTCGGCGTCGCGTTCGGAGCGTTCGAGCCAGTGGGCTCCGGCGGCGCCCATCACACCGGCGATGGGACGGCCCGTGAGCGGATGGACGGGGGGGGCAGCGGCGGAGGCCAGGAATGGAAGCAGAAAAAAGAGTTCACTCAATTTGGTGAATTGCATTGGGCTTCTCACTTGGGTATTGTTGCTTTGATAGAGATGCGGAAGGATTGAAATAATGTTCAGAGTTTTCAACCAAGGTAAAGTTGTCGGAATGATGATCCTGCTGGTGGCAGGGCTGGCACTGGCGTCCTGTTCGCGGAAGCAGGCGAGCGGTGTGGTGCATCAGATGGGCGCTGAAGCCGTGGTTGGCGACCTGGCATATAACGTGACACAGGCGGAATGGAAGGACCAACTGGACGGTACGAACGGGGTCCGCACGGCGAATGCCAAGTTCCTCCTGGTAAGCATTTCGATCACGAACCGGGGCAACGAGGCGGTACACGTACCGCTGCTGGCGGTGGCTGACAAGAGCGGGAAAGAGAGTCTGGAATCCGACAAAGGCGATGGGGTGAGTTCGTGGATGGGGCTGCTCCGCACCGTGGAACCCGGCAAGACGGAGAGCGGGACCCTGCTATTCGATGTGGCGAAGGGTGAGTACAAGCTGAAGATCTCGAGCGGTGGCGACGTGGAAAAAGAAGTGAACGGGTTTGTGGAATTGAAGTACCAGACTCCGGCAGTGCCGGCGAATCCGATGGAGACACTACCCTCGCCGCCGGCGAAATAAAAGCGCACAATAGAGGCGTGCGAAAGCTGTGGTTGTGGATTGCAGCGGCGGCCGTGGTATGTGCGCAGGAGAAGCCGGCGGCGCCGGCTGGCGCAGGGCTGGCGATTGCGCGGGAAGTATTGCACCAGAAGCAGGAAGACGGGCCCGCGATTGCGGCGGGATATGAGTACTTTTCCGGTGAACTGCTCTACTTGAGCTTTCGGGTGACGGGTTTTCGTGTAGTGAAGGACAGTGTGGATCTGCGCTGGCAGATCGTGGCGGTGGATCCGGAGGGGTTGCTGTTGGCGCCACCTTCCAACGGGGCGGTGAAGGAGGAGCTGAGCGTCAACGACAAGGACTGGCTGCCGAAAGTGCAGTTCACGCTACCGCTGCCGGCGCAATTGGCGCCGGGCGAGTACAAGCTGAAGATCCAGTTGGCGGACGAGAACGCGAAGGCGAGTGTGAATAAGGAGTTGGCGTTCCGGGTGGGCGGGCGGCCGCTGCCCAGGCCGGAGAAGTTCAGCGTGCTGAACCTGGCGTTCTTCAAAGACGATGCGGAGCGGCAGCCAATGGCGGAGCCGGCCTACAAGGTGGGGGAGGTGCTGCTGGCGAAGTTCCAACTGGCAGGTTTCCAGTTGGGCGAGAAGAACCGGTTTGAGGTGAGCTACGGGCTGGCGGTATTGGGGGCGTCGGGGAAAGTGTTGTATTCACAGGAAAATGCGGCTGGGGACGACGGGGCGCCGTTCTATCCGAGGAGGATGCTGAATGGAGCGCTGACGCTGAACCTGACGCCGGGGGTGCAGGCGGCGAAGTACACCCTGGTGGTGAAGGCGCGGGACAAGGTGGGGCAGACGGAAGCGGAGGCGCGGGCGGATTTCGAGGTGGTGCCGTAGACGGGAGTGAGAAGTTGGCGGCCCGCGGGGCACCAGTGTTCACAGGCGGCTGCCACAATGCCATTGTTCCGCACGCGCAGTGCCGCGATCTTCGGGATCGAGGCCAAACCGATTGAAATCGAAGTGGACATGTACCCAGGGGGGAAAGACCGGGAGTTCGTCCTGGTGGGGATGCCGGACACGGCGGTGCGGGAGAGCCGGCAGCGGATCAAGTCCGCGCTGGCGAACTCGGGGTTTCATCATCCCTCCAAGGCGGTGACGATCAACCTGGCGCCGGCCAACCTGAAGAAAGAGGGGGCGGGGTTCGATCTGCCGATTGCACTGGCGATTTTGGGGGCGATGGGCCGAGTGCCGGCGTGCGGGGAGCGGATGGTGGTGGGCGAGCTGTCGCTGGATGGAGGGGTGCGGCCGGTGCGGGGGGTGCTGTCGGTGGCGGCGTGCGCCAAGCAGCAAGGCGTGTCGAGCGTGATCGTGCCAAAGGAGAACGTGGCGGAGGCGGCGGTGGTGGATGGCCTGCGGGTGTTTGGCGTGAGCCACTTGAGTGAAGTGGTGGGGCTGCTATCGCGGCCGGAGGAGTTCGCGGCGGCCGAGAGCCAGTCGGAGGAAGAGTGGCGTGCAGGGACGGAGGCGCCGGACTTCCAGGATGTGCGGGGGCAGACGACGGCGAAGCGGGCGTTGGAGGTGGCGGCGGCCGGGTCGCACAACGTGTTGCTGGTGGGGCCGCCGGGATCGGGGAAGACGATGCTGGCGCGGAGGATTCCAGGGATTCTGCCGCCGCTCACGATGAGCGAAGCGCTGGAAGTAACACAGATCCACAGCGTGGCCGGGGCGCTGCCGAGGGGGACGGGGTTGTTGAGGGAGAGGCCGTTCCGGGCGCCGCACCATACGATTTCGGATTCGGCTCTGGTGGGCGGAGGGCTGGGAATGCCGAGGCCGGGCGAGGTGAGCCTGGCGCACCATGGGGTGCTGTTCCTGGACGAGTTGCCGGAGTTCCCGCGGAACGTGCTGGAACTGCTGCGGCAGCCGTTGGAGGAGCGGCAGATTGTGATTGCGCGGTCGCAGTTGACGCTGGCGTTCCCCGCAGGATTTACGCTGGTGGCGGCGATGAATCCCTGCCGGTGCGGGTATCATGGGGATCCGACGCGGGAGTGCCGCTGCACAGGGGCGCAGATCCAGCAATACCTGGGCAAGATCAGCGGACCGCTGCTGGACCGGATCGATTTGCACATTGAAGTGCCGGCGGTGCCGTTCCAGGAGTTGCGTAGGCGGGACGGCGGCGTGAGTTCGGCCGAGATGCGCGGGCGGGTACTGGCGGCACGGGCGATTCAGCACAGCCGCGGGTGGGTGAATGCCGCGATTCCCCCAGGGAAGCTGCGGGGGTTGTGTCCGCTGGATGCGGCGGGTGAGCGGACGCTGGAACTGGCGGTGAAGCGGATGGCGCTGTCGGCGCGGGCGCACGACCGGATTCTGAAAGTGGCGAGGACGATTGCGGATCTGGCGAACAGCGAGCAGGTGCAGGCCAAGCACGTGGCGGAGGCGGTGCAGTACCGGTCGTTGGACCGGAGCTACTGGGGGTAGGCCGTTGCAGGAAGAGTGGCTCGGAATGCGCCTGAGGAGCGGTGGCATTTGATAAGATGCCGCTGGACGTTTTCGACGTCCCGTGGAGCCCCATGCAGCCTTGGACCCAGACCTACGATCCGCTTGGAAACGTTGCGCTGTCCACCATAGTTTCCGCCATCCCAGTGACGATGCTGTTCTACCTGTTGGCGGTCCGCAAGACGGCGGCGCACCTGGCGGCGCTGTATGCGTTGGTGGCGTGCATCGCAGTGGCGCTGTTCGTGTTCCGGATGCCGCCGCAGATGGTGGCGGGGGCGGCGGCGCACGGGTTAGTTTACGCGGTGATGTGGATTGCGTGGGTGCTGATCGGGGCGGTGTTCGTTTATGACCTGACGGTGGAGAGCGGGCACTTCGAGACGATCAAGGGGTCGATTGGGGCGCTGACGGACGACCGGCGGCTGCAGTTGCTGCTGATTGCCTTTGCATTCGGGGCGGTACTGGAGGGTGCGGGCGGCGGCGGGGCACCGGTCGCGGTGACGGCGTCGATGATGATCGGGCTGGGCTTTCGCCCGTTTGAGACGGCGGTGGTTTGTCTGATGGCGAACACGGCGCCGGTGGCCTGGGGCGGGATGGGCAACCCGGTGCGCGCGCTGACGGCGGTGACCGGGCTGCCGGAAGCGGATCTGAGCGCGACGATGGGGCGAATTCTGCCGCCGATCGCGGCGTTTCTGCCTTTCTGGCTGGTGCGGACGCAGGTGAGCACGCGGGACACGCTGAAGGTTTGGCCGGGGTGCCTGGCGGCGGGGTTGTCGTTTGGCGGGATTCAGTTTCTGTGGTCGAACTATATGGACTCATCGCTGGTGGATATCGTCAGCGGCATGGGCGCATTGATCGTCTGCGCGATCTTCTTCAAGTACTGGAAGCCGAAGCCGGTGTACCGTTTTCCGGAAGAGCGCGGCAAGGCGCAGGAGGCGGCGAAGCAGTACACGGCCAGGGAGGTGTTCCACGCCTGGTCTCCGTTCCTGCTGATTGCGTTCTTCGTGGTGCTTTGGGGGATTCCGGCGGTGAAGGGCCTGGTTTCCATGACGAGTTCGCACCCCCCGGTGCCGGGGCTGCACAAGCTGGTGATCCGGACGGCGCCGGTGGTTTCGAAGGATGTGGCGGAGCCGGCGCTGTTCTACTTCGACTGGCTTTCGAGCGTGGGCACGGCGACGTTCCTGGCCGGATTGGTGTCGGGGCCGGTGCTGGGATTGTCGTTGGGCGCGACGCTGCGCGTGTTCCGGAAGACGCTGTACCGGATGCGGTATAGCTTCATGGCGATTCTGTGCATGATCTGCCTGGCGTATGTGACGCGGTACTGCGGCATGGATGCGGTGATGGGGCTGGCGATGACGCACACGGGGTTCCTGTATCCGATTTTCGGCACGTTCATTGGTTGGTTGGGCGTGGCGCTGAGCGGGACGGATGCGGGGTCGAATGCGCTGTTCGGGAACCTGCAGGTGGTGACGGCGACGAAGCTGGGGTTGAGCCCGGTGCTGATGGCGGCGGCGAACTCGACGGGTGGAGTGATGGGGAAGATGGTTGGCGCGCAGTCCCTGATTGTGGCGTGTGTGGCGGCGGGGATCGAGGGAAAAGAGGGCGACCTGTTCCGGGCGGTGTTCAAGCATGGCCTGGTGCTGGCGCTGGTGATTGGGATGGTGGTGATGATGTACGCCTATCTGCTGCCGCAGTTCGTGGCGACAAACCACAAGTTCTGGTAAGAGGAGCGATTGAGAACATGACTCGGATCCGAGTGTTACCGGCCCTGATGGCCTGCCTGGCGACGCTGCCCGCAGCCGCCCAGTTGGGGATGTTCACGAACGAGCAGCGGATCGACATCACGCGCGAATGGAAAGGGGAGCGGTTCTCCGACGGCCGGCCGAAAGTGCCGGACGAAGTGCTGGACCGCTTGAAGCTGACGACGGCGGAGGAGGCGTGGGGCACGCTGCGGCGGCTGGGGTACAACAATCAGTTTGAAGGCGGCTGGAAGACGGTGAACGTGACCGATCCGACGGGCGACCGGATGGTGGGCCGCGTGGTAACGGCGGTGTTCATGCCGAAGCGCGCGGACATGGAAACGGTGATCAACGACCATGGCAAGCAGGAGAAACGCGTGGGGCGCGGGCAGAACTCGTGGGTGATCGACACGCTGACGAAGCGGGATGTGATGGTGGTGGACCTGTTCGGCAAGATCAAGGACGGCACGATTATCGGCGACAACCTGGGCACGTCGATCTGGGCGAAGACGGGGAACGGACTGGTGGTGGATGGTGCGGTGCGCGACGTTTCGGGCATCAGCGAGATCAAGGGCTTCAAAGTGTTCTGCCGCGGCTACGACCCCTCGGCGATCGCGGAGGTGACGCTGATGGGGATCAACGTGCCGATTCGCATCGGCGGCGTGACGGCGCTGCCGGGCGATGTGGTGCTGAGCGATCCGGAGGGGCTGGTGTTCATCCCGGCGCATCTGGCGATGGCAGTGGCCGATGAGAGCGAGTTGACGCGGCTGCGCGATGAGTGGGGCCACCAGATGCTGCGCGAGCAGAAGTATACGCCGGGGCAGATTGACGCAGGTTGGACGCCGGCCATGGCCGAGGAGTTCAACAAGTGGGCGGAGTCGAAGGGTTCGAAGGTCCGGATGCCGGTGAAAAAGTGAGGGCCATGATGAAAAGACGGGGATTTCTGGGAGGTCTGGCGGCCGGGGCGTTTTGGGCCGAGGAGACGATCCAGGCGTATCAGGGCAATGTGAAGACGGCGGGGAAGCCGTCGGAACTGAAGATCACGGATTTGCGGTTTGCGCACATCATCGGCGCGCCGATGCGGGCGCCGATCATCCGGATCGATACCAACCAGGGCATCAGCGGATACGGCGAAGTGCGAGATGGAGCCAGCGTGACGTATGCGCTGATTCTGAAGTCGCGGCTGATCGGCGAGAATCCCTGCAACGTGGACAAGGTGTTCCGCAAGATCAAGCAGTTCGGTTTTCACGCGCGGCAGGCTGGCGGCGTGTGCGGCGTGGAGATGGCGCTGTGGGATCTGGCTGGCAAGGCGTACAACGTGCCGGCCTACCAGTTGCTGGGCGGGAAGTTCCGCGACAAGATCCGGCTGTACTGCGACACCACGGAGTCCCACGATCCCAAGGTCTACGGCGAGCGGCTGAGGAAGCGCCGGGAAGAGGGCTTCACGTGGCTGAAGATGGATTTGGGCATTGATCTGGTGGAGCAGACTCCGGGCTGCGTGACGGCGCCGCTGGGCGTGACGCAGCGGACGGCGGGGTTGACGCCGCACATGTTCACGGGCATGGAGATCACCGACAAGGGGATCGGACTGATGTGCGATTACGTGGCCCAGATCCGCGAAATGGTGGGCTGGGACATCCCGCTGTCGGCAGACCATTTCGGCCACATCGGCGTGAACTCCTGCATCCGGCTGGGCAAGGGTTTGACGAAGTTCAACATGGCCTGGCTGGAAGACATGATTCCATGGACCGAGACGGAGCAGTTGAAGGAGATCAAAGAGGCGATCGACATCCCGCTGTGCACGGGCGAGGATATCTACCTGAAGGAACCGTTCATCCACCTGGCGAAGAACCATGCGGTGGACGTTCTGCATCCGGACCTGGCGACGTCGGGAGGATTGCTGGAGACGAAGAAGATCGGCGATGCGCTGATGGAGTACGGCCACCCGATGGCGATGCACTTCGCGGGCACGCCGATTTCGTTCATGGCCAACGTGCACTGCGCGGCCGCGACGGAGAACTTCCTGGTGCTGGAGCATCACAGCGTGGATGTGCCGTGGTGGAAGGACCTGGTGAAGGGCAACGACCAGCCGCTGTCAGAAAAGGGTTGGGCCGTGGTGCCGGACAAGCCGGGTTTGGGCGTGGAGCCGAACGCGGATGAGGTGAAGAAGCACCTGGCGCCGGGCACCGGCTACTTCGATCCGTCCGATAGCTGGAACAACGAGAGAAGCTGGGACCGGCTCTATAGCTAAGCCCGCTTCGCTACCCTGAAAGGGTGAAAGCGATTCTTCTATCAGGGGTCTTGGTGCTGGCCATCGGGATCCCGGCTGCACTGTTTTTTCTTTCGACGGAGACCGCGTTGGAGCTGAAGCCCGCGCCCAAGGCGCTGGCGGCGGCGAACGGTCTGGTGATCTCGATCCGCAACCCGCACGGCGCGCGGTCTGTCACGGCGTCGCTGCATCAGGGCAGCGCGCAGAGCTCCGCGTCGATGACGGAGCCGGCGGACCGGCTGCTGTTCTGGAAGAAGAAGCAGGGAGAGACGCTGCTGCATCTGGAGTTGACGGCGCGTCCGGACCAGGGCTTCAAAAGCGGGCCGGCGCAGTTGACGGTGGAGGCGGTTTCGAACGATTTCCGCGGCGCCGCGACGAAGAAGAGCTACGACGTGGTGGTCAACCTGGAGCCGCCGCGCGTGACGGCGGACTCCGAGCAGCACTACATCAATCTGGGCGGGTCCGAACTGGTGACGTTCACGGTTTCGGGCTACTGGACCGAGGCCGGCGTGAAGGTGGGCGCGCACAAGTTCCGCAGCTTCCCCTTACCCGGGGCGAAGAGCGAGAACGAGCGGTTCTGCCTGTTCGCGTACCCGTGGGACACCCCGAAGGACACGGTGCCGCTGGTCTACGCGACCAATCCGGCCGGGCAGGAGGTGACGGCACAGTTCTGGTACAGGATCAAGCCGAAGGCGTTCCGCAGCCGCGAACTGGAGTTGAGCGACGACTTCCTGCAGAAGGCCGTGAACGACATCGAGCCCGGCGGTTCGGGTGAACTGATCGACCGATTCCTGCACATCAACCGCGACGTGCGGCGGCAGAACAACGAGTTGATGTCCGGCCTGCGTAGCCAGAGCGAGCCGCGCTTCCTGTGGACGGAGCCGTTCCAGCAGCTCTCCAATTCCAAGGTGGAGGCGCTGTTTGCCGACGTGCGCAGCTACAAGTACCAGGGCAAGAAGGTGGACCAGCAGGTGCACCTGGGCTTCGACCTGTCAAAGGTGAAGCAGGCGCCGGTGGTGGCGTCCAACGCCGGCAAAGTGATCTTCGCGGACCGGCTGGGCATTTACGGCAACTGCGTTGTGGTGGATCACGGCTACGGGCTGCAATCGATCTACGGGCACCTGAGCAAGATCGAGGTGAAGCAAGGGCAGATGGTCAAGCGCGGCGAGGAACTGGGCCGCAGCGGCGCCACGGGGATGGCCGGCGGAGACCACCTGCACTTCTCCATGCAGGTGGACGGCGTGCAGGTGAATCCCATTGAGTGGTGGGACGAGCACTGGCTGAAGGACCGCGTCTTTTCGAAGCTGCCGAAGCCCTGAGCCGGCGGCGGCATAAGATAGAGAGTCGGAGGAATCGATCGGCCATGGCCAGACTTGACGATTTTCGGCTCGCTCAACTTCCGCTGCCTCAGAAGCTGGTGGTTTCGCTGATGCTGATGGTGATTGGGGTTGGCTATGCGATCGCGAGCTACAACCTGTATCTCACCTACAATCTGACGGACGGCGAGCCGGGGTTGACGGTGTCAGACTTGCGGCGCGCGTTTTACGGCCGCCGCGACAACACGAAGATCGCGTCGAAGATCCACGGCGGCAGCATGGAGCAGTTCCTGAAGAAGTCCGGCGACAAGGAGAAGATCCTTTCGTGGATCCAGGACGGTGCGGACCAGAAGGGCTACGACGCAGTGGTGAGGCCGATTCTGCAGGAGAACTGTGTGCGCTGCCACAATCCGAACGGACTGCAGCGCTTCGCGCCGCTCACCAGCTACGAAGAGGTGATGGTGGTGACGCAGATCGATCGCGGCGAGCCGGTGAGCCTGTGGGCGCGCGTGGCGCATACGCACATCCAGTCGATTGGGCTGGTGTTCTTCGTGCTGGCAGGCGTGTTCTCGTTTACCAGCCTGAAGACGGGTGTGAAGTGCACGGTGATCGTGCTGCCGTTCGTGACGCTGCTGGTGGATTTCGGGGCGCGCTTCCTGGCCAAGTACGCGCCGGACATCGTCTACCTCATGCTGGCTTCGGGGGCGTGCATGGGGCTGCTGTTCGGGGTGCTGATCCTGGTGCCGCTATACGAGATGTGGCTGAAGAAAGCCTAGATCCCATCCACGATTACATCCAGGCGAGCGCGCAAAGCTGAACGTTGATGCCCGTCTTTTTGGGCTTCACGGTCACCGTCTCCAGGGCTTCTTCGCCCGGCATGGGGATGGCTTCGATATCGGCCTGAAGCTGGGCTTCCAGTTCCTGCAACTGTTGTTGGAGGTTCTCCACCGACGATTCGGCCAGGCCGACATCGCCGCGCTCTTTGCCGATGCGCGTGGCGGCACGCGCGGCAGAGCCGATGCGGTTGACGTTGGCGGCGCTGATGGTCTTGCGCCCCATGAACGCACCGAGAATGGAGGTGCCGATGGAGAGGACGGAGGAGAGCGTCTGCGAGGTGGCCTGCTGCTTCTCCTGTTCCAGCTTCACCTGGGCGCGCTGGATGCGGTCTTCGATGGTCTGCATCCTGGGAGCGTACTTAGCGCGGAGGGCGGCCACCTGGCGGTCGCGGGCCTCGCGCGCGGACTGCTGCGTGTGAATGCGAAAATCGCGCTCGCTCTCGCCGATTTTCGAGACTTCTCCAGTGGAAGGGCTGCGGAAGAGTTCCAGCGACTGGCTCTGGAAGAGCCATAGCGCGTAGCTCTTCTGCCAGACGGCGTAGTTCTTCGCCTTGGCCGCGGCGGCCGGCGGTTCGGAGAAAGTGGCGCCTTCGGCGGGCGACTTTTCGAGATCGTTCACGGGCACTTCCACGGCTTCGGCCTGGGTCCAGTCCACGGGGATCGCGGCGTCGGTAATGGGGCAGGCGAAGATGGCGTCGCGCACTTCATCCACGCCGAGCTTCGAGTCAGTGAAGTGGACCTGGGCGGCGCAGAGCACGCGCGGTTCGTAGTGCAGGACGCTGCCGCTGAGGGGGACGAAGTACTGCGGGATTTCGGGCGGGAGCACGGGGGCGGAGGCGCAGGCGCCTTCCGGCACCGCGGTGACGGCGGGCGCGGATGCCGCGGCGGCGGCCGGCGCGGGCGTGGCTTCGCGCCCGGCCATGATTTTGCGGATCTCCGGCCGCGCCATGGGGCCGCGCAGGTAAGAGAGAGTCCAGCGGGTTTCGAAGAGCACGGGCGCGTCCTCGTGCACGTTGTTGAGCAGGAAGATGCGGTTGCCGAGCCCAGCCAGAGTCTGTTCCATCGCCGCGCGGTCGAACTTCGCGCCGGAGGAGGCCGCGGCGCCCTCCAATCCTTCCAGCACGCGCGCTTTATCGCGCTCTGTCTGCAGGCGTCCGATGAACCAGGTGCCGGTGTTGGCCAGGCCTTTGTAGTCGAGATCGACGGGGTTCTGCGTGGCGAGCACGACGCCCAGGCCGAAGGCGCGGGCCTGTTTGAGCAGCGTGAGCAGCGGCTTCTTCGAGGGTGGATTGGCCACCGGCGGGAAGTAGCCGAAGATCTCGTCCATGTAGAGGATGGCGCGCAGGCTCGAGGTGCCGCTCTGTCCGCGCACCCAGGAGAGCGTCTGGTTGAGCAGCAGAGAGACGAAGAACATGCGCTCGGTGTCGCTCAGATGCGCGATGGAGAAGATGCTGATACGCGGCTTGCCGGCGGGGGTCCACAGCATGGCGCTGATGTCCAGGGCTTCGCCGGTCAGCCAGGCTTCGAAGCCGGGCGAGGCGAGCAGGTTGTTCAGCGCCATGGCGAGGCCGAAGCGCTCCTTGGCGGGGTAGAAGGAGTCGAGATCCAGCACGCCCACTTTCTTGAAGGGCGGGTTCTGCACCTGGCCGATGATGGCGGCGAGGTCGAGATCGGTGGAGGCGCGCCAGGCGGTGTCAAGGATGGTGGAGAGCAGGATGTGCTCGCGGGACTGCACCGGATCGGCTTCAATGCCGGCGAGGGCGAGCAGCGAGGTGGCGGTGGAGGCGATGCGATCTCGCAGCCCCTCCCGATCGTTCATCGTCGCCTCGTCGGGCGCGGCGAAGGACTTGAGGATAGATACGGGGATGCCGGCGTCTGAGCCGGGCGTGTAGACCGCGAAGTCGCAGGCGGCCTTCATGCGGCGGATGCGCTCGCCGTCCTGCTGCCACTGGCCCAGGCCCTTGGTCCACTTGGCGGCCTCGGCGGCGGCGAAGACGTCGGGCTCCATGCCCTTGTTGCGCGCCTCATCGGTGTTCACCCAGGGTTCGAAGTCGGCGGGCTTGAGATCGGGGAAGGTGAGCAGGAGGTTGGCGAGGTCGCCTTTGGGGTCGATCACGATGGCGGGAATGCCATCGATGGCGGCTTCCTCGAGAAGGCCGATGCACAGGCCGGTCTTGCCGGAGCCGGTCATGCCCACGCACACGGCGTGCGTGGTCAGGTCTTTGCTGTCGTAGAGAAGGGTCTGGCCGGATTCCTTGACTCGCCCCAGATAGAAGGCGCCGAGTTTCTCATAGTCGGGGAGCATTACTGCTCATTGTAGGAGGAGTCCGGGTCCTTGGGAACATCCGATTCCCGGAGGCGGCGCTTCTCGCGCAGGGCGCGGCGGAGGAGGAATTCAATCTGGCCGTTGAGTGAGCGCAAGTCGTCGTCCGCCCATCGCTTCAGGGCGTCCAGAACCTCACCATCGATTCTCAATAGGAACGACTTGCGCTCTGCCATCGCTTGGGGGCCTCGCGCCTAGTGCTGCAGCGTGCCGGTGTTCACCACCGGCTGCGCGCTGGTTTCGCCGCACAGGACCACCAGCAGGTTCTGCACCATGGCTGCGCGCTGCTCACCGTCAAACTGCACCACCTTCTTCTCAGACAACATCTCCAGCGCCATCTCCACCATGCCCACGGCGCCTTCCACGATCTTCTGCCGCGCGGCGATGACCGCCGCCGCCTGCTGCCGGCGCAGCATGGCCGCCGCGATTTCAGGCGCGTACGCGAGGTAACTGATGCGGGCTTCGACCACTTCCACGCCCGCCACCGAAAGCCGCTCGCTGATCTCTTCCTTGAGATGGCCAGCCACCTCGGTGGTGTGGCCGCGCAGAGATACCTCATGCTCGACGTGGGAATCGTAGGGGTACGCCGTGGCGAGATTGCGGATGGCCGCCTCGCTCTGCACGTGTACGTAGTTGTCGTAGTTGTCCACCTGGAAGATGGCTTCGGCGGTGTCTATGACTCTCCAGACCACGACGGCCGCGATCTCAATCGGATTGCCGTCCTTGTCGTTCACCTTCATCTTCGAAGTCTCGAAGTTCCGTACGCGCAGCGAAACCGGCTTCTTTGCATAGAAGGGGTTCGTGAACCGAAGCCCCGGTTCCGCCACCGTGCCCACATACTTGCCGAACAGCGTCAGCACAATGCCCTGGTTCGGCTGGACCGTGAAAAAGCCGGCCATCAGAATCAGGTCGATCACCCACACGACAGCCCAGAAAACTATCGTGAAAACCGGCTTCTCGCCGTATTCGGCGCCCTGGGCGGCCTGCACGATCATGACGATCGGCGCCACCATCATCACCACAACCAGCAGCAGCATCGGGATGCCGCCCAAAGCCGCAATTCGCTTTTCCTTCAACATGGTTTCCTCCGCTCAGAGCCCGCGTTGCCGCGAGGCTGCTAGCTATTAAAGTGATATCACTTTGCTAGTACGAAATCCAGTGAAAAAAGTTCCGCTTTGTGACAGGAGTCATATTGACAGACTGGACTTAGGGGTAAAGATGGATTAGGCGGGGCTGCGCGCCCCCGGACAAAGAGGAAGGCCAGGACTCATGAAGAAACTGTGGTTCGCGTTTGCAGCGGTGAATATCGTCTCGTTCGGCGTGCTGGGTTGGATCGGCACGCGGATCTACCAGGAGATGCCGCCACTGCCGGACCGTGTGGTGACGACGGACGGAAAGGTGGTGATCGGGGAAGGGGAGATCTCCGCCGGGCAGAACGTATGGCAGACGATGGGCGGCATGGAAGTGGGGTCGATCTGGGGGCATGGCAGTTACGTGGCGCCGGACTGGACGGCGGATTCGCTGCACCGGGAGATCACTTTTGTGCTCGACGACTGGGCTCAAAAAGAAACGGGGAAGCCGTTCGCATCGCTGGGCGCTGAGGCGCAAGCCGCATTGACGGGCCGTCTGCAGCAGATGTTCCGGGCGAATACTTTTGACGCATCGACGAACACGCTGCGGTTGGACCCGGCCCGGGCGCGCGCCTTTGAGGCGAATGTGGCCTACTACACGCAGCTTTTCAAGAATGGCGAGTCGGCCTATGCGATTCCGGCCGGCACGGTCACTGACCCGGATCGCGCGCGCAAGCTCACGGCGTTCATCTGGTGGTCCGGGTGGGCTGCCGCGGCCAACCGTCCGAACGACACGGTGAGTTACACGCACAACTGGCCGCACGAGCCGCTGGTGGGCAACGTGCCGACGGGCGAATCCGTGATGTGGACCGGCGTGAGCATTCTGATGCTGCTGGGCGGCATCTGCGCGCTGGTGTGGTGGTATGCTTCCCAACCTCCTGAACCGGAAGCCGAAACGCCGAAGACCGATCCGCTGGCCGGCTGGCGCTCCTCTCCCTCGCAGAAGGCGACCCTGAAATACTTCTGGATCGTGGCGGCATTGATTCTCGTGCAGATCACGATGGGCGTCGTGGTGGCGCACTACGGCGTGGAGGGTGACGGCTTCTACGGCATCCCGCTCTCGAAATGGATTCCATACAGTGTGGCGCGTACCTGGCACGTGCAGCTCGGCATCTTCTGGATCGCCACGGCGTGGCTGGCGGCCGGACTCTACATCGGGCCGCTGGTTTCGGGCCATGAACCGAAGTTCCAGCGGCTGGGTGTGAACGTGCTGTTCGGTGCGCTGCTGGTGATTGTGGCCGGTTCGCTGGCCGGCGAGTGGATGAGTGTGCACAACAAGCTCACCGACGCGCAATCGTTCCTCTGGGGCCACCAGGGGTACGAGTATGTCGATCTGGGCCGCGGCTGGCAGCTTCTGCTGTTGCTCGGCCTGTTTATCTGGCTGGGCCTGGTGATCCGCAGCGTAGTGCCGGCGCTGAAGAACTCCGGCGAGCAGAAGCCGCTGCTGACGCTGTTCCTCCTCTCCAGCGCCGCCATCGGCCTCTTCTACGGCGCAGGCATCACCTGGGGCCAGCACACGCACCTGAGCATCGTCGAATACTGGCGCTGGTGGGTGGTGCACCTCTGGGTGGAAGGGTTCTTTGAAGTCTTCGCCACTACGGTGATCGCCTTCTTCTTCACGCGGCTGGGACTGATCCGGCCGAAGCTGGCCGCCAAGGCCGCACTGCTCTCGGCCACCATCTATCTGGCCGGCGGCATCATCGGCACCTGCCACCACCTCTACTTCAGCGGAACGCCGATGGTGGCGCTGGCATGGGGTTCCGTGTTCAGCGCGCTGGAAGTGGTCCCGCTGGTCCTGGTGGCCTACGGCGCGCTGGACGACCTGCGCCGCGGACGCTCCACCGCCTGGGCGCAGCGCTACAAATGGCCCATTTACTACTTCGTCGCCGTGGCGTTCTGGAACATGGTGGGCGCCGGGCTGTTCGGCTTCATGATCAACCCGCCCATCGCGCTCTACTACATGCAGGGCCTCAACACCACCCCCGTGCACGGCCACGCGGCATTGTTTGGCGTCTACGGCATGCTGGGCATCGGGCTGATGCTGGTGTGTCTGCGCGCCATGGGGCACCTGGAGCATTGGAGCGACAAGACCATGAAGTTCGCGTTCTGGGCGATGAACGGCGGCCTGTTCGCGATGACCGTCGGCAGCCTGTTGCCCGTGGGCCTGCTGCAGACCTGGGCGTCGGTGGACAAGGGCTACTGGTATGCCCGCAGCAGCGAGTTCCTGCAGAGTCCCACCATGCAGACGCTCCGCTGGTTGCGCGCGCCAGGGGACACGTTGTTTGCCGCAGGCGCTGTTGTGCTGGTCTTCTTCGTGTGGCGCATCCGTGCCTCCGCCAGCAACGGCGGGGCCGCGGTGAGCGGAGACTGAAGTCCCACCCTGTGCTCGAAGCGCCGGCCGGCGTCCGGAAGATTTTCTACACGCGGCCGGCGCTTCCGCACATAATTGAGACAGAGGTCTTATGCGAGTACTCACACTTTTCCTGCTCTTTGCGTTCGTTCTAGCCGGCCTGGTGTATAGCGCCGATATCTCCGATGACCAGATCCACGATCAGGTGATCCGCAAGCTGGCCAACGATCCGGATGTGAAGGGCGGTGCGTTTCAGGTGGATGTGAAGGATGGCGTCGTTACCATCGAGGGTGTTGTGGAAAAGGAGAAGTGGAAGGACAAGGCGGAGCACCTCACCAAGAAGGTGAAGGGCGTGAAGGGCGTGGTGAACAAGTTGGTAGTGAAGCCGCGCAGTGCCTGATCCTGACAATCTTCTCCTGCGGCCCATTGGCGTGGTGCGCTCCTCCGTGACGGAGCGCAAGCAGATGCCCGTTTGGGGCGTCGGAGCTGCGGTGGAAGTAGCCGCGGAATTCGAAGCGGCCCTGCACCGCATCGAGAAGCATTCGCATCTTTGGATCCTGGCCTGGCTGATGATGGGCCGCGATGAGCGGCATATCCTGCAAGTGACGCCCCGCGGCGTCTTCGATCCCGGGCAGGATGGACTGCACGGCGTCTTCAGCGTACGCTCGCCGGCGCGGCCGAATCCCATCGGTTTGACCGCCGCGCGCGTCCTGCGCCGCGAAGGACTCACTCTGCACCTGGACCGCCTCGACTTCCTCGACGGCACCCCCGTGCTCGATATCAAACCCTACTTCATCACGCGCGATCTCATCTTCTCCGCCAACGGCCAGCAGGTGGGCCGGCCGCGCTCGCGCCAAGACCTGCGCGAATCGCTGCATGTGCAGGCGCTGCACTTCCACGGCGCCGCGGCTCCTGACCTCGCCCTGGCTGTGCGCATCATCGAGCACTACCGCCTCACCTTTCACGAGCTGAACGATCCCGGTTCTTACCGCATCACGGCGCCACTCTCGCGGCCCGTGCTGCTGGACGGACTCATGGGCGTCACCCGTGCCACGCCGGGGCGGGGCACTCTCGCTTTTCACTCGCTCGACACGGTTCAAATCGACGGCAAGGTGGAATACACCCTCCGCGATCCGCTACCCGCGGAACCCCTGCACGCGCCCGATGAGCTGCTCTTCCGTCTCCGTACGCTCTAGGCGAGCATCTTTTTCACCACTTCGCCGTGCACGTCAGTGAGGCGGAAATCGCGCCCCATGTGGCGGTAAGTCAGGCGCGTGTGATCGAAGCCCAGGCACTGCATGATGGTGGCCTGGAGGTCGTGCACGTGCACCTTGTCCTCCACCACGTTGAAGCCCAGGTCGTCGGTCTTGCCGATCACCTGGCCGCCCTTGATGCCGCCGCCGGCCAGCCACATCGAGTAGGCCAGCGGGTGGTGGTCGCGCCCGGCGTTCTCAGGGTCGTTCGTATTGCGGATCTCCACGATCGGGGTGCGGCCAAATTCGCCGCCCCACACGATCAGCGTGGAGTCCAGCAGTCCACGCTGCTTCAGGTCCTTGATGAGCGCCGCGGTGGGCTTGTCCGTGCGGCCGGTCATGCGCTTCAGCCCGCGGTTCAGGTTGCTGTGCTGGTCCCAGGAGGCATCCATCATCAGCACGAAGCGCACACCGCGCTCCACCAGCCGGCGGGCCAGCAGGCAGTTGGTGCCGAACTGCTTCGTCTCCGGATTGTCGATGCCGTACATCTCGCGGATGTGCGCGGGTTCCTTGCTCAGGTCGGCCAATTCGGGCGCAGCCGATTGCATGCGGTAGGCGAGTTCGTAGCTGGCGATGCGGGACTCGATCTCGGGGTCGCTAGTGGCGGCCAGGCGCTCGCGGTTCAAATCGCCCAGTGCGTCCAGGGTGGCGCGCTGGCCTTCGTCGGTGACGCCGTCGGGGTTCGACAGGTAGAGAATCGGATCGCCGGCGTTGCGGAACAGCGTGCCCTGGTAGTGCGACGGCATGAAGCCGCTGGAGAAGTTCGACGCGCCGCCGCTGGTGCCCACGCCGGAGGTCAGCACCACGAAGCCCGGCAGGTTCTGCGATTCGCTGCCCAGTCCGTACAGCGCCCAGGCGCCCATGGTGGGGCGGCCGATCTGAATGGAGCCGGTGAACAGCAGCGACTGCCCTGGATGGTGATTGAACGCATCCGTCACCATCGAACGCACCAGGCACAGGTCGTCCGCGCACGATGCCATGTTCGGGATGTAGTCCGAAAACTCCGTGCCGCACTGGCCGGAAGGCGAGAACACGCGCGGCGAGGCCATCACCTTCGCGTCCTTCTTGGTGAAGGCCAGCCGCAATTGCGAGGCCATGGAGTCCGGCAGCGGTTTGCCGCTCCACTTCTGCAGCTCAGGCTTCGGATCGAACAGGTCCATCTGGCTGGGCGCGCCTTCCATGAACATGAAGATCACGTTCTTGGCCTTCGCGGGGAAGTGTGGAGCCTTGGGGGCCAGCACGTTCTTCTGCGCGGCTCGTCCTTCCACGCCCAGCAGGTGAGCCATGGCCATCATGCCGATGCCGCCGCCCACTTCGCTTAGAAAGCGGCGGCGGTTCTTCAATGCCAAATAGTCGCGGAGGTCCATAGTCCCTATTCCCTCGTAATGAACTCTTCCAGATTGAGCAGCACGCGCGCCGCGCCGGTCCAGGCGGCCTGCTCCGGGGCCAGCGGCAGTAGCGCGCCGGCCTGTGCCGGTTTCAGCGCCGCCGCTTGCTCCGTGAGATATCGCTGCAGCCGTTCTCTCTCTTTTGCCTCCGCCGGCCGGCCCAGCGCCAGTTCAAAGGCGTAATCGACGCGAGCGTTCTCCGGCGCCTCTTTCAGTACGCGCAACGCCATCGCCTGCGCGGCTTCGAAGAACACCGGATCGTTCAGCAGATTCAGCGCCTGCAGCGGCGAATTCGACCGCCGCCGCCGCGCGCAGGCTACATACGAATCAGGCTCGTCGAAGTTCATCAGCATCGGATACGGCGTGGTGCGCTGGAAGTGGATGTACATGCCGCGGCGGTAGCGCGCCGCGCCGTCGTCTTCGGCCCACTTCACGCTGTTGGCGTAACCCAGTTCCGCCACGCCCGCCGGCTGCGGAGGCCGCACGCTGGGGCCGCCGATGTTCGGATTCAGCAGCCCGCTGGCCGCCAGCGCCGAGTCGCGGATGTTCTCCGCGCTCAGCCGCACGCGCGACTGCCGGGCCAGCAGCACATTCTCCGGGTCTCTCTCAATCAGGTCCTTGCGCACGTTCGAA
This sequence comes from Paludibaculum sp., assembly GCA_029973955.1. Lineage (GTDB taxonomy): Bacteria > Acidobacteriota > Terriglobia > Bryobacterales > Bryobacteraceae > Paludibaculum. The sequence goes on along the minus strand of JARKQJ010000065.1, from coordinate 61,985 downwards.
CTCTGCCTATATGCGGCCGAGTTCACGATCAGCCGCACCATGTGCTTCGTGCTCCAGCCGTTTGTGCGGAACTCGGTGGCCAGCCAGTCCAGCAGCTCCGGATGCGATGGCGGGTCGCCCTGCGTGCCGAAGTCTTCGGCGGTCTTCACGATGCCGCGGCCGAAGAACTCCTGCCAGATGCGATTCACCGCCACGCGCGAGGTCAGGGGGTTGTCGTCGGATACCAGCCAGCGCGCCAGGCTCAGGCGGTTGCGTGGCGCGCCCTCCGGCAGCGTGGCCAGGAACCCTGGCAGCGCCGGCTCCACGATGGGACCCTTGGCGCGGAAGTCGCCCTTCAGGGCGATGTACTGCTGCGTCGGATTCGGCAGTTCCATCATGGTCTGCGCCTGCGTCAGTTTCGGATAGGCGCGATCCAGGTTCTGGAGCCGCCGCCGCATGTCTTTCAAGGCGTCGATTTTGTCGTAGTCGCGGCCCTTCGTCGGGCCGGGCGTCGAGATGAACCAGCGCATCACCAGGTCGTTCTCGCGCTCCGTGCGCTTCTCCTTGGGCGTGCGCAGCAGAGTTTCAAAGCGGTCCAGCATCGGCCGGCCGTTGGACACCGCGAAGTCCCAGTCCGCGTCCTTGCCGGGGTGATCCATCGCTTCGCGGATCCCCGCCTCCCACTCGGCCTGTAACTCCGCCACGTCAAACTCTTTCAGCAGCGCCGCGCGCCGTTCGCGATACTCCGGCTGGCCGCGCATCCACGCACCGTACTCGCCTGGCAGCGGCGCGTCGATATCCAACTCCTCGCTGCGGTTCAGAAACGCCATCAGCGAGTAGTAGTCCTTCTGCTTGATCGGATCGTACTTGTGGTCATGGCATTGCGAGCAGCCCACGGTGAGGCCCAGCCACGTCGTGCCGGTCGTGTTCGTGCGGTTCACCAGTTGCTCGAAGCGGCTCTCTTCCGGGTCCGTGCCGCCCTCGCGGTTGGTCACCGTATTACGGTGGAAGCCGGTAGCCACGCGCTGCTCCACGCTGGCGTTCGGCAGGAGGTCGCCGGCCAGTTGTTCGATCGTGAACTCGTCGAACGGCAGGTCGCGATTGAAGGCATCGATCACCCAGTTGCGATACCGCCACGCGAACGGCCGCACCAGGTCCTTCTCGAGACCGTCGGAATCGCCATAGCGCGCCAGGTCCATCCACGCCCGCGACCGCTGCTCGCCGTAGTGCGGCGAGTTCAGCAGACGCTCCACCGCTTGCTCGTAGGCGTCCGGCCGCTCATCAGCCAGAAACTCGCGCACCTCTGCCGGGGTTGGCGGCAGCCCGGTCAGGTCCAAGGTCACACGCCTCAGCAGCACGGTCTTTGTCGCCTCCGGGGAAGGCGCGATGTTCTCCTTCTCCAGTCGAGCCAGCACGAAGCGGTCGATTGCGTTGCGCGCCCAATCCGCCTGCTTCACCTTCGGCACTTCCGGCTTGCTCACCGGCTGAAACGACCAGTGGCTGCTCTTCGGCCTCGCCGACTGCTCGTTCCTGGCCGCCCTCGGCCAATCCGCGCCCGCGTCGATCCAGCTCTTCAGAATCGCGATTTCCGCTCCCGTGAGCGGAGTGCCCGCCGGCGGCATCATGAAACCCTTCTTGGTGCTCTCCACGCGCTGGATCAGCTTCGATTCCCCGCTCTTGCCGGGCACGATCACAGGGCCAGAATACCCGCCCGCCAGCGCCGCGTTGCCGTCGTCAAATCGTACGCCATTTTGCGACAGGCTCTCGTTGTGACACATCACGCACTTCCGCTTCAGCAGCGGCTGCACGTCTTTCGCAAAGTCCGGCTTCGTTTGCCCCAATAGAGTGCCAGCCGCCCACAGGGCGGCCACTGGCCACAGATAGCCCCTCATATGTCCCGTTATTTTATACCCAACGCATCCAAATATGAAGGAGGACGATATCATGTACTCCATGTCTTCCAGTAGTCGAGCTTGCGCTCTGTTACTCTCATTTGCCGCAATCGCGTTTTCGCAGACTCCCTCGGCGGAAGGTGATTGGGAAGGCGCCTTGAAGCTGCCAACGGCGCAGCTTCGCCTCCGCGTGCACATCAAATCCGCTCCTTCCGGTCTCACCGGCACCATGGACAGCGTCGACCAGAACGCCTTCGGCCTCCCCATCTCCGAGGTCACATTCACTGACGGCGTCCTGAAGTGGCAGATGCCTCAACTCAGCGCCTCCTTCGAAGGCAGGATGAATTCAACCGGCAGCGAGATCGCCGGCAACTTCACGCAGGGCATGGCGCTGCCTCTCACCTTGAAGCGCATGGATCCCGCCGCCGCGGCCAGCGCCGGTCCCAAGCGTCCTCAAATGCCTCAGCCGCCCTTCCCTTACACCTCCACGGACGTCACCTTCCCTTCAAAGTCCTCCGGAGTGACGCTCGCCGGCACGCTCACCATGCCCGCCGGCAAAGGACCGCATCCCGCCATCATTCTCGTCACCGGCTCCGGTCCGCAGGATCGCGACGAATCGCTCATGGGCCACAAGCCCTTCCTCGTGCTGGCCGACCACCTCACCCGCAAAGGCATCGCCGTTCTCCGTTACGATGATCGCGGCATCGGCAAGTCCACAGGTGGTTTCGCCACCTCCACTTCGCTCGACTTCTCCATGGATGCCGAAGGCGCTCTCGATTTCCTCAAAAGCCGCGCGGACGTGAACGCCAAATCCATCGGCATTGCCGGCCACTCCGAAGGCGGCATCATCGCCCCCATGGTAGCGGCGCGCCGGCCCGACGTCGCCTTCATCGTGCTCCTGGCCGGCACCGCCGTCCCTGGCGCCGACGTCATCCTCGAACAAGGTCAAGCCCTGGCCAAAGCTTCCGGCGCCACCGAAGAGCAACTCAACGCCGCTCGCGCCAAGCAGATGGAGTTCACCCGCATCATGAACTCCACCGCCGCTCCAGCGGAGCTCGAAACGAAGCTAAGAGAATTCCTTGCCGGCGCGCCCAACATCGACGCCCAGCTTCGCCAGCTCACCTCGCCCTGGATGCGCTTCTTCATGACCTACGACCCGGCGCTCACGCTCGCCAAAGTGAAGTGCCCCGTGCTCGCCTTGAACGGCGAGAAAGACCTCCAGGTCCTGCCAGATCAGAATCTGCCGCCCCTGAAAGCCGCGCTCGAAAAGGGCGGCAACAAAAATGTCACCATCCTGCGCCTCCCCTCGTTGAACCACCTCTTCCAGGCCGCCAAAACCGGCACGGTCAGCGAGTATGCGCAGATCGAAGAGACCATGAACCCCGCCGTGTTGGACGCCATCACGAAATGGGTTCGCACCAGGTCCGGATTGGAGAAATAGCCATGCTCCGAATCGCCGCTCTGTTCGCCGTTGCCGCCCTTGGGGCCCAAGCCCAATCCGCGCCGTTCGCCAAGCCGATTGCCAGCTACGACATCCAGGCCGCGCTCGACGCCAAAACGCACACCATTACCGGCCAGGAGACCCTCACCTGGCTCAACGACTCGCCCGACACCGTGCCCACGCTGCGCTTTCACCTCTACATGAACGCGTTTCGCAACACGCAGTCCACCTTTTTCCGCGAGTCTGGCGGCCAGCTCCGCGGCGACAAGTTCAAGGGCGACGACTGGGGCTGGATCAAGGTCCGCTCCATGCGTATTCAGGGTGGCGCGGATCTAACCTCCGCCATTCGCTTCATCCAGCCCGACGACAACAATGCCGATGACCGCACCGTCATCGAAGTCGCACTCCCGCAGCCCGCCAAGCCTGGCGAAACCCTCAAGCTCGACATCGCCTTCACTACCAGGCTCCCCATGATCTTCGCCCGCACCGGCTTCCACGGCGATCACCACCTCGTTGGCCAGTGGTTCCCCAAGATCGGCGTTTGGGAAACTGCCGGATTCCGCTACTCCACCGCCGGCGCCTGGAACTGCCATCAGTTCCACGCCAACTCCGAGTTCTTCGCCAACTACGGCGACTATCGGGTCCATCTCACCGTGCCCACGAACTACGTCGTCGGCGCCACCGGCGAGCAGACCCGCCGCGCCGACGACAAGGGCAAAGGCACCACCACCTACACCTTCGAGCAGCGCTCCGTCACCGACTTCGCCTGGACCGCCCAGCCCACTTATCTGCGCGAAGAGCGGCTCTTTCAGGCCGATCGCGAAACCACTGCCGCCGAGGTCGCAGCCGCCGCCAAACTCCACGGCATCCCCGAATCAGACGTCCGCCTTTCGGATGTGCGCATGATCGCCCTCGTCCAGCCGGAGCACCGTGAGCAGATGGAGCGGCACTTCCGTTCCTTGCGCGCCGCCCTCAAGGGTTTCGGCCTTGCCTATGGGCGCTACCCCTACAAGACCATCACAGTGGTCGATCCGCCCTATGGCGCGGGCGGTGCGGGCGGCATGGAGTATCCCACCTTCATCACCGCCGGAACCTCGTACCACTTGCCCGAAGACTCGCTCCTGCTCGAAATGGTCACCGTGCACGAGTTCGGCCACCAGTTCTGGATGCAACTCGTGGCCTCCAATGAGTTCGAAGAGTCCTGGCTCGACGAAGGTTTCAACACTTACTCCACCGGCGCCATCATGGACCGTGTCTTCGGTCCATCCACCCTGCCGCTCATGTTCTGGGGCCGCAATCTCTGGTCTGTCCTGCGTCTGCCCAGGCTCACCCAGGAGATCGCCGATCGCGCGGTTCACAACATCACTCCAGTGCGCGATGACCTGGTCCGCAGCGCCTGGGAGTATTACGACAGCTCCAGCTACTCGGCCAGCTCATACTCGCGCACCGGCGTCGCCCTGCGCACTCTGGAAGCCCTGCTCGGCAAGGACACCATGGATCGCGTGATGCGCGTCTATCACCAGCGCTGGCGCTTCCATCACCCCACCAGCCGCGATTTCCAAAAGGTGGTCAACGAGGTCTCCGGCCGCAATATGGACTGGTTCTTCGATCAGTTCGTCTTCGGCAGCCGCAAGCTGGACTACGCGGTCAGCTCCGTCGTCTGCGATCGCGTCAACACGGCGCGCGGCTTCCTCGGCGCTGAGGATGCGCTCAAACTCGTCACCCGAAAGGCCGCCGACGAGGCGGACGGCAAGCTGGACAAGGAAAGGAACTTCAAGCCCGAATACGCCTCCACGGTGAAGCTGGAGCGCCGCGGCGACGCCATCGCGCCCGTCGAGGTCGAAATCCGCTTCACCGACGGTTTCGTGCACCGCTCCACCTGGGACGGCGTCTACCGCTGGCAAAAGCTCAAGTTTCAGCGCCGGGCGGAGGTCGAATCCGTGGTGATCGATCCCCAGCGCAAATACCAGCTCGATCTCAGCTACGCCAATAACAGTTGGCGCAAAGCCTACAACTCGCAGCTCAGCGCCAGTTGGGGCAGCGCCTTCCTCTTCTGGTTCCAGAACCTGTTGCTCACCCTGACCGCTATCGCCTGAGGAGAAGCGCCATGCAGACCACCCAGATCCTCGCCTCCGCTTTCCGACGCGCCGCCGTCCGCAAGCGCATGGTCGTTCTCTATTGGTTCTTTCACACGCTCTGCGCGGCTCTGGCCGCGCTGCCTCTGTTGGGCATCGTCATCCCCCAGGTCTCCCACTCCGCCTATGGCGTGGAACTGATGAAGCAGTTCGATCTCGCTGCCGTCGCTGAGCTCATCTCCACCGCCGGTGAGGCCGGCAGCCCAGCCGTTATTGCCATCCTCTTCTCAGCACTGCTCGCGCTCACTGGCGCCACGTTTCTTGCCGGTGGCTGCGTCAAGCTCCTGGTCCATCACGAATCACCTTACTCGCCCGGCGAGTTCTGGGAAGGCTGCGGCCGCCACTTCTGGCGCTTTCTCCGCCTGTCGCTGTACTTCCTCATCCCCTACCTGCTGCTGATCGCTCTTCGCTCCGGCCTTGCGCGCGCCATCACGAAGCACTATGAATCCGGCCTTGTGGAGCAGCCGGTGCTATATGCCAATCGGGCCCTGCAGTTCTTTCTGCTCCTCCTCGCCGGTCTCATCGCCACTGCCGCCGACCTTGCCAAGGTCCGCCTGGTCGTCACCGATTCCCGCAAGAGCCTGCACGCCTTCGTCGCCTCGCTGCGGCTGGTCATCACCCGTCCGCTGGTCATCTTCCCCGTCTGGTTCGCGCTGGCATTGCTCTTCGCTGCGGCCACGTTCCTCTATCTCACGGCCACGAGTGCGCTCGGCATCCTGATCCTCCTGTTCATCGCCCAGCAACTCTACATCTTCCTTCGGATCCTCATCCGGATGACGAGTTGGGGCGCCGCGGCGGAACTCCACGCCATCCTCTGCCCGGCCTCATCCCAGCCGGACGCAGTCTCCGTCTTCGTCCCTGTTGCTCCGGAGCCGCCCGCCCGGGAATCGGGGGCCCAGGAAGACTTCACGATTTGAGAAAGTAGATCCATGCGCGTCGCCATCTTCGCCCTCCTCGCCTGCTCGCTGGCTTTCGCCCAATCGCCCACTACCGAACTGCTCTGGCCCGAAGGCGCCCCCGGCGCGCTCGGTGATTCGGACGCCGACAAGCCCGCCCTCACCTTCTACCTCGCCTCCAATCCCAACGGCGCCGCCGTACTCGTCTGCCCCGGCGGCGGTTACGGCGGACTCGCCATGGATCACGAAGGCAAGCAGATCGGCGAGTGGTTCAACTCCTTCGGCGTCTCCGCCTTCGTCCTCAAATACCGCCTCGGCCCCAAATACCATCACCCCATCGAACTCAACGACGCCCGCCGCGCCATCTCCATCATCCGCACCCGCGCCGCCGAATGGAAGGTCGATCCCGCGAAGATCGGCGTCATGGGCTTCTCCGCCGGCGGCCATCTCGCCTCCACCCTCTCCACCCACTTCCAGGAAGGCGAGCGCCCCGACTTCGCCATCCTCGTCTACCCCGTCATCTCGTTCACTACCCGCTACACCCATAGCGGCTCCATGCGCAATCTCCTCGGTGATCCGCCGGATCCATCCCTCGTCTGGTACCTCTCCAGCGAACTCCAGGTCACCAGCCGCACACCGCCCACCTTCCTCTTCCACACCTCGGGCGATACCGGCGTCCCGCCTGAAAACAGCGTGCTCTATTACATGGCCCTCCGCAGCGCCGGCGTCGATGCCGAGTTGCACATCTACCAGAACGGCCCCCACGGTGTCGGTCTCGCCCAGAAGGACCCCGTCCTCTCCTCCTGGCCTGCCCGCCTCAAGGACTGGATGATGGTCCGCGGCCTCATCCCGCAAAAGTAACCAACCCGCTCCCGGGCGCATCAGAAGGATTGCCATGAAACAGTGGTTGGTCCTTGTGTGTCTGTACGCCCTGCCCCTCGGCCTGGCAGCTCAAACCCCGGCTCAGCCCCAGACACCCGCGCCACAGACTCCCGCCCCCCAAACCCCCAGTGAAGACCCCGGCCGCCCTGTCCTGCGCCGCGGCGGTCCTGCGCAGAAGCGCGAAGAGGTGCCCGCCATCCCAGTCGAGCAGCGCCTCCCGCCCCAGGTCGGTACCGAAATCACCGTGGACGAGCAGGGCCGCACCGAAAAGGTCGTCCAGCCTCCCAATGCTCCGCCGCCCAAACCCGAACAGACCCTCATCGGACGCGCCCGCGCCGCGGCCTACGAGTTCGACTCCGGTCTCCCCAACTTCATCTGCGACGAGTACGTCATGCGCTGGTTCAGCAAGACGCTCAAGCCCGATTGGAAACTCAAAGATAGAGTTCAGGTCGAGCTCACCTATGTCGGCGGCCACGAGGACTACCGCAACATCCGCATCAACAACAAGCCCATCAAGAAGGGCACGCCCGAAGATTCCGGTACCTGGTCCTCCGGCGAATTCGGCACCATCCTCGCCAACCTCTTCGCCTCCAATACCAACGCCCAGTTCACCCCGCGCGGCGAATCCACCGCTGTCGGCATCCGCGCCAAGGTCTACGACTATTCCGTCTCGCAGCCCACCTCGCGCTGGACCGTCCGCTTCGGACGCCCTGTCCAGCCCGCCTACCGGGGCTCCATCTGGATCGATCCCGAATCCGCCCGCGTTCTGCGCATCGAGATGCGCACCCGCCAGCTCCCGTCAGACTATGAAATCGATACCGTCGAAACTACGGTCGATTACGGCTGGGTCACCATCTCCGGCCAGCGCGTCCTCCTGCCCGTCAAGAGCGAGAACCTCGCCTGCGTCCGCGGCAGCTTCGATTGCGTCCGCAACGAAATCGACTTCCGCAACTACCGCAAGTTCCAGGTTGAATCCCAGATTCTCCAGGTCGAAAGCGATATCGTCTACCCCGAATCCGAAGACGGTAAGAAGCCGGAGTCCAAGACCACCCCGCCCTCCATCACGCCGGAGCCGCCCAAGCCTGAGCCCGCGAAAAAGAAGAACTGACCTTCAATGGCAGTGGCAGCCTTCGCCCTTCAACGCGGAAATCCCCTCCCGCGCGATGATCGGTGTCATCAATAGCCCTGCCACCGGATCGGCCCACCACCATCCCATCGCTGCATTCAGCAGCAGCCCTCCCAGCAGAATCGCTGACAACCAGCTGCACAGCTCCGTCTGCCGCGAATCCGCCACCATCGCCGCGCTCTGAATCTCCCGCCCCACCCCCCGCTTCGTCCGCGCCAGCACGGGCATGATCGCCAGCGAACAGCACGCAATCCCAATTCCCGGAATCGACCGCTCCGGCGCCTCCCGCGTCCACAGTTTCTCCACCGCCTCATAACCCACGTAAGCCGCCAGCACCAGAAACGACACTCCAATCAGCTTCAGTGCTCTCTGCTCGAACTCCTCGCGCTTGTGATGGTCGTCCGACTTCAGCCGCCACAGCATCACAGACCCGGAGATGCTCTCGATCACGGCATCTACGCCAAAACCCACCAGCGCGATGCTGCCGGCCAGAACGCCGCTCACCATCGACACCACTGCCTCCACTACGTTGTAGCCCAGTGTCAGGTACTCCAGCCTCAGCCCGCGCCGCACCGCCGTTTGCCGGTCTGTCATCACTTTCCATTCTCCTGCACCTCGCGTTCTGGAGATCGGTATCCTAAAGTACGAATAGGTAAACTCATGAAGAGATCGATCCTCCTCGCCCTCCTCCTGCCCGCCGCCCTCCTCGCCGATGAGGGCATGTGGCTGTTCAACGCCGTCCCCAAAGACCAGCTCGCCAGCCGCTTTCAGTTCACGCCCACGCAGGACCTCCTCGACCACCTGCGCCTCTCCTCCGTCCGCTTCGGCGGCGGCTCCGGCTCCTTCGTCTCCCCGCAGGGCCTCATCTTTACCAATCATCACGTGGCTTCGCGCTGCATCCAGAACGTCAGTTCCAAGGAGCACAACTATATGCGCGACGGCTTCTACGCCGCCGCGCCCGATGCCGAGCTGAAGTGCCCCGGCCTCGAAGTCCAGGTCCTGCTCGAGATCTCCGATGTCACCTCCAGAATCAACGCCGCGGCTACCGCCAGGCCGGACTCCGCCGACGCTGCCCAGCAGCGCCGCGCCGCCATGTCCGCGATGGAGAAGGAGTGCGTCGCCGTCAACGGCGGCGCCTGCAACGTCGTCACCCTCTACTCCGGCGCCCTCTATCACCTCTACCGCTACAAGAAGTACACCGACGTCCGCCTCGTCTTCGCACCCGAGGAAGCCATCGCCTTCTTCGGCGGCGATCCCGACAATTTCACCTACCCGCGCTACGACCTCGATATCACCTTCCTCCGCGCCTACGAAAACGACAAGCCCGCGGCCACCCCCCACCACCTCGCGTGGTCCAAGACCGGCGTGAAGGATGGCGAGCTTGCTCTCATCTCCGGCCACCCCGGCTCCACTGACCGCTTCATCACCCTCGCCCAGTTCGCTTACATGCGCGACGTCTCCTATCCCCGCAACCTGCGCATGCTCAGCTCCATCATTCGTTCGCTCAAGCAGTACGGTGAGGTCAGCCCTGAAAACAAGCGCCTCTCCCGCGACAAGCTCTTCGGCGCCGAGAACTCCTTCAAGGTGCGCGACGGCGAGTTCAAGGGCCTCAACAACCCCTCCTTCTTCGCCGAAAAGAAGCAGCTCGAAGACAAGCTCCGCGCGGCCATCGGGGCGAACCCGCGGGCCGCCCAGGAAGTAGGTGCTGCGTTCGACGAGATCGGCGGCGCCTACTCCGCCTGGCGCAGTCAGTCCAGCGAGTACCTGCTCGAATCCGGTGCGGTGCTCTGTGATCTCTTCACCATCGCCCGCAATCTTGTCCGCCTCTCCGAGGAGAAGGCCAAGCCCAACGATCAGCGCCTCCGCGAATTCAGTGACGCCGCGCTACCCTCGCTCCAACTCCGTCTCTTCTCCTCCGCCCCCATCACGCCGGCCCTCGAAGCCCTCATGCTCCAGAAGTACTTCGAGATGATCTCCGCCGAACTCAGCGCGGATCACCCCCTCGTCAAGCAGATTCTCGCCGGCCGCACCGCCGCTGAAGCCGCCGCGGCCTACGTCAACTCCAGCAAACTCGCCGACGTCGCTGAGCGGAAGCGCCTTGCCGGCGACCCCGCCGCCCTCGCCGCCTCCCAGGACGGCATGATCCAACTCGTCCGGCTCATGGACCCCGCCGCCCGCGCCATCCGCAAGCAGTACGACGATCGCCTCGACGCCGTCGAACGCGCCGCCGCCTCCCGCATCGCCCGCGCCCGCTTCGCCCTCTACGGAGCCTCCGCCTACCCCGACGCCACAGGCACCCTCCGCCTCTCCTTCGGCGCCGTTAAGAACTACCGCGACGCTCACAATGAGCCCGTGCCCTCCATGGTCGACTTCGCCGGCATGTACCGTCACGCCACCGGCGAAGAACCCTTCAAGCTCCCCCAGCGCTGGCTCGACTCCAGGCCCGCCCTCAAACTCGCCACCCCCTTCAACTTCGTCACCACCGCCGACATCATCGGCGGCAACTCCGGCAGCCCCACCGTCAACACTCGCGGCGAAGTCATCGGCATCGTCTTCGATTCCAACTACGAAGCCATGCACAACCGCTTCATCTACGGCATGGCCAATGAACGCTCCGTTCACGTCGCCAGCCAGGGCATCGCCGAAGCCCTCGGCAAAGTCTACAAAGCCAACCGCGTGCTCCGCGAACTCGGCTTGTAGAACGCCGCCCAATAGCCTTCGAACACCACCTCCTGCGGCCGGCCGTCAAACACCGGCCGCAGCGTCTTCTCCACCCACGCCCGGATCTCGCTCTGGTCGGCGCCCAGGCTGGCCGCATGCGCCACGTTCGTCTCCGTCATCATGTAGCGCCCGTAGAACTCCGCATCCAGCGGAAGGCTGTCCTCAAAACTCGCAAATGGGCCCCGGGCAAACCCTGCCGCCAGTTCCGCCAGGCGCTCCGGATCCAGGTGCAGCCCGCGATACGGCGGCGGAGGATACCGCCGCTGAAACTCCTCAAACCACTGCTCCAGCCGATCTGTCCCGCGCATCCTCCGGCCCGGCGAAAAATCGTACACCACCAGCGTCCCGTCCTCCGCCAGCACCCGCAGCATCTCTGGAAATGCCCGCTCCGCATCGCAGTAATTCAGAGAACCAGCGGCCGTGATCACTGCCATGCTCTCCTCGCGCAGAGGCAGGCATTCCGCGCTCCCGGTTGCGAAGTCCGCCGGCGCCGCCACTCGGCGCGCCAGCCGCAGCATCTCCACCGCCGGCTCCACCCCCACGCAATGCTCGCACCACCCCAGCAGCGCTTTCGTCGAAAGCCCCGACCCGCAGCCCACATCCAGCGCCCATCCCGGCCGCCGTCTCCACTCCAGCGCCCTCCACGCCTGTTCCAGAATCAGTCCGTGCACCGCCGGCCGCGCCGTCGCGTAGCCCTCGGCCATCTCTGTCCGCGCAAATAGGTTCTTCATGGACTCCCAACGCTCCCCAAAGCGCGGAGTGTAGCATGGAAAGATACGCCGCGCGGTCTCCGTGCCCGGCGTTCCCTGCTGCCGGGCTGACATCGCTCCCGGCGGCCCACAAGGACACTTGATGCACATTGACTTCGCGAGGGCCCTCCTCGACGTTCTGATCTTCTGGCTCCTGACCACCCCGCACGAGTTCGCTCACGCCTTCGTGGCGGACCGCCTCGGTGACGACACCCCTCGCCTCGAAGGCCGCGTCACCCTCAACCCCCTCGCCCACGTCGATTGGATGGGCACCGTCTTTATCCCCCTCGTCTCCTCCCTGTTCGGCGGCGTCTTCTTCGGCTGGGGCCGTGCCGTCAACACCAATCCCTCCAAGCTTCGCGGCGGCCCCAACGGCCTCCTTGCCGTCGCCCTGGCCGGACCCGCCAGCAACATCGTCTTCGCCGCCCTGCTCGCCCTCGTCTCCTACGTCTGGGGCGGGGGCACCGAAATCCTCTTCCGCGCCGCCTACATCAGCCTCTTCCTCGCGCTCTTCAATCTCGTCCCCATCCCGCCCCTCGACGGCTCCAAATTTCTGATCGCCGCCCGCATCCCCTGGAGCGCCTATATCGAGATCAGCCGCTTCGGCTTCATCCTGCTGCTCGTCCTCATGTACTCCACCAGCCTCGGCCGCTGGATGTCCGAAGCCAGCTTCGCCGGCGCCTATCGCCTCTTCACCCTCTTCCGCGTCTAAGGAGTTCCTTTCATGTCTCGTGCTCTCTTCCTGGTCCTCGCCGCTTCCGCTGCCTTCGCCCAGCGCGGCCAGCAGGCCCCCCAGCCTCTCCCGCAGCCCATCCAGGATCGCGCCGCCTACATCCGCCAGAACTACACCAAGACCGAATATCTCATTCCCATGCGCGACGGCGTGCAGCTCTTCACCACCGTCTATGCGCCTAAGGACAAGTCGCAGTCCTACCCCTTCCTCATGTCGCGGACCCCTTACACGGTCGCACCCTACGGCGCTGACAACTACCGCTTCTCCCTCGGCCCAGCCAGCGAAAAGTTCATGCGCGAAGGCTTCATCTTCGTCTACCAGGACGTCCGCGGCAAAGGCCGCTCCGAGGGCGCCTTCGTCCATGTTCGCCCCTACATCCCCAACAAGAAATCCAAGCAGGATATCGACGAGTCCAGCGATACCTACGACACCCTCGACTGGCTCGTGAAGAACGTTCCGAACAACAACGGCCGCGCCGGCATGTACGGCATCTCCTACCCCGGCTTCTACGCCGCCCAGGGCGCTCTCGACTCCCATCCTTCCCTCAAGGCCACCTCCCCGCAGGCCCCTGTCCTCAACTGGTTTCTGGGCGACGACTTCCGCCACAACGGAGCCCTCTTCCTCGCCCACGCCTTCAACTTCCTCGGTGCCTTCGGCCGCCCCAAGTCCGACAAGCCCCTCGTGGCCGGCTCCAAGTTCGAAATGGACACCCCCGACGCCTACCAGTTCCATCTCTCCGTCGGCGGCCTCCCCAACTATGACGAGAAGCTCTTCAAAGGCCAGGTCGAGTTCTGGAAGGACCTCATCACCAACGACACCTACAACGACTTCTGGAAATCCCGGGACCTCCGCCAGTACATCACCAGCCTCAAGCCCGCCATGCTCACCGTCGGCGGCTGGTTCGACGCCGAAGACGTCTTCGGCCCCCTGCGCCTTTACGGCGCCGCCGAAAAGCAGAACCCCGGCGCCACCAACATGCTCGTTGAAGGCCCCTGGAGCCATGGCGGCTGGGCCCGCTCCGACGGCACTTCCCTCGGCAATGCCAGCTTCGCTTCCAATACCTCCAAGTTCTTCCAGGATGAGATCGAGTACCCCTTCTTCCTCTTCCACCTCAAGGGCAAAGGCGACGGCAACAAGCTCCCGGAGGCCTACGTCTTCGAGACCGGCCGCAACGAGTGGCACAAGATGGACGCCTGGCCGCCCAAACAGGCCACGCCTCGCGCCTTCTACTTCGAGTCCGCCGGCCGCCTCGCCAGTGCCGCCCCCTCCGCCGCGGGCTTCGACGAGTACGTCAGCGATCCCAACAAGCCCGTGCCCTTCCTCCCCTATATCGATCGCGGCATGAACTACAACTACATGACCGACGACCAGCGCCACGCCGCCACCCGCCCCGACGTCCTCCTCTACCAGACCGAACCGCTCGAAAAGGACCTCACCGTCGCCGGCCCGCTCAAAGCTTCCCTCTTCGTCTCCACCACCGGTACCGACTCAGACTGGGTCGTCAAGCTCATCGACGTCTTTCCCAACGACGCTCCCGATCCTTCCCCCAATCCCGCCAACGTCCGCATGGCCGGTTACCAGATGCTGGTCCGCGGCGAGCCCTTCCGCGGCAAGTTCCGTAACGGCTTCGACAATCCCCAGCCCTTCACCCCTGGCAAGGTGGAAAAGGTTGAGTTCGAGCTCCCCGACGTCTTCCACACCTTCCGCCGCGGCCACCGCCTCATGGTCCAGGTGCAAAGCTCCTGGTTCCCGCTCACTGACCGGAATCCACAGAAGTTCATGCCCATCCAGGACGCCAAGAGCGACGACTTCATCAAGGCCACCCAGCGCGTCCATCGCGGCGCCGCCAACTCCAGCAGTCTCACGCTGCCGGTTCTCGAATAGTTACCGGTTGAGCATCCACAACACGATCAGCGTCGCCGTGGCGATCGTCACTGCTCGCGGCATCCCGATGGACTCTTCCTCGCCGGCCTGCAACTCCGCCGGCCGGTCTTTCGAGAAGATCCGCGGCAGATTCTTCAGCGTTCGCAGTAGCTTGCCCTTCACCAGGATCACGCCGATCGCCACTACGCCCCCCAGCACCGCATCGAGGATGAAGACAGCCAGTAGATTCTGAGCGCCGGCCAGCGCTCCCACCGCCCCCATCAGCTTCACGTCCCCGCCGCCCAGCCACCGCATCAGAAAGAGCGGCAAAAAGATCAGTGCCGCCAGCCCAAACCCCATCGCCGCGAACTTCAACCCCGCCCACCCGTGCAGCCATGTGTTCAAGGCGAACCCCACCGCCGCTGCCCCCAGCGTCAGCGCATTCGGGATGTTCCGGCTGCGCAGGTCGGTCGCCGCGGCGGCCAGTACGGTGCCTGCCAGTACACCTTCTACTGCGACGGGAAGAGTGGTCATAGAGATCTTCGGAACGGCTCCGGCGGGCACGCCGGATGCGTCAGCTCAGCAGCGCCAGAATCGCCTTCAATTCGGCCTTCACCGGGCCCAGATTCGCCGGCTTTTGCGCGGGTTCCGGTCCGAATAGCGAACTCTGGTTTGTCGGCATCGGGGCCGGCGGCTGCAGCGCGGCCTTGTTTGCCCCGCGCCTCTGCTGCAGGAAAGTCCGCGCTCCCTCGATCGTGTAGCGCTTCTCATAGAGCAGGTGCTTGATCTCCAGCACCAGCTCCACGTCCTTGCGTTTGTAGAGACGCTGGTTCGTGCCCGACTTCTTCGGGGAGAGCGTCCCGAACTCCGTCTCCCAATACCTCAAAACGTAGGGCTTGATCCCCGTCAACCGGCTTACGTCGCCAATGCGGAAATAAAGCTTGTTCGGAATGTCTACCGGCTGAGGCCGGGCTGCTGCCGTCGCCATGTAATGCTGCCTACCGCCATCCTAATGCCCCCTGCCACCGGCGTCAACAAAAACTAGAGAAAATGTTTTACTCATCTTCAGAACTGATTCATTTCATTCGCTTTGTTCTTCGCCTGCGTTACAATAATTCCGTGGCTTTCATCGCCGGAATTCACCCCGTCCGCGAAGCTCTTCGCGCCGGCCAACCCGTGGACCGCGTCCACCTCGTCAAAGGCGCCGCCGGACCCAGACTCCAGGAGATCATCGATCTCTGCCGCGACGCCCGCATCCCCATCCGCTTCGATACGCGCGACGCGCTCTCGCGCCTCGTCAAAGGCCTCCCCCACCAGGGCGTCGTCGCTGTCCCTTCATCCCAAAAGACTTACTCCCTCGACGACGTCATCTCCACTTCCGGCCTCCTGCTGGTCCTGGATGGCGTCGAAGACCCCCACAACCTCGGTGCCATCATCCGCTCCGCCCACGCCGCCGGCGCCGCCGGCGTCATCATCCCCGAACGCCGCGCCGCCGGCCTCACCGAAACTGTCGCCAAGTCCGCCGCCGGAGCCCTCGCGCTTTTGCCCGTTGTTCGCGTGCCGAACGTCAATCGTGCCCTGGAGACCCTCAAAGAGCGCGGGTACTGGATCTACGGCCTCGACGAACGGGGCAAGGAGATCTACCACGACGTCAATTTCTCGTCTGCCTCCGTCCTCGTCCTGGGCGGCGAAGGTCATGGCCTTCATGAACATACGCGCCACCATTGCGACTTCCTCATCCGCATTCCCATGGCCGGCCAGATCGCCTCGCTGAACGTCTCCGTGGCCGCCGGCATCGTGCTTTTCGATTGGCGTCGCCGCCAGCCCGCCAGGACGGAGTAGTTTGTTCTTATTAGTTCTGGGCTGCTCCCATGTCGAACCCTCTCCACGCCCTGCCATCTTTGCCTGGTAGCATAACCTTTTGATCCCGCCTGTCGTCTTTATCACTTGGAAGAAGCTGCGCGCAGCGGTCCGCTGGACCTCTGTCGAACTTCCGCAGTCTCTTCCGTAAGGATCTATTGACCGCGACCCGCGAGGAGCGATTTCCATGCAGCCGCAGATGAACACATCGCCCACACCTGAGCGGCCGGCCCAGCCGGCGCCGCCGGTGCATGCCCGGCCCCGGCATACCAGCGCCGTGGCCATCCTGCTCCTGGTCCTCATTGCCGTTGGAGGTTACCTGGCGTACCGGTATGCCTTCCGTCCGGCCAACGCCGGCGGCGGTATCGCTGCCGTCCGCACTGTCACGGTCGGCAGCGGTCCGCTCCAGAAGACCCTCCGGCTCACCGGCGCAACCACCGCTGAGCGGTTCGCCGCTCTCATCGCTCCGCAGTTGCGGGGCGGACGAGGCGGCTCCGTCTCGGTTTCAGGCGGCGGTGGCGGCATGATGGTGACCATTCAGACTAGCGGCAGCATGGAGGGTAGAGGTGGCGGGGCTTCCCGTACCGGAGGCAGCGGCACCGGCTCTGATTCCTCTTCCAGCGCGGCCAGCGCCAGTGCTTCCTCCTCATCGTCCTCCATGTCTTCTTCGTCCGGCGGCACGTCCTCGTCCTTCCGCGGCGCGTCGAATCGCTTCTCTTCCTCCAGTTCCTCCAGTTCATCGTCCTCGAAGAGTTCCAGTGCCTCCTCTTCGTCGTCGTCTTCCTCTTCCGGTTCCTCCGGTTCTTCCGGCGGCGGTGGCGGTGGTGGCGGTGGTGGTGGCGGCGGCGACCGCATGAGCGGCGGCATGAGTGATTTCATGCAGGTTCTTCAAAACGTCGCCAAACCCGGTTCCCTGGTGCGCAAAGGCGACAAAGTCGCCGAGTTCGACACCCAGTACCAGATCCAGCGCCTCGACGACTACCAGTCCACCGTCGAGCAGTCCGAACGCACCATGCGCTCCATCGACGCCCAGATCGAAGTCGCCCGCAAGTCTTACGACCAGAACATTCAGCTCTCCAAGGGCAATGTCTCCAAGGCCGAACTCGACCTGCGGACTACCCCCGTGCGCTCCGTCATCGACGCCGAACTGCTGAAGCTCACCCTAGAAGAGGCGCAGTCCCGCCTCAAGCAGTACGAGTTCCAGGTTCCCTACCAGGACACCAGCCTCAAGAGCCAGCGGCGCAACGCTGAAATCGACCTCGAGCAGTCCAAAATCGAGCTCAGACGCGCCCAGCGCAACGTCGAACTCATGGCCATCAAATCGCCCATGGACGGCATGATCGTCATGGAAAACATGATGCGCGGCACTGAATTCGCCCAGATCCAGCAGGGCGACCAGATCTTCCCCGGCCAGATGTTCGCCCGCATCGTCGACCCCACCTCCATGCTCGTCGCGGCCACCGTCAACCAGACCGACGTTGAAAGTGTCCGGGTCGGCTCCCGGGCGACGCTCCGCTTCGACGCCTATCCGGGGCTCGAACTCCCTGCCCACGTCACCTCCATCGGCGCCATCACCAACCCCGGCCGCATGCGCGCCAGCTTCTTCAAGGAAATCCCCGTCTACCTCAAGCTCGACAAGATGGATCCGCGCGTCATCCCCGACCTCAGCGTCAGCGTCGATATCATCCTCGAGTCGGTGGAAAACACTGCGTTGGCTCCGCTTGAGTCCATCTTCCAGGATGGTGACGGCAAGCCCTTCGTCTACGTCCGCGAGGCCGCCGGCTTCCAAAAGCGGCAGGTTGAACTCGGCCTGACCAATAATGTCAAGGCCGCTATCCTCTCCGGCGTCAAGGCCGGCGATGTGATCGCCGCGGAGCGCCCCGCCGCCCCCGGCGCCGAACCTACGCGCTCCGCCGCCGCCCGCCCTGTCCTCTTCAACTCTGCATTGTGGCGCTGCCCAGAGGCCGCCATTCTGCGCCAATCTCTCCCCGGAGTTCTGCATGTCTAAAGACCTCAAGCCGTCCAAGAAACTCGGTCAAACGAGCAACAAGGGCCGGATTATCGCCTGGGTCGTTCTCCTCCTCGTCCTGTCCGGCGGCGGCTACGCCGCCTATCGCTACACCGCCTCCAAGCCCATCGAGGTGGCCACCGTCGGCGTCCGCAAGGGAGAGTTCACCATCACCGTGCGCGCCCGCGGCGAGATCAAGTCCACCCGCTCCGTCATCCTCTCCGCTCCTCAGGTGCCCAACCCGCGCATCGTGAAGCTCGCCGAGTCCGGCAAGCCCATCAAGGCCGGGGAAGTGGTCGTCGAATTCGATACCGCCCAATACGAGAACTATTACCTCAACTTCGTTACCAGCACTCGTACCGTCGAAAGCGAAATCGTTCAGACCAAGGCCAGTCATAAGATCACCGACGAGCAGGACGCCATGAATCTGATGACCGGCCAGTACGACGTCCAGCGCGCCGAGCTCGAAGCCTCCAAGGCCGAGATCCTCTCCGAAATCGAAGGCGCCAAAAACCGCATCGAAGTCGGCCTCAGCAAAGGTTCTCTCGAACAGACCAAGGCCACCGTCCGCAGCCATGACGTTACCCAGCAGGCCGACCTGGAACGCCTCGACTCCCGCAAGAACAAGACCCTTCGGGATATGGATCGCGTCAAGGGCTACCTCACGAAGATGTCCATCCGCGCTCCATCCGATGGCATCCTCAACGTCCTGCCCAACTTCCGCGCCCAGGGCAACTGGGGCCAGACCCCACCCGCCTTCAAGGAAGGCGACAGCGCCTGGACCGGCGCCGCCATCGCCGAAATTCCCGATCTCTCCGAAATGCGCCTCGAACTCAAGCTCGAGGAAGTTGACCGCGGCAAGATCCAGATCGGCCAGACCGTCAAAGTCCGCATCGACGCCATCCAGGACAAGGAGTTCGACGCCGTCCTCGATTGGATCAGCCCCATCGCCAGCCTCAACTTCCGCGGCTTCGGCGGCGCCAATGAAAAGACCTTCCCCGCCCGCGCCACTCTCAAATCCGTCGATCCCCGCCTGCGCCCCGGCATGAGCGCCACTGGCATCGTCCTCATCGAAAGCCAGCCCGGCGTCCTGCTCATCCCCAATAAGGCCAGCTTCCTCCAGGCCGGCAAGCCGCACGTCTGGGTCCAGCGCGGGGCATCCCGCTGGGAATCCCGCCCCATCCAGGTCGGCAAACGCAACGAAACCGACATCATCGTTCTTCAGGGTCTCAAGGAAGGCGAGCGTCTCGCCCTTGAAAACCCAGCCGAGGCCGCCAAGAGGTCCAAGAAACTGTGACCTGTTCTGACCGGCCCGTCCCCTCCAGAGGCCCGCAAGTGAGATTCACGCTATGAAGAAAGTCGTCTTCCGTCTGTTCCTGGTAGCTATCGTCGCCGTCGCCGGCTATGGCATCTACCACTTCTTCCAAGGCCTGCCCGGCCGCCAGCAGAGTGTGCCCACCACGCACGTCCGCCGCGGCGACGTCGTCGTTCGCAGCTTCACCCGCGGCGAACTGCGCGCCGTCCGTACGGCCTCCCTCACCGCGCCCAACCTCTTCGGCACCGTCCAGGTCACCAAGCTCGCCCCCCTCGGCGCCCTGGCCCGCGAGAAGAACCTCATCGTCGAGTTCGACGATTCCGAAGTCCTCTCCCGCCTCGAATCCCGCCAACTCGAACTCGAGCAGGTCGACGAGCAGATCAAGAAGGCCCAGGCCGACCTCGCAATTCGCAACAACCAGGACCAGGTCGACCTCCTCAAGTCCCGCTATGCCGTCCGCCGCGCCGAACTCGAGGTCAAGAAGAACGAGCTCCTCTCCACCATCGACCAGAAGAAGAACAAGCTCAACCTCGAAGAGGCCCAGCGCCGCCTC
Organism: Paludibaculum sp.; assembly: GCA_029973955.1. Classification (GTDB taxonomy): domain Bacteria; phylum Acidobacteriota; class Terriglobia; order Bryobacterales; family Bryobacteraceae; genus Paludibaculum. The sequence goes on along the minus strand of JARKQJ010000065.1, from coordinate 41,832 downwards.
AAGCAGCTCGAAAGCGACATCAAGAGCAAACAGGAACAGGCCCTCGCCGAATTGAACGTGCTGCGCGAAAAACGCAACCGCAACGTCCTCGACATCAACCGCGAAAAACAGCGCCTCTCTCAGGTGAAGTTGCTGTCCCCCATCAGCGGCCTTGTCGCTATCAAGCAGAATCGCGCCGGATTCTCCGGTATGTTCGGCACCCAGGTGCCCGATATCCGCGAAGGCGATCAGGTTCAGCCCGGCATGCCGGTCGCCGATGTCCTCGACCTCTCCGAACTCGAAATTATCGCCCGCGTCGGCGAACTCGATCGCGCCAACCTGCGCGAAGGGCAGGATGCCCTCCTCCGCCTCGATGCCCTCGCCGGCAAGGTCTTCAACGGAAAGATTAAGTCCATGAGCGGAACGGCCAGCGCGAACGTCTTCTCTTCCGACCCCGGCAAGAAGTTTGACGTCATCTTCTCCATCGACATGCCCCAACTGCTCTCCGCTCTCGGCGCCAAACCGGACCAGATCGCCCGCATCCTCGCCACCGCCGATGAGAACCGCAAGAAGCCCATCGCTACCACCACCACCTCCATGTTTGCCGGCGGTTTGCCCGGCCTCTCCATGGGCGGCGATGCCGGCCAGCAGATGGGTGGCGGCCAGCAAATGATGATGATGCAGGGCGGCGGCCAGCAGATGATGCCGGGCGGCCAGGGCGGGGAAGGCGGCCAGCGCCGCATGGCCTTCGCCATGGGCGGCGCCAACTCCAACCTCACCCCCGAACAGCAGAAAAAGATGGCCGAAATCATGCAGAAGGCCCTCGCCGGCAAGAACATGATGGAACTCTCCCAGGAAGAACGGCAGGCGATCTTCGCCAAGGTCCGCGAAGAGGCCAAAAAAGCCGGCATCGAGATGCCCCAGCGCGGACAGCGCCGCGAAGGCGGCGATGCTGCCGGCGGCCAGGGTGCCACGCAGGCCGGCGGACAGCCCAACATGGCGCTCGGTCTGCAAGGCCCGGGCGGCGCCGCTGGCGGCCGCGGCAATCGCGGTGGCGGCATGCCTTCTTTTGCACCCACCGGCCCCTTCTCTCAGAAGGACCTCGAAAACGCCACTCTTCCGCCTCCGCCCGAAGCCGGCGATCAGATGGAAGTCCTCCTCCGGCCGGGACTACTCGCCGACGTCGAAATCATCGTCGAAAAAGTGCCCAATGCCGTCTTCGTGCCCAATCAGAGCGTCTTTGAGAAAGACGGAAAGAACATTCTCTACGTCCAATCCGGTAAGACGTTCCAGCCGCGCGTCGTCACTATCTCCAAGCGCTCGGAAACGGTCTCTGTCATCGATTCCGGCCTCAAGCCCGGCGACGTCATCGCGCTGCAGGATCCCACCATCAGTGAAGAAGATCGCAAGAAGAAGAAATCCGAGAAGAAGTCCTCCGGCGGCGCCTCCAACGCTCTTCCAGTCGGCGGCTCCAAGGGAGGCCAGTAACCCATGACCGCTCTCATCCAGGCCTACATTCCTGAAATCTACATGGGGCTTTCCAGCCTCCTCGTCCACAAGCTCCGCACCATGCTCACCATGCTGGGCATGATCTTCGGTGTCGGCGCCGTGGTCGCTATGCTCGCCATCACCGCCGGCGTCGAAAAGGAGATGCTCTCCTACATCGACCTGCTCGGCGTCAACAACATCATCATCGAAGCCAAAGAGGCCATGGACCGCACGGAACTCCAGACCCGCCGGACCATCAGCCCCGGCATGACCTTCCGCGACTATCGCGCCGTCGTCGAAAATACCCAGGGCATCGATAAGTCCACCCCCCGCAAACGCTTCAAGCCCATGAAGGTTTTGCCCAAGACCTCCGCCGAGCCTCCCATGCTCATCGGCGTCGAGCCCAGCTATCGGGACATCCAAAGCCTGAAGCTGGTCGAGGGCCGCTTCTTCACTGACCGGGAAAACGATACTGCCGCGCCCGTCTGCGTCCTCGGCGAAGCCGCCAAGGTGAACCTCCTCGGCTACGAGCCGGCCGTCGGCAAGTTCGTCAAGGTCAACGACACCTGGCTCCAGGTCATCGGAGTAATGGCCTCTCAGGCCGGCGGCGACACCGACGTCGAAGGCGTCGAGATCCTCTCCCGCAATAACCTCGTCGTCAGCCCCCTGCGCACCGTCATGTTCCGCTTCGAGGACCAGAACTCCTACCTCAAGGACGAAATCGACGGCATCTACCTCCGAGTCAAGCCCGGCACCGATTCCATCGAAGCCGCCGCCGTCATCAACGCCATCCTCGCCGCCACCCACAAAGACGCCGGCGATTACAGCGTCACCGTTCCTGCCGGCCTCCTTGAACAGAAGAAGCGTACCAGCGACATTTTTAAGGTCGTCATGATCTGTATCGCCGGCATCTCCCTGCTCGTCGGCGGTATCGGCAACATGAACATCATGCTCGCCACCGTCCTTGAGCGAACCCGCGAAATCGGCATCCGCCGCGCCATCGGCGCCCGCCAGGCCGATATCGTCCGCCAGTTCCTCACTGAGGCGGTCATGATCTCCATCATCGGCGGCTTCCTCGGAATCCTCTTCGGCGTTACGCTCGCCCAGATCATCGCCACCGCCGCCGGTTGGTCCACCGTCGTCACTTTCACATCCATCGCAGTCGCCTTCGGCGTGTCGGTCGGCATCGGACTTCTGTTCGGCATCTATCCCGCGGTTCAGGCCGCTAAGCTCGATCCGATTGAGGCCATCCGCTATGAATAGTCATCCTCAGCTTCAGGTTCAATCCATGCGTCTTCTAGCCGTCATCCTCAGCACCACGCTCATCCTCCCCGCGCAGCAGGCCCAGCCCGGCGCCCCGGCGCCCGCGCCCGCGCAGACTACCACCTCTACTGCCCAGCCCGCGGCCAGTTCCGGCGCCATCACCAAGATGGCTCTCGTGGCCGATTCCACCCAGGCCCCCTGGGTCGGATCCGGCGCCTGGATGCGCCAGGTCTTTTCGCCCGGAGATACCAGGGTTACCATTGAAGCCCCCGTCCGCCTCAAGGACTATGTCGTCGATGGCAAACTCACCCTCTCCCTCAAGGCCTATCTCGATCTAGTTGTCGCCAACAACACCGATATCGCCGTCCAGCGCCTCTCCATCGAAACTCCCAAGAACGCCATCCAGCGCGCCTTCGGCGTCTTCGATCCCACCATCAACTCCACCTTCGGCGCCACCCGCGCCACCACTCCCGCCACCAGCCAACTCCAGGGCGCCGCCGTCGTCAGCAGCCTGAACCAGCCCTTCACCTTGCGCTTCCAGGAACTGCTGCCCACCTCGACTACGGTCTTCAGCCAGCTCAACTGGACCAAGCTCGGCACCAACGACACGTTCTCTTACTTCAACCCGGCCTACACCAACACCTGGCAGATGGGCTTCACTCAACCGCTCATCCGCAATCGCGGCGCTTACATCACCAAGCTCCCCATCACCATCGCCAAAGCCACCCGGCAGCAGTCCGACTACAGCATCGCCGACTCCGTCCTCCGCCTACTGGTCACCGCCGAAGGCGCCTACTGGGACGTCGTCAGCGCGCGCGAGAACCTCAAGGTCAACATCGCCGCTCTGGAACTCGCGAAGAAGTCCCTTGAGCGCACCAACCGCGAAATCGAACTCGGCGCCACCAGCGAACTCGAACGCTTCCAGCCCGAACAGAACGCTGCTACTGCCCAGATCAACGTCACCCGCACCGAGTACCAACTCCGCGGCTTTGAAGATGCCCTCCGCCGCCAGATCGGAGCCGATCTCGATCCCGACGTCCGCACCCTCCCCGTCGTCCTCACCGAAGATGTCACCAAGGCCCCGGACAACACCCCGCTCGAAAAGGAACAGCTCGTCCAGAAGGCCATGGAGAATCGCCCCGACCTCAAGGCCACCAAGCTCAGCGTCGACATCACCGACCTCCAGATCAAGAACGCCCTCAATAGCCTCAAGCCCCTTCTGAACCTCAACGCCTCCTACCAGACCTACGGCCGTGGTGGCCCGGGCTACCTTCTCGGCCAGCACGTGCCCGGCGGTCCCGGCAACGCCTGGGATCAGATGTTCGGCTTCGACTACAACACCTGGAACTTCGGCCTCACCCTCAACCTCCCGCTGCGCGACCGCGCCAACTCCGCCAACCTTGCCGATGCCGCCGTCAACAAGCGCCTCGCAGCCCTTCGTGAGCGCTCCCTCCAGCAGCAGGTCCGCCAGGACGTCCTCAACGCCATCACCAGCGTCGAGAGCAGCCGGGAAGGCGTCCGCCTCGCCCAGATCGCCGTCGATTACGCCCAAAAGCGTGCCGATGCCGACCAGAAACGCTACGACCTCGGCGTCATCAATATCTTCTTCCTGCTCTCCGCGCAGAACGACCTGACCACGGCCCAGTCCAACCTCGTCAACCAGACCGTTAACTACAAGCGCAACCTGCTCACCCTGCAGCAGCGCCTCGGCACTCTGCTTGACGATCGCGGCATCGTCATCCAGTAGCCAAAACGCCTATCATGGAACCAGGGCGGGCCTCCGGCCCGCCCTGTTTTTGTGGGCCCTCCGGCCCGCCCGTCTCCTTTTATTGGCCGCATTCGCATCCTCAGCGACAACGTCGCCAACAAAATCGCCGCCGGCGAGGTCGTCGAACGGCCCGCCTCCGTCGTCAAGGAACTCCTCGAAAACTCCCTCGACGCCGGCGCTACCGATCTCCGCATCGCCATCGAAGCCGGTGGCCGCCGCCTCCTCCGCATCGCCGACAACGGCTGCGGCATGGTCCGCGATGACGCTCTCCTCGCCTTCGAACGTCACGCTACCTCCAAGCTCTCCAACGTCGACGAACTCGAATCCATCGCTACGCTCGGCTTCCGCGGCGAGGCCCTCCCCTCCATCGCCTCCGTCTCCCGGCTCCTGCTCGAGACCCGTTCCGCCTCGGAAGCAACCGGCACCCGCGTCGAAATCGCCGGCGGCAAGCTCCTCGCCTGTGAGGAAACCGCCTTCCCCCAGGGCACCACCATCACAGTTCGCGATCTCTTCTTCAACGTCCCCGCCCGCAAGAAGTTCCTCCGCACCGAGCAGACCGAACTCGCCCACATCGCCTCCCTCGTCACCCACTACTCCCTCGCTCACCCCGGCAAGTCTTTCGAACTCACCCACTCCGGCAAGGAACTCCTCCGCGTCGACCCCGTCGCCACTCCCCGCGAACGCGTCTTTCAGATCTTCGGCGCCGCCGTTCTCGACGAGCTCATCGAACTCCCCGTCCACACCGCCCAGCAGGGCCGCTTCCAGCTCTCCGGCTTCATCTCCCGCCCCCAGATCCAGAAATCCAACCGCAATTCCCTCTTCCTCTTCGTCAACCGCCGCCTCATTCGCGACCGCCTCCTCCTCCACGCCATCTCCGCCGCCTATCACAACCTCATGCCCCCCGCGGCCTACCCCTTTGCCCTCCTCCAAATCGATTGCGACCCCGGTGAAGTCGACGTCAACGTCCACCCCTCCAAAACCGAAATCCGCTTCCGCGCCGGCAGCTTCGTCCACGACTTCGTGCGCGACGCCCTCCGCGAATCCCTCATCGCTGCCCGCCCCGTCCCCGCCGCGCCGCCCCCCGTCTCTCCACTTCCCGAGCCCGTCGCCCAGCCCGGCGCCCGCCTCCCCTACTCCGAATTCTCCCAGCAGCTCGAAAACTTCACTTTCGATCAGGCCTCCGCCGCTGCCGAGCCCCGCAACGTCCTGCCCGATCCCATTCTCCAGCCTCCGCCCGCTCCGCCCCGCCGCTTCGACTTCCACGCCGCCCCACCCATCCCCGTCGGTCTCCCCGAGCCTGCCGTCGAACCCCTCCGCCTCAAGGTGCCCGACACCCACGCCGGCTTCCCCGACGGTGCCCTAATCGACGCCCCCCAGTCCATGGCGTCCCTCACCGACCTCCGCGTCCTCGGCCAGATCCACGACTCGTTCATCGTCGCCGCCGGCCGCGACGGCCTCTGGATCATCGACCAGCACGTCGCCCACGAACGCATTCTCTTCGAGCAGGTCCTCCGCCAGCAGCAGCGCGGCCAGGTCGAGCAGCAGCGCCTTCTCCTCCCCATCGTTCTGCCCCTCACCCCGGCCCAGCAAATCGAGTACGAACGCATCGCCGGCGACCTCGAATCCGCCGGCTTCGAAACCGAACCCTTCGGCAACCGCACCATCGCCGTCAAAGCCGCGCCCGCCGGCCTCTCCCCGGCCGACCTCGAACGCGCCGTCTACGAGATCCTCGAAATCGCCGAAACTGAACTCCGCAAGGTCAGCGTCGACGACCTCCGCCGCGGCATCGCCGCCTCCCTTGCCTGCCGCGCCGCCATCAAAATCAACACCCCCCTCGAACCCTCGAAGATGGATTGGCTCCTCCGGGAACTCGCCCGCACCCAATACCCCATGAGCTGCCCCCACGGCCGCCCCGTCGCCCTCCGTTACGCCACCCGCGACATCCTCAAGAGCTTCCACCGCATATGATCGAAATCGCCCCCACCGCCGCCCTCCTCCTCATCGATCTCCAGCGGGCCATCGACCACCCCTCCTGGGGCGCCCGCAACAATCCCAACGCCGAAGCCCGTGGCCAGGCCCTACTCGCCGCCTGGCGCGCCTCCGGCCGCCGCGTCATCCACATCCGCCACGACTCCCTCGAACCTCATTCCCACTACCGTCCCGGCCAGCCCCTCCACGCCTTCAAGCCCGGCTTCGAGCCGATCCCTGGCGAGTCCGTGGTTGCCAAGAGTGCGAACAGTGCGTTCATCGGCACTGGCCTCGAAGAGTTGCTCCGCTCATCCGGCCATCGCCAACTCGTCCTCTTCGGCGTCATCACCAACAACTGTATTGAAGCCACCGCCCGCATGGCCGGCAATCTGGGGTTCGACACCATACTCGCCGAAGACGCCTGCTTCACCTTCGGACGCGACGATTACCGGGGCATCCATCGCACCGCGGACGAAGTCCACGCCATGTCCCTCGCCAACCTCGAAGGCGAATACTGCCGCATCGCCACCTCCGAAGCCCTCATCCACAGCCTGTCGGGCGCAAGCTGACTCACTCCCACTCGATCGTCCCCGGAGGCTTGTGCGTCAGGTCGTAAAGCACCGCGCAGATCCCCTCCTGCGCCAACAACCCGGCACTCATCGACGCCAGCAACTCCGCCGGCATCGCCACCGACTGCGCCGTCATTCCGTCCACTGAATCGATCGGCCGCAGAACGATCGAATCCGGCCGCTCTGCCGTTCCCAGCGGAACAATAATCACTGGGAACTGCCACACATGGTTCTCGAACCCAGACTCCAGGCACATTTGCCGCACCAGCGAATCCGCCCGCCGCAGCCGCGCCAGCCGAGTCTCACACAAATACGCCCGGCTCGTCCTCAATTCATCCACCGGAGCATGTGACCCCACCACCGCCGCCACGCGGTTGATCCCCGCAATCCGGTTGATCAAGGCTGTGGCCAGATCATGAATTCCCTCAGAGGCCGGAGACCCCTCCAGCAGCAGCACCGGCCGGTAGCTCCGCGAATCCCCCTGCACGCCCACGGAGTGCAGCGGCGCCAGCCACCCCTCTTCCAGCCGCTGGACCCCCCGCTCCTCGTCTTCGCAAAGACAGCGGATTGCCAGCCCCGGCCCCGGGAACGGATGCCGCGACAGCAACTCTTCCGGCAGCCCCAGTTCGCGCCCCACTTCCCGCACTTCGTCCTTGTATAGAAGGTGCAGCGGCTCCACAATCCGGTTCTCGGCGATCAGCTTCTGAATGCCCGACACGCGATTGTGGTGCGTCTTGATCAGGTCCGCCTTGGCCGTCCCGCCGCTCTCGATCGTATCCGGATAGATCGTCCCCTGGCCCAGAATCCAGTTGCCTTCCAGGAAATGCCCCGATGCCAGGATCTGCTCCTGCACCTCCACGAACATCTCCCCGATGATGTGCCGCTTCTTCTCCGGATCCCGCACTCCGTCCAGCGCCAGCAGGAAGCGCTCCTCGGCATGCTCCACCCGGAACACGCCTCCGCCCAGCGCATCGAACACGCCCTGCACGAACTGCGTCTCGCCTTCCCGCATCAGCCCCGTGTCCACATACAGCGCTCGCACCCGCTCCGCGCCCAGCGCCCGCAGGCAGAGCGTGAAGGCCACCGTCGAATCCACTCCGCCCGACACAAAGAAGAAGACGTTCCGCTCGCCCACCGTCCGCCGGATCTCTTCCTCGATCCGTGCCGCCTGCTCCCGCGGGCTCCAATCCTGCGCGCACCCGCAGACGTCCATAAGGAAATTAGAGAGAATCCGCCGCCCGTTCCGCGTATGTACGACCTCGGGGTGGAACTGCAGCCCATAGATCCGCCGCTGCGCGTCCCCCATCGCCGCAATCGCGCATGTCTCCGTCGAGCCCAGGGTCTCAAAGCCGTCAGGCGCTCGCGTCACCGTGTCCCGGTGGCTCATCCAGATCTGCTGCCGCCCCCCTGCTCCCTCAAACACCGCCGCCGTCTCCACCGGCTCCAGGTGCGCCAGTCCGTATTCGCCCTTCTCGCCCTTGCTCACCTCTCCGCCCAGGTGCCAGGCGATCAACTGGTGCCCATAGCACAGCCCCAGCACCGCGCAGCCTAAGTCAAAGATCTTCGGATCCACCTGCGGCGAACCCTCTTCATACACGCTCGCCGGCCCGCCCGAGATCACAATCCCCTTCACGCCCCGCAACTCCTCTGCCGGAGTCTCGCTCGGGCGGATCTCGGAATACACACCCAGCTCGCGGATCTTTCGCGTGATCAGGTGGCAGTACTGCCCGCCTGTGTCGAGAACAATGATCTGTGGTGCCGGTACGTGAGTAGGGGCTGGTGCTTCAGTCGGAGAATGCTGGCTCAATCTCGATTGGACCTCTTGTCCAATTGAACCATCTGCTTCTTCTGGCTGTCGAGCAGTTCCTTTGCCTTCGGCATCAGTTCCACGGCCTTCAATACCGCCGGATCGGTCTCAATCCCGTACTTCAGGCTCTCGTCCAAACCAGCCGCCGTGATCAGCGCTTCCCGCTTCAACTGCACCTTCAGCCACTCCTGGTTCTCCGCGAACTCGGCTTCGGTGAACTTCGCGTCGTTCTTCAGCAGAAACTGGTGGAAGTCCGCCATCATCTCCGCATCCGGTGCCCATTCCTTGGCCAGCTTCGTGTCGCGCCCCGAGAAGAACTTCGGAATGTAGTCCCGGAAGGCCGCCTTGCGCAGCACTTCGATCTGGAACTTGTTGTACTTCAGGCTGAACTTCTCGTCCGGCTGAATCCCGTTGCCGCCGTACACCGCGCGCCCGGAATCCGTCATCTTCACGTCCGTCGTGTCTTTCTTCGGGCCGTCCTTGCGGTTGAAGTAGTACTCGTAGAACGAGCCGCTGCCGTAATCGCGCTGAATCAGCCGGCCGGACGGCGTGTAGTACTTCGCCGTCGTCAGCGCCAGCCCCGTGTTTTCCGAGAGCGGAAACACCGTCTGCACCAGGCCCTTGCCAAACGTGTTGTCGCCGAAAATGTAGGCGCGGTCGTGGTCCTGCAGCGCCCCGGCCACAATCTCGGCCGCCGACGCCGAGTACCGGTCCACCATCACCACAATCGGATAATCCCTGGAACTGCTCCCGTTCGATGCCGTGTAGGGCTTCTCCGGCGAGGTCCGCCCGCGGTGGCTCACCACCACCTGGCCCTTCTTCAAGAACCGGCCCGCCACCGCTACGCCTTCGTTCAGCAGCCCGCCCGGGTTGCTCCTCAGGTCCAGCACCAGGCCCTTGATGTTGCTCTCACCCAGCTTCTTCACCGCATCTTCCAGTTCCTGCGAAGTGTTCTCGTTGAAGCTCTCCACGTCCACATAGGCGATGCCCGGCTTCAGCCAGAATGCGTTTTGAACCGTGTACCGCGGAATCTCCCCTCGGGTCAGGTTGAACGTGATCGGCTTGTCCACACCTTCGCGGCTGATCACTACCTGCACCGCGGTCCCCTTCGGACCCTTCAGCATGTCCGCCACTTCCGCCGTCGTCAGTCCGTCCGTCCGCTTGTCGTTGACTTCCAGAATGATGTCGCCCGGCCGGATCCCCGCCTTATAGGATGGGGAGCCCGTAAATGGCGCCACCACCACAATCCGGTTGTCCTTCGGCTGAATCGTCATGCCCACGCCGTAGTACGAGCCGCGCTGGTCTTCCCGCAACTGCTGGAAATCCCGCGGATCGAAGAAGCTCGAGTGCGGATCCAGAGTCCGCAGCATCCCGGCCACCGCGCCCTTGTAAATCGCCTTGTCCGCGTTCACCTTGTCTGCGGCATTTTCTTCCACCAGCCGGTAGATCGACGTGAACGTCTTCAGGCCAGAGGTGAGATCGTCTTCACTCGCCGGTGCCGCCGGCGACGAGGCCGCTCGCGCCGACGCGCCCGGGCCAAAATTGCCCGCGACGATCGCGCAAAAGCCAATCACCAGCAAAGAAAAAACGAATGCTCGAAATTGCCGCATCATGGGTCTCCCAGACCTGCCCCAAGTATATCGCAGGGCATCTCCCCTCGTTGGACGGCGCCCCGCCTCAAAAGGTTCGGAAAAAACCGCTTTACAGACACAAAGGGACGCCCGGTCGCCCAGGCGTCCCTCCTTGCGGGGCACAGCAATCTTCCTCCCCAGCCGCCGGCGGCGGCGCCTCCCGGCGCCACACTCTGCCCGCGGCTGTACTTCTGTGCCAAGCTCATGTCCAAGCCATTACCTGGAAGGCCGGTCGCGGGTCCGGTCCCCCTCGTGTCACCAGAACCGGCACGCCCAATCGCGCGCCCTATCCTTCGGACTCACTCGCTACCTCAACTCAGGAAGGACGCCCAGAGGACCGGGCGTCCTTCCCGGCGGGGCACAGCAAGATTCCTCCACGGCCAGCTTTGGTTTATGCTCCGAGGCAGCCAAAGGTGTTTCCGGCCGTTCTGCCGTACCGAACCCGAAATCCTTACATCGCCTTCGACTTCTTCGCCGCCGCCGGCGCCTCGCTCTTCACCGGCTTCCGCGGCGTCGCCGTCAGGCGCTTCGCCTGCTCCGTTACCGCCACGAGAAACATCGGCTGCTTCGCCGCTTTCAATTGCTCGATGATCCGGTCCCGGTCGGATTCCAAGTGGACCGTCTTCCCATCCGTCAGCAGGTGCAGCTCCGCTTCGCCGCTCATCACCTGATCGATGTGCTTGCCCATCTCCCGCTGTACCACCCTCAGCACCCGCCGGATCTTCTGCAGGCTGAACCCCTTCCGCCGCAACTCCGCTATCACGCTCACTTCCACCACTTCTTCCATGTGGTAGACCCGCTTGTGCCCTTCGTGCCTCGGCGAAACCACCTTCTGCTCGTCCCACCACTGCAATTGCCGCAAGCTCACACCCGAAAGCCGGCTCACATCCGCGCTCGAAAACGTCTTCCCCCCGGTGGGCGCCGCAGAAGCTCTACCTTTTGTTTTGAACATCCTTCCCTCTTTCTGTTTGGGTGTTGGGCACAGGTTCGAGTCTAGCCCAGACACTGGGGAAGTCAATTCACAAGATATGGCCCCTATCCGAACAAAACCGCCACAATTTGTACTGGAGTTGCAAACGCCAACCGCCCTATCCGTCAGCCCCCTGCCGGTTGCCTGCCCGCCCGCGCTGCCCCCGGCCTGCGCCGCTTATCCGCCCCCCACAAATGTCACCACCTCCAGCACAGCCCCCTCTCTTACCTCCACTCCCTCCCACTCCCCCTTCCTCACCAGCTTCCGATCCAACTCCACCGCCACCCTCTCCGCATCCAGTCCAAGATGCACAATTAAACTTCGGATATTCAGGCCTGAAGGGACCTCTCGCCGTTCCCCGTTGATAGTAATAGAGATATCTGTACTCATCCGTTGGTTTGACACGCTCTTTCAGGCATCATTATATTGAAGTGTTCCTTCTCGCGGCTCGTTCCGCGGACCCTGTTCTCATGCCCACATCCATCATCGAGGCTTACTTCCCGGTCCTGCTCCAGGTCTTGCTGGCTGCGGTCATCGCCGCCGCCCTCATTACCCTCGGCGTCGTACTGGGCAACCGCGTCAAAAACAAGGTCAAGGACACGCCCTACGAGTGCGGTATCAATCCCACCGGGAATGCCCGCGAACGCTTCAGCGTGAAGTTCTACCTCGTGGCGATGCTGTTCATCCTGTTCGACATCGAGGCCATCTTCCTCTACCCATGGGCGGTCGTCTACCGCGAACTGAAGCTCTTTGCATTCTTCGAAATGCTCGTCTTCATCGCCCTTGTCTTTGCCGGCTTCTTCTACATCTGGAAGAAGGGCGTTCTCAACTGGGCCGCCGACGATCACCACGAGGAGTCTTCGCGCTGAAGGGGCGCTATCATGCTGGCTGACAACCTCAAAGAACTGCCCGTCCCGGCCGCCATCGAGGCCTGGGACCCTGACGCCATTCTCCGCTCCTCCTTCGAGAACGGCGAAACCACCCTCTGGATCTCCCCTGATAAGATCCTCCCCCTTTGCGCCCACCTCAAGGCCAACCTCCAGTTCAATCGCGTCTCCGGCCTCACCGCCATTGACCTCTACCCCCAGGAGCCCCGCTTCGAGGTCGTCTACCTCCTGCACTCCATCCCCGCCAATCAGCGCCTCAAACTCAAGGTCGCCCTGCCCGGCGACAACCCCACCCTCCCCTCCGTCACCTCCGTCTGGGCCGGCGCCGATTGGTACGAACGCGAAGCCTTCGATCTCTTCGGCGTCACTTTTGCCGGCCACCCCGACCTCCGCCGCATCATGTTGCCCGACTATTGGGAAGGCCACCCCCTTCGCAGGGACTTCCCCACTCACGGCCACAAGTACAGCTACAAGGACGAATAGACCCCATGAGTGATCCCGGCCTCACCGCTCAGTTGGAGCCTGTCGAAACCAACCCCGGCTCCACCCGCAAAATGGTCCTCAACATGGGCCCCCAGCACCCGTCCACCCACGGCGTGCTCCGCATCCTCCTCGAACTCGACGGCGAAATCATCACCAAGGCCCAGCCCGACATCGGCTACCTTCACACCGGCATTGAAAAACAGGCCGAAGCCCTCGGCTGGCAACAGGTAGTCACGCTCACTGACCGCATGGACTACCTCGCCAATCTCTCTAACAACCTCGCCTACGTCCTCCCCGTTGAACGCCTCCTCGACCTCCAAATCCCTCCCAAGGCCCAGTGGCTCCGCGTCCTCCTCTGCGAACTCTCCCGCATCAACTCCCACGCCGTCTGGCTCGGCACCCACGCCCTCGACCTCGGCGCCATGACCGTCTTCTTCTACTGCTTCCGCGAACGCGAAGACATCCTCCGCATCTTCGAAATGTTCAGCGGCCAGCGCCTCATGACCTCCTACATCCGCATCGGCGGCGTCGCTCTCGAACCGCCCCGCGGATGGCACGCCGCCGTCTCCAAATTCGCCGGCGGCCTTTCCGACAAAATCGACCAATACGAAGACCTCCTCACCAAGAACCCCATCTTCCTCCAGCGCACTAAAGGCGTCGGCCACCTCTCCCTCGAACGCCTCCTCGATCTCGGCGTCACCGGCCCCATGATCCGCGCCGCCGGCCTCGCCTGGGATATCCGCAAGTCCGAGCCCTACTCCTCGTACGAGAAATTCGATTTCGACATCCCCACCTGCCAGGAGGGCGACGTCTTCTCCCGCTTCCGCGTCCGCGTCGATGAGATGCGCCAAAGCCTCCGCATCGTCAAACAGGCCCTCGACGGCATGCCCGAAGGCCCCTGGAAAGCCGACGCCCCCAAGGTCGTCCTCCCCGACCGCGAAAAGATGAAGACCCAGATGGAGGCCCTCATCTACCACTTCAAGATCGTCACCGAAGGCTTCCGCGTCCCCGCCGGCGATGCTTATGTCCCCGTCGAATCCCCCCGCGGCGAAATCGGCTTCTTCGTCGCCTCCGACGGCACCTCCAAGCCCCTGCGCGTCTTCATGCGCACCCCCAGTTTCGGCAACCTCCAGTCCCTCACCCCGCTCTTCGAAGGCCGCCTCATCGCCGACTCCATCGCCTCTCTCGGTAGCATGGATTTCGTCCTCGGAGACGTAGACCGATAAACGGATCCCGCCATGACTTTCTCGCCTGAACTCGAAGCACGGTTCGCCAAAATGATCGGCAACTACCCGCCCGGCCGGCAGAAAGGAGCCCTCATCCCCATGCTCCTTTACGCGCAGGACGAAGTGGGCTCGATGACCCCCGAACTCATCCAGGAAGTCTCCCAACGCCTCAAAGTCACCCCTCTCGAAATCGAAGAGGTCATCGGCTACTACACCATGCTCTCCCGCGAGCCGCGCGGCAGGCATCACATCCAGGTCTGCACCAACGTCTCCTGCCAGGTCCGCGGCGCGGAAGAGCTCTTCGCCCACGCCTGCTCCAAACTCGGCCTCCACAACAAAGAGAAATCCCCCGACGGCCAGTTCTCCATCGAAGAGGTTGAATGCATGGGCGCCTGCTCCTGGGCCCCCGCCATCCAGGTCAACTACGACTTCCACTACGACATGACGCCCGAAAAGTTCGACAAGCTCATCGACAGCTTGCGGCAGATGCAGTGAGAGGAGCCTCGCGATGAACCAGCCCACCCTCCTCCGCCCCCCACACCCCCTCGAAGTCCGCGTCCTCACGCGCCGCTTCGAATACCCCCGCACTGAGCCCGTCTGGCTCGATGAATACCTGCGCACCGAAGGCTACCAGGCCCTCCGCAAAGCCCTCGAAATGGCCCCCGAAGCCATCGTCGACGAGGTCAAGAAATCCTCCCTCCGCGGCCGCGGAGGCGCCGGCTTCCCCACCGGCATGAAGTGGTCGTTCGTTGACCGCAAAGCCCCCCAGCCCAAGCACATCGTCGTCAACGCCGACGAAGGCGAGCCCGGTACCTGCAAGGATCGCATCCTCATGGGCTTCGATCCCCACCGCCTCATCGAAGGCTGCCTCATCGCCGGACGCGCCATCGGCTCCAATCGCGGCTGGATCTACATCCGCGGCGAATACCGCATCTACATCGACATCATGGATCGCGCCATCGAGGAGGCCTACTCCAGCGGCTACCTCGGCGATAACGTCCTCGGCACCGGCTGGAGCTTCCACCTCTCCACCCACACCGGCGCAGGCTCCTACGAGTGCGGCGAAGAAACCGCTCTCCTCGAATCCCTCGAAGGCAAGCGCGGCAACCCCCGCTTGAAGCCCCCCTTCCCCGCCGTCTCCGGCGCCTTCCAGTGCCCCACCGTCGTCAATAACGTCGAAACCTACTCCGCCGTCCCCGACATCATCCTCAACGGCGGCGAATGGTACGCCGGCCTCGGCACGCCCCGCAACGGCGGCACCCGCCTCGTCGGTCTCTCCGGCCATCTCAACACCCCCGGCGTCTACGAAGTCCCCCTCGGCATGAACCTCCTCACCATCGTCAACGAACTCGGCGGCGGTGTCTGGAAGGGCCGCCAGCTCAAAGCCATCATCCCCGGCGGCAGCTCCTCGCCCGTCCTCAAAGCCGACGAGTGCGACATCCCCGCCGACTATGACTCCTTCGCCAAAGCCGGCACCATGCTCGGCTCCGGCGCCACCGTCGTCCTCGACGACCAGACCGACATGGTCCGCGTCCTCTCGCGCCTCATGAGCTTCTACGCCCACGAGTCCTGCGGCTGGTGTATCCCCTGCCGCGAAGGCACCGCCTGGCTCAAAAAGATCACCCAGCGCCTCGACTCGGGCGTCGGCGCATCCAAAGACATCGACTTGATCGATCAGATCTCCAATTCCATGATGGGCCGGACTTTCTGCCCCCTCGGCGATGCCGCCGCCATGCCCGCCATGGCCATCGCCCGCAAGTTCCGCGACGAGATCGAAGCCAAGATCAACGCCTCCGGCGCCTACACCCCCGCACCCGGCACCCGGCCCCTGGTGATCCTATAGGAATTCCTCATGGCGGACCCCATTACTCTCACCATCAACGGCCGGCAGGTCTCCTGCGCCCCCGGTACTCTCGTCATCGATGCCGCCAAGCAACACGGCATCGAGATCCCCGCCTTCTGCTACTACGAAGGCTTCTCCCTCCAGGCCGCCTGCCGCATGTGCCTCGTCGAAGTCGAGAAGATGCCCAAGCTCCAGCCCAGCTGCACTCTCCCCGCCGCCGAGGGCATGGTCGTCCAAACCGAATCTCCCAAAGTCGTCGACGCCCGCAGAGCCACCCTCGAGTTCCTCCTCACCAACCACCCCCTGGATTGCCCCGTCTGCGATAAGGGCGGCGAGTGCGAACTCCAGGACATGACCTTCCGCTACGGCGCCGGCGAGTCCCGCTTTACCGAGATCAAGCACCACGTCGACGAAAAGCAGTGGAGCCCCGCCGTCTACTACGACGGCTCCCGCTGCATCCTCTGCTACCGCTGCGTTCGCGTCTGCGACGAAGGCCTCGGCGTCAACGCCCTCGGCCTCTCCTTCCGCGGCGTCAACGCTCAAATCGTCCCCAACCGCGGCGACCACCTCGAATGCGACGAGTGCGGCTGGTGCATCGACGTCTGCCCCGTCGGCGCCCTCACCTCCGGCTCTTACCGCTACCAGTCCCGCCCCTGGGAGATGAACCACGTCGGCACCATCTGCACCCACTGCGCCGACGGCTGCAAAACCACTCTCAGCGTCCGCAACGGCCAGGTCCTCCGCGCCAACAACCGCGACCGCTCCGGCATCAACGGCGAGTTCCTCTGCGTCAAGGGCCGCTTCGGCTTCGACTTCGTCCACCACAAGGAGCGCCTCCAATCCCCGCTCCTCCGCAGGAACGGCCAGCTCCAGCCCGTTTCCTGGTCGGAAGCCCTCGCCGCCGTCGCCGCGAAATTCTCTGAAGTGAAGGCCCGCAACGGCCAGTTCGGTGTCATCGGCTCCACCCGCACCACCAACGAGGAAAACTACCTCCTCCAGAAGTTCGTCCGGGAAGGCCTCGGGTCCAACAACATCGATCACCACCGCACCGGCGACGTCGTCACTCTCTTCGACGCGCTCAAGGGCCGCACTAATACTCTCGCCACCGTCGACGACCTCTACACCACCAAGGCCGCCCTCGTCCTCGGTGCCGACCTCAGCCAGCAGCACCCCCTGCTCGCCTACCAGCTCCGCGCCAACTTCCGCCACCACCGTTCGGCCACTTACCTCATTACCCCCGGCCCCGTGCGCGAAGAGCAGTTCGCCACCAGGACCCTCCGCGCCAACCCCGGCGAAGAACTCAACGTCCTCCCTCAGCTCGCCGGCGACCTCAAGACCCACCCCTCCCTCGTCGTCCTCTACGGCGCCGCCATCAGGGGCGACGCCGTCCGCCAGCTCGTCGCCTTCTGCGACTCTCTCGGCATCGACGTCAAATACGTCCCCCTCGTCGACTACTCCAACTCCCGCGGCGCTCTCGACATGGGCCTCCTGCCCGACCTCGGCCCCGGCTACCAGCCCGTCTCCAATCCCGGGCTCGACGCCACCCAAATGCTCGCATCCCAGAACCTCGACGTCCTCTGGGTCGTCGGCGCCAATCCGCTCGAATCCGCGAAGCTCGCCAGCGAAAAGGCCTTCGTCGTCGTCCAGGACCTCTTCCTCACCGAGACCGCCCAGCGCGCCGACGTCGTCTTCCCCGCCGCCTCTGCCTACGAGAAGTCCGGCACCGTGACCAATGCCACAGGCGAGGTCCAGCGCCTCAAAGTCGGCCCCAAGGTCATGGGCGCCAAGTCCGACCTCGACATCATCGCCCTCCTCGCCCGCCAGCTCCACATCGACCTCGGCGCCACCACGCCCGACAAGATCTTCGAGCAGATCCGCAAATCCGTCCACGGCTACAACGTGGCTCTCCCCGTGGTCGCTACCGGCGGCGCCGCGCCCACCACTCCCGTCAGCGGCGGCGTCCCCGTCGCCGTCAACCCCTCCCTCATCCGCCCCTCCGGCGATACACTCTTCACTTCAGGAACTCTTGGCAGATACTCCAAAATGCTCGCCAAGGTGATGGAAGCGCCCGGCCAGTTGTTCAAAGCCTAACGCCATGGACTTCTACCTCATCACTCTCGTCAAAATGGCCCTCACGGCCTTCGTGCTCCTCACCTGCTGCGCCTACGCCGTCTGGGTCGAGCGCAAAGTCCTTGCCCACATCCAGCTCCGCCCCGGCCCCTACTTCGTCGGCCCCCACGGCCTCCTGCAGCCCCTGGCCGACCTCATCAAGCTCCTCACCAAAGAGGGACTCGTCCCCTCCCACGTCAATCCCTTCCTCTACCTCCTCGCCCCCTTCCTCGCCGTCACTCTCGGCCTCACCTCCATCGTCGTCATCCCTTTCACGCCCCCCTTCGAAGTCCTCGGCCACCAGGTCGCCCTCGGCCTCACTGACCTCAACATCGGCGTCCTCTTCATCCTGGCCATCAGCGGACTCGGCGTCTACGGCATCGCCATCGGCGGCTGGGCCTCCAACAACAAATACTCCCTCATGGGCGCCCTCCGCTCTTCCGCCCAGATGGTCTCCTACGAACTCCCCCTCGCCCTCGCCATCGTCGCCCCGCTGCTCACCCTCAACTCACTCAACTTTCGCCAGATCGTCAACGCACAGGAAGGCTTCACCTTCGGCTTCCTCCCCCACTGGTCCATCTTCGCCGGACCCGTGCCCCAGATCCTCTCTTTCCTCATCTTCATCACCGCCGCCTTCGCTGAAACCAACCGCGTCCCCTTCGATCTTCCCGAAGCCGAATCCGAACTCGTCGCCGGCTTCCATACCGAATACTCCTCCATGATGTTCGCCTCCTTCTTCATGGCCGAATACGCCAACATCATCACTATCTGCTGCGTCGCCACCGCCCTCTTCCTCGGCGGCTGGCACCCCCTCTGGCCCTCCGCCTACGGCAGTGACCTCGTCCCCGTCGTCCTTTTCGCCGGCGCCGGCCTCATGCTTCTCTTCCACGCCGCGCAGGCCGCCCGCCGCCGCACCTGGGACCGCTTCTCGTTCCCCGTCTTCGGCCTCGTCTTTCTCGGCCTCGCGCCGCTCTTCCTCATCCCCGTCCTCAAGCCCGTCCTCATCCCCTTCTTCTGGTTCGTCGCCAAGGCCGGCTTCCTCGTCTTCGTCTTCATCTGGATCCGCGGCACTCTGCCCCGCTTCCGCTACGATCAGCTCATGCGTTTCGCCTGGACCTTCCTCTTCCCCCTGGCGGTCGCCAACCTGCTCGTCACCGGCCTCGTGGTCGCGCTCGTGGGGAATTAGTAAAGGAAATTACCGCAAAGGAATTCATCGATGGACGCTCTGCTGTTTCTCATCTTCGCCGCCATCGCCGTCGGTTGCGCCCTCAACCTGGTGCTCCAGACCCAGCCCATCTCCTCCGCCCTCTCTCTCGTCGGCGTCATGGGCTCCCTCGCCGTTCTCTACCTCCTGCTCGGAGGCGAATTCCTCGCCGCCGTCCAGTTGATCGTTTACGCCGGCGCCATCATGGTGCTCTTCACCTTCGTCATCATGCTCCTCAACGCAGGTTCCGAAAAGAAGCCTACGCGCAAAGTCCTCCGCACCGCGGTCGCCCTGCCTCTTCTCTTTACCCTTGCCGGCATCGGCGCCTACCTCGCCGCCACCCAAACCCCCTCCGGCGACTTCGTCCGCTTCGGAGCCTTCACCGCCGGCCCGCTCGAAATCGGCCGCGCCCTCTTCACCCGTTACCTGCTGCCCTTCGAAGTCACCTCCGTGCTGATCCTCATCGCCATCCTCGGCGCCATCGTTCTTGCCAGGAAGGAGATCTAACCCGTGCAACTCCCTCTCCCCCTTCCCGCCCAGGTTCCGCTCAGCTGGTACCTCATCCTCTCGGTGATCTTATTCGTCACCGGAGCCGCCGGCTTCCTCCTGCGCCGCAATATCATCACCGTCTTCATGTGCATTGAGCTCATGCTCAACGCCGTCAACCTCTCCTTCATCGCCTTCTCCCACAAGCTGAAACAGGTCGACGGCAATCTCTTCGCCTTCTTCGTCATGGTCGTCGCGGCTGCTGAAGCCGCCGTCGGCCTGGCCATCATCCTCACCGTCTTCAAGAACCGCTCGACCCTCGAAGTCGACGAAGTCTCCTCGATGAAGCTCTGACCCGATGCATCAACTCTGGCTCATCCCCGCACTCCCCTTCGCCGGGTTCCTCCTCAACGGAATCTTCGGCCGCAAGCTGCCTAAATCCGCTGTCTCCGCCACCGCTGTCGGCAGCGTCCTGCTCTCCTTCCTCTGGGTGGTCAAAACCCTGCTCGCCCTCGACCCCCTGGAGCACGTCTACGTCGAGCACTACTTCCCCTGGATCCAGTCCGGCATCGTCAACGTCAGCTTCGACTTCGCCGTCGATCGCCTCACCGCCGTCATGCTCCTCGTCGTCACCGGCATCGGCACCCTCATCCACATCTACGCCACCGGCTACATGGCCCACGAGCACGGCCCCAATCACGGCGGCTACTATCGCTTCTTCGCCTACCTGAATCTCTTCATGTTCTTCATGCTGATTCTGGTCCTTGCCGCCAATTACCTCCTCTTGTTCGTCGGCTGGGAAGGCGTCGGCCTCTGCTCGTACCTCCTCATCGGCTTCTATTTCCTCAAGAAAAGCGCCAATGACGCCGGCAAGAAGGCTTTCGTCGTCAACAGAATCGGTGACTTCGGCTTCTCCCTCGGCATGTTCCTCATCATGGTCAACTACGGCTCGCTGGACTTCCAGTCGGTCTTCTCCAAAGCCGCCGCTAATCCCGCCGCCGTCGCCCCGCAGACCATCACCCTCATCTGCCTCCTCCTCATGGTCGGCGCTGCCGGCAAGAGCGCGCAGGTCCCCCTCTACGTCTGGCTGCCTGACGCCATGGAGGGCCCAACCCCCGTCTCTGCCCTCATCCACGCCGCCACCATGGTCACCGCCGGCGTCTACATGGTCGCCCGCTCCGCTCCGCTCTTTAACCTCTCCCCCACCGCTCTCGAAGTCGTCGCCTACGTCGGCCTCATCACCGCCGTCATGGCCGCCACCATCGGCCTTACCCAGTACGACATCAAGAAGGTCTTCGCCTACTCCACCGTCTCCCAGCTCGGCTACATGTTCCTCGCCCTCGGCTCGGGCGCTTACTCCGCCGGCATCTTCCACGTCATGACCCACGCCTTCTTCAAGGCCCTCCTCTTCCTCGGCGCGGGCTCCGTCATTCACGCCATCGGCGGCGAACAGGATCTCCGCATGATGGGCGGCCTCCGCAAGAAGATCCCCGTCACCTTCACTGTCCTCTTCTGCGCCGCCGTCGCCATCGCTGGCGTCCCGCCCTTCTCCGGCTTCCACTCCAAGGACGCTATCCTCCTCGCCGCCCACCACCACCACCCCTGGATGTACTGGGTCGGCGTCGTCACCGCCGGCATGACCGCGTTCTACGTCTTCCGCGCCATCTTCCTCTGCTTCTTCGGCACCTACCGCGGCGATGCCCATCCCCATGAGTCCCCCCTCGTCATGACCGGGCCCCTCATGGTCCTCGCCCTCCTCTCGCTCGGTGGCGGCTATCTCAACGTTCCCCACTACCTCGAGCCCCTCTTCCCCGGCGCGCACGCGGAGCACGATCAAACCCTCGTCGCCATCTCCGTCGCCGCCGGCCTCACCGGCATCGCCCTGGCTTTCCTCTTCTACGTCGTCAGCCCCGGCATCGCCGACGCCATCGCCCGCATCTTCTCCTGGCCCTACAAGGTCCTCTACAACAAGTACTTCGTCGACGAAGCCTACGACGCCGCCGTCGTCCATCCCATCCGCGATGGCTCCGACGCCCTCCTCTGGCGCATCGTCGATGTCCGCTTGATCGACGGCGCCGTCAACGGCGCTGGCTCGCTCGCCCGCGCCATCGGCGGCGGGCTCCGCACCATGCAGTCCGGCTATATCCGGCGCTACGCCGCCTGGGTCGTCCTCGGCTCCATCGTCATCGTCGCCGCCGTCAGTTTTTGGGGAGTTTCTAAATGACCCTGCTCGATCTTCTTCTCATCCTCCCCGCCGCGGGCTTCCTCATCACGCTCTTCCTCCCGAAGGACAACCCCTCGCTCGCCCGCAACTTCACGCTCGTCGTCTCCCTGGCGGCCTTCCTCCTCTCCCTCGGCCTCATCGGACCCGTCCTCGCCAACCCCGGCCACTACTCCTTCGAAACCAACGCCTCCTGGATCGAGTACCCCGCCATCCGCTACCACGTCGCCCTCGACGGCCTCTCCCTCTGGCTCGTCATCCTCTCCACCTTCCTCACCCCCATCGTCATCGCCGTCTCCTGGCGCTACATCCAGACCCGCGTCAAGGAGTTCTACGCCTTCCTGCTCTTCCTCCTCGCCGGCGTCATCGGCGTCTTCGTCTCCCTCGACCTCTTCCTCTTCTTTGTCTTCTGGGAAGTCTCCCTTGTCCCCATGTATTTCCTGATCGGCATCTGGGGCCACGACCGCCGCATCTACGCCGCCATCAAGTTCTTCCTCTACACCATGGCCGGCTCGGCACTCATGATGATCGCCATCATCTACCTCTATAACCGCACCGGCTCCTTCGACATCCCCCTCATCCTCGACATGATCGCCAAGGGCCGCCTCACCCTCACCAGCACCGAAGGTACCTGGCTCTTCCTCGCCTTCTTCGCCGCCTTCGCCATCAAGGTCCCCCTCTTCCCGCTCCACACCTGGCTGCCCGACGCGCACGGCGAAGCCCCCACCGCCGGCTCCGTCATGCTGGCCTCCGTCCTCCTCAAACTCGGCACCTACGGCCTCGTCCGCATCTGCCTCCCCCTGTTCGGCCAGGCCGCCCGGGAAAACGCCCCATGGATCATCGCCCTCGCCATCGCCGGGATCATCTACGGCGCCCTGGTCGCCATGGTCCAGCCCAACATGAAGCGCCTCGTCGCTTACTCTTCCGTCTCACACCGTGGCTTCGTCGTCCTCGGCAGCTTCACCTTCACCCAGACCGGCCTCGACGGCGCCGTCTACCAGATGCTCAACCACGGCATCTCCACCGGCGCGCTCTTCATCCTCGTCGGCCTCCTCTACGAGCGCCGCCACTCTCTCGAAATCGCCGACTACGGCGGAGTCGCCACCGCCGCGCCCTGGCTCACCACCGTGTTCGTCATTACCACCCTCGCCAGCGTCGGCCTCCCGCTCCTCAATAACTTCGTCGGCGAATTCCTAGTCCTCCAGGCTGCCACTCAGGTGAACTTCCTCTACGCCGTCTTCGGTGCCGTCGGCGTCATCCTCTCCGCCGTCTATATGCTCTGGATGGTCCAGCGCACCTTCTACGGCTCCACGCCCCATGAGGTCGAACACCACGTCAACGATCTCAAGCCGCGCGAGTGGGCCGTCATCCTCCCCCTCATCGCCATGATGGTCTGGATGGGCGTCGCCCCCAATACCTTCCTGCCCGCCATCAGCGCGCAGAACCGGAACATCCTCTCCGCTGTCCAAAAGTCTCCGGCCCAGCAGGCCGCCAAGGAAGTCGCTCATGCCCGCTAGCTTCGTCCCCAGCGCCCAGGAACTCCTGCGCTTCGCGCCCGAAACGTTCCTCACCGTCATCGCCACCCTGATGATGGTCCTCGAACCCTTCTGGCGCGAACACGGCCGCCGCTTCGCCGTCATCGCTTTCCTCGCCCTCGTCGTCGCCATCGGCCTCTCCGCCGCCGCTTCGGCCGACCCCGGCCCCGCCTTCAATAACATGCTCATGGTGGACGGCTTCTCCACCTTCTTCCGCATCCTCGTCTTCGCCGCCGGCCTCCTCGTCATCCTCATCTCCGCCAACTACCTCCGCCAGGCCGGCCACGAAACCGCTGAGTTCTACGCCCTCCTGCTCTTCTCCATCGTCGGCCAGAGCCTCATGGCCACCGCCAACGAACTCATCATGATCTTCATCGGCCTGGAGTGCTCCTCCATCGCCTCCTACGTCCTCGCCGGCTACCTCCGCGACGACAAGCGCAACAACGAATCCGCCCTCAAGTACTTCCTCCTCGGCTCCTTCGCCACCGCCTTTCTCCTCTACGGCATCGCCTGGATCTACGGCGCCACCGGCCACACCAACCTCCTCGAAATCCGCCGCGTCCTGCTCGATTCCGGCGCCGCCACCAATCTCACCGTCATCGCCGCCGCCACCGCTCTCATGTTCGTCGGCTTCGCCTTCAAGGTCTCCGCCGCCCCCTTCCAGATGTGGGCCCCCGATGTCTACCAGGGCGCCCCCGCCCCCGTCTCCGCCTTCCTCTCCGCCGGACCCAAGGCCGCCTCCTTCGCCATGTTCCTCCGCGTCCTCATGACCGCCTTCGAGCCCGTCAAGGACCGCTGGGAACCCCTCCTCTGGATCTCCGCCCTCGCCACCATGGTGATCGGAAACTTCGCCGCTCTCCGCCAAACCAACATCAAGCGGCTCCTCGCCTACTCCTCCATCGCCCACGCCGGCTACGTCATGGTCGCCCTCACCGCCCACTCCGAAATCGGCACCGCCGCGGCCATGTTCTACCTCGCCGCCTATGCCTTCATGAATGTGGGCGCCTTCGCCATCGTCACCTTCGTCGCCCGCAACGGAGAAAAGCACGTCGAACTCATGGACTACGCCGGCCTCTCCCGCCGCCAGCCCATGTCCGCCGCCCTCCTGACCATCTTCCTGCTCTCCCTCACCGGCATCCCCCTCACCGGAGGCTTCTTCGGTAAGTTCTATATCTTCAAGGCAGCCCTCGACTCCGGCCTGATCTGGCTCGCCATCCTGGGCATGTTGAACAGCGCGGTAGCCGCCTATTACTACCTCCGCGTGGTCGTCATGATGTACATGCAGGACCCCAGCACCGCCCCCGAACAGGAAGCCCCCACCGCCGGCATCAAAACGGCCATGCTCGCCGCCGCCGCCGTGACCATCTTCCTCGGCGTCTTCCCCTCCGCAGTCCTGGACTTCGCCACCAAATCCGCCGCCCTGCTCCGCTAGCGAACCCCTGCAACAAACCCGAGCCGGGCCGCCAGGAATGGCGCACGCACTAATCGTGAAGCGTCTTCCCCTGAGTATCAATTGAGATACACTATCGGTGGAGCCCGACATGCCGCAGCCAACTGCAAAAACCCAGATGATTCACGCCCGGATCGACCCCAAAGTGAAGCGGTCCGCCGAGCGCGTCTTCGCAAAGATCGGCATTTCCACCACCGAAGCGATTCGACTCTTTTTCAAACAGGTCGATCTGCACAAAGGACTCCCGTTCCCCGTCCGAATCCCCAACGCGGAGACCGTCGCCGCGATGAAGGAAGCCAACGACCCCGCCTCGCTCAAGCACTATGCCTCCTTCCGCGACTTGCGCGGGAAGCTCTAGTGGCACTGGAGATTCTCACCACCACCGCCTTCGAAAAGGACGTGCGGCGGGTCGAGAAGCAAGGCAAGGATCTGGATAAGCTCGAAGCGGTCGTGGACCTTCTCCAGGCTCAACTGCCCCTGCCTGCCCGTTGCCGGCCTCATCCCCTGCGCGGGAACTGGTCCGGACATTGGGACTGCCATGTTGAACCCGACTGGCTCCTGCTATACAAAGTGACTGCAACCCAACTAATCCTGGTCCGCACCGGGAGCCACGCCGAACTGTTCTAGGCGCTGGTCCCCCGGCCTTCAGGCCGGGGCCCCAAAATTCCAAGCCGAACCCGGCGCATCTCCATCACCGTCTCTTCTTCAGAACATTCAACTCCACCGCAGCCAAAACCAACCCCCGCAATGCCCCCTCATCCAGCGAATCCCCCTCCCGAATATCAATCGCCCGCCTCACCTTCCCCTCCAAACTCGAATTGAACAACCCGCAAGGATCCCTCAGCGAAGCCCCCTGCGCAAACGTCAGCTTTACAACGCTCTTGTAAGTCTCGCCAGTACAGATAATCCCCGCTCGTGACCACACCGGAGTCCCCATCCATTTCCACTCCTCCACAATCTCCGCATCCGCCCCCAGCACCACCGCCCGCACCCGCGCCAAAGTCTCCCCCCGCCAATCCCCCAACTCCCGAATCCGTTCGTCAATCAACTCCGAAGCCGTCTTCATGGTATTCTCCTGTCCAGCAGCAGTCCCCAATTCTCCCACGAAAACCCTACGCCCGGACCCGGAATCCTGCAGAACCCAAGCACCCTCAAGTCACTGACAGTATGATCCGAATATGGCACTCCGCCGTCACATTCTTGCCCGTGCCGCGCGCCTTCCAGTCCGCTCCCCGTACCGTCGATAAGCACTCTCAGGGCCGGCGAACGCATCTCGGAGCTGGATTCAAACCCATGCCCTTCCACTACGCCACCGGGCAACAAATCCTCCCAGGCGACCACGTCCTCCTCAACGGCGACCCCGCCACCATCGAATTCGTCGCCGATCCAGCCGCACGCTCCGTAGACCCCGGCACCCTCTGGTACCTCGAGCAGTTCGGAGGCGGCGTCACGTTCGTCGAACCCAGTACCTTCGGCCACCTCTTCATCGACGCCGCCGGGCTTGCCGAGGAACACCTCCAACTCCTCTCCCGCAGTCAGAAAACTCCCAGCTGATCCTCATTCCCTCCGCCGCCGCGCCCCGAACTCTCCACGTCCAACCACTTTCGCTCGCATCGCTCCCTGTGGAAAGTCCCGAGGATTCAAAGCCACACCAAAGTCAGCCCGGCCTGCCTCCGCGCACCGGCAAAACGAATCGTCCCCCGGGTCCGGAGAAATCTGCCCGCTGCCGCCTGCCTCCACCATCTCCACCTCCTCGCGCAGCAAATTAACCAGCGCCCCAATCGTCTCGCGCCGCACGCCCAACCGCCTCAGCACCGCCTTGTATTCCGCCAGAATCTCCTCGCATGCCACCCACGTGAAGCTCTGCTGCTCCACCCAATCCCGCAACAGCCTCGCACTTGCGTTTCGGGGATCCACTTTCCCCTTTCGGAAGTCCGCGATCCCGGCCACCACAACCGATGTGTCCACCACTCCTCTAGGCCGTCTTGCGCGTCTCTGGGCCAACCAATGTCACCTCCGGCAAGGCTCGCCGCTTACGCTCACTCCGCGCCGCCTGCCGCGCCTGCTCCGTGCTCACCGCACCCAACTCCCGCCCGGCGTCGCCCAATGCCCGCATCATCTCGGCACGCCACCCCGCCCGCGCCCGCCCGCGCGGCCCGTTGCTCTCCTGCTCCACTCGGCGAATACCCATCTCAACCTCCAGTGCCAGTGCGCCCACCGGAATGCTCACTTCCAGTGCCCGGACCTCCCCGGCTGCCGAAGATCGAAACCGTACCCCCGTTCTTGCCCCTCCCCTCAATCCATCCGGCAGCGCCCGCACAAATCGCGCCATCACCTCGCTCGACATCCCCAGCGTCTCCCTCAGGTATAGTGCCACCCGCGCCTGCATCAGGCGCCGCCCGTCAAATACGCACAGCTTCCCGCGCCGCTCCGGTTCAACCACTCGGAGCTGCACCAAATTCTGCAGCTCCTTCGCCGAAATCCCCAGAACCGCACAAGCGTCCTTCAACTTCCATTGCTTCGACGTCGGCTTCATTGTGTCTAAAGGCTAGATGAAATAAGGTCGGTCTGCAATCCAGTCCGCTGTCCACGTCAGTAACCCCCTTCACCCCCCGTGATACAATCCCTCAAATCCGCCCAGCCTGGGACCAAGCTGGGGCGACACAACCATTCCACCCCTATGCGCCACGCCATCGCCCTATCCATCCTCCTCGCCGCCTCCACCCACGCCCAGTCCTTCCGCCCCGAAATCCCCAGGTTCTGGAACGACCACGACGTCGAATCCTTCGAACTTCCCCTCGCCCAGCGCGACCGCTCCCCGCGCCACATGTCCTCCGCCGACTACTACGCCCTCACCCCACGCCCCATCTACCGCACCTACCCCGTCTACGCCCCCGGACGCGCCCCCGCCGGCTACTACGAATCCCTCAAAGCTAAAGAGCCCGAAATCCTCTTCGATCCAGCCAAACTCAGCACCAAGCAGGACTGGATCGCCGCCGGCAAGTTCGTCTTCGAATCCGAACCCCTCCTCTTCCCCTTCAAAGAGGACAACATCCAATTCACCTCCCTCCGTCCCGGCAAAGACGGCATCCTCCCCGGCTTCCTCCCCGGCAACCGCATCGTCATTCGCAAGAAAGGCGTCCTCGAAGCCGGCATCAACTCCTGCGCCGGTTGCCACACCCGCATCATGCCCGACGGCTCCCAACTCCAGGGCGCGCAGGGCATCGTCGATCCTCTCCCCACCGAAGAAGACCTCCAGCGCGCCCGCAACTTGACTCCCGAACGCATCCGCCGCCGCCAGGAGACCTTCTGGATCCTCTACGGAGCCCCCTGGATCCAGCCCAAAGAACAGTTCATCGCCTTCTACACCAAGGAAGTCCTCTATCGCCTCGACGCCGCCGACCGCCCCGGCGTCTTCGCCCGCCAGGGCACCAGCCAGACGCACCGTCCCCACGTCCCCTCCCTCATCGGCATCCAGGACATCAAATACCTCGACGCCACCGGACTCGTCCGCCACCGCTCTATCGGCGACCTCGCTCGCTACGCCATCACCAACCAGGGCCTCGATACCATGGCCTTCTACGGTGACTTCCAGCCCTCCACCCAAACCACCCCTTTCTCCTCCGAACCCGGCACCCGCTACTCCGACGAACAGCTCTACGCCCTCGCCCTCTATCTCTACTCCCTCCAGCCCCCGCCCAACCCCAATAAGTTCGACGCCCGCGCCCGCCGCGGCCAGCAGATCTTCCAGCAGCAGGGCTGCGCCGGTTGCCACACTCCGCCCCTCTACACCAACAACAAAATCACCCCCGCCCTCGGCTTCAAAATCCCCGCTGACCTCCGCCAGACCGACAATATCCTCGATACCAGCGTCGCCACCGATCCCACCCTCACCCTCAAGACGCGCCGCGGTACCGGCTTCTACAAGGTGCCCTCCCTCCGTGGAGTCTGGTACCGCAACGCCTTCGGCCACACCGGCGCGGCCGACTCTCTCGAAGAGTGGCTCGACCCAGCCCGCCTCCAGCCCAACTACGTCCCCAAGGGCTTCCACCTCGACTCCGGCCCCATCCAGGGCCACCCCTTCGGCCTCAATCTCAAGCCCGCCGACAAGCAGGCCCTCATCGCCTTCCTCAAAACGCTCTAAGTGTTCACCGCCCTTCGCCACCGTCGTCGCGCCACCCGGTCTCTTCTGTTACGCTCACTGAGTGTATAAAAACCGTCAGATTGCCGCCCTCCTGTTCTTCCTGACCCTCGCCGCTGCATCTGCCCCCGCCCAACTCCGTTACCGGCCCACCGAAAACGGCCCCTGGCGCCCCTGGAGCTTCACCGCCATCGCCAGCGCCCGCCAGGCCCGTGCCGCCACCCCCGCTGACGTCCAGGCCTGGCAGGCCCGTCTCCAGGAACTCGGCGCCATCGTCCGCCAGGCCCCCGCCGTCGCTCAACCCGTCGGCTTCGCCGCCGAACTCTGGGGCAACCTCGACGGCTACGGTCCTCCCTCACCCGGCGAACCGGCAGGCTCGAAGATCCCCCTCGCCGGCTCCCTCTCCTTCGGAGCCTTCCCCCTCATTGAGTTCATGCGCAACGGCAAACTCATGAATGAGGACCTCAAAGGCGGCGAAACCCAGCTCCTCCTCTTCACCGTCAACCACATCGACCGAGGCCTCTTCTCCGCCAGCCACCCCTTCGAATGGAGCGGCGAGTCGGCCCCCGGATTCTTCCAGCCCAAACCGGGCGAGACCCTCCCTGGCGGCCTTACCCGCTTCAACGACGTCTTCCTCCTCCCCTCCGAAAAGAACGCCGGCCGGCCCCTCTGGCTCCCTCTCACCCTCACCGAGGCTCTCGCCCCCGTCGTCGCCCAGCGTCGCTCCATCTTCGAAAACCGCCGCGACAACTACGCCAAACAGCAGCGCGAATTCGCCGCCTGGCTCACTCCCGCCAAACGAGCCGAACGCCGCACCGGCTGGCAACAGGCCGCCGCCACGATGTCACCCGACCAGGGCCGCGCCTTCCTCGCCAACATGGAGAAATCCGACGTCGAGATCGAAGCCGACCGCCGCCGCACCCTCGCCCCCGGCGGCCCCGAAGAACGCGGCGTCCAGGAAGCCGAGCGCGACCTCCGCGAAGCAGAATCCCTCCCCGCCTCTTCCGCCCCCGCCTGCTACGACCAGTCCGCCAAAACCGTAGCCACCCGCTTCCGCCCCCTCGCCGGAGCGCCACCCACCTGCGAACCGCTCGTCAAAACCAACTGGGCCTTCTTCGATCCCACCCGCCCCCGCTCCGCCCCCCAGATCCTCGCCATCACCCACTTCGCCCGCTGCCTCACCAAAGAGTCCCTGGCCCAAGCTCAAACCACCCGCGGAGGTTGCGCCATCAACCGCCAGCTCCTCGAATCCATCAACTGGCAATCCGTCCAATCCTGGCTAGCCCACTAACTCCCGGCAAGCCCAACTCCCCCGAGACGAACTCTCGGCGCCACCGTGTAAAGCCGTATTCCCCCGAGACGAACTCTCGGGGCCACCATGCAAAGCCGTATTCCCCCGAGACGAAGTCTCGGGGCCACCGTGCAAAGCCGCATCCCACGGAGCCGCATCCCCCCAATACACACATCCCCCCGCCACCCTGGACGCAGTGCCGCCTCTTCCAAAAACTCCTTTCCCTGTGCTTTCAACCCCTTACCGCCAATCGCCTCCAAAACCCTTGGTCCCCCTCCCCTATCCTTTTTGTCGTCAGCCGCCTTCTGCGGCCATCTTCCAATTCGACGAAAGGACCAACCCACATGTCATCCGCAGCGCAAATCGCCGCCAACCGCAAGAATGCCCTTCACTCCACCGGACCCCGCACCGAACACGGGAAGCAATCCTCCGCCCGCAACGCCATCTCCCACGGCCTCTGCACCCGCGAGTTCGTCATCCTCGACTCCGACCGCGACGCCTTCCACGAACTCTCCACCGGCCTCCACGAAGACCTCCAGCCCGCCTCCCCCCTCGAACACGAACTCTTCCTCCACATCCTCCACGCCGCCTGGACCCTCCGCCGCTGCCGGCGCGCCGAGTCCCTCCTCGTCGATGCCCCCATCGACCCCGCCGACCCCCTCGCCGAGCCCAGGAACCTCGCCGCCCTCAAGCTCATCGATACCTATACCCGCCGCGCCGAGCGCACCTTCCATCGCACCATCAAGGAACTCCGCACCATTCAAACCGAGCGCCTCTACCGCGCCCAATCCAAACCCGAAGCCCTCCACGATCCCATCCTCGTCACCCACCACACCCTCAAAACTCCCAGATCCCACCCCAATGCCAAACCTCGCGAGTTCGACGAAATCTCCCTTTCGCCCGGAGCCCTCCGCGAAGCCCAGTCCTACATCAACTACATCATGGCCCCCATACCCCAACTCCCGAACAAACGAACCCACAAGAGGGAGGGCTAGAACAACCCTTGCAGATCCCTAAACCGCTCCACAACCACCAATTGCCCCGGACCCGCCGCCCGCAGACCCTGCCGCTCCAGCGTCCACGTCCTCTCGTGCGGCACGAACACCGCATGCAACCCCGCCTCCAGCGCCGGGTTGATGTCGGACTTCGGCGAGTTCCCGATCATCCACACTCGACCCTTGTCCAAACCCCGCCCCCGCACCAGTTCCTCATAAGCCTCGCGGTTCTTCTCCTTCACGATCCCCGTGTGCGAGAACCACTGCCCCACCCCCGACGCATCGATCTTCATCCGCTGCTCGTCCACGTGCCCCTTCGTGAACAGCGTCAGCTCGTGCCGCCCGGCCAGATACTCCAGCGTCTCCGCCACGCCCGCCATCAGTTCCACCGGCTGCTCCAGAATCCGCAGCGCAAAGCCCTTCACCGTCTCCAGGTCCTCGCCCCGAATCTCTCTCTGCGCAAGCCGCGCGTAGCACTCCTGCAGGTTCCGCCCGAAGTTCAAACTCCCGTACCCATGGACCTTGCTGTTCGCCAATTCGATCTCATCCAGAACCCCGCGCACCTCTTCCGGCGTCAAATGACCGTGCTCCAGAAACTCGACAAACTGCTCGAACGCCGTCTCGAAGTAGATGTTGTTCTCCCACAGCGTGTCATCGGCGTCGATCAACAGATGTTGCTGCCCCGTCACTCCTCGCCCCGTCATCCCTAGTATTATGTCTCATACGGTTATGTTGTCTCGATTCGCGCCAACCCTTGTCTCCTGCCAGCCGCTGGCGCATCCTATCTCCGGGGACGCTTCATGATCCTCAAACTCAAGCGCACTCCCGGCATCTACATCGTCGGCTTCATGGGGAGCGGAAAATCCACCGTCGGCCGCGGACTCGCCAAACACCTCGGCTGGCGCTTCGCCGATCTCGACGAAGACATCGAAGCCCGCGAACAGATGCCCATCACCCAGATCTTCGATACTCGCGGCGAAGACGACTTCCGCCGCCTCGAACACGACGCCCTCAAACGCCGCATCGCCGACGTCGCCCGCGGCGTCCCCTGGGTCATCGCCGTCGGCGGCGGCTGCTTCGCCCAGTCCCGCAACTTCGACCTCATCACCAACCATGGCCTCTCTATCTGGCTCGATACGCCTCTGGAGATGATCCGCTCCCGCATCGCCAGCTCAACTTCCCGCCCCCTCGCCCGCGATCCCGAAAAGTTCGAACAGCTCTTCCACGCCCGCCGCGAGGCATATCAAAAGGCCGACTACCGCGTCGAGGTCACTGCCTCCGGTTCCCCCGGAGCCATTGAGGCCATCCTCGACCTCCCCATCTTCTAGTACTGGTGCCGCCATGAAGCCGGAATCCGCTCTCCGCCGCCACGCTCTCGCCATCTTTCGCGCCTCTCTCAAGGCCGCCGATCCCCGCCTCGCCGTCGCCGCCGCCCTCCGCTCCATCCAGCCCGATGCCTACCGCCGCATCTTCGTCATCGGCGCCGGCAAGGCCTCCGCCACCATGGCACTGGCCGCCGAAAAGGCCCTCGGCCGCCGCATCCACTCCGGCCTCATCAATACCAAGGACGGCCACCTCGCCCCCCTCAAACGCATCCAGCTCAACGAGTGCTCTCACCCTGTGCCCGATCAGCGCGGCGTCGATGGAGCCCGCCGCATCGCCGCCCTCGCCGCTCAAGCCGAAGCCGGGGACCTCGTCCTCTGCCTCATCTCCGGCGGCGGCTCCGCCCTTCTCCCCTTGCCGGCCGAGCCCGTCACCCTCGCCGAAAAGCAGGCGGCCACCAAACTCCTCTTGGCCTGCGGCGCCAATATCCATGAACTGAACTGCATCCGCAAGCACCTCTCCGCCATCAAGGGCGGACAACTCGCCCGCCTCGCTCAGCCCGCCACCGTCCTCGCCCTGCTTCTCTCCGATGTGATCGGCGATCCCCTCGACGTCATCGGCTCCGGCCCCGCCGCCCCAGACGCCTCCACCTTCCAGGCGGCGCTTCAGGTTCTCGTCAAATACGATCTCCTCGCCAAGGTGCCCGCCGCCGTCAAAACCCGCATCGAGCAAGGCGCCGCCGGCCTCATCCCCGATACGCCCAACTCTTCCGACCCCTGCTTCCGCCGTACCCGCAACGTCATCATCGGTTCCAACCGCATCGCCGTCGACGCCGCCGCCGCCAAAGCCAGGGAACTCGGCTACAAGCCCTTGATCCTCTCCACCACCATCGAAGGCGAGACCAGGGACGTCGCCATGATGCACGCCGCCATCGCCCGCGAAGTCCGCGCCACTGGCCGCCCCGCCAAGCCCCCGCTCTGCATCATCTCCGGAGGCGAGACCACCGTCACCATTCGCGGCACCGGCCTCGGAGGCCGCAATCAGGAGTTCGCCCTCGCCGCCGCCCTCGCCCTCGAAGGCCAGCCCGGCATCCTCGCCTTCTCCGCCGGAACCGACGGCACCGACGGTCCCACCGACGCCGCCGGAGCCCAAGCCGACGGAGCAACCATCGAGAGAGCCGCCGTCCTGGGCCTCAACGCCCAGGCGTCCCTAGCCAACAACGACTCTTACCACTTCTTCCAACCCCTGAACGACCTCATCATGACCGGCCCCACCGGCACCAACGTCATGGACATCCGCCTCCTCCTGATCGCCCCCCGCTAAGCCCAATCCCCCCCGACAAGCCAAAGCGAAGCCGCATTCCCCCGAGGCCCGTTTCCCCCGAGACGAAGTCTCGAGGCCACAAGTCCAAGCCCGTTTCCCCCGAGACGAAGTCTCGGGGCCACGGGGCGAAGCCGTCTCCCCGGGGCCACCGTGTCAAGCACGTCCCCCAGCCCCCCTCCAAAACAAAAGAGACCGGCCCCCGAAGGCAGCCGGCCTCTTCTAACTACGTCCTGAACCTACTGGTTATTCGCCCGAGCCGGAGGCGGCACCGGCGCCATCTTCCCCACCGGCGGCGCCGGCGGAACCGGCACAGCCGGCGTCGGCGGCATGGGAATCAGCGAAGCGGCCTCCGCCGCGCTCATCTTCCGCAGCGTCACTCCGCCCCGGTTCGTCGACAGCTTGATGTCCGGCCCAGCGCCCAGCGAACCCGTGATCGATCCGCCGCGGTCCTGCTCCCTCGTCAGCAGCTTCGAGTCGAAGTCGTTGCTCACCTCGCCCCGCTTCGTCGTCGCATTCACGCTGAACTTCGCCTGTGCCGGCAGCGCCAGTTCGATGTCGCCCGAATCCGTCCGCGCATCGATCCGGCCCACCTGCGTCTTCGACTGCCGGATCTCGATGTCCCCGCGGTCCAGGTCCAGCGTCACCGTGTCGGTGGCGTCCGTGATCTGCACGTCCTTGGACTTCGCCTTCAACACCACGGGGCCCGTCACGTTGGTCGCCGTGATCGTCGACAGCGAGATCTGCACCTCGCCCGGCACCCGCTCCATCCTCATCTCGGTGTTCGAGCTCTCAAACCGCACCGGCTTCGAAATCTTCTTCAGGGCCAACTCGCCCGAGTACGCCCCGTTTACCACCACCTGGCCGTCGATCTCTTCCAGTTCCACGTCGCGGCCGCGGCCCGTCAACTCCACGCCGCCCTTCACTTGCACAGCCCGGATGATGTCGCTCTTGCGCGTGTCTACCTTCACCGTGCCGCCGATGTTCTGCAGCCGCACGCCGGCGTTGTCCGAGCTGATCTTCACGTCGCTCGTCACGCCAGTCACTTCCACGTCACCGTAGTGGCCACGCACTTCCACCATCGTGCCCTTCGGCGCCGTGATCTCCAGATCCGTCGTCACCCGCGGGCCGTCCACGCGGTCCTGGTTGCCCTGGATCGTCATCACCGTGCCCGCCGTGTCGATCTTCAGCTTCGACTGCTCGTTGGCCTTGTCCGCCTCGGTGCGCTGCATCGCCCGCACCGTCTTGCGCGCCGTCACGTTCACCTCGGCCGTTTCGCCGCCCGTGATCCGCACCGCGCCGCGCGGGTTGTCCACCACCAGCCGTCCGTTCGCGGCCAGCTTCAAGCCCTGCTGGTTCTCGCTGTAGTCGTAGCTCTCACCGAACACCTCCATGCCGCCCACCCGGAATCGCCCGAAGTTGTCATGCGTGAAGCGCTGCACGCCCCACACCGACGATCCGATGATCGACAGCACTATGATCAGCGCCCACTCGCCGCCCGACACCCCCGCCACCGGCAGTTGCCCGCCGCGGAAGTGAATCGCCAGCACTTCCACCAGCCGCAGCCCGCCCCACGCGATCAGCAGGAACGGCCAGTAGGTCATGAACAGATCGAACAGCGGCAGGTCCGGCCGGATGTTCTTCAGCAGGAACACAACGCCAATGGCGATCAGTACCAGAGGCCCCACTACGCTTGCCCTTCTCATGGCGGTCCCTCCCTTCTTCTACGCCTGCCCGCTCGTGCCGGCGTGCATCGTCATCCGCTCGGCCAGCTTCAGCACGCCCAGTAGAATCAGCAGCGCCGGCCAGGTCTTCGCGAAGCTGATGTCCTGGAACCGGTGCAGGCACATCAGCGTGCCCAGCGCCATCAACATCAGCGGCCCTCGAATCGCGCGCATCAGATGGTAGGTGTTCACAGCGCACCTCCCGCCGGCGGCTCCGGCTTGTTCGTCTCACCGCCATCGCCCTTCACCCGCTGATAGAGCATCGCACACCCGGCCGCAATCAACAGCACCGGCCAGTACTTCAGCACCGCCCGCAGTTGCAGCAGGTCCAGGTTGTTCAACAGGAACAGCGTGCCCAGCGCGATCAGGATCACCGGCATCATCGGCAGCTTGCCTTCGCCGCCCTTCATCTGGATCAGCGAGGAGAACTCGTCCACCGGTTCGCCCAGCATCCGCTTGCGCGCCGTGTGGTACGCCTCAAACGCCATGTAGAAGTAGAACACCCCGATCAGCATCCCGAACAGCGGCTCCAGTCCGCCGTTGGCCGAACCGGAACTCATGATGCTGATCAACAGGCCCAGCACCAGCACGTGCACCAGACCCTTGGCATACTGCCCGTTGTAGATCGCGCCCACGCCCGGCACCAGGCCCAGCAGGAACGCCAGCCCCGGGCTCACGCCCGGGTTCGGAACAGCCGCCGCCGCATACGGGCTCGCCGCCTCCGGCGCGCCGGGCTGCGGAGCGTGGTCTTCACAGAACACCGTGCCCTGCGCCACCCTCACCGTCTCTTCCGTCAACGGCTTGCCGCACACGCGGCAGTAGGCCGTCACGGGCTTTGGAGTCTCGTTGGCCGTCGTCATGGCTTGGCCCTCCCATTGCTATTTCGATCCGTCTCCCCCTGGGGCTTCACTTCGATCGGCCCCTCCAAGGCAGTTGTGCCCGGCTGCGCCTGGCCCGCCGCCGCGGACCCGTTGCCGGTAGCCCGATTCTCGCTCGTCTCGTTCCAGTCTCTTAACGTCTGCTGGATTTCGTAGACCAGCCGCAGGCTTTCGTAATACTTCTTGCCGCGCTCCCAAGTGCGGTACGCCTTGTCTTCCAGGCTCATCCACACCTTGGCCGGTTCCAGATCCGAGGCCTTCAACGGCCGGATCTGGATGCCGGCGAATCGCGCCAGCATCGAGAAACTCAGGATCGTCATCGCCATGCCCATGGCGAACTTCGGTTGCAGCACCGGCTCCAGCAGCCGGCCGATCCAACTGCCCGCCTTCTTCGCCGGCGTGTGCGCCTGCCGCGCTTCGTGCAGGATCGTATTCACCAGCTCTGCCGGCGGCTCCACTTCGGCGGCCGTTTCCATGAATCCCAGGACGGCCTGTGAATCCTCCACCAGCTCCCGGCAGCTCGCGCACGTCTCCAGGTGCAGTTCCACTGTCGCCCGCTCGGCCGGCGACAGCGTGCCGTCCACGTAATCGCAGATTAGGGCTTCCAGTTCGACGCACTTCATACCAGTACCCTCTGCTTGCGCAGAATCCGCGCCAGTTCGGCCCGCCCCCGGTTCAGTCTGGACTTCACCGTTCCCTCAGGCACTCCCAGCACCTGCGCGATCTCCCGGTACTCCATCTCTTCCAAATCGCGCAATATCACAGTCTCCCGCAGCTCCGGCGAGAGCTTCGCCAACGCACCCTGCAATACTTCGCTAGCCTCGCGGCCGGCCAGCACCGCGTCGGTGCGGCTCTCAATGGCCGCCTTGTTCTGCATCACCGCCAACTGGTCTTCGATCGAATCCGTCGCGCGGTCCATCTTGGTCCGGCGGTAGTTGTCGATCAGGAGGTTGCGCGTCAGGCGCGACAGCCAGACGGAGAAAGAGCCCTCACCCGCGCGGAAGCTCTTGACGCTCTTGAACACCCGCAGGAAGACTTCCTGCGTGAGATCCTGCGCTTCGCTGTCCTTACCCGTGAAGCGGTAGCAGATGGAATAGACACGGCGCGTGTGCGCCTTCACCAGGTCTTCCCAGGCGCCCTCGTCGCCTCTCAGGCAACGTTCAACCAGTTGGCTGTCAAGATCGAGGTCACTCACGGCAGTGCGGCCCCACGCGGTTCCCATCCCACCCGGATGCGCCATCGGAAGCGTCGCCGCTCCCGGTTTGGGCCCCTGTGCCAGTTGGAATCCCGCTGCCATTTCTACCCCTTGCTCCTTCCGGAAGGCGTATGCTGCTGGCGGGACTCATCGAAACTGGTACTACCGGCGTTCCAATCTTCCCGTTTCTTGCCTTCCAGTCAGTACAACGAGGATTTATCATGAGAAGTTCGCTGAATTTGCGGGCACCGGCGGTCAGAGTTCATTCTAAGCGAATTCGCTCCGCCGCGGAGCCTGCGGTCTGGCGTATTCCTGTCCGACGCTTTAACAATGGGCTCACCTGAATCCGCTTCCGTCTCCAGCCCGAGCCGCCGGCATTTGCGGGCGGGGCTCTGGCTCACGCTGCTGCTGCTGGCGCTGGCGGTGTGGTTTCTCTACCATCGCGCCGCCTCGGCCGGCTTCGACACCGGACACTTCGTGCGCTCAGTGGCTTCCGCCGACTGGCGGTGGCTGGGGGCGGCATGGGTTTTTACCATGCTTTCGTACTACGTTCGCGTGCTGCGCTGGCTGGTGATGCTGAAACCGATCGCGCCGGGGGCCTCGCGCCTGGCGGTGTTCCGCGCCACGGCCATCGGCTTTTCGGCGGTCTACCTGTTCGGCCGGCCGGGCGAACTGGTGCGGCCCTACCTGATCGGGCGCGCCGCCGGGGTGTCGTTCCTCTCTCAAATGGCGGCCTGGCTGCTGGAGCGGATCTACGACACGCTGATCGTGCTGGGGTTGTTCGGCTATTCGCTGGCGGCGGTGGTGCAAACGCACCCCACGGTGGGGCCGACGCTGCACTGGATCCTTGAGCGCGGGGCGATGATCACGGCCATTGCCTGCTCGGTCTGCTTCGCGGCGCTGCTGGCGCTGCAGCTTTATTCGTCCCGGCTGGAAGCGAGGATTCTCGAGGGGCTCGGTTTCCTGAAGGCGCATCACCAGGAGCGCGTGGAGCGCGTGGTGCGGGCGGTTGTGGACGGCTTGCGTTCCGCCCAATGCCCGCGGGCCACTTCGCTGCTGGTGCTCTGGTCGGCGCTCGAGTGGCTGGTGATCTACTTCTGCTTTCAATCCGTCTTCCTGGCGTTTCCCGGGACCGCCGGGCTGCAGCCGGTGGAGATCCTCACCTACATCGGGTTCGTGGCATTCGGCAGCCTGGTGCAGGTGCCGGGGATCGGCGGCGGATTCCAGATTGTCGCCACGCTGGTTCTCAACGAACTGTTCCATCTCCCGCTGGAGCTGTCGGCCTCGGTGGCGCTGATTACCTGGGCGGTCACGATGGTGGGCGTCGTGCCGGTGGGCGTGGGGCTGGCGTTTTATGAAGGACTCTCCTGGCGCAGCATCCTGGAGATAGAAAAGGAGGCCTCGGCTTGAACTGCCCCTTCTGCGGTTTCAAGGAAGACCGTGTGATCGACTCCCGCGAGTCCAAGGAAGGCGACGTCATTCGCCGCCGCCGGGAGTGCCTGCAGTGTCTGCGGCGCTTCACCACCTATGAGCGGATCGATGAAGTTCCGTACATGGTTGTTAAGAAAGACGGCCGGCGGGAGAAGTTCGACCGGCAGAAGGTGCTGTCGGGGCTGCTGAAGGCCTGCGAAAAGCGACCGGTTTCGATGACGAAGCTGGCGGAACTGGTCGATGAGGTGGAAAGCAGGCTGGCAGACAAGGTCGACCGAGAGATTGCTACGGCAGAGGTAGGAGAACTGTTGTCGCTCCGTCTGCTGGCGCTAGACAAGATCGCCTACGTAAGATTTGCCTCGGTCTACAGGGATTTCCAGGATGTGGAGGCTTTCTTCAGTGAATTGAAGGACTTAGTGAGCAAGAAGCGTGGCTGAGGCGCCACGGGGGGCGGGGTGTGGCGGAGAGTTTTGCATACTCTTCTGTAACTATTTCGAAGTGCAGGCATCCTAACGAATAGGAGTTAACAGAAGAGTAGTTCCGTGTTATGCTAATTCGGAGCGTCTGCCTTCACACCCCAGGCATTCAACACAATGATCGCGCCTCGCATCGACGACTGTGCCGATCAGGCCTTGGCCTCCTGTTGCTTCGGGTGAGCAGGCTGTCTCCAGACGTTAGGTTCCTTTAGGGATAAATTTTTTTTGCCGCAAGCTCGTGGTTGAGCGCCGCGTAGGGTTCGCGCGCCCCGCGAAGTGTCGTCTATGGGGAGGCTTTGAGCCAGCCCCGGAGGTTCTGCCCAAGTGGATCAATTTGAAGACCAGTTTTTAGCCGATTCTACCGAAGCGATGGGGATACCCTTCGACGAGGAAGCCAATTTTTTCCATCCCGAAGACGTTCAGGAGGAAGATTTCCAGGCTGCTCAACCGGTAGAAGAGTCGATCTATACGGACGACCCCGTCCGCGTGTACTTGCGCGAGATGGGCGCCGTGCCTTTGCTGACGCGCGAAGGTGAAGTCAACCTGGCCCGCAAGATGGAGCGAGGGAAGCTCCGGATGCAAAAGGCCATCAGCCGCTCGATTCTGGTGCAGCTCCAGATCGTGGACATTGCGGAGAACATCCGCAAGGGCGTGTTCGAGCTGGACGATTTTGTGGAGCTGGGCGAGTTGGAAGAGGCCACCTCGGCGCGCGAGAAGCGCTCGCGGGAGCTGATGGCGGAGTTCGAAGCCCTGGTTGCGCTGTACAAGAAGCAGGAGCAGCTGCGGGACAAGCTGGAAGCCGTGGCGGTGGCGAACAAGAAGGCCTACCGCAAGGCGATGATGAAGTTCCAGCGGGCACGCATCGAGACGTCGCAGTGCATCCGCCGGATGCCCTGGTTGTCGCCGAAGTGGCGGCTCTTCTCCACCGCGATTGAGAAAGCGGTGGAGGAGATGAACCACCTGGAAGGCGACATTCGCCGCCTGGAAGTAAAGAAGGCGGAGAATCAGGCGCGGATCCGGGAGCTGAAGCGCGAGATCAAGAAGCGCGAGACGCAGGCGGGGGCTTCGCTCGGCGATCTGCGGCATTCGCTGACGGTAATCCGGCAAGGCGAGCACGAAGCGGAACGGGCCAAGAAAGACCTGGTGGAGGCCAACCTCCGCCTGGTGGTTTCGGTGGCGAAGAAGTACGTGAACCGCGGTTTGCACCTGTTGGACCTGATTCAGGAAGGCAACATCGGTCTGATGAGGGCGGCCGACAAGTTCGAGTATCGCCGCGGGTACAAGTTCTCGACCTATGCGACGTGGTGGATCCGGCAGGCGATCACGCGCGCGATTGCGGACCAGTCGCGGACGATCCGCATTCCGGTGCACATGAACGAGTCGATGAACAAGTTCCTGCGTGCCACGCGCGAGTTGGAGAAAGAGCTGGGCCGTGTGCCGACGAACGAAGAGATTTCGCGGCGCATGGACATCCCGGTGGAGAAGGTCCAGAAGCTGAAGACGATCTCGCGCGACCCGGTGTCGCTGGAGACGCCGGTGGGCCGCGACGGCGAGTCCGCGCTGGGCGACCTGATCGAAGACCGCTGGGTGGGCTCGCCGGTGGACGCCGTGATCGACTCCAACGTGCGGGACGAGACGGCCAACATCCTGAAGACGCTGTCGCCGAAGGAAGAGAAGGTCATCCGGCTGCGGTTCGGCATCGGCTGCGAGCGCGAGCACACGCTGGAAGAGATCGGCCAGCAGTTCGATGTGACGCGCGAGCGGATCCGGCAGATTGAGGCGAAGGCGCTACGGCAGCTACGGTCTCCGGAGCGGGCGCGGCACCTGCGGGCTCTGCTGGCGGCGCGGTAGTTCGAGAAGCGTGATTGGATGATGCGAGACCGGGGCCTGCGGGCTCCGGTCTCGTCATGTCTGGGGGCAGGGTGGGACTTGTGGCCCCGAGGCTGACGCCTTCCATGAGAAGGCTGGCCCGTGTCAAGGGTTTTTTGGTTGACCTTTGCGTCAGCAGAGTCTGCCATTGGGCTATTAGGTGTCCTGCAGGGCGGGCAGGGGCCCAGTCCAGGGCGATAGCCGGCGCGTCAGCGCCGGTCGAAGACCCTGGACGGGGTGGCCCGCTCTGCGATGCCTTGCGTGTTGCCCAATGGCAGACTCTGCCTGGTCGAGTCTCTCTG
>JARKQJ010000043.1 GCA_029973955.1 Paludibaculum sp. | reverse complement strand
CGAACCACACCTGGATGGACGTCCGGGCCGAGATAGCGGCGCTGGGCGGCGGCAACCAGCTACTGAGCCAGAGTTTCGCTCCCAGCGGGGGCATCGGGCCGGGAGCGACGACGACAGCGACCTTCCAGGTGAAGCTGGCGGCCTGTGCCGGATTCGCCTTTCAGGCCGTCTTAACGGGCTACTACTAAGCTATGAAATGTACTCGCGGATGAGACGCACGTTCTCCGGCGGCGTTTCGAGGGGGAGGCAACCAGTGCCCATGAGGCAATTGGGGCGTCCGTTGGCGATGGCGAGAATGCGATCGATTTCGGCGTAGATGCGTGCGGGTTCGTGGCAGGCCACGATGCCCGGGTCCATGTTGATGCGCACGTTGACGTGGGGGTGCGTTTCGCAGAGCCTGTCGACGAAAGCCTGCTGATTGGTTTCGACGTTGCAGACCACGTAGCCGGTGCCGGTGGAGAGGATGTCGTCGAGGATGCGGTACGTGTTGCCGCCCATAATGCAGGGGACGGCGTGGCCGGCTTCGGCGGCGGTGAGCGAGAGGATGCGCCGAAGGGCGGGCAGTTCGACGTTGTGGAACTGCCGGGGCGAGAGCAACGGGGGTGCGGCGGCCGACTCAAAGAAGGCGACGTCGAGGCCGGCGGCGAGGATGGCGCGGGTGAAGGCGGTCTGGTTTTCGGCGAGGATCATCAGCCAGCGGGCGACGTCTTCGGGACGGAGCGCCACGTCTTCGCAGAGCTGATTGATGCCGCGGAGGTTGAAGGCGAGCGAGAACGGCCCGGCCACGGGGATGCGGACGTCGGCTTCGGGGAGAGCGTCTTTGAGGCGGCGGCCGACGTCAAGGATCATGGGGAGGCGGCCATCGCGCGAGGGGTCGAAGGGTTTGATTTCGAGCGCGTCTTCCAGGGTGGAGAAGAGTGGCGTGTGGATGGCGGGAATGCCGTCGCCGCCGGGGACGGAGATGGTAGCTCCGTAGGCCTCGGCTTCCAGGTTATAGATATCAATGCCGAGGACGATGGGAGTGTGGCGATATTCGAGCCAGGCGTCGCGGTGTCCGCGGAAGATGAGTTCGGGGTCTCGGGAGGTGATGTAGGGGGTCTCGCCGACGAAACGCGAGGCGTGCTCGTACACGGAAGGATTAAAAGGGATTCTCATCGGATGATCTGGAATCATTAGATCACTATTGGAGGGACGGTAGGATGGAAGAACAGGGCAGATGAGCACATTGATTCGCAAACTAGCCGCCCAGGTGCCGCAGTCCATCCGCACCCGGGGCAACGAGTTGAGCCGCAGCAAGAGAGTTCAGCTACTGATCGTGGATTCGGACAGAGCCGCGGCGAGCGTGCGAGGCACGCGTGATTACCTTGTGGGGTTGAAGTTCGAGGCGGGAGATCTGTACGTGCAGTGTGAATGCCCGTACTTCGAGGACCAGGGGACCTGCAAGCATATCTGGGCGCTGATCGTGCTTCTGGACGGGCGGGAAGGGCTGGAAGAGGCCAAGGCTTCGTTCGGGTTGGAAATCGTTGACGACCTGGATCCGATGTGGGCGGAGAACTTTGAACTGGACGAGGAAGAAGAGGAGGAAGAAGAGGAAGAGGAAGAGGAGGAGCAGGCGGCCGATCCGTTCGTGTATTGGGATGAGCCGAAGCCGCAGGCACAGAGTTCCAAGCCGGTGTGGGAAGAGGAACTGGACTCGCTGTCGAAACTTGAGGGAGGTCCATTCGACAGAGACCTGCGGGGATTGCCGGGCGGGGAGTTCGAGATCGTCTATGTCCTGGATGCCGGCTTGAGCGACCGGAGCGGGAGCCCGGTGCTGGAGTTGATGCACAGGGTGCGCAAGAAGGACGGCGAGTGGAGCGCCTTGAAAGAGTATTCGATTCCGGCGGAAAACGTTCTGCGATTGCCGGACGAGTTGGACCGGCGGGCGCTGGCGACGCTGCACGGGAGCCAGGACACATACAATCCCATGGGGTCGCCGCGGTACATGTCGAAGCAGCGGCTCCTGCCGGTGGTGTTGGCGCAGAGCATGCTTCCGGAGCTGGCCTCGTCCGGGCGGATGATGTTGGGGACAAGCTACGACGCGAAGAACGCGAAGCCGCTGGGCTGGGATACCGGGGCGCGGTGGAAGTTCCGGGTGGAGGTGAAGCAGGACGACCGGGACCAGTGGCAGGTGAAGGGGGCATTGGTCCGGGACGACGAGCGGATGGAGTTGAGTGAGGTGGAAGTGCTGATGGGCGGGGGGCTGCTGGTGGCGCGAGGCAAGCTGGCGCGGTACGACCACGGGGGCGCAGCGGCCTGGATGGTGAAGCTGCGCACGGTGAAGCAGATCACCTTCCCTGACCGGCAAAGAGACGCCGCGCTGAGGAAACTGGTGGAGGCAGCGGTACTGCCGGAGATGGAGATCGACGAACCGCTGCGGTTTGAGAGACGGGAGGTGGCGCCGCGGCTGGGATTGAGGATCAGGCTAAAGCGGGAGATGTGGGGAGAGGAGTATTTCGCGGGGCGGTTGCTGGTGGATTACGGGCTGGGCTGGATGGAGCAAGGCGCGGGCAACAAATGGTTGGAGGCCGAGCGCGTCTTGTTGATGAAGGATGCGAAGGCGGAAGATGCGGGCGCGGCCCGTTTGAGGGAGGCGGGCGCGAAGCCGGGCCAGGAACCGCTGAGCTGGCGGGTGTCGGTGAAGGGCATGCCCAAGCTGGTGCGGGAGTTGGTGCAGGACGGCTGGCATGTGGAGGCAGAGGGGAAAGCGTTCCGGAAGGCTGGGCCAAGCCAACTGCGCGTCAAGAGCGGGGTGGACTGGTTCGACCTGGAAGGGGATGTCGACTTCGGAGGGATCCGCGCGACTCTGCCGGAGTTGCTGGCGGCGTTGCGTCGCGGCGATGGGATGATCCGGCTAGGCGATGGGACGTTCGGACTGCTGCCGGAAAAGTGGCTGGCGCGGATGGGCACGATCGCCGGGATGGGTCAGGAAGAAGAAGGGGCGCTGCGGTTCCAGAAGGGGCAGGCAGGGTTGCTGGACGCGCTGCTGGCCGCGGAGCCGGAGGCGACGTGCGATGAAGCGTTTGAGAAGCTGCGGGCTCGCTGGGGGAGTTTTCAGGGAGTTCAGAGAGTGGAG
This sequence comes from Paludibaculum sp., assembly GCA_029973955.1. GTDB lineage: Bacteria > Acidobacteriota > Terriglobia > Bryobacterales > Bryobacteraceae > Paludibaculum. The sequence goes on along the minus strand of JARKQJ010000043.1, from coordinate 5,787 downwards.
CAACCGGCGGGGTTTCACGGAATGCTGCGCGAGTATCAGAAGGAGGGGTTGGGCTGGATCGAATTCCTGAGGGAGTTTGGCTTTGGGGGCTGTCTGGCGGATGACATGGGCGTCGGCAAGACGGCCCAGGTCCTGGCCGCGCTGGAGCAGCGGAGAGCGGAGGGCGCCGGTCCGTCGCTGGTGGTGGCGCCGAAGTCGTTGATGTTCAACTGGCGGCAGGAGGCGGAGAAGTTCACGCCGGCATTGCGGGTGCTGGAGCACACAGGGCTGGAGCGGGACGTGGAACAGATCAGGAACCATGACCTGGTGCTGACGACGTACGGGACGCTGCGGCGGGATGTGGTGGAGTTCAAGGATCTCGAGTTCGATTACGTCATTCTGGACGAGGCGCAGGCGATCAAGAACGCAGCGACGGATTCGGCGAAGGCGGCGCGGCTGTTGAAGGGCCGCCACCGGCTGGCCTTGAGCGGAACTCCGGTGGAGAACCACCTGGGCGAGCTATGGAGTTTGTTTGAGTTTCTGAATCCCGGGATGCTGGGCGAGGCAAAGGCGTTGAAGCTGACGGGCGGGCTGGCGCGGAATCCGGAACCGGAGACGCGGGCGCTGCTGGCACACGCGCTGCGGCCGTTCATTCTGCGGAGAACCAAGCGGCAGGTGGCCGCGGAGCTGCCGGAGAAGACGGAGCAGACGGTGTACTGCGAGATGGGCGTGAAGCAGAAGAAGGCGTATGAGGAGCTGCGGCAGCACTACCGGCGGTCCCTTCTGGCGCGGATCGACAAGAATGGACTGGCAAAGTCGAAGGTGCACGTGCTGGAGGCGCTGCTGCGGCTGCGGCAGGCGGCCTGTCATCCTGCCCTGCTGGACCCGAAGTATGGGCGCGGCGAGAGCGCCAAGTTCGAGGAGCTGTTTGAGCGGCTGGAGGAGATCCGGGAAGAGGGACACAAGGCGCTCGTCTTCTCACAATTCACCAGCCTGCTGGAGATGGTGCGGGCGCGGCTGGACGCAGAGGGGGTGCGGTATGCGTACCTGGATGGGGCGACGCGGGACCGGCAGACGCCTGTGGATCAGTTTCAGAACTCCGAGGATTGCCGCCTGTTTCTGATCAGCTTGAAGGCGGGCGGGTTAGGGCTGAATCTGACGGCCGCGGAGTATGTGTTCTTGCTCGATCACTGGTGGAATCCGGCGGTGGAGGCGCAGGCCGTGGACCGGGCACACCGCATCGGACAGACGAAGAATGTGTTCGCGTACCGGCTGATTGCGAAGGGGACGGTGGAGGAGAAGGTGCTGGAGTTGCAGAAGACGAAGCGGGAGCTGGCGGAGTCGATTATCGGAGAAGATAACAGCTTGATTCGGGATCTGAAGCGGGAGGATTTGGAGTTGCTGCTGAGTTAGCTGGAAGTGGGGGAACTGTCTCACAGAGCCAGTCCCCCTTGCGTTCACCGTTCCACTGCGAGGATGGGGGCGACGGGGGTCTCGGTGGAGTCCAGGGAGAGCTTCACGGGGTACTCGGCGGTGTCGAGGTTGGGGACTTTGACGAAGATGCGGGTGAGGCCGGGCTGTGCGGCTTCGAGGCCGAGGATCGCGGCGTTCTCGGTTCCGATGGTGACTTGGAGGCGCGCCAGGTCTGTGTCCGCGGGCAGGCCGGAGGCGAGCAAAGCGATAGTGGCGTTGGGCGCGGCGAGGCGGCCGAGCCAGGGATCGGTGAACTCGGAGGAGAGTGCGATGAGGGCGCCCCCCGTGGCGTAGGCGGCGGCGAGGCGCTTGTCGCCTGCGATGCGGGACCAGAGGGCGGGCACAGATGTGGCGACTGCGAGGGCGGTCTCCGGGGTTTCACCATGGGTCGCAGAGAGCTTGACGGAGGCCGAACCGGGGGCGGCGTCATTGGGAACGAGAAAGAGCACGCGGGTTGGGGTGGCGGAGAGGACACGGGCCGGGTTGCCGTTGAAGAGGACGGTGACGCCGGCGAGAGTGAATGGAGGCTGGCCGCCTTCATCGGGGGAGTCGGCCCAGTTGGCGGAGAGGGAGTCCGGAGTGAGAAGCGTACCGCGGATGGAGGCGATGGCGCCCGGCGCGAGGGTGGGTTTCGACGTGGCGGCGTTCAGGATGGGATCGGTGGAGGCGAGTGTTGGGCCGGCGGGCGCGGCTGGCGGCGGCGGCTGATAGGTGAGCGTATAGGAGGCGGTGTAGACCTTGGTGTCGGAGGTGCCTTTGCAGGCGGCGCCAGCGAGATAGATGGTGATGGGGCCGGTAGAGCCGGAGGGTGGGGTCCATTCGACGGTGGCGGTGGCGGTTGAGGTGGAGGTAGCGGAGGAATGGGTGACGTATTGCTTGCCGCTGGAGGTACTGGTGACGCCCTGCGGCGAGCTGAGGGTGCCGGCAGTGGCAGTGAGTTGGAAGCCGATGCGGCGGGTGGAATCGGCGTCGGCGACGCGGAGGGTGAAGGTCTGTTTGACGCCAGGCTCATAGGCGAGAGCGTCGGGCACGGAGAGGGTTGCGGAGCCTCCGGAAGGGTTGAGGGTGACGCGGTGGCAGGAGGCGCAGGGTGTGCCCGTGCCGGGCTCTCCGGCGTTGCCGGCCGGGATGCGGGAGCCGCTGGGGTAGGCGAAAGCTGGGGCGGCGGCGAGGAGGAGGACCACGCTGGCAACGGTGAACCGGATTCTTTTATCCATGATTGTTTAACGCAGACTCCGGCCCGCGAGTTTCGAAGCGTGAAGACTCTTTTACATGTAGTCGGGGACGGGGATGCCGAGCACCTGTTCGAGGGTGCGTTCGAGCTGCTCCTTGAAGAACACGGCCAGCCAGAGCAGGAAGGTGCGCTTTTCGGGGTTCTCTTCGGCGAGGATGGGGTAGTCGTGATAGAAGGCGTTGAAGGCCTGGGCGAGTTGGAAGGCGTAGCGGGCCATGTGGGAGGGCTCGCCGGCGGAGAGGGCGGAGTCTAGGGCGGCGCCGGATTTGGAGGCGGCGAGTAGGAGTTGCCAGAAGTCTTCGGCGGCGAGTTGGCGGCGGAGGACCTCGGGGGTGAGGGTGGAGAAATCGGGGAGCGTTTCGCCGCGTTCGGCGAGTTTGCGGAGGATGTTGCGGGCGCGGACGGCGGCGTATTGGACGTAGGGGCCGGTCTCGCCTTCGAAGGAGAGGGCTTCCTGGAGGTCGAAGGCGATGACAGTGTTGCGGGTGAACTTGAGGAGGAAGTAGCGGAGGGCGCCGATGGCGATCTGGGTAGCGACGCGGGTGCGCTCTTCTTCGGGCTTGTCGGGATGGCGGGAGTCCACCTCGGCCTTGGCCTTTTCGATGAGTTTGTCGATGAGGTCGTCGGCCTTGACGCCGAGGCCTTTCCGGCCGCTGACCTCGACGTAGGGGCGCTTCCTGTCTTCGTCGGAGAGGGGGATGCCGAGCTCGACGCAGGTGCGGGGCGAGAGGGCGACCATCTCGTAGGAGAAGTGGATGGAGCGGTCGGCCTGCTGCTCGTAGTTGAGGGCGCGGAGGCCCGCGACGACGACGTCCTGGAGGTAGGACTGGCGGGAGTCGATGACGTTGTAGACTTCGGAGCCGCGGCCAAAGGAAGGGGCGGGCAGGTCGCAGGGATCGGCGGTGGCGATCCAGACCTGGTGACCGTTGGGGTAAGTGCGCAGGGGCTTGTAGTGGAAGTCGAGGCCGAGGAGGCCGAACTTCCACATCTGATAGGCGATGTCCTTGCCGACGTAGGTGACGGTGCCGTTGGAGCGGACGATGACCTTGGCGTCGTCGTCACCTTCTTCGCCGGTGGCGGCGTCGCGGAAGTGTGAGGCGGCCATGACCCAGCAACCCTTGTTTTTGCCTTCCTCGACGAAGTAGATGGCCTGGCGTTCCTTGAGCTGCTCAAAGGCCTTGGCCCAGAACTTGAGGTGGAGGATCTCGCTCTCGCGCGGCAGGACATCGTAGACGATGCCGAGGCGGAGCATGGTGTTGAGGTGGCACTCGACGATGGCGTCGGCGACGAGGTGGCCGAGTGTGGCGATCTCGCCTTTGCCGTGTTCGATGGCGTGGAGAGTATCGCGGCGCCACTGGATGGCTTCAGGGTTGGTGGTGTAGTACTGCGAGGTGCGGGCGTAGAGGTCCCAGCAGTAGTAGTCGAAGCGGGGCTGGGCGATAAGGGCGGCGACGTCGGCGGGGCTCTTCTTTTCGAGGTAGTGGAAGCCGACGACGACGTCGGCGACCTGGACGCCGGTGTTGTCGATGTAGTTCTGGACCTCCACCTGGCGGCCGGAGGCGCGCAGCATGCGGACGAAGGTATCGCCGAGGACGGAGTTGCGGAGGTGGCCGATGTGGGCGGCCTTGTTGGGATTGATGTTGGTGTGTTCGACGATGACCTTGCCGGCGGATGCGGCGGAGCCGGAGGCTGAGCCGCCGAGGAGGAGCGCGGCATAGTAGCCGCGGTCGAGGCGGACGTTGAGATAGCCGTTGCCGGCGACTTCGAGGGCGGCAACCCCTTCCAGGGCGGGGAGCTTGGCGGCGAGCTCCTCGGCGATGGCGCGGGGCGCTTTGCGGAGCTGACGGGCGAGGGAGAAGGCGACAGGCAAGGCGAATTCGCCGAAAGAGCTCTGTTTGGGCTGCTCGACGACAATCGCGGATTCAGTCGAATAGGCGGAGGAGAGGAAAGCGCTAAAGTGCTGGCGGAGCTTTTGTTCGATGAGATGGAACACGACGGAGGGGACCTCGTAATGTTCTAGTTTAGCGCGGGGCGAAGCCGGCGCAGAGGACTGCCAGGCAACCAGTACTTTCGGCCTAAAACTGTCGCTTTCCTTTCGCCCTCTAATGGATTATCCTGAGTTTACCGATAGACTTTGTAGGAGGAGAGCTATAGCTATGATGCGTGGACACTTTCGACCACTGAAGACAATTGTATTCATGCTGGGGCTGGCACTGGTACCGGCGTCGGCGGCGCCGATCACCGGATCGGTGGGCTACCTGGGCGGCGCCCTGGGCACCTGGTCGATTCAGTTTGCCAGCATTCCCGGCGTGGAGTTGCAGCAGGTCTCGATCACGCTGCCGTCGACGTCCTATTTCGACACGGTTTCGGGCGGGCCCGGGCTGCTCTTGTGGCAGGATTTCCAGAAGATCAGCGGCGGCGCCGCGGCGAGCGTAACGCCGGGCACGGCCGCGGGGCGGGACGGCGCGACGGCGTTGACGATCGGTTTCACGGGCTTCAACAGTTCGGCGGGGACGTTTGCGTTTTTGCTGGACGTGGACCAGCAGGTGACGTTGCAGAATTGCAGCGGTCTGCCGCTGGGCCAGGCGATCGCGTGCGGCATTGCGAACACGGCGGCGACGACGGCAGGCAGCGTGACGACCGGTACGGAGATCGCGGGCACGATGATCGGCCTGACCTTCGGCGGTGCGGGTTACGAGCCGCTGTATCTCAGCACGACGCTGGGGCGCACGGGTGAGTTGACGGCCGCGGGGCAGTTCGCGGGGGAGATCCCGGAACCGGCTACTTACGCCATGATGGGGTCGGCTCTGGTTGCGCTGGCGGTTTGGCGGCGGCGGGCACGGCAGTAGAGTCAATTCGGGCCCTGGAGGGGGGCTCCGGCGGGGAACCCATTGGGGTACCCCTCCGGGGCCCCCCTCAGTTTGTTTTGGGGTAGGGGGGATTCTTGCGGGGCGTGTCGGGTGGCCCCGAGACTGGCGTCCCCGCCGGGGAGTGTGGCCCCGGGACTGGCGTCCTCGCCGGGGGCTGTGGCCCCGGGCCTGGCGTCCCGGGGGACACGGGCCGGGGAGTGTGACCCCGGGACTGGCGTCCCGGGGGACACG
>JARKQJ010000238.1 GCA_029973955.1 Paludibaculum sp. | reverse complement strand
GAGAGCATCACCGCGAAACTGATCACCGGAGTGCGGGAAAGCGAACGAAGAGCTATGCGCATAACTCATCTATCCTCGCAACTGGCGTGCCAGCTATAACTCATTGAAAAATCGTACCCACCGCCCCGTTCACTGTCCGTTCACAGCAACCGCAATCCCACTCCCGGACACCCGCCCGGCCCGCCCGGCCCGCCCCGGTCTCCTCTACGCGCTCCCCACACCCTTGCCTGTCCGTTCGCCCCGCTTCCCGTCCCGGACAGAATCCCGGACAGAATCTACTTCCCAAAGTAGTATCGATTTGTTAATATACCGCAAGATAGTCCTTTGCTGGATCAACAGGCGAATGGGACCGCCTCTGAACGTCCCTGGAGGAGATTGATGAAAATTCTCACAACCGGACTGCTGGCATTTCTGTCTCTGTCAGCCTCAGCCGCAACCATCGTCAACAGCTTCGGCTTGGCTTCGCCCATCACCACGGTGACCTTCAGCGAACTGAGCTTCCCTAGCGGAACCGTCATCACCAACCAGTTCGCGCCCTTCGGCGTGACAACCTCCGGTCACAAGTACGATAGCCAAGGGGCCTCATCGTTCCCCGGCATCTCTGGTGACTATATCGGGGTCTCTACGACAGTACCGTTTGTTCTTTCGTTCAACGGCCCCGTAAACGCGGCGGCCTTCGGCTACGCCAAGAATCCCACCACGGTACTGGTTGAGGCGCTTCTGGGCGGATCGGTCGTGGAGTCTTTCAGTCAGGCGGTCACCTACGACAATGCGAACACCGCTTACCTCGGCTTCACGGGCATCGTCTTCGATAGCATCCGTGTCACCGCCGACGCCAATGAAGGCCTGGTGGACAACGTCCAGATTGGAGAAGCTCAAGTCCAGGGCGTGCCCGAACCTGCCACCTTCGGGCTTGTCTCCGTGGCCCTGGCCGCGGCTGTGGCCATGCGCCGCAAGAAGAACTAAGCCCGCATCACACAAGCTGCAAGGGCGCGGAGGGAACTCCGCGCCCTTTTTCTGTGCCCTCGCATGTTTGGGTCGCCGGCAATGCCCGGCTTCGCCGGAGAATACCGGGCGCTACTTCCCCGCGGCTTTGCTCGCCTTCTGCGCCCCGCGAGTCTTCTGAATCTCCATCGCCATGCGGTAGCAGACGTAGTATTTGTAGATGTTCGCAACGTACTGCGTCGTCTCCCGGCCAACGAGTTTGCCCGTCGCCACTTCGACGTTGTTGAACCACTTGTTCGGATCCAGGCCCATCTTCTTCGCCAGCGTCCGGCACTGGACGATGCGGGCCGGCCCCGCGTTGTAGCTGGCGATGGCGAACAACATCCGGTTGAAGTGGTCCAAACCCGGCTCGTTGAAGTGATCCTCAATCAGATAGTGCAGCAGTTTCGCGCCCGCATGGATATTGTTCGACTCGATCGTGATGTTGGGAATCTTCACCGGCGGGCCCGCCGCCGTCGCCGGCATCACCTGCATGATCCCAATCGCGCCCACCGGGCTCTTCACGCTCTGGTCCAGCCGCGATTCCTGGTAGCCCTGCGCGGCCATCAGCAGTACATCCAGCTCGTATTCCTTGGAGTACTTTTGGAAAAACGGCAGCGTCGCCCGTAAGCGCTGCAGTTCAAACTCTTCGGTGGCGTTGCGCACGTACTTCATATCCATCAAATACCGCCGCACAACGGTGCTCCCGAACGCCGTCCCATAGGCGTGCGTTTTCACGAATCCGTCCAGGAACGCCTTCAGTTGCGGTGTGTTCTTCTGGATCGCCCAGCCCAGGTCCAGATCTTCAGCCAGGCTCACGCTCTTGATTGGCTTGATACCGGTCAATACCTTCGACCAGAACTCCGCCTGTTTGCTCTGCATCAACGCAATGGGGTAGATCCCCGCGTTCACCATCTCCATGACATCGCCCGGCTCCAGGAGTGAGTCCACCAGCTTCATCTTCACCGGCGCCTTGCCTTGCGATTCGAAATGCGCGTTCAATTCTTCGACATCGCGCACCAATCGCGTCTTCGGCATTACCCAGACCTCTTTGCCGCTCAGATCGTCCTTGGTAGCCAGTTCCGGCGACCCGGGACCCGCCACTGCGATGATGCTCACGCCAGTCATCGTCGGCGCTGTGAAATCGAACTCCTTCTGCAGCGCCGCCGACACCGAAATCGACCCCGCCGCGATGTCGGCAAAGCCGCCCTCCATCCGCTCCTTGACCTTCTCCGTGGGCGTCGGCAGCAGCACCACTACGATCCGGTTCGCGCTCGTCGTCTTGTAGCGCGTGTTGAGCACCGTCTCCAGCTCCTGAAACGCTTCCTGCAATACCCCGACGGGCCGCCCCTCGACATAGAAGAACTCCGGACGCCGGTAGGGCACCAGCACACGCAGCACGCGGCGCTTCGCAATCTCATCCAGATCGCCCTTCCAGGGCTGCCTGAGAATCGGCGGCATGTCTTCGTCACCCGCCTGGACCGCCTGTTGCGGCGGCGCCGCCTCCTGCTTCGCCACCCGCACCGCCGAACCCTCCGCGCTGCCCCCGCCCGCCACGATCAGAAGCGCCACCAACCCAAAGTTCCGACGCCACTTTCCGTGCACCACTGGAGATCCTCCTCTCGTAGCGCAGACAGTCTATCAGTGTCGGCACGGATTTACTACACCGGTCGCCGTTCGGAGGATTGGGGGAGGAAAAACTCTGCGGGGGGTGTTTGGGGCGCGTGGTGGGATTCGAACCCACGACATCCAGAACCACAATCTGGCGCTACTACCGACTGAGCTACACGCGCCGCAACTCGTTTACTATCCTATCAAATCAGACCAGCCTTCTTCCACATCTCCTCCACCTTCGCTTTCACCCCCTCATCCATCCGCAGCACTTCCGGCCAACGCCGCGTGAATCCCTCCTCCGGCCACTTGCGCGTCGCATCCACGCCCATCTTCGATCCGAAGTCCGGCAGCCGGCTCGCATGATCCAGCGTGTCCACCGGCCCCATCACGAACTCGATGTCTCTCTGCGGGTCGATGTTGTTCAACGTCCGCCACGCCACCTCGCTGAAGTTCTGCACGTCCACGTCTTCATCCACCACCACAATCACCTTCGAAAACATCGCCTGCCCCAACCCCCAGATCGCATGCATCACCTTCCGCGCATGGCCCGGATACGACTTCCGGATCGACACCAGCATCAGGTTATGCACTACGCCCTCGGCCGGCATCGCCATATCCCGCACCTCCGGCAACTGCAGCTTCAGCAGCGGCAGGAAGATCCGCTCAATCGCCTTCGCCATGTAATAGTCTTCCATCGGCGGCGGCCCCACGATCGTCGTCGCGTAGATCGGGTTCTTCCTCTGCGTCACACACTCCACATGAAACACCGGATAGGGATCCGACAGCGAATAGAAGCCCGTGTGATCCCCAAACGGCCCTTCGATCCGCCGCTCGTCCAGATCGACGTAACCCTCCAGCACGATCTCCGCGTTCGCCGGCACCTCCAGGTCCACCGTTCTACACTTCACCATCTCCACCGGCTTGTTCCGCAGGAAACCCGCGATCATCATCTCGTCCAGGTCCGGCGGCAGCGGCAGAATGGCCGAGTACATCGTCGCCGGATCTGCGCCGATCGCCACCGCCACCTCCATCCGCTTCTCGCCCGCCCGCTTCCGCCTGCGCGCATGCTCGGCGCCCTGCTTGTGCGTCTGCCAGTGCATGCCCGTCGTCCGGTCGTCGTACACCTGCATCCGGTACATCCCGCAATTGCGCTTCCCCGTCTCCGGATTCCGCGTAAAAACCATCGGCAGCGTGATAAACGGCCCGCCGTCCTCCGGCCAGCAGTGCAGCACCGGGAACTCCTTCAGCGAGAAGCCCTCCGTCCGCACTACCTCCTGGCACGCCCCGCTGCCCACAATCTTCGGGAAAAAACTCGCCATGTCCGCCAGCTTCGGCAGCATTTTGAGCTTGTTGATCAGCCCCTGCGGCATCCGCATCTCGAGCATCTCCGAGATCCTCGCCGCGTGCTCCTCCACTGACCCCACTTCCAGCGCTATCTCCATCCGCCTCTCACTGGCGAATGCATTGATCAGCACAGGATGCGCCGACCCCTTCGGCTTCTCGAACAGCAGCGCCGGCCCGCCCCGCTTCACCGCCCGGTCGGCAAACTCCGTCATCTCCAGCTTCGGATCCACTTCGAACGGAATCCGCTTCAGCTCCCCAGCCTTTTCCAGCGCATCGATAAATTCCCGTAGATCTGCATATGCCATGTGAGTTGGTGACCCTCGTTTTACTATGATGGACTTTCGAGGAGCTTAGAGTCACTTTCATGTCTTCCCGCATTGCTTTCGTCACCGGCGCCAGCCGCGGCATCGGCCGCGCCACCGCCCTCTCTCTCGCCGCGGCCGGCCACACCGTCATCCTCGCCGCCCGGGATCAGCAGAAACTCGATGAGGTCGCCGGGGCCATCCGCTCCGCCGGCGGCGCCGCCCATACGGTGCAGATCGATCTCTCCTCCCCGGAGTCCATCCAGCAGGCCTTTGCCCAGGCCAAGGAGATCGGCACCGTCACCATCCTCGTCAACAACGCCGGCATCACCCGCGACGGCCTGGCCATGCGCATGAAGCCCGAAGACTGGTCCGCCGTCCTCAACACCAACCTCACCGGCGCCTTTCTCTGCATCCAGCAGGTGCTGCAGGGCATGATGAAGGAACGTTGGGGCCGTATCATCAATATCGCGTCCGTCGTCGGCGAAAGCGGCAACGCCGGCCAGGCCAACTATGTCGCCTCCAAGGCCGGCCTCGTCGGCCTCACCAAGTCCCTCGCCATCGAACTCGGCAGCCGCAACATCACCGTCAACGCCATCACCCCGGGCTTCATCGAGACCGACATGACCGCCGTCCTCGGCGAGCCCATCCGCGAAAAGATGCTCGCCAATATCCCGCTGAAACGCTTCGGCCAGCCCGGCGAAGTGGCCGGCGCCGTGAAGTTCCTCGCCAGCGACGAGGCCGCCTACATCACCGGCTCCGTCCTCCGCGTCAACGGCGGCATGTACCTCTAAATCGCCCTCTGAATGCACGAATGCGGTGCCCGCGCACCGCATTCGCTATCTCTGAACCATCTCTGTCCGCCGCTAAACCGCGGTCTTCTTGTCCGCCACCGAGTAGCGGCCCGGGAACATCGAGAAATACTCCACAAACCGCTTCTTCGTGTCGATCTCGGTCTGCTTCGGCTTCTTCAACTGAATCTGGCCGGCCAGATGCGTGAACTGCCGCCCCAACTCCGACGCCGTATCCACGCCGCGCCCCGCCTGCAATGCCCTGTGTACGCCCTGGTAGTCGTTCGACAGCGCATGAGCCACCGGCGCGCCCAGCAGGTCTTCAATCTGCCCCGGCGTCACCAGGTTCCGCTTGTTGCTGCGATTCAGCAGCACCGTCACCTTGCCCGCCATCTCCAGCCGGTTCAGAAAGCCCAGCTTCTCCCGCGCCAGGTGCAGCGAGGGAATCTCCGGCGTCACCACCATGAAGATCCGTTTCGCCTCGTGCATGATCTCCAGCGAGTATCGCTCCAGGTTGCCCGACAGGTCGACGCAGATCGTCTTGTAATGCCGCCGCGCAAAATCCAGCATCCCCCGCAACTGCGACGACTCAATCCGGAAATCCGGGTTCAATCGCCCGGAGTGCATCACGTCGAGGTTCTCTACCCGCGTCACCAGTTGCGGCCAGATCGATTCGTCCAGTGTCGCCGCGTTCTCAGCCGCCTCCACCACCGAATGCGAGTTGTTCAACTTCAGCAGAAACCCGATGATGCCCGAGGAAAGGTCCAGGTCGATCAACAACGACGACGACTCAGGCTGCCGCGAGATCGCCAGCGCCACATTCAACGCCACCGTCGACGTCCCCACCCCCTGTTTCGAAGGCAGGAAACAGTAGAGCTGGTCCGTCGATCCCATGTTGATCGGCTTCGTTTCGGCCAACGCCACCACTCTCTGCAGCGTCTCCGATACCGCCACCGAGTCGAACGGCGGCGCCAGAAACTCCCGGATCCCCGCCCGCATCACATCCAGCAACAACGCCGAATCCACCGTCCGGCTGACCGCCACCACCTGCAATCCCGGCGTCTCCCGCTCGATCAATGCGAGCAGGTCCATCGCCTTTACCATCGACTCGATGCTCAGAAACACCACTTGCGGCGCGTTCGCTCGAACGCCCCGCATGAAATCGAGTTCTCCCGGGTAGTGGTCGAAGTCTCGCACCACTCTGACGCATTGCGCGGCGGCCAGCGCATGATCCAGCATCTCTGCCAGCCGCGAATCAGGACATATGACAAGGGCCCTCAACATTGCCATTCTCTTTCACAAAAGTAAAGGGAAACAGGGAGCACGACAATCGGCAAACGGACTTAGTGACTTCCTCAGTGAGGTCACGCCTCTAAGGTGTTTCACCCACCTTCACACCCCGCGCCGCTCTCCATACAGCAATACATGGAGCCGCGGACTGAACCTGTACCCACGCTCCTTGCACGCCTCCACCAGCCACGCCGACCGCTCCGCCAGCACCTCCGCCCGCGTCCCCTCCGGCATCAGGACCACGCGCTCCCGCGCCACTCCGATCTCCGCCACAACTCTTTCAATCTCAGTCAAATCCGCCCAATCCTGCACCACAAACTTGAACTGGTGCTCATACCCCGCCATCAACCGCCGCAGCACCTCCGGCCGCCAGCGCGCCCGCTCGTGCATCTCCGCCGCCGCCTCCTGACCCGCCGCGCGCGGCGTCGAATTGCTCAGCTTTGGACTGATGCTCATCAAATCGCACTCCACCGCCTGCTCCACCGTCCCCGCGGTCTCCATCGTGATGTGCCTGCCCCCCGCCCGCAGCGCCCGCGTCAACCCCACCATCGATTCCAGCAACATCGGTTCGCCGCCTGTAATCACCACGTGCCGCACCCGCGGGAATCCTGCCACCCACTCCAGAATCCGCTCCTGGCTCCACTCCTCGCCCTCCGGCCGCCAGGACGTGTAGGGCGTATCGCACCACGCGCAGCGCAGATTGCAGCCCGTCGTCCGGATGAACAGCGACGGCACCCCCACCAGAACCCCCTCCCCCTGAATGCTCGCGAACACCTCGCTCAGGCGCATCACACCCCTCCGGCGGCATACCTCAGCGGATCCTTCGTCCCCGCCCCGGCAAAGCCCGCCAGCCGCAGTTGGCATGAGTCGCACGCCCCGCACGGCAGCCCGTCCACCGGATCGTAGCAGCTATGCGTCAAACCGTAGTCCACCCCCAGCTTCAGCCCCAGCCGGATGATCTCCGCCTTCGTCAGATCGATCAGCGGCGTATGGATCTTGAACCTGGATGTCCCCTCCACCCCGGCCCGCGTCGCCAGATTCGCCATGCGCTCAAACGCGGCAATGTAATCCGGCCGGCAATCCGGATACCCCGAGTAGTCCACCGCGTTCACCCCCAGGAACAGGTCTTCCGCCTCCAACACCTCCGCCCACGCCAGGGCGATCGACAGGAACACCGTGTTCCGCGCCGGTACGTAGGTCACTGGAATCCCCTCGCCCATCTCTTCCTTCTGCCGCCCCTTCGGCACGGCGATCTCCGCCGTCAATGCCGAGCCCCCGAAGGCCCGCAGGTCGATCGCAATCGTCTGGTGCGCCGCCGCCCCCATCTGCCGCGCCACGCGCTCCGCCGCCGCCAGTTCCACCCTGTGCCGCTGTCCATAGTCGAACGACAGCGCATAGGTCTCGAACCCATCCCGCACCGCGCACGCCAACGCCGTGGCCGAATCCAGCCCGCCGCTCACCAGACATACCGCTCTCTTCATCGGCCTAACTCCTCAGGCAGCATCCGGGCCAGGAAGAACCCCAATGCCGGAAATATCAATAACCCGCTCAACGCCGCGTGCAGCGAAAACCGGTCCGCCACCCAACCCGTCATCGGCACGAAGATCATCCCTGCCGTTCCCCACGCAAATCCCATCAACAGCGCCGAGACCGTCGCCGCCTGCGACGGTACCAGATCCTGCGCCACAATCACGTTCACCGGAATCGTGAACAGCAGCACCAGCCCACCCACCACCAGCGCTGCCACGCCAAGCCCCGTCGGACTCACGTAGAACAGCGCCATCAGCGGAACAGACCATAGGAAAGAATGGACGATCACCCGCTTCGGCCCGAACCGGTCCGAGAGGTGGCCTCCAATGAATCCGCCCACCGCCCCGGCGCTCAAATACAGCGTCAGCGTGTACGCGGCCTCGTGCAACGTAAAGCCCCGTTCCCGGCTCAGGTACAGCACCAGAAACTGGCTGTAAGTCACCTGCACCGCCGACCGGAAGAACACGCCCAGATACAAAATCACCAGCGGCCGCCGGACCGCCTTCAGCGCCGCCCAGTCAAAGCTCCGCGTCCCCGCGCCTTCCTCCGGCGCCTGCACCAGCGCCAGCGTCACCATCGACAGCACCACGCCTGGCGCCGCCGCCCACAGAATCGTCTCGGATCCTGCCCGCGCAATCCATTCCTTGAAAAACGCCGGCGCCAGCGCAATCCCCAGCGTCCCGGCACTGATGAATACCGCCATCCAGCGCGCCTTCGCACTGGCCATCCCCGCGCTCGCCCACGACGACGCCTGCGGATGAAACGCGCTCACCCCTACCCCGCCGGCCACCATCATCGCCACCGCCCACGCAAACGAAGGCGCCCGCAGAGCCCCCAGAATGAAGACTCCCGCCACCGCCGGCCCCAGGCCGCAGAACAGCCGCGACCGGAACCGGTCCGACAAATACCCATACAGCGGCTGCGTCACCGAGGAACTAAATACCAAAACTCCGCCCAGCACCCCCGCCTGCGTCAGGCTCAGCCCGAACTTCTGCACGAAAAACGGCTGCAGCACCCCCAGCGACCCCGAATAGAGATCCACAATGAAGTGCCCCACCGACAGCAGCACCAGCGTCACCATCCCCGCCTGAAAACGGGTCCTCCAACTCTCCAGCGCTACTGTCGTTTGCGAAGCCATCGAATATCCGGCGGGCGACATCTCAATTATAGAATCCCCCCCTCGACCACCGCCGCCGCCGGTGATACCCTGCCCCCATGCGCTCTCCCTGGCTCCTGCTCTCCCTCTTCGCCCTCGCCCTTCCCGCCGCCGCGCAGTACGACGAAAGCCTCGGCGGCGATGTCCCCTACGTCCCCACCCCGCCCGCCGTCGTCGAAGGCATGCTCAAGCTCGGCCGCATCCAATCCTCTGACTTCGTCATCGACCTCGGCTGCGGCGACGGCCGCATCGTCGTCATGGCCGCCCAGAAGTTCGGCGCCCGCGGCGCCGGCTTCGACCTCAATCCCAGGCGTATCGAAGAAGCCAACGAGAACGCAAAAAAGGCGAATGTCACGGATCGCGTCCAGTTCGTCGAAAAGAACCTCTTCGAAGCCGACGTATCCCAAGCCACTCTCGTCACCCTCTACCTCCTCCCCGACGTCAACCTCCGCCTCCGCCCGCGACTCCTCTCTCAACTCAAAACCGGCGCCCGCATCGTCTCCCACTCCTTCGACATGGGCGAGTGGAAGCCCGATGGCAAAACCGAGGTGAACGGCAAAACCCTTTATCTCTGGGAGGTCACAGCCGAAGCCAAGGCCCGCTTCGCCGATCCCAAGTAGCCGCTCGTCATCCCTTTTCCACCCCGCCCTGCCCCGCCCCGGAATCATGCCAAATCTGTCACCGATTCCTGATGATAGAATCTGGATTACCAGATAGGAGTGTCTGATGGCCGCTCAGCCACCAAAGTACAAACCGAACCCCAAGGCCCCGCGCCAGGCGCTGCCCCTTTTGAAGCCCGAAGTCCGCTCGACCTCCGCCGAAGAGGTCGCCCTGGGCTTCACACCGGATCAGGTCCAGATCGAGGCCATGCGTTGCCTGCAATGCGCCAAACCTACCTGCGTCGACGCCTGCCCGCTCCACCTCCCCATCAAGCGCTTCATCGCCCGCCTCGCCGACAACGACTGGCAGGGCGCCCACGATGTCATCAGCGAGGAGAGCCCCTTCCCCGGTGTCTGCGGCCGCGTCTGCCAGCATGAACTCTTCTGCGAAGACGCCTGCATCGTCGCCAAGAAGTGGGATCCCGTCGCCATCGGCTCCCTGGAACGCTTCGCCGCCGATCACGCCCGCCTGCGCATGAAGGAGCTCGCCGGCACATACCCCAAGCCCACCGGCAAGAAGATCGCCCTCGTCGGCAGCGGCCCGGCCTCGCTCATCGCCGCCTACGATCTCGTCCGGCTCAACTACCGCGTCACCGTCTTCGAAGCCCTCCACAAACTCGGCGGCGTCCTCGCCTATGGCATCCCCAATTTCCGCCTGCCCCGCGAGATCCTGCACGAAGAGATCGCCCGCCTCCAGAACATGGGCGTCGAGTTCGAAGTCGATTTCATCGTCGGCAAGACCGCTACGCTCGAAGACCTCTTCGAAGAGGGCTACGAAGCCATCTTCATCGGCACCGGCGCCGGCCTGCCCTACATGATGGGCATCCCCGGCGAAAACCTGGTGGGCGTCTACACCGCCAACGAGTTCCTCACCCGCATCAACCTCATGGAGGCGTTCAAATTCCCCGACGCCCCCACGCCCGTCCGCGTCGGCAAACGCACCATCATCGTCGGCGGCGGCAACTCCGCCATGGACGCCGCCCGCTGGGCCAAGCGCATGGGCAGCGAAACTACCATCCTCTACCGCCGCGGCCGCGCCGAACTCAAGGCCCGCCTCGAAGAGATCGAACATGCCGAGGAGGAAGGCATCCACTTTGAGTTCCTCGCCGCCCCCGTCGCCCTCTACGGCGACGAACACGGCACTCTCAAGGAGATCGAGTGCATCAGGATGGAGCTGGGCGAACCCGACGAGAGCGGCCGCCGCTCCCCCGTCCCCGTGCAGGGCTCCGAACACCGCCTGCCCGTCGATACCGTCGTCGCCGCCATCGGCCAGGCGCCCAACCCCACCCTCCAGAAGGTCACCCCCCAGCTCATCACCAAACGCGGCAAGATCGTCGCCGACGCCACCGGCCTCACCTCCATGCCCCTCGTCTACGCCGGCGGCGACGTCGTTCGCGGCGGCTCCACCGTCATCCTTGCCATGAAGGACGGCCGCGCCGCCGCCCAGGCCATCCATCTGGCGCTCTCCGAATCCCCGGTTGAGGTCTCCGCCCAATGAACTCTCTCATCCTCAATAAGCGGCAGCTTGCCCCCGAAGTCACGCTCCTCGAAGTCGAGGCCCCACGCATTCAGAAGCGCTGGAAACCGGGCCAGTTCATCATCATCCGCCCCACTGCGAACAGCGAACGCATCCCCCTCACCATCGTCGACTCCAGCCAGGACCGCCACTCCATCACCATGGTCATCCAGGCCATCGGCAAGACCACCAAGGAAGCCGTCGCCCTCAACCCCGGCGACGCCCTTTGCGATCTCGTCGGCCCCCTCGGTGAAGCCGCCACCATCTCCACCGGCCAGAAAGTCGTCTGCATGGCCGGCGGCGTCGGCGTCGCTGAACTGCTCCCCGTCGCCAAAGCCTTCCACGACGCCGGCAACCACGTCACCGCCCTCTGCGGCGCCCGCTCGGACTCCTACCGCATCCTCGACGCCGAACTCCAAACCGCCGTCGATGCCCTCCACTGGGCCACCGACGACGGCTCCTTCGGCTTCCACGGCAACGTCGTCCAGCTTCTCCACAGCCTCGCCCAGCCCGGCACCTTCTCCGAAGGCCACGTCATCGGCCCCATCCCCATGATGAAGGCTGCCGCCGAAGCCACCCGCACCTGGAACCTCAAACTCCACGCCTCCCTCAATCCAGTCATGATCGACGGCACCGGCATGTGCGGCGGCTGCCGCGTCACCGTCGGCAATGAGGTCAAATTCGCCTGTGTCGACGGCCCCGAGTTCGACGCCCACCTCGTGGACTTCGATGAACTCACCCGCCGCAACCGCGCTTACCGTGAAATGGAGCAGGAAGCCACCCGGCACATCTGCCAAATCGGCCTCGGCCAGTAACCGCCGGTCACACTCTGGATGGGGCCCTAAATGCGGCGGCCCTTCCAGCGCGTCTCCACACCCAGCACCCGCCCCAGTGCGCCCATCGCCGCCATCGCCGGAAAGACATAGATCGCCAGCGGCGCCAGCAGCGCATCCAGCCAATTCCCATACCAGCCCCGCCACGCCACCGCCGGAACAAACACAAACGCCGCCGCCGGCCCCCAGTGCTCCACCCACAACAAGGCCGCCAGCATCGGAAGCCACGCCAGCATCACCAGCCCGGCCGCCACAGCCCAAACTGCCCTCCGCGGATTCCCCCCCAGGAATCGCAACGAACTCTGCTGCAGTCCTCGCCAAAGCTCTCCAAACGACCCGTACTTGCGCGCATGCGCCATCGTCTCGCCGCGCAGCACCGCGATGTTCATCCTATGCCGCTTCAGCAGCCTCGCCAGCGCCACGTCTTCAGTCGAAGAATCCGCTACTGCCTTGTGCCCCCCCACAAACTGGTACGCCGACCGCCGGAACAGCAGGCACTGCCCATCGGCCAGCGCCTCCAGGCTCCGCGGATTGTTCAACTGCCCGGCCTTCACCCCCATGAAATGCAGCCCCATCGCATAGGGCACCAGCATCCGCTCGTACCACGTCTCCAGCAGCAGCTTCGGAAAAACCGTCGCCGCATGCAGTTGCCCGTTCGCGGCATGACCCAGCAGCGCCGCCGCAAAACCCTCGGCGTACCAGGTATCGGCATCCACGAACAGGATCCAGTCCGATTCCGTCAATCCCGCCCCGGTCCAGCAGGCGTGCGCCTTGCCCCGCCAGTGTGCCGGCAGCTCCGGCGCCACCCGCACCTCCGCGCCCGCGGCCTCCGCCACTTCCGCCGTGCGGTCTGTCGATCCGTCATCCACCACAACGCGCAGTGATCCCTGCAAGCTCGCCACACACCGCCCGATCGTCTCCGCTTCGTCCCGCGCCGGGATCACCACCACGTGATCCGGCAACTCGCCCCCTGCGCTCCTCTTCAGCTCCGGTAACGCCAAATAGCGCCGCCTCGACAGCCAGCCCAGCGCCAGCATCAGCAGCGCCAACGCGATGCAGGCCAGCAGCACAGGCCACGCCCAGTCCATCTGCGCCTGGATATGCAACTCTGCGGGTATTTCGTTCACGGCTGCCTTTTGCTCGCCGGCCTGGTTGCGGCATCGCGAATCGCTCCCGCCGCCGGCCGCCTCCTCCTACTCCATCGAAAGCATTTTAGCCGCCGCGGCCCCCGCTTGTGTGAAGCGCCCACCCCACCACCCGCCCCTACCGCCTAATCTGCCTTCTTCCAGCCCCAGGCCTGCAGGATGATGTCATGGATCCGCGTGTTGGGCAGAAATCCTTTCACCTGCTCCGACCCCGGCCCCTGCGCCGCCACCAGAACCTCTTCTCCCGTGTGCGATCCGAACAGCCGCAGATTCGGCAGATCCAGATAGACCTGCTTCTTCCCGCCCGTCTTCTCTCGCCATTCATCCAGGCCCTTCAACAGCGGTTCTCCCTTCTGTCCGGCCCGCACCCGCATGTCGAACGAGTGGTCCGCCGTGAACACCAGCAGCGTCTCCTTCAGGTTCACCGTCCCGGCAATCTCGCGAATCAGCTTGTCCATCCCCACCAGGTTGTCCAGACCCTTCTTCGGATTGTCCGTGTGCGCGTCCCACTCAATCATCAGGAAGTAGCCCTTCTTGTTCTTCGACAGCCGCTCGATCGCCAGCCGCGCCGCCGCCGCCACGTCCGGCTCCTTGTCCGACACCACGATCGGCCGCAGTTCGCCCGCCGGCACATCCGACAACGCCTGCCTCACCTCGCGCTTGCCCGCCGCCGCCACCGCGTCCAGATCTTCACCCAACTCCTTCACCGCCTTGTAAACCGCCGACCGCCCCGCCCCGATCACTACGTCCACGCCGTCGCCATACCTCGGCCGGAACACCTGCAGGAAGATCTCGCCCGCTTTCTTTCTGTCGTTGGCGTGCGCGTAGCACGCCGCCGGCGTCGCGTCCGCGATGTTCACGTTCGTGATCACGCCCGTCGCCAACCCGCGCTCCTCCGCCTCTTCCAGCAGAGTCTTCAACACCGTGCCGTCCTTCTTGCCGCGCACCGTATCCGGACCCATGCTGATCAGGCCGTTCTCCGTCTTCACGCCCGTGACGATCGCCGTCATCCCGGCCGCCGAATCGCTCACCCACGATGAATTCGTCGAGGTGTCGCTCAGCCCGATGTTTGGCATGTTCTGCACATACAGGCTCTGGGCCTTGTTATACCCATGGATGCTGGCTGCGTTCACTGTGGAGGTCCCGCCGGCATCCGCCAAAAAGACAATCACGTTCTTGGCCTTCTTCGAGGCCGCCGCCGCGGGCACCACCGCCAGCGCGGCGTTCAAGACGAATAAAAGAGCTATGGACGTACGCATCACGACTATCCTATCGAACGACGGGACAACCGCGCACATCCTCGCCCACCCCGCGCGCCAGCCTCGCCACCTCCGTTTCCCCCACTGCTGAAGACTTCAACATCCTCCCCACCGCATCCTGGCCGCCCCGCTGCTCCCCCTCCACAGGGCAATTGAACAAAACAAAGCAGTTGCGCAGCTTCACCCAGAGGTGGTGATATTCACCCAATCCGAACTGGAATTGAGCCACGTTGCAAAATCCTACAATACCTACAAGTCATTGAAAACTTTGGTATTGACGAAGGGATAGAACATGAGTTAGCTTTGGCGTGGAACCTGCTAAGAGAGTTCCGGGTCGTGTACTTCGGCCAAGCAGTAATGCTTCAAAGATTTCTGAACCTGACAGAGAAGAACCTGAGAAAGAAGGAGAGCGCAATGCGCATGCAGAAAAGCTCGGGCGGGTGGATGAAATGGACTTTGGTGGTGTTGGTACTGGTCGCCTCGACGGCGCTGGTCAGCTCTACGAAGTCCCCATTCACTTCGCACGATAAAGCCTATTACGCGGACGAAGCCACGGTGAACTTCGTTCGACCCGGCCTGGTGTTCAAGATCCTCGGCCAGAGCATCGCCGCCGACGGCACGGTGAAAGTGAAATTCTCACTCACTGATCCGAAAGGCCTGCCCCTGGATCGAGACGGCATCACCACCCCTGGCGCGGTTTCCACCAGCTTCATCATCGCTACGATTCCCGCGGATAGCCCCTATTACCAGGCTTACACCACCCGCGTGAAGACCAGCACTTATCCCCCCACCGCCGGCAAGACTGCCCGGCAGGCCGGCGCGGACTCCGGCGGCACCTACGCCAAGACCGGTGAGGGCGAGTACGAATATACCTTCGGCACCAAGCTCCCCACCACGTTTGACAAGACCGCCACGCACACCATCGGTATGTACGGCAGCCGGAACCTCACCGAGTTCGATCTGGGCACCAACTATGCCACCGTGCTCTCCAGTTTCGTCCCGGCCGGCACCCCGGTCACCAAAGTGCGCGACCTGTTTGAGGTCGAATCCTGCAACAAGTGCCACTCCAACCTCAGCTTCCATGGCGGCTCGCGCGTCGGCTTCGACATCTGCGTGCTCTGCCACACGCCGAAATACAGCATCGGCACCACCGGTGTGAACAACACCAACCCCGAAACGGATCAGACCATTGACATGAAGGTGATGGTCCACAAGATCCACATGGGCTCCAACCTCCCCAGCGTTCAGGCCGGCAAGCCCTATCAGATCGTCGGCTTCGGCAACGCCGTCTCCGATTGGTCCTATGTCAATATGCCCTCCGGCGCCAACAACTGCCAGTGGTGCCACGAGAAGAATAACGACAAGGCCACCCAGAAGAGCGCCTGGTTGACCACGCCCAACCGCGAAGCCTGCGGCGCCTGCCACGACAACATCAACTTCGCCACCGGCGAAGGTCACCTCGGCCTGCCCCAACTCAACGACAACCAGTGCAAGAACTGCCACATCCCCGAAGGCGAGATCGATTTCGACGCCTCCATCAAGGGTGCCCACGTCGTCGAGCAGTACTCGTCCATGATCCAGGGCGCGCTCGTGAAGATCACCAACCTCGAGAACACCAAGCCCGGCCAGAAAGTCACCGTCACCTTCTCGCTGACTGACCGCTCCGGCAAGGCCCTCGACATCAACGCCCTAATCCCCGGTGCCGGCCGCGGCCGTCTCGGCTTCACCATCGCCGCTCTCGATTCCGACTACGGCAAGGGGATCTCGGGCTCGGGAACCAATGGATACTTCCAGGACTCCCCCACCACCACCAGCAGCATTACCGGCACTCCCGCCGCTTACAAGTACACGATGTCCACCGCCATCCCGGCCGATGCCAAGGGCACCTGGGCCTTCCAGATCGAAGGCCGTACGGATGAGAAACTCCTCGGCGGCACGCAGAAAGAGCGCATCGTCGAAGTCAACATCCCGAACCAGGTCAAGTACTTCTCGGTCGACAGCAGCGCCGTCAAACCGCGCCGCATGGTTACCAGCCTGGCCATGTGCAACCAGTGCCACTTCAGCCTGGCACTGCACGGCTTCAATCGCGACAACCCGGAAAGCTGCGTCATCTGCCACAACCCGATGATGACCGACGCTGCCCGCCGTCCGGCCGATCAGATGCCGGCTGAATCCATCAGCATGGCGTCCATGGTCCACCGCATCCACACCGGCGAAGAGCAGCCCCGGAAGTACTCCCTCTGGGGCCGCGGCGGCGAAGTCGACTTCAGCAAAGCGAAGCTGCCTCCGCCCGTCACCGGCATGGATTGCCAGATGTGCCACACCACCAATGGCCAGAACGTACCCACCGGCGGCGTCTTCCCGGTCGTCGATCCTCGTGGTTACCTGACCCCGGCCCCGACCAACTCCGCCGCGTGCATCGGCTGCCACGCCAGCAAGGATGCCTCTTCCCACATGCTGGCCAACACTACTGCGCTCGGCGAATCCTGCGGGACCTGTCACGGCCCCAACGGCGACTTCGCCGTCAGCAAGGTACATGCTCACTAGAGCTAAAATGTAGCGAGAGGGGCAGGCTCCCCACGGGGCCTGCCCCTTTTTTTGAAATTTTCGGGAGAACCATCTTCGGGAGAACCCATGAGACTCCGGTTGTTGCCGCTGACCTTAGCCCTCGGCCTCGCTGCCTGGGCGGCCGGCCCTCGTCAGGATCAGAAGCCGGCTGAAAAGCCCGCCGATCAGAAGAGCGCCCAGCCCGCCACGAAAGCCGCCGACAAGGCCCCCGTCAAAAAAGAAATTGTCGGTTCCGAAACCTGCGCGGGTTGCCACGACGAAATCAGCACTCATTTTAAGAAGAACCCGCACTACATCCTCGAAACCAACAAGAAGCGCGGCTGGGAGACCAAGGCCTGCGAAGCCTGCCACGGTCCTGGCTCCGTCCACGCCGAAACCAATTCGGCCGACGACATCCGCAGTCCCAAAAACATGAAGGCCTCCGCCATCGACGAGATGTGCCTCGCCTGCCACAAAAATCAGTCCACCCACGTCGGCCGCCTGCAGTCCAGCCACGCCCGCAACAGCGTCCCCTGCACTTCCTGCCACAACATGCACAAGACGGGCGCCGAATCCACCGCCGAACAGTATAAGAAGGCGTCGGGCATCAACAAGCAGTGCGCCACCTGCCACATGGACGTCTGGGCCGCTTTCCAGAAGCCCCACCATCACAAACTCCCCGAAGGCGCCATGTCCTGCACCGGTTGCCACAATCCCCACGCCGGCTTCCTCGCACAGAACAACCGCCTCTCCTCCGGCCAGGAGCCCGGCTGCTTCAATTGCCACTCCGATAAGCGCGGCCCGTTCGTCTTCGAACACGCCCCCGTCCGCAATGAGCCTTGCTCCGTCTGCCATGAAGTCCATGGCTCGGTCAACCCCCGCATGATGAAACGCTCCGAGGTCGCCAACCTCTGCCTCGAGTGCCACTCCAACATCCAGTCGCCGCCGAAGGGCGCCGCGATCGGCGGCATCCCCCCCGCGATCCACGACATGCGTAGCCCGCGCTGGCGCAACTGCACCATCTGCCACCAGAAGGTGCACGGCTCCAACGCGGACAGGTCGATGACGAGATGACGACATGGAGATAACGACATGCAGAAATGGATGGGAGCGATGAGAGTTCTATTGGCATTCGTCCTGCCGCTAACGCTTCTGGCGCAGGTCCCCGCCGTTCATCAGGAAGCGAAAAAGAAGTCCGCGAAGAAGACCACCGCCGTCCGCCGCGCCAGCAAGGCCCGCATCCAACAGGTCTCCTCCACTTCGGCCCCGGCTCAGGCCGCACCCGCCGCCAAGCCCGCCGAACAGAAGCCGGAATCCACGCCGGCTGAAACCAAAGCCGAATCCAAACAGGAAGAAGCTTCTTCCTCTCCTTCTTCGGAAAAGGTCCTCAACGGCTATATCGACATCGGCGCCCGCTGGGTCGGCTGGGGCGGCGACTATAACACCTACCGCAGCGTCGTCAACCTCCGCCAGGGCGCACGCCTCATCGGCTCCGACGTCGCCCTCACCCCCAAGGACTCCAAACTCCTCGACTCCCTCCGCATTCAGATGTTCAACTGGGGCGGCGATCCCTACAACACCGCCCGCCTCACCGCCGAAAAGCATGGCAAGTACCGCTACCAGGGCAACTACTCCAACATCGCCTACTTCAACTACCTGCCCTCCTTCGCCGATCCCACCTACGCCAGCGGCGCCTTCCTCAACCAGCGCTCCATGGATACCAAGGTGCGCAACTTCGATAACATCCTCGAACTCTTCCCCGGCGGCCGCTTCATCCCCTACTTCGGCTACTCGCGCAACTCCAGCAACGGCTGGGGCGTAACGCCCCTCGTCGTCGAGATGAACGAGTACGCCCTTCGCAATAACGTCGACTGGGGCATGAACGAAATCCGCGCCGGCCTGCGCGTCGAGATGAGCCGTTGGCACTTCACCTTCGAGCAGGGCGGCCGGCACTTCGAAGACAACCAGAGCGTCTACTCCACCGCCGCGCTCAACGGCAACCGCACCACTCCTTACATGGGTCAGTGGCTCACCCTCAATACCGGCGCCCAGCGCTATGAGGCCGAAACCAAGGGCGCCTACTCCAAGGCCCTCCTCACCGCCTCCCCCTTCCGCTGGCTCGACCTCTCCGGCACTTTCATCCGCAGCAAGCCCAAGACCGACGCCCAGTTCTACCAGACCGCCAACGGCAAGCTCGTCTCCCCGGCTGACCCGCTCGTGATCCTCTCCGGCACCACCGACAGGTTCTACGGCAACGCCACCATGCCGCACACCTCCGGCAGTTTCGGCGCTGAAGCCCGCGTCGGCAGCCGCCTCCGTCTGCGCGAGTCCTGGGAGACCGACCGGTTCCACACCGATGGCTTGAGCACCCTCACCACCACTCTCTTCCTCACGCCCTCCAACGGCGCCCCCTTCACCACCAACTCCGGCGAACGCCTCGAAGTCACCCGCAACCGCCAGCAGGCCGAAGCCCTCTTCGACATCATGAAGAACTTCACCGTCCGCGGCGGCTACCGCTACGAGTGGGGCACCTCCGTCATGAAGGCTTCCACTTACTCCACCACCGGCAATCCCGACCGCGGAGAACTCAAGCGCAAAGGCTGGCTCGCCGGCTTCAACGTCCGCCCCATCCAGCGCCTCTCCCTCACCGGCGACTTCGAGTTCATGGACGGCGAGAAGACCTACTACCGCACCGGCCTCTACGACACCCGCCGCACCCGCTTCCAGGGCCGCCTCACCCTGCCCAAGGAGTTCTTCTTCAACGCCAGCTACCAGTTCTTTGACAACAAGAACCCCAACGCCGGCGTCAACTACCTCTCCGCTTCCCAGGCCATCAACGGCTCCTTCCAGTGGATGCCCAAGGGCGGCAAGAACCTCAGCGTCATCGCCGACTACCAGAGGTCGTTCATCAAGAGCGACATCAATTACCTCTACCCGCTCGGCCTCTTCCCCGTGCAGTCCCGCTACCAGGACAACGCCCATACCGGCACCCTCCTGGCCGATCTGCGCCTGCCTTTTTCCAAAGGTTATAGCGGCCGCCTCACCTTCGGCGGGTCGTTCATCTCCACCGACGGCACCCGCAGCATGAACTACTATCAGCCCCAGGGCCGCCTCCATCTGCCGGTCACTCAAAAGCTGGAGTTCTTCTCCGAGTGGCGTTATTATGGCATGAGCCAGGCAGTCTATACGGTCGAAGGCTTCCGTGCCCATACCTTCACGGGCGGCGTTCGACTGCTGATGTAACGGCCGGGACGGACTTTCCCTCCTGGCTGCAACCCACAGGTTTGATTGCCGTCAGGAGGGCTTGATGACGACCAGGATGTTCATGATCGCCGCAGCCGCGGCCGCCGTCGCTTCCGCCGCCGTGCCTCTCGGCGATGCCACACGCGGCGCCAATCTCTTCCGCGAGCAGAAATGCATCAGTTGCCATAGCCTCAACGGCGAAGGCGGTAAGGTCGGCCCCGATCTCGGCCGCACCGTCAGCCGCGAGTACACTCCTGCCCTGCTCGCCTCACAAATGTGGAACCACGCCCCCCAGATGTGGAGCGCCATGGAGAAGGCCGGCGTCACCGCCCCCAAGGTCGATAGCCAGCAGGCCGCCGACCTCTTCGCTTACTTCTTCGCCGCCCGCTTCTTCGACAAAAAGGGAGACGCCGGACGAGGCCGCAAGACCTTCGTCGAAAAGGGCTGCGCCTCCTGCCACAACATCGGCGCCACCGGCGCCTCCACCGGCACCAGTGTCCTCAAGTGGGCCTCCGTTACCGATCCCATCGAACTCGGCCGCCAGATGTGGAACCACTCCCCGCAGATGAAATCCGCCATGGCCGCCAAAAACGTCAAAATGCCCACCCTCACCGCCATGGAGATGAACGATATCTCCATCTATCTCCAGCACCTGCCCGGCGCCAAGGATCAGCAGCCCCAGTTCGCCCCGGCTTCCGCCACCACCGGCGAGGAACTCTTCAAAGCCAAAGGCTGCGCCGGCTGCCATCAGGGAGCCAAGGCCATCGGCAAATCCGGCACCCTGAAATCCACCGCCGAGCTCGCCGCCGCCATGTGGAACCACCCCGGCAAGACTCCGCCGAAAGACGAGCTCCGCCCCGAGGAGATGAAGCGCCTCGTCGGCTACCTCTGGGCCGCCCAGTTCGCCGATGAGGGCGGCGTCGCCTCTCGCGGCGAAAAAGCCTTCGCCGCCAAAGGCTGCGCCACCTGCCACACCTCCTCCAACATGCCCAGGCTCACCCACGGCGAGACCGACAACTCCTTCGGCATGGTCGCCGTCCTGTGGGGCCACGGCCCCTCGATGAAGAAGCAGATGGCCTCCAAGGGCATCCAGTGGCCGCACTTCCAGAACACCGACATGGCGGACGTCCTGGCCTATCTCCGCACCGCCCGCTGATCCCGCAAGTCTAGAGGGGCCGCGCTTCCGGCGCGGCCCCTCGCGATTTCATGCACAAAACGGCACTTTAGTGCGCGTTTTCGCGTCGTTTCAGCGCGTTTTGCCACGCTTCGCGCAGCTTCGCTTCCATCTCCGGCGGCATCTTCGGGCACTCGCCCTGCCCCTCGAACTCGCGCGACGTCTCCACGCACCGCCGCAGCCCTTTCAGGAACTGCACGCACGGCGGACAGTCCGAAATGTGCTCTTCGATGTGGTGGCACTCCAACCCGTCCAACTCCCCGTCGATGTAGGCGGAGAGCTTCGCGAAGACCTCCAGGCAGGCCGGATCCTTCTGATTATGCTGGTGTTTGTGTTCCGTCACCGGCTGGCCTCCCCGGTTCCCGCCGGCGTGTAGCGCGCCAGGCTCTTGCGTAATGCCAAACGCCCCCGATGGAGCCTCTGTTTGACGGCATCTTCCTTAATATCAAGCACTTCGGCAGCCTCCGACGTGGAGAGCCCCTCCACGTCCCTCAGCAGAACAACACTCCGATACAGCTCCGGCAGCTCGGCGAGCGCCTCTTCGAGGT
>JARKQJ010000035.1 GCA_029973955.1 Paludibaculum sp. | reverse complement strand
CCAGGATCGAGGAGAGGGTCGAGAACGCGATGCGGATCGAGCTGAGCGAGGTGCGCTCGTGGTAGTCGAGCGTGATCTCGGCCTGCAGCGCGTTGTAGTTGAGCATGACCAGGCTGACCACGGTGGAGAAGAAGAGGTAGGAGGCCACCACGAATGCGAACCGCATGGCCTCCGAGTCGAGATTGATCGGGTAGAAGAGGCCGAAGAACGACAGGAAGATCAGCGGGATGCCGCCCAGAAGGTAGGGCCGCCGCCGACCCAGGGGCGTGCGCGTCCGGTCGGAGAGCACGCCCTCCAGCGGGTCGGTGATCGCATCGTAGGCTTTGCTGATGAGGATCACCGTGCCCGCGAGCGCGGGGTTGAGCTGCACGACGTCGGTGAGGAAGATCAGGTAGTAGAAGCTGATGACGACGCCCGAGCCGCCGCCGTAGATATCGCCCAGGCCGTAGCCGATCTTGCGCCAGAGCGCGAGTTTCTCGCCTGGCCCAGGGTGGGCAGGTGCGGACTCGGATACAGATGCACCGGTTCTTGAACTCAAAGTGCAACCTCCTCGCGCCGGCCAGACCGGCTCGAACGGTAGATGGCGTCGACCGCGGCCAGGACCGGCAGCGCTTCTTCCGCAGGGGTCAGGTAGGGGCGGGCGCTTGTAGGCGCCTGTCCGGCCGCAGGTGTCCGTTCTCCGGTGGGCGTGGGGGCGACCGCTCGCGGGGGCTCCCCAGCCGGCGGCTGGTCTGCGATCCAGGCGCGGAAGCCCATCAGGCTGCGCTGGAGCGCGTGGATCCCGCGGCCGGGCGGAATCTGCCGGGCCGCGCGCACCCCGCGAAACCGCACGTGGGGCCAGGGCCGGTTGCTGTAGAGTCCGGTCCCCCGGCTGCCGTAAATCTCGATGGTCAGCGCCTGCCCCGGCCGGCTGACCATCGAGCTGCAGATCTCCACCAGCGCGCCGCTCGCCATCTCCACGACGCCCATGGCCAGGTCCTCAACCTCCGTCCCGGTGAAGACGCGCTGGCGGGTGACGCCGAGCGCAGCGGTGGGCCGGCCGCCCAGCGCCCACAGGGCCACGTCCACCATGTGGCTGCCCTGGGTGAGCAGCGTGCCGCCGCCCGCGGTCGCGAGCTGCGCGTGCCACGGCGCGCCGGCGAAGTAGTGCGCCTCGCGATGCCAGGGAAGGTTGCAGCGCGCGTAGTAGATCTCGCCCAGGCTGCCGGACTGGGCCGCGCGGGCCAGCGCGTAGCAGCCCGTGTCGTACCGGTACTGATAGTTGACCCCCACCTTCACCTCTGCAGCCTGGGCCGCGGCGACGATGTCCACGCCATCGCTGAGCGTAGCGGCCAGCGGCTTTTCGAGGAGGGTGGGGATGCCCGCGGCGATGGCCTGCAGGGCCAGCTCGCGATGCAGATGGTGCGGCACGGCCAGGTAAAGCACATCGGGCCGCAGGCCCGCGGCCAGCATCTCCCCGATGCCCGCATAGACGTGGGAGATGCCGAAGCGCCGAGCAAACTGTGCGGCGCGGCCGGTCGCGGGGTCGCAGCACGCGACCAGGCGGAAGCCGCGGCCGGCTCTGGCGAAACCCGCGACGTAGGCCGCAATGTCGCCGCAGCCCGCGATGGCCAGGTCCAGTCGACGCCCGCTCATCGCGGTCCATCCTCTCCGCGCCGGCAGACCCAGGCCAGACCGGCCTGCAGGATGCGGACCGTGCTGGGGTGGTGGAGGCTCGCGCTGCAGTGGCCCCACCCGGCATAGCAGATGCGGCCCAACTCGTGGTGCCGCGTCCAGACGATGGGCAGTTCCACCGCAGCATGCGCGAGCCGCGCGACAAAGTGCACCCGAAGATCCGCACTGAGATCGTGGTGGTAGGCCTCGTCGGTCACGGTGAACGCCGGGATGTCGCCGAAAATCTCGTCCGCGAGGCCTGCCGGCCGGATCTTGAGCGGACCCACGGGCGGGTGGCCGGTGAAACGGCCGCCGAGAATCTCAGTGTAGCGGGGCGTCTCCTTGAACGATGCGGTGGAAGAATGGACGGCCAGGATGCCGCCGCCCTCCCGCACGAAGCGATCCAGCGCATCCAGCGCAGGGGTCGAGATGGTTTTGCCGTGGATGAATAACACCAGCGCGTCCGCGCGGGGCGGATCCACCCGCGCCAGGACCTCGATCGAAGACGCATGATGGAGGGTGATGCCCGGCGTCGCGCGGAGAGCCCGCCACAGGGCCAGCCGGCCGGGCAGGGATGGGTGGAAGATGCCTGATGAAATCATCAGGACCGTGTGCATGTGGCCACCTGCGTTGGCGCGTGGTGTGGGGCTCGGGTGAGCCACCCGCAGTATACTTCGTCTCGCGGGGAACGCCAACCGGGTTAGGAATGGGGGAAAATCGTCTTTAGGTGCCGTCTCTCGTCTTTAGGTGCCGGGCACCTCGAAGGTGCCCGGCACCTGGAGCACAGTTGTTCAGTGCTTCCGCAGCGAGGCGATTTCAGCCACCGCGTTGATGGCCTTCGCGATGTGCTCCTTCGTGTTGAACGGACCGATACCGAAGCGGACAGCGCCGCGTATCTTGCTCGTGCCGAGCTGTTCGTGGACCAGCGGCGCGCAGTGGAGCCCCGTGCGGCACGCGATGTCGTGGTCGACATCGAGCATCGTGCCGACGTCCGCAGCATCCATGCCCGCCACGTTGAACGCGAGGACCGCGATGTGGT
>JARKQJ010000033.1 GCA_029973955.1 Paludibaculum sp. | reverse complement strand
GGCGCAAACAGCTTTCCTGGGCCGTGCCTGCGTACGTCAGGAAGCCAACCCGCACCGGCCGCTTCTGTCCGATGCGCCAGCTGCGGCGGCTGGCCTGGCGCAGAACGTAGGTCGAATACCCCGTTTCGTAGAACAGGATTGTCGGGAATTCCAGGAGGTCGAGGCCGGTCTGCACCAGCTTCGGATGACAGATGCAGACCTGCATCCCGTTTCGCAAGTGGCGTTCGTACCAGGCTTCGCGCTGTTCTGGCGGGGTGTCTGCGGTCAGGACTTCGGCGCGAACTCCCGCTTCACGCAGAATGCTCTGCAGGCGTTGCGTGACGTCCCTCTTCTGCGTGTACACGGCATAGACCTGTACCCGGCGCCCGTGCGCCAGTTCCCGTTGCACCTCTTCGAGCAGGCGCCGCTCCTTGGCGTAGTGGGCGGTCTCATCGAGATCGGGCGGATCCGCGATCACGAACCGCTCTCGCTCCCCGGACTCAGGATTGAGCGCATAGCCGTACAAGGCGCCAAGGCCGAACGGACGGTCGGGATAGAGCAGCAGCGCGTTCATTGCGGTGCTGATCACCGAGGCGTTTCCGTGATGCTCCCGAAGGGCCTCCCGGATGTCGGACTCGAGATCCGAGTAGGCCCTCTTGAGGTCCGAGTCCATCTCGACCGAGATCACCTCTTCCGTGTAGCTCGGTAGTGCGTCCGAGATGTCCTCGAGGGACACGAACGCCGCCATGTTCATGAGATACTTGCCAAACAGCAGCGGCGACGCACCGGGCCTCCGCTTTACCGTCGTACTCACGCGTGCCTTCGAGCAGGAGTTCTCGGACGCCTCAATCGTTGTGACCTTCTCCAAGACCCCGTAGGCTTCTGCAAACTGCCGCAACCCGCCCTCGCCGTGGTCGAAGCCGTCCTCGCGCATCGCGCGGGGATCGAGCCGGTACAAGATGTTGAACAACTCATCCGCGTACCCGCCGAGCAGGGTGCCGGTGAGGATCACCGTTCTCCCGCAGGCCCCGGCCAACGTCCCCAAGGCGTTGCCCTGGGCCGTCTCGCCCTTCAGTTCGTGGACCTCGTCGGCGATGCCGTAATCGAAGAAGCCCTTCAGATATCGCCCGATGAATTCAATAGGCGCCATGCGGTGCATCTTCTTGTTGTCCGCCTGCCAGAGCGCGCTGAAGAGCGTCCGCCGGTCCCGGTTTGTTTCTGGGATGACCACTTCGGAATGCTTCACCTTGCGGAAGTCGGCTCGCCGCAGTTGGTCGTCGCTGGTCATTACGGGACGGCCGGTGTCGGGGTTGACGACATTGCAGAGGAACGGTCCGCTGCCCGCCGAGCGGATTACGTGCCGCCAGAAGTAGCCGAGCTTCGCCCGCTCTCGCGACACAATGAAGACGCTCGGACCCGGCACCGTGGCCTGCCACCTCGACCGCGCGGAGCGATGACTGCCGGCCAGGCGGATTTCGCTCAGCGTCGTTTGAAGCCCCTCGCGCACGATCCGTCCGTTCCGTAGGCGCACCTCATTTACGCCAGTGAATCCGTTGGAACCGACGCCGTTCCGGACGCCGTCGATGACGAAACCGCGTACGCCGGGAATCGTGAGGAAGCACTCCCTCGCCCACTTCTCTACCAACTGCGGTGGCACCATCGCCAGCGCCGTGAACGGCCGGCCCTCTGCGTGGGCGTGGACGCTGCCGAGCGAGATCAAGGTTTTGCCGGTGCCGCATTCGGCTACGGCCGCGGCGCAGCGGGCCTCGCGCCAGCGCTTGACGATGCCCATGATCGCCAGCGCTTGGGCGGGAAACGGCCGCCGTTTCAGTTGCCGGATCTCACCGGCGAGTGGGTCTTCCGGAGAGTGTAGCGGCGGGAACTGAGAGAGGACTCGGTCACCGAGCGCGCTCCCGTATCGCCGCAAGTAATCGTTGATGGAAGTCATTGGCATGAGGACCTCGTGGGTGGTGCAACTCGTTTGGCGGTGAGGGCGGCGCGCTGCAAGCTGAGTCAGCACCATGTCAATGGAAACCTCACCCTCCACCGCATAC
>JARKQJ010000276.1 GCA_029973955.1 Paludibaculum sp. | reverse complement strand
GCTCGTAGCGGTGCAGGTGGCGCTGTCGCTGGTGCTGCTGGTGGGCGCCGGGCTGTTTGTAGCTTCGTTCCGGTATCAGATGAGCAAGGGGGACGTCTTCCGCGCCGGAGAGGTGGTGATGGCGCGGGTGGACACGTTGCAGAAGATTCCGAAGCCGCAACGCGTGGCTGCGTACCAGGCGGTGCTGGAGCGGCTGCGGGCACTGCCGGGCGTGCAATCGGCGGCCTCGGCGATGATCGCTCCGCTGCAGGGGATGAAGTGGAACAACGAGGTGCATCCGCAGGATTATCAGCCCAAGACGAGGCTGGATAACGTGATCTGGTTCAACCGGGTGTCGCCGGGCTACTTCCAGACCATGAACCTGGCGGTGGTGCTGGGCCGCGACTTCGAATCGAGGGACACGGCGAGCTCGAGCAAGGTGATCATCATCGACGAATCGACGGCGCGGCATTTCTTCGGGCGGAAGAATCCGCTGGGCAGGACGATTGGGATTGACAGCGAAGCGCCGCCGCACGCGCGGGAGCAGTATGAAGTGGTTGGCGTGGTGCGGGACGCGACGTATGGCTCGATGCGGGAGACGAACTCGCGCACGGGGTATCTGGCGGCGGCGCAGGACGAAGACGCGTGGGGCAGCCAGTTCTTCCTGATTCGGGCGGCAGGGGGCAGGGAAGGGCTGGCGGCGGCGGTGCGGTCGGCTGTGGCGATGGTGAATCCGGCGCTCTCGCTGGAGGTGCGGCAGTATGACGAGGTGATCGGCGAATCGATGACGGAGGAGCGGACGGTGGCGTTGTTGTCGACGTTTTTCGGCGGGCTGGCGCTGGTGCTGTCGATGATCGGGTTGTACGGCGTGAATGCGTATTCGGTAGCGCGGCGGCAGGGGGAGATCGGGATCCGGCTGGCGTTGGGCGCGAGCCGGGGGTCAGTGGTGCGGCTGGTGTTGAGCGACGTGGTGCTGGTGCTGGCGGGAGGCTTGACGCTGGGCGCGGGCGTGGTGCTGGCAGCGGGCCGGCTGGTGGAGAGCCTGCTCTTCGGGGTGCGGCCGGTGGATGCGGGGACGCTGGCAGGGGCGGCGGCAGTGCTGGCGGCGGCGGCCCTTTTCGCCGCCTACTTGCCGGCGAGGCGAGCCGCCAGGTTGGATCCGATGACGACGCTGCGCGAGGAGTAGCGGATTTGTTACATTCCGGCGCGAACGGCTGAGGGGCGCCTTGCGTATCAACAGCAGGAGCGAGGTGCGCCAAGATGGCCTATGTGTCTGAATCGGGATCGAGCAAAGGGATGGTGCAGGGGTTGTTCGTCTGCACGTGCCTGCTTTCACTGGTGAGCTGGTATACGACATGGCAGGGGATGGCGCTGTATCTGAACGGCTGGTTTGCGTTTCTGGCGTCGCTGGGAATTCAGGCGGCGCTGGTGATGGTGGCGTGGCTGATCGGGCAGGCAAAACGGGGGCGGGCACTGATGACGGCGGTGTACGCGATCACGGCGCTGGTGTCGGTCTGCTTCTCTTACGTGAGCCTATACACCTGGTTCTCCGCGAAGGAACGTCCGGCGCTGGTGGAGCGGCAGCTCTATGACACGCTGCAGGATTCAGCAGGGAAGACGGAGCAACTGGTGGCGGGTGCGATCGCCGAGGCGAAGAAACACGTGGTGGCGCTGGAAGAGATGACGGCGGCGGAGAAGAGCCACGGGTTCATCTCGAAGGGGCAGGACGCGGATCCGTATCTGGCGAAAGTGCGCGCGGCCGTCGCGGACGAGGCTCATTCGTTGAAAGAAGGGACGGGGGAGGGCCTGCGGTATACGGCGTTTGAGCGGCATGCGAAGCTGGCGCGGCAGTCGTTGGAGACGCTGATGGCATCGCAGAGGGCGCTGGCCGATTTTCGCGCGGGGGCGAAACCGAACGAGTCTTCGGAGGTGCAGATCCGGCGGTTTCGAGCGGTGTATGACGAGGTGCCCTGGGTGGAGGTGCAGGAACAGTCGCATGCGGCGAAGCTGGAGCGGCCGGCGGTACCGTCACTGGCGGAGAACCTGGACAAGACCTCCTCGGGACAGGAGGAGCTGCTGCTGGCATTCACGGAGCTGGTGTCGGCGCCCACGGGGCGGCACGTGTTTGCATTCGTGCTGGCGATGTTCATCGATGTGATCGTGTTCCTGCTGGCGTATGCGGCGGGGCCGTACTTCACGGGATCGGAGGAGCAACGGCTGGCGATCGCTTCGGCGGCGTTGGACGGCTCCGATGAACAGGTGTTTGCGCGGAGTTTCCTGAGGAAGGTGCATCCGGACGGACAGGGGATGGCACGCGTCGCGCTGTCGGCCTTGACACCGGGAGAACGGCAGCTTTGTCTGATGCTCGCGGGCACAAAGCAGGCGGCACTGGCGGAAGAGGGCGGGGAGGCGTACTACCTGATCGACGGCGACGTGCACCGGCAGTTGGCGGAGAGTCTGCTGGAGAGGAGAATGCCGCTGAGGGCGGCGGGGTTTGCGGCGTCGTCAGTGCCGGGTGCGTGAACCGTCGGGCGGATCGGGGGGCGGATCGTCGCCGGGCTCTGGCTCTTCGGGCGGTGGGGGAGGAGGCTGTGGTTTGACGAAGTGAATCTCCCAGTCGGAGATGCCGTGGATGTAGAGGCGGGCGCGCTCACCGGAGTAGGAATCGGTATCGCCCCACATGAGGCCCATGACCTGGGGATAGAAGCCGGGGCCGAAACCGATCTGCTCATTGTCGAGTAGGAGCGAGGGCTGTTGCCAGCCGGTGGGATTGGCTGGATCGGGGTTGAAGGCCAGGTAGATGCCGGCCTGGGGAAAGTTCGGGCCGCAACAGGAGCGGTTGAGGAGCATCACGTAGCTATCGAGGTGATAGTTCCAGTGGACGGCGGGGCCCCAGAAGGAATCGGTATTCGATTTCTGCCAATTGACAGTGGCGGGGAAGATGGGGGTAGTGCGGCCGCCGAGGCCGGGTTCGGTCCAATCGCCGCCGAAGTACTTCCAGACGGCGCCGCCGGGGTGGAGGAGGTCTTCCACGGCCAGGCGGGCGACCGCGATGCCCTGCTCGTCATCCGGGCCTGAGTAATTGGTGAAATAGAAGTAGAAATACTTGCCCAGGCGGTCGGGCACGACGGTAAAGTCGCCGTGGCCGCCGGCGAAATATTCGTTTTTTGTTGCGCAATCCGGCGCGTAGCCGGATTGGAGGACGATGCCGAGATCCTGGATGGTGAGGCCGCCGTCGTAGGAGACGACGGCGCCAATGCTGGGCATGGAGAGGGATTTTCCGGGGCAGACTCCGCCGGGCTCGTGGTGGTACCAACCGTACAGGGTGCCGTTGCTGTCGTAGTAGGCGGATTCGATCCACAGGGGGATGTGCTGCTGGTCCGTCAGGTCGACGGACTGGCTCTCCCAGGGGCCGTATTGATTGGGCGCCAGGCTGACCATCTCGGGATTGCCGATGGAGGTGAAGAGGCGCAGGCCGTCGGGCGTCCAGTAGGAGGGGCTGTTGCCGTCGATGTGCGTGGGGAGTTCGATCCGAGTGGCGGGCGTGAGCTTCGCGGTTTGGCCGAAGCAGCCGCACACTGCCAGGACGGCAAGCGCTGTGGACTTGAAAGAGCCAGCCATTGACTGTAACGACGGGTTCAGGAGGTGTGGGATTACGGAAAAGCAATCGAGACGTTACTATCTTTCGATGCTTAGGCCTGAACGCGGAGGGAGGTGCGAGGCGTGTCGCAAATTTACGGCGGCATCGGCGGCCGCTCAGGCTATACTGCAGAGATATTGGGAGCTGGTTTGGGCAGGATGCGGCCAGCTCAACAGAGTGTCTTGTTGACGGGGGTTTTGCATGAAAAGCGTCAGTATCGTCTGTTTCCTGGCCGCCATTTCGGCGTGTTGGGCACAAACTTCATCGTCTGTGATCAACGGACTGGTGAGCGACTCGTCGGGCGGGGTGATTCCCAGCGCCCGGGTGACGGTAACGC
Organism: Paludibaculum sp.; assembly: GCA_029973955.1. Taxonomy (GTDB): domain Bacteria; phylum Acidobacteriota; class Terriglobia; order Bryobacterales; family Bryobacteraceae; genus Paludibaculum. Next base: position 15,908 of record JARKQJ010000276.1, on the reverse strand, counting down.
ATGAATCGACGGGTGCGAACTACCGGCAGACGACCACGGATGCGGGGCTATTCGCGTTCCCATCGCTGCCGGTGGGGCCGTATACGGTGACGGTGGAGATGAAGGGGTTCAAGACGTCGAAATCGGCGGGCAATCTGCTGCAGGTGGGCTCGCCGCTGACGGTGAATGTGGTGCTGGAGGTTGGAGACACGGCGGAGACGGTGACCGTGACCGGATCGGCGGAGCTGCTGCAGGTGTCCAACGCCACCATCGGCACGGTGGTGGAGCGGAAAGCGATTGTCGACCTGCCTCTGAACGGCAGGAATCCGCTGAACCTGCTGGTGCTGGAGCCTGGAGTGGTGCAGCGTCCGCAGGGCGCGGCGGGGACGGGCATCCATGTCAACGGCAGCCGGGACTTTTCCTTTAACACGACGATCGACGGCATCGAGGCGAACGAGAGTTCGGTGCCGAACCCGTTGAACAACATCTACCGGCTGAATCCCGACAACGTGCAGGAGTACAAGGTGACCACGAGCAACGCCACGCCGGAAGAGGGGCGGAACTCGGGCGCCAGCGTGTCGATCGCCACGCGCGGCGGCGGCAATCAACTGCACGGCACGGCGTACGAGTTCCTGCGCAACACGGCTCTGAATGCGAACTCGTGGTTTGCGAACGCGCTGGGCAATCCGAAGCCCGATATGAAGATGAACCAGTACGGCGCGGAGATTTCGGGGCCGATCAAGGCAAACAAGACCTTCTACTTCGGCTCCTGGCAGGGCATCACTCTGAACACGGCGCAGCCGATCAACCAGGTGTTCGGCGGCGTGCCGATCGTCTATACGCCAGAGGCGCTGGCAGGGGTGTACCGGTATCTGAAAGTGGATCCGGCCAATCCGTTCGTGCTGGACGGCGTGAAGATCGCGCAGAACTCCGGTGCGCTGGTGGACCCGCTGACGGGCGCGCTGCGGCCGGGCGTGCGGAACTGCGCCAGCCCGACGGACGCGAACTGCATCGCGTCCTACAACATGTACGCCGACGATCCGCGCCGCATTGGCGGCGATGCGAAGATCCTCTCCATGTTGAAGACATTTCCGCGGCCGAACTCATACTCATCGGGCGACGGGCTGAACACGGCGGCGTACTTCTGGAACTCCAACTATCGTGTGCGTGGACCGAACCTGATGGGCCGCATCGACCATATTCTCTCCGAGAAGGACACGATCTTCGGGCGCTATCTGTACGGCGATAACAGCACCCTGGGCGGCGATCCGAACAACTCGCGGCCGGTGGTGTTCCCCGGCTTTCCGCCGATGGGCGAGGTGTTCCGCAAGAGCCACAACGTGGCGGTGAGCTGGCGGAGGGTGATCTCGCCGCGCATCGTGAACGAGGTGACGGCGGGCATGTCGCGTTTCTACTTCCTGTTCACGCAGGGCGAGGCGAACCCGGATTTCCCCGACATCGCGCCGTACAGCTTCACGAACATCTCGTATCCGTACCGCAACGCGCCGCGCACGAACCGCGCCATCACCACGCCGCAGATCCTGGACAACCTGAGCATCAACTCCGGCTCGCACTCCTTCCGGCTGGGCGTGAACATGCGCTTCTACCAGCACAACGACCAGCGCGGGCAGCCGGGCGGCGTGAACGTCACGCCGACGCTCTCTTTCTCGCGCACCACGCGTCCGCCGGCCGGCTTCAACACACCTGGGCTGGGCGCGGCGGGCAATCCGGGGATCGCCAGCGCGGACAACAACCGCCTGCTGAGCGCCATCAATGAACTGCTGGGCATTCCGGCCCAGCTTTCGCAGACGTTCCTGGGCGATGTGAAGAGCGACGCCTACCTGCCGTTCCGCACCGGAGACAGCGTGACCCTTTGGGCGCAGGGCCAGCGCATGAAGCAGTACAACTTCTACTTTCAGGACGAATGGCGCGTGCTGCGGAATCTGACGATCAACTATGGCTTCCGGTGGGAAGTGAACACGGCTCCGACCGAGGCAGGCGACCGCGTCTATGTCCCGCAGGGCGACCTCTACGGCTCCATCACGTTCCAGCACAGAGACCGCTGGTATCAGAACAATAATCTCGATGCGATCGCTCCGCGCGTGGGCGTGGCGTGGAGCCCGGACCACAAGACGGTGGTGCGCGCGGGCTACGGCATCGCGTTCGATCCGATCGCTTCGTTCCAGGTGACGGCCGTGGCGGGCAAAGTGCCGGGCATCACCACGAACTGCCAGTCCGTGCCGGGCGGCTCAACGACGCCGGGCTGCGTGGCCGTGCCCAACGTGCGCATCAACGAAGGGTTCCCCTTTGAAATGCAGGTGCCGGACCGCAAGCCCACCACGTTTCTCACGCCGCCGGTGCAACTGCTGGCCACCGCGCCCACCACGACATTCTTCGACCAGAGCCTGAAGATCCCCACCGTGCACCAGTGGAACTTGAACCTGCAGCGGGAGCTGCCGGCCGGAACGCTGGTGCAACTGGGCTACATCGGCCGGCGCGGCACACGGCTGCTGCGGGCTTACGATTTGAACCAGATCAACGCCGACCCAATTCTGCCGAGCTTCCTGGTCATGCAGCAAAACGTCGGGGCGAAATGCCGGGCCGACGGGACGGGCTGCCCCACGGGGGTCGCGGGCCAGCCCGTGCCGATCGTGGCATCGGGCATCGTCACCGCGGCGTTCGTGAACACGACCACCACCGCCACGGAGCTATCGCAAAATGCGGCCGGCACCTTCGCGGGCCGCGTGGAACAGACGACGCTGGCGGCCAAGCTGAGGCCGAACCAGCAGTTCAGCACCATCACCTACATCGATTCGGGCGGGGACTCCTACTACCACGCGATGCAGGCCACGGTGCGGAAGCGCTTCTCACAAGGCCTGCAACTGGGGGTGTCGTACTCGTTCTCGAAGTCGATGGATGACCAGAGTGTGGATCCGGTAGCGTCGTCTTCCGGCGGCGGGCTCTCGACGACGAATTCGCGCACGCCGGCCGACACCCGGAACTGGCGCAACGAGCGCGCGGTGTCGGACTTCGATCGCCGCCACGTGCTCTCCACCATCTGGCTCTACGAACTGCCCGTGGGGCGCGGCAAGGCGCTGTTGGGCCACACGAATCCGGTAGTGAACCACATTCTGGGCGGATGGAGCGTTAACGGCATGTACTCGTTCATGACAGGCGAGCCGTTCAGCGTAACCAGCGGCGTGCGGACCTCGAACAACACGCATGTCTCAAGGGCGGCGTTGGTCGGGGGCTTGCCGGATGCCTCCTTGAAGGAAGCCGCGGGTGTGATCGGGCCGGTGACGTTCGCTGATGCGTCCGGCTTCGCCATTCCGGCGCCGGGCCAGAACGGCATGGGGCGGAATATGTTCCGCAGCCCCAACTTCTGGAACCTCGATCTGGGCGTGCAGAAGATGGTGGCGGTGACGGAGCGGATCAAGGTGCAGTTCCGCGGAGAGTTCTTCAATCTCCTGAATCACGCAAACTTCGACAATCCCGGTGGGGCGACGGACGGTTCGAACCAGATCACGTCGTCTACCTTCGGACGTTCCTGCTGCGAGGCGGTGGCACCGCCTTCCACGCAGAACATCATCCAGACCGGAGAAGCGGCGCGTGTCGTGCAGTTCGCTCTGAAGATGATCTTCTAGCCGCTATTCGGCGCGTAAGGTGATGGCCGGATCGACGGCGGAAGCGCGCCGGGCCGGCAGGTAGGCGGCGAGCAGTGCGGCCGCGATCAGCACGCAGCAGGCGGCTGTGAAGATGCCCGGGTCGGCCGGCGAAACCTGGAAGAGCAGGGTGCGCAGCGCGCGGCCCAGGAGCAGGGCGCCGGCCGCTCCGGCGGCGACGCCGGGGATGGTCCACTTCAACGCATGGCGCACCAGGAGCTGGCAGACCTGCGCGGGCGTGGCGCCCAGGGCCAGGCGGACGCCGATCTCGGTGGCGCGCTGCGCGGCGAGGAAGGACATAAGTCCGAAGAGGCCGGCGGCGGCCAGGGCGAGTCCGGAGAAGGCGAAGAGCGTGAGGAGCGCGGCCTGGAAGCGGGGCCGGGCGGCCAATTCGCCGAGGGAGTCTTCGAGCGTGCGCGGCACCACGGGGATGGTGGGTTCCAGCGATGCGGCCTCGGCACGGAGCCAGGAACTGAGCGCAGATGCCGGAGCGTCGCCGCGGACGAGGAAGTTCGCCGTGCGGAAGGAACCCTCGTTACCGGTCTGGCGTGAGAGATAGAATTCGGGATTCCCGGCGGCGGTGAGGCCGGAGTTGCGCACGTCGCGGCTGATGCCGATGACGGTGAACCACTCCTTGTCGAAGCTGCGGCGCATGCGGCGGCCCAGGGGATCTTCGCCTGGGAAGAGGCGGCGGGCCAGCGTCTCGCTGAGGATGACGTTTTTGATCTCGGGCCGGTCGTCTTCCGGCTGGAAGGCGCGTCCGCGGAAGATCGGAATGCCGAGAGCGGAGAAGTAGCCGTTGCTCACCGAGCGCCACACCACGATGCCGCCGGTGCCGCGCGGCGCGGCGGGATGGCCTTCCGCGTTGAGGACGAAGTAGGGCACGTTGCGCGACACGCCGCCGGGCGGAAGCGAATCCGCATAGGCGATGGAGCGCACCTGCGGGATGGCGCGCAGGCGCGACTCGAGCTTTTCGAAGAACGCCTGGCGTTCCGTCTGCGTGCGGTATTTCGCGGGCAGCGTGATCTCCGCGGTGACCGTGCGTTCCGGCGAGAAGCCGAACTGCTGGCCCATCTGGCGCGAGAGGCTGTTCAACAGCAGGCCGGCGGCGGAGAGCAGAATGAGCGAGACGGCGAGTTGAACGGCCACCAGCAGGTGGCGGGCATGCAGAGTGCGCGAGCCGGTGACGCGCATGCCGGTGAGCAGCGCCGGGCTGGGCGTGGCCAGCGCCGGCACGATTCCGAAGATGAGCGCGGAGCACAGCGTGGCCAGGAATGCGAAAGCGAGCACGCGGAGGTCCAGTGAGGCCAGCGCGAGATGCGGCAGCCCTTTGGGGGCCAACAGCAGGAACCAGCGGAGCAAGGCTTGTGCCAGCAGGCAACCGGCGGCGGCGCCGGCCAAAGAGAGGATCGTAGCTTCCACCAGCGCGTGGCGCAGCAGGCGGCCGCGTCCGGCGCCGAGCGCGGCGCGCACGGCCAGGTCTCGCGAGCGGGCCGCGGCGCGGGCCAGCAGCAGCCCCGCGGCGTTGGCTGAGGCGATCAGAAGGATGAACAGCACCGCGCCGAACAGCGCCCAGGCGGCATTGGTCAGGTCTCCCGATTGGAATTCGCGCAATGGCAGCACGCGCAGTTTTGCTTCATTGCGGTACTGCGGCGGCGCCTCCGTGCGGAAGATGAACTCGTAGAACGGCTTCAGCATCTCCACTGCCTGCGCTGGCGTGACGGCGGGCTTCAGCCGGGCAAAGACGCGCACGGGGCGCGTGTTTTGCGAAGAACCGGGCAGGGGCAGGGCCTGCGGGATGAGAACTTCGGCCTGGTCGAGGGTGGGCAGTTCGAAGTCTTTGTCCAGGACGCCGATGATGGTGTGGGCAGTAGAGTCGATGGTCAGGGAGCGGCCGACGGCGGCGGGGTCGGCTCCGAAACGAGATCGCCAGAAATTGTTAGTGAGCAGGACGACATGCGGCGCTCCGGGGCGGTCCTCTTCCTCTGTGAAGTTGCGGCCCAGCAGCGGTCGGACGCCCAAGAAGGGCAGGAACGACGCTTCAACGTACCCGCAGGAGAGCCGCTGCGGGTTGGCTTCCGTCAGATCGCACGGCAACACCCCGGACCAACTGGCGGCGGAAGTGAACGGCGGATGCTCGCGCAGGAGTTCGCGGTAGGTGCCGGTGGTGAGGAAGTCGTATTCGATGATGGGGAAGGAGACGCCCACGGAGACGATGTTGCCGGGCTGGTAGTAGGGCTGCGGCCGGAACAGGACACGGTCCACCACGCTGAAGACGGCCGTGGCGGAGCCGATGCCGAGTGCGATGACGGCGGCGACGGCGAGGAAGAAGCCCGGCTGCCGGCGGAAGTTCCGGAAGGCCAGGCGCAGGTCCTGCCAGGCGTGCTCCAGCCAGTCGAGGCCATTGGCGCCGCGGCACTCTTCTTTCAGCGGTTCCATGCCTCCGAACTCGAGTTGCGCGGCGCGGCGGGCTTCGGCAGGGGGCATACCGCGGGTGATGAACTCCTCGGTGAGGTGGTCGAGGTGGAAGCGTAGTTCGTCGTTGAGGTCGGCGGTAGTCTGATCGCGGCGTACGAAGCGGCGCAGGCGTTGGATCCAGGTCATCCGGGGTCTCCTAAACGGCGGGGTCCACCACCAGCGAGATGGCCCGGGAGAGCCGCTGCCAGTTGGCCTGCTCTTCGGCCAGATATTTGCGGCCCTTGCGCGTGAGGGCGTAGAACTTGGCGCGCCGGTTGTTGTCGCTCTCGCCCCATTCGGACTCGATGTAGCCCTGGGTCTCCAGCTTGTGCAGCGCGGGGTAGAGCGAGCCCTGGTTTACCTGCAGCACGTCCTCAGAGCGGCTGCGGATGAAGAGAGCAATGTTCCAGCCGTGCATGGGGCCGGCGGCCAGGCTCTTGAGGATGAGCAGATCCAGGGTGCCCTGGATGAGGTCTGCGGGTTTGCTCATGCCAGCTCCTCTCGGTTATCTACAAGAGAGCGTACACCGGCTCTTGTAGGTAATCAAGGGGAAAATGCGGAAGAGCGATTATGGCACACTAGTCATCCTAGGGGAGGAGTGTTGCCGATGAAGTGGATTCTATTGACCCTGGCCCTGAGCGCGAGCGCCGCGGCGCAGAGTTCGGCCCTGCTGTTTGACGACGTGAAGCTTTTTTACCAGAAGCCGGGCGACAAGAACTTCCGGGACGACCGGGGCGTGCTGGCGCTGGATGGCGCGCAGAAAGTGATGCTTGTGTTGAAGGATAACAAGCCGCTGCTGATTCTGCGGCAGGACAGCATCACGAGCATCACATTCGAGGAGAAGCGGGACAAGACGTTGACCGTCCGCTACGGCGGGGCGAGCGGCCCTGCCGGCTCGGTGCGCATGGAACTGCCCGGCAAATGGAAAGACATCCTGGAAGCGTTGCACGCGCAATCCGGCCAGTCGATTCAGATGATCAGCAAGAAGTAACCGCCGGACGGTTATCATGAAAGAGTGATGACCGCACCGGAGCCAGCCGTCGCCGCGCCGCCCCGCCTCAGGGAACTGGAAGGCGCGCTGAACGCGGTAATTCGCGGCAAGCCGGAGGTGATCCGGCTGTCGGTGGTGTGTCTGCTCTCCCGCGGGCACCTGCTGATTGAAGACGTGCCCGGAGTGGGCAAGACCACGCTGGCGCACGCGCTGGCGCGTTCCTTCGAGTGTGGCTTCCAGCGCCTGCAATGCACGGCCGACATGCTGCCCGGGGACATTCTGGGCGTTACGGTGTACAACGCCAAGTCGGGCGAGTTCGAGTTCAAAAAGGGGCCGGTGTTCACGAACTTCCTGCTGGCCGACGAGATCAACCGGGCCACGCCGAAGACGCAATCGGCGCTGCTGGAAGCGATGAACGAGCACCAGGTGTCACTCGACGGCGTCACCTACCCGATGGCGCAGCCCTTCCTGGTGATTGCCACGCAGAACCCGGTGGAGCACCACGGGACGTATCCGCTGCCGGAGTCGCAGCTCGACCGCTTCCTGATGCGCATCCGCATCGGATACCCCGATGCCATCAGCGAGCGAGTGATTCTGCAATCCGCGCAGGCCGCCACGGCGCCGGGCGTGCATGCGATCCTCTCGCCGGCGGAACTGCTGCAGTCGCAGCAGGCCGTGGAGCGAGTGAAGGTGGACGAAGCGCTGGTGGGCTACATCCTGGCGATTGTCGAAGCCACGCGCACGCACGAACAATTGGCGCTGGGCGTGAGCCCGCGCGGCACGCAGGCCCTCTACCGCGCTTCGCAGGCGCTGGCCCTGCTTGAGGGCCGCGACTACGTTTTGCCGGACGACATCAAGCGGCTCACCGTGCCCATCTGCGCGCACCGCGTGGTGCTGAACCAGCGGACGTCGCTGGCGCCGCGGTCCACCGAAGCCGCCGAGCGCGTCCTGGCCGAGATCCTTGACCGCATTGAGGTCCCTCTCTAGAGATTTATGAAAACAGCAATTCTCGGCTTGCCCATGACCGGCAAGACCAGTCTCTTCACGATTCTGACCGGTGTGCACGAATCGGCGCGCACCGGCTCCATGGAGACGCGTGTTGGCGTAACCAAAGTGCCGGACCACCGTCTGGACGCGCTCGCCAAGATCTACGAACCGCCCAAGGTGACCCACGCCACCATCGAGTTCATCGACTTCCCGTCGATCTCGAAGGAAGCGCTCCGCGATCCCTCCTACCTCGCCAGTCTGCGCGTGGCCGACGCCATCGCGCACGTCGTACGCGTCTTTGAAGACCCATCCGTGCCGCACGAAAAGGGCGACGTCAATCCCATGCGCGACATCGACGACGTCGATATGGAACTCGTGCTCAGCGATCTCGTCGTGGTCGAAAAGCGACTGGAACGCCTCGAAAAGGACCGCAAGAAGATCAAGGACCCCGGCCTCGACCGCGAATACGATCTCCTACAGGTGGCCAAGACCAAGCTCGAGGCCGGCGAGACGCTGCGCGCCTGGGAACTCGAAGGCGAGGACGAGAAGCGCCTGCGCGGCTTCCAGTTTCTCTCTCAGAAGCCGATCCTCTTCGTGCTCAACCTGGGCGAAGAAGACTCAGCGCGCCTGAATGAAGTGGAAGCGCAGTGGCGCGAGAAGCTCCTGGCCGGCAAGACCAACGCCGAGGTCACCGCCGTTTGCGGCAAGATCGAGGCCGAACTGGCCGAGCTTTCCGCCGAAGAGGCCGCCGAGTACCTCTCCTCTTACGGCCTGCCCGGCTCGTCGCTGGACCGCCTCATCAACGTCATGTACCGCCTGCTGGGCCTGATGAGCTTCCTCACCGCCGGCGAGACCGAAGTTCGCGCCTGGACCATCCCCATCGGCTCCACCGCCGTGAAGGCCGCCGGCGCCATCCACTCCGACTTTGAGAAGAAGTTCATCCGCGCCGAAGTGGTGAACTGGCAGTCTCTGGTGGAGCACAACGGCTATGGCGGGTTGCGTGAAAAGGGCCTGCTCAAGCTGGAAGGCAAGGAGTACATCGTCCGCGACGGCGATGTGCTGGTCATCCGCCACAGCTAAAGTTTCGCTGGACGCAAAGCCGGACGCTGGAATAGAGTCGCATTGGATGACCCCTATTCCGGTCCGGCTCTTTTCTTGCCTGCTGCTCTGCGCCGCCGCGGGCTGGGCGGCCACACCGCCGCGCATCGTTCTCGTCGGCGACTCCACCGTCCACGACGACGGCGGCTGGGGCCCCGGCTTCAAGCTCGGCTTCCGCCCCGGCACCGCGGTGGTCCTCAATCATGCCCGCAACGGCCGCAGTTCCAAGAGCTTCCGCGACGAAGGCCTGTGGGCGCCCTCCCTGGCCGACAAGCCCGACTACGTCATCCTCCAGTTCGGCCACAACGACTGCCCCGGCAAAGGCCCGGAACGCGAAACCATCCCGGCCACCACCTATCGCGCCAATATGATGCGCTACGTGGAAGAGGCCCGCGCCGCCGGGGCGCAGCCCGTGCTGGCCACCTCCATCGTGCGGCGCGTCTTCCGCCCCGACGGCAGTTTCAAGCCGGACGCCCTTGTGCCCTACGCCGAAGAGATCCGCAAGATCGCCGCCGAGATGAAAGTGCCGCTGATCGATCTTTATGCGCTCACCATGGCGCAGGCCAGCGAACTGGGTCCGATGCGCTCCGCTTTCATCGGACGCACCGCCCTGGACGGCAAGCTGGATTCTACTCACCTCGGCCCGCGCGGACAGCGCGAAATCGGACTCATGGCCGCCCGCGAGTTCGCGCGCCTCTTCCCCTCCATGCAAGCCAATCTCTCCGGCTGGCTGCTGCCTCCGGTGCACGTCAAGGTCGGACCCGGCGCCAACGGCCAGTTCTCCAGCATCATGAACGCCCTCGGCCGCTCCGTCGTCCTCGACGGCCAGCGCCTCATCCTCGACCTGGAGCCCGGCACCTATCGCGAGCGCATCCTCATCACTCCAGACCATCCCCGCGTCACCCTCCGCGGCCGGGACGCCGCCAACACCGTCATCACCTACGACCTCAGCGCCAAGGCCGCCGGCGGCACCTCCGCCTGCGCCTCCGTGCAGGTGTTCGCGCCGGAGTTCGAGGCCGAAAACGTCACCTTCGAAAACTCCTTCGGCACCGGCTCGCAGGCCGTCGCCATCCTCATCCACTCTGACCGCGCCATCTTCCGCAACTGCCGCTTCCTCGGCTGGCAGGACACGCTCTACGCCGCCTCAGGCCGGCAGTATTTCAAGGACTGCTACATCGAGGGCCACGTTGACTTCATCTTCGGCAATGCCACCGCCGTTTTCGACGGCTGCGCGATTCACAGCAAGGGGAACGGCTACATCACCGCGCAGAGCCGCCTCACCGCGGAGGAGACCACCGGCTACCTTTTCACAAATTCAAAGTTCACCGCCGTGCCCGACGCCAAGGTCTTCCTGGGCCGTCCCTGGCGGCCGTACTCCCGCGTGGTCTATCTCAACTGCGAACTCGGCGCGCACATCGTGCCCGAGGGTTGGAACAACTGGAACAACGCCGCCAATGAAAAGACGGCCTGGTATGGCGAGTATCAGTCGAAGGGGCCCGGCGCGCCGCAGCCCAGCCAGCGCGCCGCCTGGGCGCACCAGCTCACCGAAACGGAAGCGGCCATATTTGATCCGGTGAAGTTTTTGGCGGGCGCCGACAACTGGACGCCCGCCCTGGAGGGCGCCGGAAACCAGACGCCCGCCCTCGGCCAGTTCTAGCGGCCGGCCAGGCCTAGCGCCCGGCCAGCACTACGCGGAAGCCCGCGTAGTCTGTTCGCGTCGTGACGGGCGCCTTGGCATCGGCGGGACGATCCGCGCTGCCACCCATCAGCTTGCCCTTGCCGTCCTTGTCCACCACCCATTCGGCCACATTGCCGCCGAGGTCGTAGACCGGGTCTTCGCCGCTACCCATGAAGCTGCCCACGGGCTTCAGCAGCGCCCCGGGGCCCATGCCGGCGATGAGCGAATCCAGCTTCAGGGCGTCATCTACGTTCACCGTGTAGCCGGCCCAGTTGTCCAGCGTGTTTTCGCTCTTCGATCGAGTCAGCATCGCGCCCAGCTCTTCCTCCGTGCCCAGCCGGTAGCTCTGGCCGGTCTTCCTGGAGAGCCATTCACAATACGCCTTGGCCTGCTCGAAGCCGATGCCGCTGGCCGGCAGGAGTTCCGTGCCCGGCGCCACGGCGTAGCTCGGATCGAACGCCTTGAACTGCGCCCGCGTCACTTCGAAGCGGCCCACGGAGAACGCTCCACGCTCCGCCAATTCCGGAGAGTCGCCCATCTTCTTGGCCTTCAGCAGCGCCGCTAACGAAGACTCGGACTTCAGCGCCTCGTTCTCGTCCTTTGCCGTGCCGAACAGGTACTTGTCGAACCAGGCCAGTTCCTCATCCACCTTGCGCTTCTGGTGGACATACTTGCGCGGCCCGTGGGCCTCGCCCGGGAAGAGGATGAACTTCACATCCGTCTGCCCATAGTGCTGCAGGGCGCGGTAGTGCTGCCAGCCCTGCTCGGTGGGCACCTGCTTGTCTTCGGTGCCGAAGAAGATGATGGTCGGCGTCTTCACCTTGTCCATGCGGTACAAGGGCGACTTCCTGATGTAGAGCTGCGGGTCGTCCATCGGCCGCTTGCCCAGGTAGTACTGCTCGAAGCTGTCGCCGAAGACGGCATTGCCCCAGTCGCTGGACCAGTTCACGTTGCCCGCGCCCGCGCCGGCCACCTTGTAGCGCGTCGTCCGCGTCGTCAGCTCAATCGTAATGATCGACCCGTTGGACCAGCCCAGCACGCCCAGCATCTGCGGGTCCACCAGGCCCTTGGCGATGAGCGAATCCACGCCCTTTTCCACGTCGATCCACTCCAGGTCGTTGTACTTGCCGCCCGAGATCGACTCGCCGAACTTCAGCCCGTAGTTCGAACTCCCGTGGTAGTTCGGCTTCAGAATGAACGCCCCGCGCTGCGTGTAGAGCTGGTGCGGATAAGCCCAGCGCTCGCTGAAGCTGTCGGAGTCGTGGCCGAACGGCCCGCCGTGGATCATCACCACCAGCGGGTACTTCTTCCCCGCCTGGTAGTTGTTCGGGTAGTAGAGGATGCCCTCGATCTGATCGTCCAGCGCACCCTTCCAGGTGATCACCTCGGTCTTGGCGATCGGCTTCTTGAGGAAGCCCTTGTTGGTTTCGACGAACGGCTTGGCGTCCGTAAACTTCGCGCCATCCAGTCCGGCCAGCATCCACTTCGCCGGCGAGGAGGCGGTGGAGTGCGTGTAGACGATCTGTTTGCCGTCGTCGCTCACCTTCACGGTTTGCACGCCGTCGGCTTCGATCCACGCCCGCGTCCAAGTGTCGCCCTGGCGGGTGTAGCGCGCCACCTTGTTCCGGGCCCCATTGGCCATCAGCGCCACGAAGCCGTCCGGCGTCACGCTCCAGCCGAAGCTCAGTCCGTTCTCCCAGGCCAGGTCCACATCAATGCGCTTGGACGCGGCCACGTCGTAGTAGTACATGCGGCTCACGGAGGCGTTGAACAGGTACGGATGCGTGGTGTAAGGGGCGGAGAAGTAGAAGCCCTTGGAGTCGCCGGTCCATTGGAAGCCGCGCGGGTAGAGCTTGTCGCCGGCGAAGAGTTCCACGCTCTTGCCGGTGGTGAGGTCATGCAGGAAGGTCGCCGGCTTGATCTTCTGGTTGTAGATCTCGAGCAGGCTCCGGTTGTGAATGGTGATCGCCCACTTGCCGTCGGGCGAGGCGGTGACGCTGGTGATGCGGTCTGTGTTCTGCGTGAACCGGGTCGCCTTGGAACCCTTGAGGTCGAACCTGAACAGCCGCACCGGCGCGGCGTGCTTCTCGTCGTCCACTACCTCAGAGGTGTCCTTCCCGTCCTTCAACTTCTGGTCGAAGAGCGAGGAGTCTTCGCTGGCGGCCAGCAGCAGGGTGTCGTTGTCCAGCCACTCAAAGTCGCGGACACCGCGCTCCATCCTGGTGGCGGCCCACGGCTCGCCACCGGCCACGTTCATCAGCCACACCTGCATACCGCCGCCACTGGGAGGTTGCCCGGCGCCGTTCGCCCCGGCCGTGGCCGGTTTGCGCGAGGTCAGAAATGCAATCTTCTTGCCGTCGGGGGAGAACTTCGGACTCGACTCGGAGTCCTGTCCGCGCGTCAACTGGACCTCTTCGGTCTCGGCCAGGCGCTTCAAATAGAGGTGCGAGATCGACTCGCCCTTCTCTTTATCAATGCGGGATTTAGTGTAGACAGCCAGCCGCCCGTCGCGTGAAAGGTTCAGTGAACCGGCCGTCTCCTGTAGCAGGAGGTCGTCCACCGTCCATTTCTCGCCCGCCGCCAGCAGGGTTAAGGTAAGGGCCGAAGCCCAAAGCAATCGCATGGCACCATTATCCCAATGCGCATGGTAGGAATGTATTCTGGAACTAACCTATGTCTTCTTATCTGCGTTATCTTCAGTACCTCTGCCGTGTCCCGTCCGTGGAGCTCTCGCTCGATATCTCCCGGATGAATTTCACCCCGGAGTGGCTAGCCGCGATGGAACCTTCCATTCAGCAGGCCTACGCCGCCATGGCAGAGCTGGAAGCCGGCGCGATCGCCAATCCTGACGAGAACCGCATGGTGGGCCACTACTGGCTGCGCACCCCCAAGCTCGCCCCCCAGCCGGAACTCACCGCCGAGATCGAATCCACGCTGTCCGCCATCAAAACCTTCGCCGCCAAAGTCCATGGAGAAGGGAAGTTTACTGACGTGCTCTCCATCGGCATCGGCGGTTCCGCCCTCGGCCCCATGTTCGTCGCCGATGCTCTCGGTCACCCCGCCACCGATAAGATGCGGGTCCACTTCTTCGACAACACCGATCCGGACGGCATCGCCCGCGTCCTCTCCGGTCTGGAAGGCAAGCTCGAGAAGACCCTGGTGCTGGTGATCTCCAAGTCCGGCGGCACGCCCGAAACCTACAATGGCATGAAGCTGGCAGAGGCCGCTTTCGCGCGCGCCGGTGTCGACTTCGCCTCCCGCGCCGTCGCCATCACCATGCCCGGCTCCCGGCTGCACAAGTACTCCGCCGGTTGGCTGGCCCAGTTCCCCATGTTCGATTGGGTGGGCGGCCGGACGTCGGAACTCTCCGCCGTCGGCCTGCTGGCCGCCGCCCTCCAGGGCCTGGACATCGACGGCCTGCTGGCCGGCGCCGCGGCCATGGACGAGGCTACCCGCTCCCGGGTCACCGCTCAAAATCCCGCCGCCCTGTTAGCTCTGATGTGGCATGAAGGAACAGGTGGTAAGGGATTGAAGGATATGGTAGTTTTGCCATACAAGGATCGCCTGCTCCTGCTCAGCCGCTACCTTCAGCAGCTCATCATGGAGTCGCTCGGCAAGCGCCTGGATGTCGACGGCCAGCGCGTCGATCAGGGCATCGCCGTCTACGGCAACAAGGGCTCCACTGACCAGCACGCCTACGTCCAGCAGCTCCGGGACGGCGTCGATAACTTCTTCGTCACCTTCGTCCGCGTTTTGCAGGACGGCGGGGACCCGCTGGAACTCGAGCCCGGCGTCCGCACAGGCGATTACCTCGACGGCTTCCTTCTGGGCACGCGCGAAGCCCTATCCGGCAACGGCCGCCACTCCATTACTCTCACAGTGAACCGGGTGGACGCCCGTACCGTCGGCGCCCTTATCGCGCTGTTTGAACGCGCGGTCGGTTTCTATGCCACCCTGGTGCGCATCAACGCCTACCACCAGCCCGGGGTCGAGGCGGGGAAGAAGGCGGCGGCCACTGTTCTCGATCTCCAAAAACGTATCATCCAAAACTTGAGAAATATTCCACAAACGATTGAAACAATAGCCGAGAAAGCATCTACCGAGGACCTGGAAGCAGTTGCCCTGATCTTACAGCACCTGGCCGCCAATGGGCGCGCCGTTGAATCCGCCGGCTCTGAGAAGGAGAAAGGACTATGCTACGCCGCCTGTTCCTGATTTCCGCGTGTGCCGCTTCTCTGATGGCCCAGGAGGCCGTCAAACCGCTGGTGGTGGTCCTCATCGGACCGCCCGGCAGCGGCAAAACGACCCAGGCGCAGTTCCTCAACCGGAAGTTCGGGTTGCCGGTCATCGGCGTTGAGGATCTGCGCGCTAAGGCCGGGGCAAAGCTCAATCTGGAACTGAAAGCGCGCATCCAGGCGGCGGATGCCTCCAAGGGGTTTGTCCTGGACGGGTACCCCTCCACCCGCGCGGAGGCGGACTACCTGGGTGCTCTCGTGAAGGAGCTGAACCTGCCGGCGCCAGTGGTCATCCAGCTCAACGTGCCCGACGATATTGTCCGGAAGCGTATGGAGGGTAAGGAGAAACCGGAGGCTCTCGAGAAACGTCTGGCGGCTTACCACGCGGAGATGGATATGCTGCGCCAGTACTACCCGAGCGCCGATATCTGGAGCATCATCGGCACTCGCTCCATCAAGGAAGTCTCGGGGACCATCGTCTCGCTGGTGCAGGACCGGCAGCAATAGTCTTGGGTTTCAACCTTACCCTGATTCTATTGCCGGGAACCACCGGCCTGAAGCCCGAACTGATACGCTGGCGGAGTCTTCGGCGGGGCGTCAATTGGAGTTCGCCGGACTGTAAGCCGGTTTCTGGTCCCAGCCTTGCGGCCGGGCGGCAGTCATTCCTCTAGGCCCGCCATTGCTGACAGGCTCAAGCAACCTACCCGGAAGTTGTAACGGAGCGGGCCGCTCCTCCTCCCCTATTTGGTCTTGCTCCACGTGGGGTTTTCCCTGCCATTCCAGTTGCCCGGAACGCGGTGCGCTCTTACCGCACCATTTCA
>JARKQJ010000270.1 GCA_029973955.1 Paludibaculum sp. | reverse complement strand
GGAAATTGTCGTTGAAGGCCGAAAAGAACTGCACCAGGAACAGCGGCCCGAAACGGCGCTGGATGAGGAGCGGCTTGGTCATGGAACCTCCCGAGAGGGCCTTGGGGGCGATACGGCCGTGGGAACAGGGAAGCGGATCGGCAGGTGAAACGCAAATGACGATGGAAAAGCTCCACCGCCAAGCCCTTCACCTCACCCCGCCTCCGTGCTATGAACATTGTTCATAAGATGGATATAGCGGAAGAATGAACATTGTTCAAGACTGAAATGAACGATGTTCACGCCTCGCGATTTCAAGGTGAAGACGGATGAATGCCCCCCTCTCCGAACGGCGCCAGGCGCAGCTTGCCGCCCTCACCGACGCCGCCGAGCGCCGCATCGCCGAGGGGGGCATTGCCAGCCTCAAGGCACGCGACCTCGCCTCCGACATCGGCATCGCGCTCGGCGGCCTCTACAACATCGTCGCCGACCTCGACGAGCTGGCGCTCCGCGTCTCCTCGCGCACCCTCGGCCGCCTCGGCGAGGCGCTGACCGCCGCCTCCGACGCGCTGCCGCTCGAATCCAAGGCCGACGCGGTGAACCGCCTCGTCGCCATCGCCCACGCCTACCTGCATTTCGCCAAGGGCAACCTGAGGCTCTGGCGCACCCTGTTCGAACTCCGCCTCGCCGAAGGCACCGCCCTCCCCGCCTGGGCCGCCGACGACCAGCTCCGCCTCTTCCGCCACGTCGCCGAACCCCTCACCCTCCTCGTCCCCACCATGGATGAAGCCCAACAAACCCTAGCCGCCCGCACCCTCTTCGCCGCCGTCCACGGCATCGTCACGCTAGGCCTGGAAGAGCGCCTGGTGGCGGTCCCGCTGACGGCCCTGGAAGCGCAGATCGAGTGGCTGGTCAGGGCAGCATGCCGGGGGCTGGAGGAGTGAGGGGAGCCTGATACCAACGGCTCGCGTTCTCGTCCCGAGATCCTGCGCCTAAAGCGCAGAATGACGATCTATGTATATGTTTTCATTTATATAATTCTGTCATCCTGCGCCTTCGCCACTGCTGTCCGGTTTAAATCTCTGGACAGGGT
>JARKQJ010000265.1 GCA_029973955.1 Paludibaculum sp. | reverse complement strand
TTGGCCCGCTTCCGGGCGGTTCCCGTTGATGTGTTTTGTTTCGTGGGGTGTTGCGGGTGGGGCGGTGGGGGGCAGGCCTGGCGGCCTGCCCCGGTGAGGGATTAGTTGGCGCCGCCGCCTAGGACTTTGTAGAGGGTGACGCGATTGGCGAGGCGGGCCAGGCGGGTGTCGATGAGGGACTGCTGGCCGTTGTAGAGGGTGCGCTGGGCGTCGAGGACGCTGAAGTAGTTGTCGATGCCGGCTTTGAAGCGGGCTTCGGTGAGGCGGCGGGTTTCGTCGAGGGTGGCGACGAGGGCGGCCTGGGCCTGTTCGCGCTCGAGGAGGCGGGCGCGGAGGGTAAGGGCGTCGCTGGTTTCGCGGAAGGCGGCCTGGATGGCCTGGTCGTATTGGGCGATGGCGGCGTCGCGCTGGACCTGGGCGATTTTGTAGTTGGCGTCGCGGGCGCCGGCGTCGAAGATGGGGACGGAGACCTGCGGGGCGAACTGCCAGGTGAGGGCGCGGAAGGAGAAGAGCTCGTCGAGAGCGGTGGAGGTGAAGCCGCCGCTGCCGGTGAGGAGGATGCGCGGGAAATAAGCGGCGCGGGCGGCGGCGATATTGGCGTAGTTGGAGCGCAACTGGTGCTCGGCGGCGAGGATGTCGGGGCGGCGGAGGAGGATGTCGGAGGAGAGGCCGGCGGAGACGTCCTTGAGCGAGTCCATGGGGGAGAGGGTGTCGGGGAGGAGTTGAGCCGGGATCTGGGCGCCGACGAGCTGATTGAGGGCGTTTTCGTCGAGGGTAATCTGGCCGGTGTAGCGGACGACCTCGACGTTGGAGGCTTCGACGAGGCTGCGGGCCTGGGAGACATCGAGATCGGTTTTGAGGCCGATGTCGCGGGAGCGGCGGATGAGGTCGAAGCTGGACTGGCGGACGTTGAGGGTGGCCTGAGCGAGCTTGAGGCTCTCGTGGTCGGCGGCGAGGGTGAGGTAGGACGCGGCGACGGAGGAGATGAGGGCCATCTGGGTGGAGGTGCGGCCCTGCTGGGTGGCGAGGTATTGCTGGAGGGCGCGCTCCTTGAGGCTGCGGACGCGGCCGAAGAGGTCGAGTTCCCAGGAGGAGACCTGGAGGCCGGCGCGGAGGTTGAAGTAGATGGAGGAGTGGCCGTCCTTGGTGGTGTCGGCGGGGATGTAGTAGGAGTCGGCCGAGGCGCCGGCGCCGACGGTGGGGAATTGCGCGGAGCGCTGGAGCCGGTATTGGGCTTCGTAGAGCTGGACGTTGAGGGCGGCGAGGCGGAGGTCGCGGTTGTTTTCGATGGCGAGGGCGATGACCTGGCGGAGCCTGTCGTCGGCGTAGAACTCCTTCCAGGGAAGGTCAGAAGGGGCGGGGTCCGCGGCGGCGGCGGCGGGCACGCCGCCGGTGGTCCAGGCCTGCGGGACCGGGGGTGTGGGTTGCGAGTACTTCTGCTTTTTGGGCGCGCAGGCGGCGAGCAGAAGCAACGCAGCGAGGAGTGCGGCGAGGAGACGGTTCATGTTAGCGAGCCTCCGGGGCTGGCGTGGCGGGCGTGAGTGGAGGGAGCGGCTTCTTCTTGGAGAACCACTGCGAGACGAGGACGAAGAACATGGGGATGAAGATGAGATCGATGAAGGTGGCGGAGATCATGCCGCCGGTGACGGCGGTGCCGATGTGGCGCATGGCGCCTGCGCCGGCGCCGTGGGCGAGGGCGAGGGGGAGGGTTCCGAAGAAGAAGGCCAGCGAGGTCATCATGACAGGGCGGAAGCGGATGCGGACGGCGCTGAGGGTCGCCTCGATGAGGCCTTCGCCCTGATGCATCTGAGCCTGGATGAACTGGATGATGAGGATGGCGTTCTTGGTGGAGAGGCCGAGAGTGGTGAGGAAGCCGATCTGGAAGTAGACGTCATTGGGGAGGCCGCGGATCGTATTGGCGAGGAGGGCTCCGAAGACGCCGAGGGGGAGCATGAGGAGGTTGACGAAGGGGATGGTCCAGCTCTCATAGAGAGCGGCGACGCAGAGGAAGATGACGAGGATGGAGAAGGCGTAGAGGATGGGTCCCTGGGAGGTGGCCATGCGCTCCTGGTAGCTGATGCCGGTCCAATCGAGGCGGACGCCGCCGGGGAGTTTGGCGACGAGTTCTTCCATGGCCTGCATGGCTTCGCCGGAGGAGTGGCCGGGGGCGGGTTCGCCCTGGATGTTCATGGAGGGGAATCCATTGAAGCGTTCGAGGCGAGGGGAGCCGGAGGTCCAGCGGCCGGTGGCGAAGGCGGAGTAGGGGACCATGCGGCCGGAGGTATTGCGGACGTAGACGCGGTCGAGGTCTCCGGGGAGCATACGGTAGGGCGCGTCGGCCTGGGCGAAGACGCGCTTGACGCGGCCGCCCTGGATGAAGTTGTTGACGTAATTGCTGCCGAAGAGGGCGGAGAGGTTGCTATTGATGGAGGAGAGGGGGACACCCATGGCGCCGGCCTTTTGCCAATCGACATCGACGCGGTATTGGGGGACGTCCTCGAGGCCGTTGGGGCGGACGCGAACGAGGCGGTGGTCCTGCGAGGCAAGCATGAGGAGCTGGTTGCGGGCGGCGGTGAGGCCTTCATGGCCGAGGTTGCCGAAGTCGACGAGTTGGGCGTCGAAGCCGGTGACGAGGCCGAGTTCGATGACGGAGGGCGGGGGGAAGGCGAGGACGGTGGCGCCGCGGGTAGCGGCGAAGGCGCCGATGGTACGGCCGGCGACGGCCTGGGCGGAGAGATCGGCGCGGGTGCGGAGTTCCCAATCCTTGAGGCGGACGAAGACCATGCCCTGGTTCTGGGCGGTGCCGGCAAAGCCGGTGCCGATGATGGCCATGGCGGATTCGACGGCCTCGGGCTCCTGCTTCATGTAATAGTCCTGAACCTGTTTGGCGACGTTGAGGGTCTGTTCGGAGGTGGCGCCGACGGGCAGGGAGATCATGGTCATGATGGAGCCCTGGTCCTCGTCGGGGAGGAAGCCGGTGGGGAGGCGGAGATAGAGGGCGCCGACGGCGGCGACGATGACGACGTAGACGACGACGTAGCGGAGTTTCTTCGCGATGGAATGGCCGACGAGGGCGACGTAGCGGAGGCGGAACCACTCGAAGGAACGTTCAAACCAGCGGAGGAAGGGGCGGACGAAGAAGACGGCGCCCTCGGCGGTGGAGTGGCCGGCGGCGACAGGCTTGAGGAACTGGGCGCAGAGGACGGGGGTGAGGATCAAGGCCACGACGACCGAGAGGAGCATGGAGGCGATGATGGTGACGGAGAACTGGCGGTAGATGACGCCGGTGGAGCCGGAGAAGAAGGCCATGGGGCCGAAGACGGCGGAGAGGACAAGGGCGATGCCGATGAGGGCGCTGGTGATCTGGTCCATGGACTTGGCGGTGGCCTCGCGCGGGGAGAGGCCTTCCTCGCTCATGATGCGTTCGACGTTTTCGACGACGACGATGGCATCGTCGACGAGGAGGCCGATGGCGAGGACCATGGCGAACATGGTGAGCATGTTGATGGAGTAGCCGAAAGCGCCGAGGATGGCGAAGGTGCCGAGGAGGACGACAGGGACGGCGATGGTGGGGATGAGGGTGGCGCGGATGTTGCCCATGAAGAGCCACATGATGAGGAAGACGAGGAAGACGGCTTCGAAGAGGGTTTTGACGACCTCGTCAATGGCGACGCTGGTGAAGGGCGTGGTGTCGAAGGGGTAGACGATTTTGAGCCCGTGGGGGAAGTAGGGCTGCATCTCCTGAACCTTGGCGCGGATGGCTTTGGCGGTCTGGAGGGCGTTGGCGCCGGCGACCTGGCGGATGGCGAGGCCGGAGGAGGGCATGCCGTTGTAGAAGGAGGTGATGTCGTAGGAGTCGATGCCGAGTTCGACGCGGCCGATATCGCGGACGCGGACGACGGAGCCGTCGGGATTGGTGCGGACGGGGATGGCGGCGAACTCCTCCGGGGTTTTGAGGAGGTCCTGGACGATGATGGCGGCGTTGAGGCGCTGGCCGGGTGCGGCGGGGAGGCCGCCGAACTGGCCGGCGGAGACCTGGACGTTATAGGCGGAGAGGGCGGAGGTGACGTCGGCGACGGTCATCTGGTAGTCAGTGAGGCGATCGGGGTTGAGCCAGACGCGCATGGCATACTGGCCGCCGAAGACCATGACTTCACCGACGCCGGGGACGCGGGCGAGGACCTTTTCGAGGTTGGAACTGGCGTAGTCGCGGAGGTCGATGCCGTCCATGCTGCCGTCGGTGGAGACGAGGCCGACGATGATGAGGTAGTTGCGGGTGGATTTGGAGACGGTGAGGCCGTAGCGCTGGACGACCTCGGGGAGGGATGCGGTGGCGAGCTGGAGCTTGTTCTGCACCTGCGCCCAGACGAGGTCGGGATCGGTGCCGGGGCGGAAGGTGAGCTCGATGCGGGCGGCGCCGGAGGAGTCGCTGGTGGCGGACATGTAGAGGAGGCTGTCGAAGCCGGTCATCTTCTGCTCGATGACCTGCGTGATGGTGTTTTCCACCGTTTCAGCGGAGGCGCCGGGGTAGACAGCGGTGATGGAGATGGACGGCGGCGCGATGGGCGGGTACTGCGAGACGGGCAACTGGTAGATGGCGAGGCAGCCGAGGACCATGATGCCGATGGCGATGACCCAGGCGAAGATGGGGCGGTCGAGGAAGAACCTAGACATGGCCACCAGCTTTCGTGGGGGCGGGCGCGGCCGGATTCTGGGTGGCTTGATCCGGGGCCGCTTTGGCGGGGACGGGGCGCACGGGGACGCCGGCGCGGACGCGCTGGCCGCCTTCGACGACGACGCGATCACCGGCGGCGAGGCCGCTCAAGACGAGCCACTGGTTGCCGAGGGCGCGTTCGAGTTCGAGGGTGCGGCGCTCGATCTTGTTATCGGCTCCGACGACCCAGGCGTAAGGGGTGCCTTTGGGGTCGCGGTTGACGGCTTCCTGCGGGACGAGGATGGCGTTCTGGCGGACGCCTTCTTCGACGACGGCGCGAACGAACATGCCGGGGAGGAGGACCTCGCGGGGGTTGGCAAAGACCATGCGGAGTGTGACGGCGCCGGTGGAGGGTTCGACGGAGAAGTCGCGGAACTGGATGGTTCCGGTGATGGGGTAGGTGGAGCCGTCTTCGAGGATGAGTTTGACTTTATTCTGGGCGCCATCGTGCTTGAGGCGGCCGGATTCGAGGCTGGAGCGAAGGCGGAGGAGGTCGGCGTTGGACTGGACGACGTCGACGAAGATGGGGTCGATCTGCTGGATGGTGGCGAGGGCGACGCCCTGGTAGGCGCTGGCGAGAGCGCCGACGGTGACGCTGGACTTGCCGATGCGGCCGGAGATGGGGGCGCGCAAGGGGGTGAAGCCGAGGTTGATTTTGGCGGTTTCGATGGCGGCGCGGGAGGCGCCGATGGCGGCCTTGCGGGCGGTGACGGTGGCCTCGGCCTGGACGAGGGCGGCACGGGCGTCGTCGTAGTCCTGCTGTCCGATGGCGTGGATGGCGACGAGGTCGCGGTAGCGTTCCACGCGGAGCTTGAGGGCGGGGATGTTGGCCTCGGCGGTGGTGAGATTGGCTTCGGAGGTGCCGAGGTCGGCCTGAGCCTGGTTGAGCACTGCCTCATAGGGCCGGGGGTCGATCTTGTAGAGGATATCGCCGGCGTGGACGAAGGAGCCTTCGGCGAAGAGGCGGCTCTGGATGATGCCGTTGACCTGGGGCCGGATTTCGGCGGTGAGGTGGGCGGCGGTGCGTCCGGGGAGCTGGGTGTTCAGGAGCTGGGGGCCGGATTGGATGGTGACCACGGCGACCTCGGCCGGTCCTGTGGGCATGGCCGGGGCGGGCTGGGACTTACAGCCGGCGAGGAGGAGTGCGGCGAGGGCGAGGGTGAAGAGGAGAGACGGCCATCGGCGAAGGGGATTCATGATTGTTACTCCTTGGAAGAAGAGGAAGAGCAGGGTTCCGGACGGCCGCGGAGCGAGGCCTCGTGGGCTTCGGCGGAATCAGCGATCTCGCTGAGGAGTTGGACGAACTGCTGGCGGGCGGCGGGGGCCAG
>JARKQJ010000230.1 GCA_029973955.1 Paludibaculum sp. | reverse complement strand
CGCCTCAAGGGGCGGCAGCAAGCTAAGGAGATAAGGCCACTGATACTCGAACACCTCTCGTGTATTCATACCTTAGGATAGTGCCGGAAAAATTGGCGGTCAATACAATTAAGTTAGCGCATATGGGCTGACGCCTCGGGGCCACCGTGAATGCCGTGTTCCCCCGAGGCCTCAGCCTCGGGGCCACCGTGAATGCCGTGAGGCGTCCCCCCGGAGGGGGCCCCTCACCGCCCCAACCGCAGCACCACCTTGTGCGCCTCCCCGCGGTGCAACTGGTACGCCTGATACAACGGCTCCACCCCATACCGCACATCCGGCGTAAAGTGGTACGACCAGCTCTCGCTCCACAGCACCGCCTCCGCCTCGCTCCCCGGCGCCGCGTCCGCCCTCACGCGCACCACGCTCGTCAACTCCTTCGCGCTCGTCCACTCCAGACCCTTCTGCTCCTCCAGCCGCTGCGCCTCTTCCAGCCAAGTCGCCGGCGTGTACACCCGCGCCCGGTGCCATGTCCCCTTGTCGAATGGATCCATCCCCTGCGTCGTCTGCACCCAGATCGTCGCCTCTTCGCCCGGTTCCAGCACGCCGTTGCCGTTCCCCTTGCCTTCCGTCACCGTCCGCTCGATCGCCGAGCCCCCGCCCTGGTTCCCCTTCTGCCGGAACACCTTGAAGGTGACCGTCCGTCCGTCCAGAATCTCCATCGCCACAGGCGCCGTCATCCCGTCCGGAGCCACCAGCACATCCACATCTTCCGCCACCCCGCTCACCTGCACCGTAATCCGGGCCGGCCAATAATCCCCGCTCCCGGCCGTGAATCGAGCCCGGAATACCTTCGACAAATCCACAAATCCCCCCGCCGGAATCTCGTCCACCCGCGTCTTTGTCTCCACTAGCGACACAATCGGATACGCGCTCGACACCTCCACGGTGACGTTCTTCATCGCCTCCAGCCGCGGATTGTAGATCCGCACCGGCAGCGCCACTTCCACGCCCGGCATCACTCGCAGCGCATCTCCGCGCCCCATCGGCAGCACCACCGGAGCCTGCCCGCCCGCTCCCGGCCCGTGAATCGAAACCTGCCGCCCGCTGCCTTCCACTTCAAACCGCAGCCGTCCATCCGCGCCCGCGGACACGACAGTCCGCTGAACTTGGCCGCCATTCAACGGCGCATCCAGCACCGTGTACTGCGCCCCGGCCTTGTACAACCCCGGCGTCAACACCCGCACCGTCCGCCCCGCCACCGCCCCGCCATCCGGCGCATACCGCCGCGTCTCCACCCGCAACCCGCCTTGCCCCACACCCCGCAGCACCGTGTACCCGGCCCCGCCGCCCACCGCTTCAAACTCCCAGCCCCACGCCCCAAACTTCCGGTACGCACTGTCGTAGTCGAACGACTCCGGCGTATTCCCCAGCTTCGGATTCCTGAACCCCCGCTCGTGAAATGCGAACGTCTCGCCAATCGATGTCGCCCAGTGCCGGTGATATTCATCCTGCCGGAACTCGAAATCCACCGCCGCCGCCCGCGCATACGCCATCCGCGTCTCTTCGTGATACTGGCTGATGTAATCTCCGCTCGCCCGGATCAGCCGCACCATCGTCTGCTTGTGGCTCGCCACATGGTCCTTCGGCCGCCACAGCACCCTCTCCCCCTTCGCGCCAATGTAGAACTCCGGCCCCGGATTGAACGCCGACGCGCTCCCAATCAGCTCCGGATACCGCGCGCTCAGATACAGGCTCATAAACCCGCCCATGCTCAGCCCCGACGTCGCCCGGTACCGCCGCCCCGTCATCGTCCGCAGTGTTCCGTCGATATGCGCCACTAATTCCTGGAAATAAACCCCGAAATCGTACGCCCCGCCGTCCGCCATCACGTCATAGGGCGCACCCCCGTAAAACCCCGTGTAGTGCTCCGCCACATACCCGTCCACCGCCACCACTATCACCGGATGCTCCGCCACAAACTTCGCTATCTTCGGCACGGTGTCCTTGCCTTCGTCGTAGCGCTCCAGCGTGTAGCGGTCGCTGTGCCCGTGGAAATAGTAGATCACCGGGTACCGCTGCCCGCTCGTCGCGTAATCCGCCGGCAGAAATAGCCGGTAGTGCCTCTCCTGCCCGAACACTTTGCTCCGAAAAACCCGGTCTTCAAACGGCGTCCCCGCCATACTCAGCATCACCAGCAAAAGCGGCACCATGGCGACGCCAGAATAGCAGACCCGCCCCTATCACCTGAAGTCCGTATTGCGATTCGCTCTCAGGTATGCTCTAATCCCCAGTTAGGAAAGTCGGCTTACAAACCAATGCTCGTCGCCCTCGCCGCCCTGCAACTTCTCTCGCCGCCCGCCGGCCGCTATGAGTTGGTCGAACTCTCCATTCCAGCCCCCGTAGCCGCCAATCCTTTCGATCCCAATACCGCCCGCGTCGACGCCACCATCACCCTCCCCTCCGGCAAATCCCTCCGCGTCCCCGCCTTCTGGTACCAGCACTTCACCCGCTCGCTCCAGAACCCCGCGGCCCAGGGCATTCAGCGCGTCGAACAGCTCGCCCCCCAGGGCCAGCCCGGCTGGCGCCTGCGTTTCTCCAGTCCCGAAGCCGGCCCCCATCGCGTCTCTGCCGTCTGGACCATCGATGGCCGGGAGGGCCACTCCGATCCCCTCACCGTCACCATCGCCGAATCGGCAAACCCCGGCTACATCCGCCGCAGTCCTCGCAATCCCGCCTATCTCGAACACTCCTCCGGCCGGCCCTTCTTCCCCATCGGGGAAAACCTCTGCATGTACCAGAACCGGGAGGGCACCTACTACTACTCGCGCATCCTTCCCAAGCTCGCCCAGGGCCGCGCCAACTACGTCCGCCTCTGGCAGGAATACTACGTCCCCCAGGACCCTTCCATCGTCGCCGCCCCCGGTAACTCCAGCTTCGCCGGCTTCCCTCTCGAAACCCAGGCCACCGGCCTCGGCCGCTATGACCTCGCCTCCGCCTGGCGCCTCGACGAAGTCGATCGCGAATCCGCCCGCCACGGCATCTACTACCAGCTCGCCTTCGAGATGACAGTCTGGTGGCAGACCAGCCAGAAGCACCGCTGGCCCCGCAATCCCTACAACGCCGCCAACGGCGGACCCTGCCGCACGCCCCAGGAGTACTTCACCAACGAAAAGGCCCGCGAGCTCGTCCGCCGCCGCCTCCGCTACTCCGTCGCCCGCTGGGGCTGGTCTGCTCAACTCGCCGCCTGGGAACTCTGGAACGAGGTCGACAACAACGAGGGCTTCGACCCCGCCGCCAACGCCGCCTGGCATCGCGAAATGGCCGCCTATCTCAAATCCATCGACCCCTGGCGCCACCTCATCACCACCTCCTGGCGCGACCCCCTCATGTTCGCCATCTCCGACATCGACATCGCCCAGGGCCACTCCTACTGGGACCTCCCCTACGACGCCGCGCAATACACCCTCCAGGACTCCGACCACCTCATGAGCTCCTTCTCGAAGCCCTACTTCTTCGGCGAGCAGGGCGTCGAAGATCCCGCCCTCGCCGCCAAGCTCGATCCCGAAGGCCGCCACTTTCACGACACCATCTGGGCCTCCGCCCTCTCCGGCGCCGCCGGTACCGGCCTCTACTGGTGGTGGCACAACTACATCGAGCCGCTCGATCTCTACTACCACTACCAGCCTCTCGCCGCCTTCCTCGATGGCGAAGACCTCCCGGCGCGCTCCTGGCGCCGCCCCGGCCTCTCGCGCCCCTCGCTCCCCGTCACCCTCCAACTCCACGGCCTCGTTGCTTCCGACCGCGCGCTCCTCTGGCTCCACGATCCCCTCGCCTTCCGCATCGTCGATGGCAAGCCTGAAACCGGCCCCGCTCAGCCCGCCGCCACTCTCAACTTCACCGGCCTCGCCGACGGCGAATACGCCATCCAGTGGTGGGACACCGCTACCGGTAAAATCGTTCGTGAGGACCAGGGCCGCGTCCGCTCCTCCAATCACTTCGGCTACGGCCTCGAACTCAAGCCGCCGCCTTTCCGCTCCGGCATCGCCGCCAAAATTATCCGAAGGACCCGCCCATGAAACTCGCCGCCGCCCTCTGCCCCCTGCTCCTCTCCGCCGCCTTCGCGCAGGAGCCGGCCCTCGACTTCCTCTCCAATCAGACCGACGGCCGCGCCCTCCGCGACATGCTGCCCAACTACCTCAAGCAGCAGGTCCGCCAGCGCCACCGCGCCACGCCCGCCTCCCCTGAGGAGTTCCGCGCCGCCTTCCTCAAAGGCCTCGGCGGCCTGCCCGAACGCACGCCACTCAACGCCCGCGTCACCGGCACCCTCCAGCGCGACGGCTATCGCGTCGAGAAAATCGTCTTCGAAAGCCAGCCCGGCTTCCACGTCACCGCCAATCTCTACCTCCCCACCACCGGCGCCGCCCCCTATCCCGCCATCCTCTTCCCCATCGGCCATGAGCCCGGCGCCAAGGCCTACCCCGTCTGGCAGCAGATCCTCGCCACCTTCGCCCGCCGCGGCTACGTCGCCCTCACCTGGGATCAGAACGGCCAGGGCGAACGCATTCAGCACTGGGACGAAGCCCTCCAGAACTCCAAGGTCGCGCCTTCCACCACCGAACACACCATCATGGGCATTCAGTGCCTCGCCGTCGGAGACTCCCTCGCCCGCTACACCATCTGGGATGCCACCCGCGCGCTCGATTACCTCCTCTCCCGCCCCGAAGTCGACAAGTCCCGCATCGGCCTCACCGGCAACTCCGGCGGCGGCACCCACACCGCCTACCTCGGCGCGCTCGATCCCCGTATCCACGTCGCCGCCCCTTCCTGCTTCATCACCTCCTGGCAGCGACTCCTCGATACCATCGGCCCCCAGGACGCCGAGCAGTGCATCCCCGGCTTCCTCGCCAACGGCTTCGAACACGCCGATTTCATCCGCGCCTTCGCCCCCAAGCCCTACATGATGCTCTCCGCCATCCGCGACTTCTTCTCCATCCAGGGCGCCCGCTCCGCCTTTGCTGCTGTCCAGCCGGCCTACGCCGCCGCGCCCGAAAAGTTCGCCATGACGGAGACGGACGAAGGCCACGGCTACTCCGCCGAACTCCGCCTCGCGTCATATCAATGGTTCAGCCGTTGGCTCAAAGGCCAGCCCGCGCCTGCCGGCGACCCGCCCATCCCGCCGGCCACCGTCGAAGAGCTCACCGTCACCAAAACCGGCCAGGTCGCCACAACATTCAACGGCGAAACTGTTTTTACCCTCAACCGCGCCCGCGCCCGCGCGCTCAACACCCCCGCCGCTACCACGCGCGACATCGTCCGCCGCCGCATTCAATGGCGCGAGGAGACCACGCCGCCCGCCATCCGTCCCTATGGCCGCGAGACTCGTGGCGGCCTCACCATCGAGAAGTTCCTCTATGAGTCCGAGCCCGGCATCGTCGTGCCCTCCGTGCTCGTCTCTACATCCGCCTCTACCAGCGCCCCGCGCCCCGGCGTCGTCTTCGTCTCCGCCCGCGGCAAAGCGGCCGCGTGGCCGGAGATTCAGGCCCTCGCCCGGGGCGGTGCCGTCGTCCTCGCCATCGACGTCCGCGGGCTCGGCGAAACCCGCCCCCTCGCCGCCACCCAGGGCGGCGGCTGGACCTCCTGGTTCGGAGACTACAACTCCGCCATGACCTCCGTCCTGCTCGATACCAGCCTCGTCGCCCAGCGCGCCTACGACATCCAGCGCGCCTTCCATCTCCTCGCCGCCCGGCCCGGCATCGACCGCGCCCGCATCCACGGCGCCGCCCAGGGCAACGCCGCCCCCGCCCTCCTCCACGCCGCCGCCGCCGGCGTCCCCTTCCGCGATCTGATCCTCGACGAAATGGTCGCCTCCTATCGCGCCATCGTCGACAATCCGGTCCACCGCGCCGTCTTCGAAGGCCTCGTCCCCGGCGCCCTCAAGGACTACGACTTGCCCGCCCTCGCCGCACTCCACGCCGGCCGCACCGTCCTCATCGATCTCGCCACGCCGCTCGGCGCCGCCCTGCCCGCCAACGCCGCCAGGGAGATCTATCCCAAAGCGCAAATCTACGTGCGCCAGATCGAAGAACCCGAAGCCACCGCCTACACCCGCCTGTTCGAATAAGGAACCTATCATGTTGCGACACCTGCTCATCTTCACCGCTCTTGCCGCGAACGCCGCCGAGCCCACCGCTCTCTTCCTCCGCGGCCACTCCGTCCTGCCCGCGCCGCAGCGCGTCTCTCTGAAGCCCGGCGACGTCTCCCTCGCAGCGCCCTGGCGCATCCAGGCGCCCAACGGCATCGCCCGCCGTGCCCTCGAAGCCGGCCTCAAAGCCAACTTCACCGCGGACTCGCCCAGCATCATCGCCCTGCGCACCGCCCCCGGCGCCGTCTCCGCCGCGCCCGCTGAAGTCGCCGCTCAGGCCTACAAGCTCACCATCGCGCCCGGCCGCATCGAGATCACCGGCAACGGCGACGCCGGCCTCTTCTATGGCGTGCAAACCCTCCTTCAGCTCGCCGCCAAAAACACCCTCCCCGAGTGCGAGATCGAGGATTGGCCCCGCCTCAACCTGCGCTTCCTGCACTGGGACACCAAGCACCACCAGGACCGCATGGAGACCCTCAAGCGCTACCTCGACTGGGCCGCCCATTTCAAGATCAACACCATCGGCTTCGAACTCGAAGACAAGTTCTCTTACCCGTCCAACCCCATCATCGGCGCGCCCGGCGCGTTCACGCCCGCCGAACTTCAGGAGCTGGTCAACTACGGCCTCGAACGCTACATCCAGATCGTGCCCGTCGTCCAGTCGCCCGCCCACCTCACCTACGTCCTGAAGCACCCGCAGTTCGCTCACCTCCGCGCCGACGGCAACAACTACAGCTCCGACACCTGCAATGCCGACACTTACAAACTCATCTTCCAGATGTACGACGACCTGATCGCCGCCACCAAAGGCATCGACTACTTCTTCGTCTCCACCGACGAGAACTACTACGCCGGCATCGGCGCCGCCTGCACCCGCCCCTACAACCCCGCCAACCGCAGCGCCGAGTGGGCTGACTTCGCCATCCGCGCGCACGATCACCTCGCCGCCCGCGGCCGCCGCATGTTGGCCTGGCTCGAATACCCGCTGCTCGCCAAGGACCTCGAACGCATTCCCGCCGACGTGATCGATGGCGTCGTCGGTGACGATAGCTTCGTGGAGATCGAGAAGCGCAAAGGCATGCGCCAGCTCGTCTACGTCTCCATGCAGGGCGCCGAGTTTCTCTTCCCGGATCACTTCGCCATTGAGAGCCTGCCGCCCGGCGTCGTCATGGGCGAGTTCGAAGAGGTCTTCACCGCCGGCCGCCTCACCGCGGCCTTCCAGACCTTCAACACCGCCCGCGCCATGAAGATGAATCCCATCGGGGCCTTCGGCGCCGCCTGGGGCGACTCCGGCCTCCACAATGAGACCTTCTGGCTCGGCTGGAGCGCCGTCGCCGCCTGGGCCTGGCACCCCGGCTCGCCCACTCCGGAGCAGCAGGCCGCCGAGTTCATGCGCATCTACTACGGCGGCAACACCGCCGGCCTCGTCGAAAACTACCGCAGCCTCCAGCGCCAGGTCCGTGCCTGGCAGCGCACCTGGGACCGCGTCCCCACCCGCGTCCGCAAGCCCGGTTACGGCAACTCCGAAGGCAAGGGCATCGGCACCGGCCGCCAGGATCTCACCCTCGAACTGCCCGCCCTGCCCAACCCCGCCACGCTCGCCGTTCAACCGCGCTTCGCCGCGCGCTACAAAGGCTATCTCGGCGAGGCCTCCTCGCTCGCCTTGCAGAACGATCAGCTTGTCCACTCCCTCCACGAGACCCTGCTCAACGTCGAGCGCAACCGCTACAACCTCGAAATGATGCTCGCGCTCGCCCGCTTCTCCGGCCACCACTGGCGGCTCTTCACCTCGCTCGCCGGCGCCGAAAAGGACCTCTCCGCCGCCGCCGCCGCCGCCGCCAAGGGCCAGCACGCCCTGGCCGTCGGCCACCTCGTCGCCGCCTACAACAAAGCCCAATCGGTATCCAAGGGCGGCGAAGCCGTCTACGCCCAGCTCGTCACAGCCTGGGAAAAGAGCCAGTGGCCCAAAAACCGCGAAGTCAACGGCCGCAAGTTCTTCCACGTCCTCGACGACACCAAGGACCACTTCGCCGACCGCACCCCCGGCCTCGACTTCATGGCCGCCCCAGAGCGCAGCCTGGATCTGCCCCAATGGTGCGCCGGCCTCTCCAAATTGACGAAAGCCTACGCCGCCGCACACGGCGTCCCGGTCCAAGGCCTGGCTGAAGCGAGGCTGGAGGAATAGCCCCCACCCCAGGCCTCCATCCCGGCGTCCTCCCGGACCCCCAGGGCAAAGCCAAATTCCCCCGAGACGCAGTCTCGGGGCGCCAGAGGAGCCGTAGTCCCCCGAGACGCTGTCTGGGGGCCACAGTGCCCAGCCCTTCTCTCCCGAAGACGCCGGGCGAACCCGTATTCCCCCGAGCCCTTTTCCCAGCACCCCCCGGCCCTCCCCGGCGAGGCGCCCGAGGCGCTATCCAGCCGTACCCCGAACCCCAGGCGCCCCCCCCTTCCACCCCGGTCTGCTAAAAGTATTTACCAACCTGTAATTCGCCCTTGACACAAATCCCCGTAAGTGGTCAACTCAACTAGGTACGGTAAGTAAACGAACTTACCTAACCTTTGCTCTGAACGCTTCAAACGGGTTCTCATGAAACGCGCTGCCCCAATGACAAACTCGGGCCGGATGCGGGCATCTGGTATGCGGCAGATGAATTCGGCGCTGCTGCTGGAGATGATCCGCACCGGCGGTCCCGTGTCGCGGGCCGAGCTGGCGAGGCAAAGCGGACTGACGAAACCCACCGTGTCGAGCCTCGTGGCCGACATGATGGAGCGCAGCATCGTGGTGGAGGACGGCGCCGGCGAGCCCGACGCGCGCGGCGGCAAGCCGCCCACGATGCTGCGGTTCGACGCCTCCGGCGGAGCCCTGGTGGCGGCGGAGATCGGCAGTGCCCAGGTCAGAATCTGGCTGGCGGATCTCGACGGCAATGTAATGGATTCCGAAAACTGCGCCATCCGGCCGGGCCGCGGCGCCGAGCACGTGCTCGACACCCTCTGCGCCGGAATGCAGACAGTGCTCTCGCGCGGCCGGGGCCGCCGGCGCAAACTGCGCTGCATCTCGGTGGCGGCGCCGGGCCGGGTGGACGCCCGCACGGGCACGGTGCTGGAAGCGGGCAACGTCTTCCATTGGCGCAACGTGGAACTCCGCAAAACCGTCGCCAAGCGCTTCGGCGTGGAGACGCTGGTGGATAACGACGTCAATCTGGCGGCCATGGGCGAAATGCACGCCGGCCTCGCCGGCGGCGTGCAGAACTTCGTCCTCATCCGGTTGGGCACCGGCATTGGCGCAGGCCTCGTGCTCGGGGGGCAGTTGTACCAGGGCACACATTGGGCGGCCGGCGAGATTGCCCACATGGTGTTCGACCGAGCGGTGGCCGCCGCGGATGGAACGATCGACCGCGGCCTGCTCGAGTCCGCCATCGGCAGCGACCAGATTCTGCAGCGAGTGAGTTCGGCCAGGGCCGGCGCCGGCGAGGTAGCCGGCGCGGATCTGGCCGCGGAGTTGGCTGAAGCGATGAGCCGCAACGATCCCGTGGCGGCGCGCGTGTTGGACGAACTGGCTGAGAAGTTGAGCATCGCCGTGGCTGACCTGGCCGCGGTGATCGATCCGGAGCTGATTGTACTGGCCGGGGACCTGTTTGCCCTGGTCACGGACCGGATTCAGGAGTTGGTGGGGCGTGTCATCCCGTGGCCCATGCGCATCGAGCTTTCGGCGCTGGGTGCGGATGCGGCCCTGATCGGCGCCATGGGCGCCGCAAAGAGTCTTGCCCACGACCTGATCTGCGATCAGGGTCGGAATTGAGTCTGATAGACAACAACGAGGTAGTCCCGATGGTTGGTTTCGCAAAATCTCCCTGGTTCTTGGCGGCGCTGCTGATTTGTGTCATGCTGCCCGTCTACTCACAATCCGGAAACGGTGTCATCCGTGGCTCCGTCTACGACCCGGCCAAGTCTGCCGTGCCGAACGCGAAGATCACGTTGACGCACGTTGCGACAAACGTGATTCGCGAGTCCGTCAGCAATGACGTTGGCTTCTTCCTCTTCCAAAGCCTGGTACCGGGCGAATACAGAGTGGATGTGGAGGCCCCAGGTTTCAAGAAATGGCAAGGCACGCTGACGATCGTGGCCGGGCAAACGGCCGTGGTCGAACCGTCATTGGCGGTCGGCAGCGTGGACGCCGTGGTCGAAGTGACGGCCGCCTCCCCGCTCATCAACACGGAGAGCGCGGAAGTGGGCAGCGTCAAGGACAACGTCCGCATCCAGCAACTGCCTCTCAACGGCAGGTCGATTACCACTCTGTTCGATCTCACCGCGGGGGTGGAAGGCGGCAGCAACCCGCGCGTCAACGGCATGAAGGTGGGCGCGGCTGAAATGACGCTGGACGGCGTCTCGCTGGTCGATCGCTTCGGCGGCGGCATGGCGCGCGTGCAGCCCGGCCTCGATACCGTTCAGGAGTTCCGCATCGAAACCGTCGGCAGCGGCGCGCAATACTCGCGGCCGGCCACGGTGACGGTGGTGACCAAGAGCGGCACCAACGCCTTCCACGGCGCGGCCTTCGAAACATTCCGCAACAACGGCGCCGGCCTCCGCGCCCGGCAGCGGCAGGACGGCAACTCGGCGGCGTTTCTCGCCCGCAACGAGTTCGGCGTCTCCGCCGGCGGCCCGGTGATGATCCCGAAACTCTACGACGGCCGCAACAAGAGCTTCTGGTTCGCGGCCTATGAAGGCCTGCGGCAGCGGGAAAAAGGCTACTACGAAGACATGGTGCCGACGGCCAGCATGTTCGCCGGCGACATGAGCAACGTCACCGACGCGAACAACACCAAGTACACCATCTACGATCCGATGTCGACGACGGCCGCCGGCACCCGCACTCCGTTCGTGGGCAACATCATTCCGACCAACCGGCTGAGCCCGTTCCTGGCGACGATGCAGAGCGTCACGCACGCCCCGACTTCCAGCACCAATCCCTATCTCGGGTTGAATCTGGCCACCTACTACCCGGTGCGGACGAACATGAACAACCTGACGATCCGCGGCGACCACAGCTTCAACGAACGCAACCTGCTGACGTTCCGCTACACGCACAGCCAGCGCGCATACAAGAAGATGGGCGGCGTCTACGGCGGCCCGCGCGAAGACATTCAGGATGGTTACGGCACCAGCCGCAACGACGCCAATGTCTACAACGCTTCCCTGCGCTACACCAAAACGTTCACCAATACGTTCATCGGCGACGTCATGCTGGCGGTGAACCGGGCGCCCAAGAGCTCCGGCACGCTGGCCGACAACACGCAGTGGGCGAACAAGCTTGGCCTGCCGAATCCCTTCGGCGAAGGCGGCTGGCCCACCATGTACGCGCACAACGAAGACTGGTCCACGTATTTCTCCTACGACGCCGACAACCGCAAGGACGAGATGCTGACGGCCTACATCCTGCAGCCCAACTTCACCTGGGTGAAGGGCGCGCACACCATCAAGTTCGGCGGGCAGTACCGCACGGAGCAGAACAACATCCGCGAACTGCAGCAGGCGATGGGCGAGCACGACTTCGGCCATGAGTGGACATCGCAGTACGATCCCAGCAGCGACTGGTCGCGGTCCTACACGGGCGACGGCTTCGCCTCGATGGCGCTCGGCCTGGGCAGCTACTACGCGGCGCAGTACAACCGCGGCTACTTCTACTTCCGGCAGAAGGAGATCGGCCTGTATGCGGAAGACACTTGGAAGGTGAGCCCGAAGCTGACCGTCAGCCTCGGCCTGCGCTGGGACAAGTGGACTCCGTACAAGGAAAAGTTCGACCGCATGATCAACGTCGATCTGAACACGCTCGACAAGGTGTTCCAGGTGATCACGCCGAACAACACGAAGATGGAGAGCATCCAGGGCGTGCCGCCCTCGGTGCTGCAGAGCTGGGCGGCGCGCGGATTGAGCTGGAAGACGGCGAACGATCTCGGCGTCCCCGGCGCGCTGCTGCCCGTGGACAACAACAACTTCGGGCCGCGCCTGGGCGTGGCATACAAGCTGAATCCGAAGATTGTGTTGCGCGGCAGCTACGGCGAGTTCTTCTGGACGATGCCGCTGTCGCAGATTCTGCAGGCCTCCCGCACCAACCCGCCGTTCAACCTCCGGTACGTGAACCCGGTGACGACCGTCGACGGCACCGGCAGCTACGGCATGCGGACCAAGCCCCTCGATTCGTACTACATCGGCAAGGTGACCATCCCGACGGAAGGCATCGTCGAGCTGCCGTTGAGCGCGCAGGGCGTGGTGCCGATGGACTTCCGCAACTGGCGCGACGGCCGGGCGCAGTCCTGGCACTTCACGATGGAGTATGAGTTGGCCAAGATGACGGCGCTGAGGTTGAGCTACATCGGCAACCACACCACCGGCCTGGAGCAGAAGTTCAGCTCGAACTCGAGGATCGCGGAGTACAACTGGGTGCAGACGACGAAGACGACGCCCCCCGGCAACCGCGACCTGATGCGAGTGAACAAAGACTGGAACGTGAACAACGCCACGAACAAGACCGGCTATGCGAACACGAACTCGCTGCAGGCGGAAGTCGAGCGGCGGTTTTCGAACGGGCTGGCCTTCCAGTACTTCTACACCTTCGCCCGTTCGCTGACGACTTCGGACGCGGGCGGCTTCAGCTCCGGCGGCGGCGCCATCAACTCGACCAACGGCGTCTTCCAGGTTCCGGAGAACATCCAGATCCTGGGCGGCAGCAACTCGAGCTACGACGACCGGTTGAAGCTCGGCTACCAGAACTCCACCAACGTTCCTCCGCACCACATGCGCTGGAACGCGGTGTACGACCTGCCGTTCGGCAAGGGCAAGAAGTTCGGCGGCAACGTGTCGAAGGGCTGGGACCTGCTCATCGGCGGCTGGCAGTTGTCCGGCATGGGCGACTGGCGCAGCGGCTACTGGACGGGCGTCAGCGCCAACCTGTATCTGTTCGGCAATCCGTCGCTTTCGGCGGACCAGCGGCTGGACCTGAAGTACAGCGGCAGGAACCAGCGGCTGTACTGGGCCGGCGACTTCAACCCGACCCTGGCGACGAACGTAGACCAGGCGGCACTGCAGGCGCTGGTTCCGCTGGACCGCAACAAGAGGCTGGCGCATCCGGTGGGCGCGGCGTTCGACAACCGCCTGCCGCAGGTGCTGGCCAACGGGACGGTACGGCAGACGTCGATCACGGACACGGTGAACTGGAACGCCCGCGCGTTCTTCCTCGGGCCGGGCGCGTGGTCGACCGACATGTCGGCGTTCAAGAACTTCGCTCTCACAGAGCAGATCAAACTGCGCTTCACGGCGGACTTCTTCAACGCCTTCAACCACCCGATCGACACGGCTCCCAACGCGACGACGGGATTGCAGGACCTGAGTGTGCAGACCAACGATCCCAGGATCATCCAGTTCTCGCTCCGGCTGAGCTGGTAGACTCCGGATCTCCGGGCGGCACTGCCTTCGCGGCGGAGCCGCCCGGTCCTTCGCAATGAAATCCCACATCACTTCAACGAGCGGACAGGTGGAAGAGCCCAAGAGATTCCGGCGAGTGCTGACCCGCTGGGACCTGGTGCTCTACGGGCTGGTGATGCTGACGCCCACCGCGCCCTATCCGGTCTTCGGCATCGTCCAGAATCTTTCGGGCGGGCACGCGGCTTTGGCCTATGTGGTGGCGATGGTGGCGATGTTCTTCACGGCGGCAAGTTACGGGAAGATGGCGGCGGCCTATCCGTCGGCCGGCTCCACCTACACATACGCACGCAAGGGCTTGAACGAACACGTCGGCTTCCTGGCAGGCTGGGCGATGATTCTCGACTACTTCCTGATCCCATTGCTGAGCGTGATCTATGCGGCGCTCACCGCGGCGCGGCTGCTGCCGGCGGTGCCGGACTGGGTGTGGGCCGCGGTATTTACCGTGAGCATCACCCTGGTGAATCTTCGCGGGATTCAGGTGACGGCGCGGGCGAGCGCCTGGCTGATGGCGCTGATGACGGGTTGCGCGCTGATCTTCCTGGCGCTGGCGGGGCGCTACGTGGTGGCGGCCCACGGCTGGGCCGGGCTGATGGACACGCGCGGATTTTTCCGGCCGGAGACGTTCGCCTCCGGGCCGATGCTGCTGGGCGCGGGCGTGGCGACTCTTTCGTATATCGGCTTCGATGCGATTTCAACGCTTGCCGAGGATGCGCTGAACCCGCGGCGGGACATCGGGTGGGCGACGGTGGCGGTGTGCATCGCCCAGGGCCTGATCTGCATCGCGACGGTCTACCTGGCGGCGCTGGTGTGGCCCGACTACACGGCCTTTCCGCAGGTGGATACGGCGATTCTGGACATCGGGTCGCGCATCGGCGGGCAGTGGATGTTCGGGGCGCTGACGTTTGTTCTGCTGGTGGCGGGGCTGGCGAGCGCGCTCACGGGGCAGGCGGGAGCGTCGCGGCTGCTGCTGGGCATGGGGCGCGATGAAGTGATCTCGAAGCGAGTATTCGGGACGATCGATCCGAAGCATTCGACGCCGGTGCGGGGATTGATGGTGATGGCCGCGGTGACGCTGGTGGGTTCGCTGGTGTTCCGCTTTCAGTTGGCTGTGGAGCTGCTGAACTTCGGGGCGCTGTCGGGATTCATCCTGGTGAACCTGAGCGTGGTGCGGCACTATTACGTGCGGCTGCGGCAAAGGGCGGGATGGCAGGCGGTGGAGCACCTGGTGTTTCCGCTGGTGGGCGCGGCGGTATGCGGATTCCTGTGGTTGAATTTGACGAACAAGGCGAAGCTGGCCGGGTTCGGCTGGCTGGCATTGGGGGTGGCGTACCTGGCGATCAACACCCGCGGCTTCCGGCTTGCGCCGAAAACCATGGAGAGCTTCGAGGAAGACGCCTCTCATGCAGGTTGACAAGATGATGGAAAAAGAGCTGCTGCAATACGCGGATGCGCACCGCGAAGATCTGGTGGAGATTCTGAAGACGCTGGTGCGGACGAGATCGGAGAACAAGCCGCCGGTGGGCGCCGAGGGCGCGTGCCAGTCCTATTGTGAAGGGCTGTTGCGCGAGGCCGGATTCGCGACGGACCTCTATGAGCTGGACACGGTGGCGGGGCTGAAAGAGCATCCGCTGTATTACGCGGGGCGAGACTATCGCGGACGGCCGAACCTGGCGGGCAAGAAGCGGGGCAGCGGCGGCGGACGATCGTTGATCCTGACGGGGCACGTGGACACTGTGCCGAAGGGGACATTGAACTGGACGCGCGATCCGTTCGGCGGGGAGATCGAAGGCGGGCGGTTGTACGGGCGCGGCTCGAACGACATGAAAGCCGGGATCGCGACGAATGTGTGGGTGGCGCGGGCGCTGGCGGAGATGGGCATTCAGCTCAAAGGCGATCTGACGGTGGAGAGCGTGGTGGATGAAGAGTTCGGCGGCGTGAATGGAACGCTGGCCGGGCGATTGCGCGGATATCTGGCCGATGCGGCGGTGGTGAGCGAGCCGTCGTTCCTGCGGATCTGTCCGGCGCAGCGGGGCGGGCGGACGGCGCATTTGAAGTTGAAGGTTCCGAATGCGGGGATCCTCGCGGGCGGGATGGACGCGGGCGTGGCGCTGCAGTTGGCGTGGCTGTTGTCGCAGATCCCGGTGTTCGCGGAGCGGCGGACGAAGCTGGCGCCGAAGCACTATGCGTATGCGGGGCTGGAGAATCCGGTGCCGGTGGCAGTGCTGAAGATCCACACGGGACCGTGGGGGACGAGCGAGCCGATGGCGACGGCGCACGAGTGCATGGTGGAGATCTATTGGCAGGCGATGCCGGGCGAGCGCGTGGAGGATGTGGATGGGCAGTTCTTCGCGTGGCTGAAGGAGACGGTGGAGGCGCGGAAGGAGTTGTTCCCGCTGGAGCCGTCGGTGACATTTCCGCTGCGGTGGCTGCCGGGGTCGTCGTGCGACGCGGAGGCGCTGGTGCTGCGGGAGATGGCGGCGAGCGCGAAGGAAGTGCTGGGCGTGGAGGCGGAGGTGGCGGGGATTGAAGGTCCCTGCGACATGTATGTGTTCCAGCAGCACTTCGGGATGCCGGCGGTGATTTGGGGGGTGCGCGGCGGGAACACGCATCTGGCGGACGAGTACGTGGAGCTGGATACCTTATACAGCGCGGCGAAGGCGCTGTTGTTGTTCACATATCGCTGGTGCATGCAGGAGTAGACGAGATGAAGCTGGCCATGATGGCGTTGGCTGCGGTGGCGGTGTGCGCGGCGGCGGACTTGACGGTGCTGCCGGCGCACGTGAGAGTGGATCCCTTCGGCCAGGTGCTGAAGGCGGACGCGGGCGCGGGGGTGGCGCCGGCGCGAGCGATGACGGTGGAGACGGCCCGGGCGGCGCACGTGTCGTGCCGGTTGGTGGTGTCGAGCGCGGCGCCGGTGGCGTACACGCTGGCGGTGAGCGGCGGGTTGGAGGCGGAGCTATTCCGGGAGTGGTTCCACTACGCGCCGAAGGCGAAGACTTATTACGCGGATGCGCTGGCTCCCGTGGGGCTGCCGGCGGCGGCGGAGTTGCCGGCGGCGGACAACAAGGTGGCGGGGCAGACGGCGCAATCGTACTGGCTGGATCTGTGGATGCCGGCGAATGCGCGGGTTGGAGCAGAGAAGATCACGGTGACTTTGACGGCGGGGGGCAAGAAGAGCACGGTAGTGGTGAACGTGCGGGTGGCGGATGCGACGGTTCCGGAGAAAGACGTGGTGGTGATGGACCACAACGCGTATGGGACGAGCTGGTTTGGAGGTCAGTATCCGGGGCTGGCGAAGAAGCCGGGGTTCTACCTGAGCGATGAGTTCTTCGAACTGATTCACGCCTACCACCGGGTGTTCTACGAGCACCGGGGTCTGTTCCATCAACTGGGCTACGGGCACGGAGGCAAGGTGGGGCCGGAGTTCGCGCCGCGGCTGGAAGGGGCGGGGAAGAACAAGCGCGTGGCGGATTGGACGTACTATGACAAGCACTACGGGCCGCTGTTCGACGGGAGTGCGTTTGCGAAGACGCGGCGGGGGGCGCAGCCGATTCCGTATGTGTACACGCCGATCAATCCGGAATGGCCGGCTTCGTATCTGTGGTGGGGCGAGCCTGGTTATGAGCGGGAGTTCGTGAACGTGGTGCGGGAGATGGAGGCGCACTTCCGGGCGAAGGGTTGGACGAAGACAAAGCTGGAGCTGTTCTTCAATCACAAGAAGCGCTACAAGGCGTTCGAGTGGGATGGCGATGAGACGCGGTTCCCGAAGGACTTCGAGCGGTTCCGGGAGTATCAGAGATTGATGAAGGCGGCGATGCCGGCCGATTCGCCGGTGGCGTGGGTGTACCGGACGGATGCGAGCTGGCAGATGGAGCGCCAGTTCAAGGAACTGGCCGGGGTGATCGACTTCTGGGTGTGCGGGGGCGGGATGTTCGGGTGGTATCTGGAGCAAGGGCTGGAGCGGAAGAGGCAGGGGGATGCGGTTTGGGTGTACGGCGGGACGCCGCCGGTGTTCCGGCCGTCCTCTCATGTGACGAAGGAGGTGCTGGAGACGTGGATGCTGGGCGTGGATGGGTTTGTGCGGTGGCTGACGGTGTCGCCGGGGGACGATCCGTGGTTCCGGTTTGAAGGCGGCGGGGAGACGATGGTGTATCCGGGAGAGCGGTTTGGCGTGGCGGGGCCGGTGGCGAGCGTGCGGTTGAAGCTGGAGCGGAACGCCCTGGAAGATCTGGCGTTGCTGGATTCGTTCTCGGCGTCGGTGGGGGCGGAGAAGCTGCGGGCGGAGGTGGCGCGGCGGTATAACGGGACGGCGGTGAAGGACTGGCATGCGCCGCGGCCGCGTCTGGCGGATGGGGATCCGTCGGAGTGGACGAACGCGGACATCGACGAAGCGACGATGAAGGACGAGCGGTTCGACGGGAAGCTGGATGCCGGGGCCTGGGACCGGGTGAGAGGGTACGTGATGGAGCTGGCGAAGGAGGCCCGGCGATGAAGGCATTGCTGCTTGGGTTGATGGCGGGTTCGCTGGGATTCGGAGCGGACCTGACGTTTGTGGCGGAGGCGGCCACGGCGATGGTGGACGGAGAGATGGTGAAGCAGATCCAGACGGCGCGGTCGGCTGCTTCGATGGTGAAGAAGGATCCGCGGGATCCGTGGGCGGCTTCGGACAACTACGACGTGAATCATGCGCCGTTTGTGGCGGTGAAGAAGACGCTGATCCGGCTGGCGCGGCTGTGCCCGGGGCCGTGCGACCTGAACCTGTGGATGCCGGTGCCGGGGATGGCGTCGCGGGTGCATGTGGTGATCCGGAATGTGCACGAGATCAGCCAATTCTGGACCTGGGGGGCACTGACGCAGGAGATGTTCCCGGAGATGGCGCGCGTGCTGGCGACAGGGGAGCGGGTGACGGTGCGGAAGCGAGCGGGGATGGTGTCTGTGCTGACGCCGGTGCGGGACAGTCTGGACGAGATTGTGGGGCTGGTGGAAGTGGTGAGTCAGGAGAGGGTGGATCCACAGGAGAATGTGCAGTGATGGGGCGGGCGGCCTGGAGTTGGCGCAGGGTGGATAGGGCCTTGTCGTAGGAGCGCTCGAGTTCACGGCGGTAGCGGGAGATGCGCTGGAGCTGGAGCGTGGCCTGGGGGTCGTGGATTGGGTCCGATTCGGCGAGGAGCTCCGTTTCGAGATCGCGGGCGCGGCGGAGGTTCCAGCCGCTGACGAGGAGGCGGTCGAAGTACTCGCTTTCGAGGACGCCCTGTGGGTTTGTTTCGGTGAGGAGGGCGAGGCGGAACTCGTGGAAGAGATCCTGGTGCTCGACGGGGATGACGGCGGAGCGGGAGGTGAGGCCGTGGGAGCGGGCGTTGGTGGCGGAGCGGGCCTTGCCCTCGTCGGTGCGGGGTCCGGTGGAGTGGAGCGCGTTGGCGCGGTTTGCGGTGATTTGGGCTATGGTTGCCATGGGTTGAGTTCCTTTCCTTGGGTTGAAATAGCAAGGGCAGGCGCGTAGGCCTGCCCACGAAGAGTATCGCACCTCTGGAAAAGCGATTTCTTGTAAGTTATTGAAGTTAATGGGGAATAGAAGTGTGACTGGGGTGGTTGGGGGCGTGCTGGGATTCCGGTGGCGCGGCGGCTGGCCCGGGGGAGTACGGCTTTACGGGGGGTACGGCTTTGCACGGTGGCCCCGAGACTTCGTCTCGGGGGAATACGGCTTTGCAGGGTGGCCCCGAGACTTCGTCTCGGGGGAATATGGCTTCGCACGGTGGCCCCGAGACTTCGTCTCGGGGGCTGGAGTTTGGCTATTTTGGGCCGCAGGCGGGCTCAGGGATTGCAGTAAAGTAGGGCATCTACGATCGAGGGGCGGAGATTCTGTGGCTTCTTGCCGGGAGGGTTGGCGGTCGAGAAGCCGGAGAAAGAGGCGGAATCGATGCCGAGGCCGCGTCCCCAGACATCGGCTTGGATTTGATGGAGGAGGCGCTGGGTGGAAGTGCGGATGGGCTTGGCGCGGGCAGACCACTTCGGCGGGGGTAAGAGCGCGGGCGGGGCGGAGTTCGATGCAGTGCGAATCGCGGCCAATAGGAGCAGGGCGTAAGAGGCGATGAGGAAGGCGGGCAGATGTTGGGTGGAGGCCGGGGTGCGCACTTGAGCCTGGCCGATGCCGAGCAGAGATTTCTCCTCGTGGAAGTTCACCTCGATGTCCCAGCGCCAGAGGTAGTTCTGGACGATCTGTTGAGAGTCCAGGGTGGGATCGGTGCAGAGCAGGTAAGCAGGCTGGCGGTAAAGCAGTCTGGAATTGGCGCGCAGCCGGTAGTGCAGCGGAGCGATGACCACCAGTTTCAGCGGAAGCGAGGCGCCGGCGGTGCGCCACAGCAGGCCGCTGAGGGTCTTGACGCGGCACTGTTGCTGGCGGCCGACGGCAAACACCGAGACGGTTTCCCAGGCGATCGATTCATCCTGGCGGAGTTGTTCCGGGGTTGGCGCGAGTGCTCCATAGAGCAGGCGGCGCCCGGTTTGGCGGCGTTGGGCATCGGTGGCGGGATAGTGGAGCTGAGCGTCCTTGCGCACGCGGCCGATCAGCGTGGTGTGCGGCGGCAGCTGTTTGAGGACCGTCCGATTGGTGTAACGACCATCGACGAGCAGGCGGACCGAGCGCGGCTGGCCGTCGGCGGAGGGCGGCAGGCTGGCGTGGATGGCGAGCAGGCGCTCCATGGACTGGGCGCCCAGGTTGGCCGTGCGGCAAGCCTGACGATAGTCATCCAACTCCTTGCCGGTGGCATGCTTGCGCGGTTTGGGCGCAGTGGGGCTGTGCAGGAAGTCGACCGGGATCATGCGAATGGCCTGGGGGTGCTCTGGGGTGGGCACGGCAGCGGAGAACTGCAGGAAGCGCTGGGCGCGGATGAAGTTGGTCTGAAACTTCGGCCCCAGCGGATCGCGCCGCCAGGCGACGCCATGGATCTTTTCGCCGCATTTGCGGAAGAGGGAATCATCCAGGGCCAGGCAGAGCGGGGTCGAAGCAGGCAGCAGATCCAAGACAGAGCGGCGCACGGAGCGGAAGAGATCTTGCGTGGAAATACGGTTTTGCGAAAACAGCCGGTAGGTGGCCGACCAGTCGTGGAATTGGAGGCCGCAGGTGGAGAGGAGTCCGGTGACGGTGCGCCGCCCCAAGCAGAGCAGCGAACTCAGGGCGAGGGCTTGAGCCCGCTCGTCGAGCCGGGGCCGGGAGCAGAGCGGCGAGGCGCTGCGCCAGAGCTGCTGGAACTCGTCGAGGAGGCGGGTGGAGTTTTTTTTAGAACGGGAGGCGGAGCATCGGGGCGGCGCAGGGCGAGCAGGGACTTGTCTTCGATGAGCCACTCAACGGTCTCACCGCGGGTGAATTCCATGGCTTGAGCGATGGCGGAAGGGAAGTTGATATACCACTGCTCGCTGGTTTTGCGTTTGATGAGTTGGACTTTGGTGGGGAATCCCATGAGGCCTCCAGTACTAGTTATATAACTAGTACGCAAACAAGTCCAGTAAAAACAACAGGACGGAGGAGAAATGTTTGGGCCACTCCAGCCCGATTCGTTCAGTTATCTAGTAAATAGCCAAACCCCCGGCCCCGCGGCTTCGCCTCGGGGGAATCGGGCTGCACGGTGGCCCCGAGACTTCGTCTCGGGGGAATAGGGCTTCGTCCTCATGCCGGGGGAAGACAGCGGCCGGGGGAGATGGGTGGGCTATTTGAATTCGAGCCAGACTAGCTCTCCGGCGATGGGGAGGGCGGCGGGTTTGGGGGCGGGCGCCTTCTTTGTGGCTGCCTTTTTGGGGGTTGGGACGGGTTTGGGGGCGGGTTCGATGGGTTTGACGATGTAGCCGGCTTCGACTTGGGGACGGGTGGGTTGGGGGCCGCAGACGAATTCGCGTTTTTGGGCGGAGGCACCGCGGAGCATCACCTGATTTGGTTTTTCGGTGCCCAGGATTGTCTTTTTAGCGGGCGTACGGCCCGCGCCGGGTTGGGTTTCAATGTGG
The DNA here is from genome assembly GCA_029973955.1 of Paludibaculum sp. GTDB lineage: Bacteria > Acidobacteriota > Terriglobia > Bryobacterales > Bryobacteraceae > Paludibaculum. The sequence continues at coordinate 34,731 of JARKQJ010000230.1, read as the reverse complement.
AACTTGAGTAGGGCGGTGTCACAGTCGACCAGGACGAGGCGGCCGGCGACTTTGGCGTCGCCTTCCTCGGGCTTCCAGCCGCTGGGGGTGGTGACGGCGGGTTTTGAGGCGGATTTAGGTAGGGGTGGGGCGTCGGCTTCGCGGAGGAGGCTCTGGGCCATCTGGGCCTGTTCGGGCGTGACGGCGGAGGCGGTGGCGGAGAGTGCGGCTTCGCGGGCTCCGGGGCGGTCACCGGCGGCCAGGAGGGCGCGGCCATAGGCTTCCCAGTAGACGGCGCTGCGCGGCACGAGGACGGTGGATTGTTTGAAACAATTCAAAGCTTCTGTGTTTTGGCCGGCGCGGGCGAGGGCGGCGCCGAGGGCGTACCAGGCGGCGGCGTAGGCGGGGTTGAGTTGAACGGCGTCGCGCAGGCTCTGGATGACGAGGGCCTCGGGTCCGTTGGTATCGCGGATGAGCATGGCGTACTCGAAGTGGGTGAAGGCGTTGTTCGTTTCAGCGACCGTACCAGCGGCGCCGCCGGCGGCAATGGCGGTTTCGAATTGCTTGCGGGCGGTATTGTAGTCGCCGCGGCTGAGGGCGAGGTAACCTAGGCCGGCTGAGACAGAGGGATCGGTGGGCCATTTCTTCGCCGCGGCTTTGATGATCTCTTCGGCGGCGGCTGTTTTCTGACCGTCAATGAGTGCGGAGGCGCGGACGATTTCCCACTCGACCTCAGAGAGAGGACGGGCAGGGGAGGGCTGGACGGCGGCGGGTTCAAAAGCGATGGCGCGGCGCGCGAAGGCTTTGGCGGTGATGGCCTGGCGAGCCTCTTCGAGGGCTTTGGCAGGGGATCGCCCGAAGGCCTGCTGGAAGGCGGCGGGCTGGCTGAGGCCGTCGCGCAGGAGGCGGATGAACTCACGGATGCGGGCATGGGGCGCGGGATCGCGCATGAGGACATGCACGAGGGCCCAGCTTTGGGCGTAGTAGAGCGGGGCGGCGGCGGAGGCCGGATCGAGGTTTTCGCCGGCGGCGAAGAAGCGGTCGGGATTGGCCCAGGGGCTGGAGAGAAGCGAGTCGGCGAGGGGCTGGAGTTGGGAATCCACTGGGGCGCCGAAGGTGACGCGGTTCCCGGCGCGCTGGAGGGTGGCGTAGTAGTCGGCGAGGCCTTCTTCAAGCCACTGGGGCAGGCGGCCGGTGGCGCGGTAGAGGATGAGGTGGGTGATCTCGTGGGCGAGGGAGCGCTGGGGCTCGCTGCCGCCTTGCAGGGAGAAGATGTAGTCGCCCCCGGCTCCGGGCTGGAAGAGGCCGAAGTTAGTTTCGCCGCGCTGGAAGGGTCGGAAATCGCGGGAGGAGCGGAAGAGGAGGATTCGAACAGCGGTGGCAGGGGGTGCGGGAGCGGAGAAGAGGGGGGCCAGGTCGGCGGAGATGGCGGCGTGGATGTCGGCGATGTTTCTCAGTTCCTGCTGGGCGGTCTTCTCGTTGGCGTCGGTGAGGAGTTCCCAGCGGCCGGCTGCGACGCGCTGATACTTGGAGGCGGCGGCGGAGGGTTGGGTCAGGCAGGCGATGGCCGCGGCGAGGAGGAGAGCGAGACGGGTTGTGGTGCGAAGCACGACGATCTCCCTTTCGAGTGGACTCTGGCGGAGCGAAAACGGCGTCTATGTTCGCCGTTTGACCGCCCCCAAAAAGTAAGCGTTAAGGCGGTATCCTGACGAAGTGGTTATATTGCCTACAGGGTTATGATTGCAAATGAGTTAGAGAAACCGGACACTGGAAGAGAATGAGCTTGATAGAAAGATTCGATTGGACCCTTCGGAGCCCAATTCCTATCCTACAAGCAGAATGGCACACGTCATCGCAATGGAACAAAGCGTAGCGCAAATCTCACTGCTGCACCGAATCAGCAGTATTGTCAGCTCCAACCGGACTGTAGACGAAATGTTGGGCGAAATCGTCGGTATGACCGTACAGGTTACCGGCTGTGACGCCTGCCTGGTGTACCTATTGGAGACAGGGTCAGGTGAAATCGTACTGCGGGCGTCCCAGGTGCCGCACGCGGCGGAGATCGGACACCTGAGCGTGCAGATGGGCCAGGGCGTCACGGGCTGGGTGGCTGAGAACAAGAGTGTGGTGGCCTTAGGGGAGAACGCAGCGCAGGACAGGCGGTTTTTGAGCCTGCCGGGGCTGGTGGAAGACACTTACGAGGCCTACTGTTCGGTGCCGTTGTTGAGCGCCGGGGATGTGATCGGCGTCATCAATGTGCATCACCGGGACAAGCACGATCACACGCCGGAGGAGATCTCGCTGCTGACGTTCATTGGAGAGCAGATGGGCGGAGCGATCGCGCGGGCGAGGCTGGAAGACGAGAACACGCGCCTGGCCGAAGAGGCGCAGGAGATGAAGCGGCAGTTGGAGACGCGGAAGCTGGTGGAGCGGGCCAAGGGGATCTTGCAGTATAAGTTCCAGTTGACCGAGGAAGAGGCCTACCTGCGGCTGCGGAACGAGAGCCGGCGGCTGCGGCGTCCGATGCGCGATCTGGCCGAGGCGATCATTTTGACGGAAGATCTGGCGCGGAAGGCGAGTGAGCCGGGCGCGCTGGATCGCGACGTGGAAGTCGACTAAGCCGGCGACCGAGCCGGACGAAGAGCGGGACTCCCTGTTTGCGTCCTTTCATTCCGTATTTCAAGAATCCGCACCTGCTGACGATTGCAGCCAACTTCTGGCGGCGGGCGATCGACGAACAGCGCTACCCGACGCGAGCGGTGCTTTATGACACGGAACCGGGCACCCGGATTCTGGTGCATGAGAACCGCCCGGCGGGTGAAGCGCGGGGCGAGGTGTTTCTGCACCACGGGCTGGAAGGTTCGAGCCGCAGCGGGTATATGGTCTCGCTGGCACAGTGCCTGCTGGAGGCCGGCTACGCGGTACACCGCATCAACATGCGGAGTTGCGGCGGGACGGAGCACCTGACGGGCACACTGTACCACTCCGGACTGACGCAGGATGTGCGGGCGGTGCTGGAGCGTTTCCGCGCGGAAGGCAAAGGACCCAGGTATCTGATTGGTTTTTCGCTGGGCGGGAATGTGGCGTTGAAGCTGGCGGGGGAGATGGGCGAGGCGGCGCAGGGGTTGTTGGATGGGGTATGCGCGGTATCGACGCCGATCGACCTGCATGCGTGCGTGCGGCGGCTGGCGGCGATCGAGAACAGAATCTACGAGCTACGATTTATGCGGGGGCTGCGGGCGAGGTACCGGCGGAGGCACCTGGCGGATCCAGGGCGGTTCCCGATCGAGGGCCTGGAGCAGACGCGGACGATCTTCGAGTTTGACGACCGGTTCACGGCGAAAGCGTTCGGATTCGGGGATGCGCCGAACTACTATGCGACGCAGTCGGCGATCCGATTTGTGGGCGGTATCCGGGTGCCGGCGTTATTGGTGCAGGCGCAGGACGATCCGTTGATTCCATTTGAGATCTACGGTTCGCCGGAGATCCGCGAGAATCCGCGGATCCGGCTGCTGGCGGTGGCGTCGGGCGGGCATGTGGGCTTCATTGCGCGGCAGCGGCCGCGGTTCTGGCTGGACGAAGTGCTACTTGATTGGATTGAGGAACTTCGGAACAAAGGGCCGGCCGCCATCGTCTAGATAGTGAGATGAAATCCACGGCCTCGATCTCCGAGGCATTCCTGATTGCGGCGGCCAACCTGCGGACGGCCAAGCTGCGCACCTTTCTGACGCTGCTGGGGATCATCCTGTCGACCACGACGCTGATCGCGGTGATGGCGCTGATTCACGGCATGGACGTGTATGTGGCGACGAAGATCGCGGACCTGGGCGCGGACGGCTTCGTGGTGGTGCGATTCGCGTTCCTCGGCGATTGGGATCCGAAGCGGTTTCTGGAGCTGCAGAAGAAGAATCCGGAGTTGTCGCCGGACGAGTTTGAGTTCCTGAAGCAACGGGCGACGATGCTGCACGACATTGGGATGTCGACGGAGCGGACGGCCGATGTGGTGTATCAGGGCAAGCGGATGGAAGACGTGACCATCACGGGCGGAACATCGAACCTGAGCGTGTTGAACAACGTGCAGGTGGAGAGCGGAAGGTATCTGAGCGACGGGGACGTGCAGGGGCGGCGCGCGGTGGCGTTCATCGGGGCGGATCTGAAAGAGAAGTACTTCACGGGCATGGACCCGGTGGGGAAGGTGATCGACATTCAGGGCAAGCCGTATGAAGTGATTGGGGTGGCCAAGAAGATCGGGAGCGTGTTCGGGCAGTCGCAGGACAACTTCGTGCATATGCCGATTTACACGCTGTTCAAGGCATTTGGGGCGAGACGATGGTTGAGCTTTTCCTGCCAAGCGATTGATCACGCGCATTTTCAGCAGGCAATGGATGAAGTGAAGGTGCTGATGCGGGCGTACCGGCATCTGCGGCCGGGGCAGGACGACAATTTCATGCTGCTGAACTCGCAATCGATCATGGGGGCGTGGGAGCGATTGACGGGCGCGATTGCGGCGACGGCGATGGCGGTGGTGAGTGTCTTCATGGTGGTGGGCGGGGTGGTGATCATGAATATCATGCTGGCGGTGGTGACGGAGCGGACGCAGGAGATTGGGGTGAGGAAGTCACTGGGTGCGCGGCGGAGCGACATTCTGTGGCAGTTCTTGATCGAATCGGCGGTGTTATCGGGGGCTGGAGGGCTGTTTGGGGTATTGATCGCGTGGTGTGTGGCGGTGGCGGTGCGGAACTTCACGCCGGTGCCGATGGACCTGCCGCTGTCGTCGGTGGTGGTAGGGGTGGGGCTGTCGGCGACGGTAGGGCTGTTTTTTGGGATATATCCGGCGCGGCAGGCGTCAAAACTCGATCCAATTGAAGCACTCAGGGCGGAAAAGTGAAGAAAAAAGTTAACAACGCAGCGATCATTCTGGCCGGTATCGGGCTGGCTTTGGCGGCGATTCGCGGCCACAAGATGAGGAGCTTCCTGACGGTGCTGGGGGTGATCATCGGGACGGGGACGATTATCGGGGTAGGGAGCATTCTGACGGGATTTGACGGGGCGGTGACGAACGCGATCAAGAGCTTTGGAACCGACTCGATCATTGTGCTGAAGTGGCAGGCGGGGATCCGGTTCAGCAACCGCTCGAGGGAGGAGTACCAGCGGAAGCCGCTGACGTACGAGCAGGCGATGGCGATTCGGGACCGGTGCCGTTCGGTGCGATCGGTGAGTCCGTATCTGTTCCCGCCGCGGGGCCTGCACAAGGTGCACTACAAGGGCAACGACGTGATGCAGGTGAACCTGGGGGGGACGGACGAGAAGTATGCGCAGGGCGGGAACGCGGAGCTGGCGAAGGGGCGGTTCTTTTCCGAGTTTGAGAACGTCCATCACGTGCCGGTGGTCGTGATTGGGGAGGACATCAACAAGAGCCTGTTCGCGGGGCTGGACGCGGTGGGCAAAGAGATCCAGGTGGACGGGCACAGCTACCAGGTGGTGGGTGTGATGAACCGGCCCGCGAACTCGTTCCCGGGCCAGCAGGACAACCGGGTGCTGCTGCCGTATCACACGATGAAGAAGCTGGAGCCGGGGGCGATCGAGCACATGATTGTGGTGGCGGCGCAGCCGGGGCAGCTTTCGGCGGCGATCGACGAGGTGCGCGGGGTGCTGAGGCAGGAGCGGCGGCTCAAGTACAACGAGCCGGACAACTTCGGGCTGAACACGGCGGAGCAGATGATTGAGGATTTCCGGCAGGTGACGAGCGTGACGGCGCTGGTGATGGTGGTGCTGTCGTCGATCGGGCTGCTGGTGGGCGGGATCGGGGTGATGAACATCATGCTGGTGAGCGTGACGGAGCGGACGAAGGAGATTGGGGTGAGGAAGGCGATTGGGGCGCGGAAGGTGGATATCATCGTGCAGTTTTTGACGGAGGCGGTGGTGCTGACGTTCGCCGGAGGGTTGATGGGAATGGGGTTGGGGTGGGTGATTTCGAAGATAGCGGGGATGGTGTTCCCCTCGCTGCCGACGAGCGTCCCGGTGTGGGCGGCGGCGCTGGGGGTGTTGGTGAGCGTGGGGGTGGGCTTATTCTTCGGGCTCTGGCCGGCGACGAAGGCAGCGCGGCTGGATCCGGTGGAGGCGCTGCGGTACGAATAGCGGGGTTGGTAGGCTGGGGTAAGTGAAACGACTCGCAGTACTGATGGCGATGGCGGCCGGGCTGGGTCTGGCCCAAGATCAAGGTAAAGAGCAGGGCAAGGACCAGAGCAAAGAGCAGGCCGAGGCGCCGAAGGTGGTTTATCCCTTTTTTCACGACGCGGAAGTGAAGCTGATGCTGGACTATTACCGGCCGGGGTCCGGGCATCTGCCGCCCGGGCTGGTGAAGAAGGGCGAGGTGCCGGCGGCGTTGTCGCGGCAGTTGCGGGTGACTGGCACGTTGCCGGCGGCACTGGAGAAAAGAGTGGAGCCGCTGCCGGCGGAGTTGGACAAGCAGTTGATTGAGGTGCCGGAGGGGTACAAGCGCGGGGTGTGCGGGACGGTGGCGCTGCTGGTGCAGGCCGGGACAAACCTGATTGTGGACGCGCTGGAACTGGTGCGGCGGCAATAAGAGATTTTGGCGCAACACGGCGCGGGGTTGATTCGTATTGTTGGCATGAGTGAGCTACGCAGAATAGCGCTGATCGTGCTTGCCTGGCCGCTGGTGGCCGGGGAACCGCCGTCGCTGGCGGAGATCCTGAAGCGGCTGGCGGAGAACCAGGAAGCGGCGGTGGAGGCGCGCAAGACTGTGGTGTACCGGCAGGATACGCTGGTGCGGCTGCTGCGGACCAACGGGAAGCTGTCGCGGGAAGAGAAGCGGCAGTATTCGGTAATGCCGACCGAGACGGCGACGAAAAAGACGCTGGAGAAGTTTGAAGGCAAGTACGAGCGGGGTGGGAAGGTGCTGCCGTACGGCGAGCCGGGATTCCAGTACAAGGACACGGATCTTGACGGGGACCTGATCGAGGACCTGACCGACGATCTGGTGAACGACAAGAAGAGCCGGGACGGGTTTTCGAAGGACATGTTTCCGCTGACGGGGGCGGAGCAGAGGTATTACAAGTTTGAGCTGAAGGGACGGAAGAAGGTGGCGGGGGTGGAGGCGTGGCACATCAGGTTTGAGCCGCAGAAGCGGGAGGATGGGGACGATTGGGATGGGGACCGGCACTGGAAGGGCGATGTGTATGTGGACCCGGAGGAGTATCAGCCGCTGCTGGTGGCGACGGATCTGTCGTTCAAGATCCCGAAGGCGGTGAAGATTCTGCTTGGCATCGACCTGAAGCAACTGGGGTTCCAGATCACGTATCAGAAAGTGGCGGAGGGGCTGTGGTTTCCGAAGTCGTATGGGACGGAGTTCGGGCTGCAGGTGTTTTTCGGGTACAAGCGGAACATCACGATGAACGTGGCGAACAGCGAGTTCCGGCGGGCGACGGCCGAGTCGAAGATCGAGTTTGGAGAGGTGGCGGGGCCGGCGGGGCAGTAGTCGAAAAAGTGGACTTTCCGGTCTGTTTTTACGGTGGGAACTTGCGAAACCCTACTGGGAGTGATAGTCTCTGACTAATCCTCGTTTACGGGTATCGAAAGATGGATTTGGGTGTTTCCGTATTCTTTCCCGCCTACAACGACGCCCCGAGTTTGCCGGGGCTGTTGAAGAAGGCATTTCAGACTTTAGAATCCGTTGCTTCCGACTACGAAGTAATTGTGGTGAACGACGGCAGCGGCGACGAGACAGGCGCCGTGCTGGCGGAGCTGCAGGAGCATTATGGAGAGCGGCTGCGGGTGGTGACGCACGGGCAGAACCGCGGGTATGGTGGGGCGCTGCGGAGCGGCTTTGAGGCGGCGTCGAAGGAGCTGGTGTTCTACACGGACGGGGACGGGCAGTATGACCCTGGAGAGCTGCGAGAGCTGGTGGAGCTGCTGCGGCCGGGAGTGGGTCTGGTGAACGGGTACAAGCTGCGAAGGCACGATCCGTGGCACAGGGTGGCGATTGGGAAGATCTACAACCAGGTGGCGCGGGTGTTGTTCGGGATCAGGATCCGGGACATCGACTGCGACTTCAGGCTGATCCGGCGGGAGCTGGTGGAGGATTTGCGGCTGGAATCGACGTCCGGGACGATCTGCCTGGAGCTGGTGAAGAAGATTGAGCTGTCGGGGTGCGGAGTGGCGGAGGTGGGGGTGCATCACTATCCGCGGCTGCACGGGTCGAGCCAGTTTTTCCGGTGGCGTTCGCTGCTGGAGACGCTGCGGCAGTTTACGGGGTTGTACTGGCGATTGGTGGTGGTGGAGGGGACGGGCAAGATGGTGGACCGGGTGCTATGCGCATTCCACCAGTCAACCTAAAGCCGGCGCTGGAGGAGACGCGGGCGGAGTGGCAGGCGCGGCTGGAGGCCGTGCTGGCGCGGATGAGCTTCATTCTGGGGGAAGAGGGGGCGGCGTTCGAGCGGGAGTTCGCGGCGGCGATGGGTGCGCGGGCGGCGGTGGGGTGCGGCAACGGGACGGCGGCGATCGAGCTGTGCCTGCGGGATGCGGGGATCACGGACTCGAAGCAGGAGGTGCTGACCTCGCCATTGACCGCGCCGTTCACGGGCGTGGGGATTGCGGGGGCGGGAGCGCGGCCGCGATTTGCGGATGTAGATCCGAAGACGCTGTTGTTGAGCGCCGAAGATGCGGCGGAGCGGGCGACGCGACGGACGGCGGGGCTCGTGGTGGTGCACCTGTATGGGATGCCGGCGGCGATGGCGGATTTCCGGCGGTTGGGCCGGGAGCGGAACTGGGTGGTGATTCAGGACGCGGCGCAGGCGCATGGGGCGCGGTACCGGGGCAGGGCACTGACGGCGTGGTCGCGGTATGTGACGTACAGTTTCTATCCGACGAAGAACCTGGGATGCCTGGGAGACGGCGGCGCGATCGCGACGGATCACGCAGGGACGGCGGGACGGCTGCGGGCGCGGCGGGATGGCGGGCGTGTGCCGGGGTCGGTGGATATGGTGGCCAGGATGGGCGGGATCAACTCGCGGCTGGACGAGGTGCAGGCGGGGTTTTTGCGGGCATTTCTGCCACGGCTGGCGGACTGGAATGCGCACCGGGCGGCGGTGGCGGCGGTGTACCGGAGAGAGCTGGCGGGGTGTGGAGGAGTGGAGATTCCGGAGGCGGTGGAGGGTGGGGTGCAGCACCTGTTCCCGATTCTGGTTTCGAAGCGGGAGAAGCTGCGGGCGTATTTGCGAGAGATGGGGATTGGGACGGGCGTGCATTACCCGGTGCCGCTGCACCTGCATCCGGCGTTTGCCGATTGCGGGCTGAAGAAGGGGGATCTCCCGGTGGCGGAGCGGGCGTGCCGGCGGCTGGTGTCGTTGCCGTTGTGGGCGCATCTGCCGTTGGAACAGGCGGAAGAGGTGGCGGCGGCGGTGCGGCGGTTCTTTCGCGGATAGCTAACGCTTGCGGGCCAGCAGAAGGATGGACTGGCCGAGAGGGAGGTTGCGGCCTGTGCTCAAGAAGGCGGATTCGGCGTGGAGGGCGGAATAGAGCAGCGCTTCGAGCCAGGGCGGGCCGAGGGAGACGGCGCTGGCGGGAGGAGCTTGGGTGAGGGGTTCCCAGAGGCGGAACTTGGCGAAGGCGATGGGGAGGAGGAGCGAGTTGGCGTAGGTGGCGCGGTGGATGTGGAGGCCGTGGCGGTGGGCGAGAGCGGTCAGTTGGGCGCGGGAGAAGCGCTGGCGTTCGCCGACGTAAGCGGAGTGGCGGCTGCGGAGGGCGTGGAAGGCGGCGGCGCGGAGGATGAGGAGGCCGCCGGGCTTGAGGACGCGGGCGAATTCGGCAAAGGCGGTAGATTCCTGGCCGGGCTCGAGGTGGACGAGCATGTCGAGGCTGAGCACGGCGTCAAAGGTGGAGGCCGGGAAGGGAAGACGGAGGGTGTCGCACTGCAGGAGCCGGAGGGAGCCGAGCGCGGCGGCGGAGTGGAGGGCGTGATGGGAGACGTCCGTGGGGGTGACCTGCCATCCGTAGCGGGCGGAGATCTGGCGGGCGATTGCACCGGTGCCGCAGCCGATCTCGAGCAGGCGGGCGAGGGGCATTTGGGCGGCAAGGGGATCGAGGAGTTGGAAGAGAATGCGGCGCATGCCGCGGAACCACCACATGCGCTGTTCGGCGGCTTCGAGGTTGCGGTACTCGCCGGGGTTCATGCCCAGGCGGCCCCTTGGAGGAACCAGGCGAGGGTTTGGCGGACGCCGCTGAGGAAGGGGACGGCGGGCTGCCAGCCGAGATCGCGGTGGATGAGGCGGGAGTCCGAGGTGTAGCTGCCGATGTCGAAGGCGAGGTGGTCGGCGGGGAAGGGGCGGTAGGAGAGAGTGCTCGTGGGGGAGATCTCGTCGCGGAGGAGGGTGGCGATCTGGGTGAGGGTGAGGCTTTCGGGGCCGCCGATGTTGTAGATGCGGTGCCGCGGCTGCGGGACGATGCCGGCGAGGAGGAAGGCGTTGACGACGTCGCCGGAGAAGATGGGATCGCGGAGTTGAGAGCCGTCCCCGAAGATTTCCAGATCCTGGCCGGCCAGGAGTCGCTTGAAGAAGACGGAGAGGAAGCCCTGTCCCTGCGCGTGGAGGCCGAGCCGGGGGCCGTAGGTATTGGTGAGGCGGAGGACGATGGCGTCGAGGCGGCCCATGCGGGAGAGCATGAGGTGGTATTGTTCGGCGGCGCGTTTGTGGACGCCGTTGAAGTCCGTGGGGTTGATGGGGGCGTCTTCGGCGACGGGCAGTACGGCGGCAGGTCCGTAGACCTGGCGGGTGCCGGCGTAGACGATGCGGACGCCGCGGCGGAGGGAACTGACGGCGGATAGGAACTTGAGCTGGGCGATGGTGTTGAGTTCCAGATCGCGGAGCGGATCTTCCATGCTGCGGGAGTGACTGATCTCACCGGCCAGATTGAAGATGACGTCGGCGTGGGCGATTTCGGAGGCGAATTCGGAGGGGTCGGCGATATTGGAGCGGATGATGCGGATGGGGCGCGGGGCGTCGAGGAGGTTCGCCTCGTCGGCTCCGCAGCCGGGTACGCAGGCGTCGACGACCGACACCTGCGCACCAAGGGCGGAGAGAGCTACAGCGAGATTGCTGCCGACGAAGCCGAGTCCTCCCGTTACGAGAGCGCGGCGTCCGCAATAGGTATCAAGACCTATCAAGCGTACCCCCTAGCTGCCAACACCCCTGCAGGCAGCTTCCGATGTTGTAGCTATCGGAAGACAGATAGTAACACAACTCAGCAGGGAATAGGGGAGCGAGAGAAGAGGGAGAGAAGGCTATCTTTACGGCCGCCCAGTAGCGCCGGGGGGAGTGCGCGGAAAGAGCGCACTGCTAGAATTCAGAGTGATGAGACGCAGGGAGTTGCTGTTCGGACTGGCGGCAGGGTGGCCGGGGGAGACCGCATTGTTTGATGGCGTGACGTTCCGGAATTTCCGGACACCGACGCAGGAGACGGGGCCGGAGGTGAGTTGGTGGATTCACGACGGGATGCTGGAGTCGATTGCGGACGCGCGGCGGCAGTGCGATCTGTGGACGGCGGAGAGCTATGAGCGATTCGATTTGAGGTTTGAATGGATGGTGTCGCCGGGGGCCAACACGGGAATCAAGTACCTGATTCAGGCGCAGGCGACGGATCATCTGAAGGACGCGCAGGGGGAGTTTCTGCACGAGACCTCGCTCGGTTTTGAGTTTCAGTTGGTGGATGACGAGTCACGGGCGGGGGCGGATAGTCCGTTGCACGCTTCGGGGGCTTTGTACAACTACCTGCCGCCGGTGGAGCGGGCGGCGAAGCGGGCGGGCGAGTGGAACACGGGGCGGCTGGTGGTGCGGCAGTCGGAGGTGGAGCATTGGATCAATGGCCGGAAGGTGCTGGCGTTCGGGTTACGGTCGGAGGAGTTGATGAAGGCTTTGGCGTTGAGGAAAGTGGGGAGCGCCCGGATGCTGGAGAAGCTGGAGAAGCGGAAGACGGCGATTGCGTTTCAGCACCATGAGTCGAGGGTGGGGTTCCGGGGGATTACGGTGGAGGTGATTTAGACGAGCTCCTGACAATGTGCTGCATTTTGAAGCCGGATTGTCGGAGAATCGAATCTGAAACAGTATGATGACGCTGCCTCCGGATTGGGTGACGATGGGCGAGGCGCTGCTGATCGGATTGATCGTCGGCGTGGAGCGTGAGTCGGACCGGGAAGAGCGTCATGCGGGGCTGAGAGATTTCGTCAGCATCGGGTTGGCGGGCGGATTGTGCGGGCTGATGAACCAGCCGCTGCTGACGATTGGGGCGCTGGCGGCGCTGACGGCGATGCTGGTGATTTTCCGGATGCAGACGCCGGGGCGGACGGGCGTGACCACGGAGATGGTGGCGGTGGTGACGTTCCTGCTGTGCGTGCTGACAGCGACGCCGTCGATCGAGCATGGATCGGAGCTGGCGATCGCGCTGACGGTGATTCTGGCGCTGTTTCTGGATGCGCGGGATGCGCTGCGGCGGTTTGTGCGGGAGGTGCTGACGGAGCAGGAGTATTGGGACACTCTGCGATATCTGGCGGTGATCTTCGTGATCCTGCCGGTGCTGCCGGACGGGTCCTACGGGCCGTACGGGGCGCTCAATCCGCGGCGGATCTGGATGTTCGTGATCCTGGTCAGCTCGATCAGCTACCTGGGTTACTTCCTGCAGAAGCATCTGGGGCAGAAGCGGGGCCTGTTGCTGACGGCGCTGGTGGGTGGGATCGGCTCGACGACGGCGGCGACGCTGAGTTTCGCGAAAGAGGTGAAAGAAGACCCGGATCGGGCGAAGGAGCTTGCAGCGGCGGCGGTACTGTCGAACGTGGTGCAGGGCCCGCGAGTTCTGGCGCTGCTTTGGCTGGCCGGGGGGCCACTGCTGACGGCGGCGTGGATTCCGTTTGCGGCGATGACCGTGGTGGGGTTGGGCTATGCGTGGTGGCTGAACTCGCGGTCGGAGACGCGGGGCTCGACGGCAGAGGCGGTGAAGTTGGGCAACCCGTTCCGGCTGGGACCGGCGCTGAAGTTCGGCGCGATTTTTGTGCTGGTGCGATTTCTGGCGCGGTGGGGAACGGCGGAGTTTGGATCGGCGGGCGCGATGGCGACGAGCGCGGTGGGCGGCTCAGTGGATGTGGACGCGATCGCATTTTCGCTGGCCGGGATGATGCGAGACGGGCAGTTGGGCGGAGTGCAGACGGTGGTGGCGCTGCTGGTGGCAGTGGCGGCGAACGGGGTGTTCAAGACGGCCGCGAGTTATGTGATGGGGAGCCGGGAATACGGGCGGGCGCTGCTGGTGGCGTTTGTGTTGATGCTCAGCGTGGGCGGCGCCGTGACATTAGCGATGGCGTGAAGCGGGCGAGGCGTCGGAAGAAGGCGCGGGAGATTGCGACGTCGGCGAGGATCTGGGCGCGGAGTTCGGCGGAGGAATCGAAACGGCGCTCGGGGCGCAGGCGGCGCAGGAACTCGACGCGGATGCGGCGGGGGGCCGGGGCGGTGAGGTCGGCGAGGAGAAAGGTTTCGATGGTGAGGTGGCGTCCATCGAAGGTGGGACGGAAGCCGACGTTGGTGATGGAGTTCCAGTGCGAGTCGGCGTCGAGGTCTTCGGTGCGGGTGACGTAGACGCCGGGGGCGGGGAGGGCGACGGTGGAGTCGTCGAGGGAGGAGGTTTCGAGGTTGAGCGTGGGGACAGTCTCGCGGGAGCCACGGCCTTCGCCGCGGACGATGGAGCCGGCGATGGCATAGGGCCGGCCGAGCATGCGGTTGGCTTGGGAGACGTGGCCAGTCGCCAGGAGCCGGCGGATTTCGGAGGAAGAGACGCGCACGCCGCGGCAGGTGAGCAAGGGGGCGATATCGACTTCGATACCGAACTGGGCGGCGAGGGCGCGGAGGTCGGAGATGCGGCCGGACTGGCCTTTGCCGAAGTGGAAGTTGTCGCCGACGACGAGGGCGCGGGCACCGAGGATGCCGATGAGGACGTTCTGGAAGAACTGGACGGGGGTGAGGACGGAGATGGCCTCATTGAAAGGCAGGATGAGGACCTGGCGGATGCCTTCGGAGGCCATGAGGGCGCAGCGCTCATCGGGGGTGGTGAGGAGGCGGGGCGCGCGTTCGGGGGCGACGATGGTGGTGGGGTGCGGGTGGAAGGTGAGGGCGGAGGGTTTGGCTTGGAGACGGGCGGAGATGGCGACGGTGCGGCGCATGAGCTCGGAGTGGCCGGTGTGGACACCGTCGAAGTTGCCGATGGTGACGGCGGAGGGCGAGAAACCGGCGGCGGCTTCAGCGAGAGAGCGGAAGATGCGCAGGGAGGACATGGCGCGGGTCAGGCCTCCAGGTCGATTTCGAGGCCGTCGTAGGCGAGGAGGACGTTGGGGGGGAGGAGGCTTTGGGCGCGCTCGTGGAGGAGGTCGTGGGAGATGTGGGTGAAGTAGGTGCGGCGGGGCTGGAGGCGCTGGACGGTTTTCAGGGAGGAGTCGATGGTGGAGTGGGTGGGATGGGGTTTGTAGCGAAGGGCGTCGAGGAAGAGGACGTCGAGGCCTTCGAGAAGCTGGAGGGAGGATTCGGGGATTTCGCTGTGATCGGTGAGGTAGGCGTTGCGGCCGAAGCGGAAGCCGTGGCACTCGCCGGAGCCGTGGCGCACAGGGATGGGGAGGAAGTCGATGCCGTGGACGGGGATGGGCTCAGAGGCGAAGATCTGGGTAGAGATTTTGGGGCGCGAAGATTCGGTGGGGCCGTCGTGGAAGATGTAGCTGAAGACGTGGCGGATGACGTCCATGGCGGAGGCGGCGGCGTAGATGGGGATAGGTTCCTTCTGGTGGTAGTTGAAGGGGCGGAGGTCGTCGATGCCGAGGATATGGTCGGCGTGGGCGTGGGTGTAGAAGACCGCGTCGATGCGCTCCAGTTGGTGGGTGAGGGCCTGCTGGCGGAAGTCGGGGCCGGTGTCGATCATGACGGTATGGCCGTCCCAGCGGAGGCAAACGGAGGGGCGGAGGCGGCGGTCGCGGGGGTCCGTGGAGCGGCAGACTTTGCAGTTGCAGCCGATGGTGGGGACGCCGACGGAAGTGCCGGAGCCGAGGACGGTGAGTTTCAGGCGGCGCGGATCAGCCATTCTGAGGGGGCACGGCCGGGGATTCGGTTTGGGCCTGAATGAAGCGAAAGCGGAGTTCGGTGACGGTATTATCGAGGAGGCGCTGTTCTTCGAGGGAGAGGTTGCCTTTGCACTTGTCCTGAAGGAGCGCGAGGAGGTCAATGAAGTGGCGGGCGACGCGGAGGTCTTTGGGGGGGGCGCCTTCCAATTCGGGACCAATGCCGAGGCTCATTTCGGCCTGCATGCGGAGGCTGAGGACTAGGAAATCGAAGGTAGGGGGAGGCAGAGGGGCTTCACGTTCGCTCATCCCCTCCATTGTAAATTGGCGGCGAAGCGGGGGGCTAGAGGGATTCGCCGGAAGAGGAGGGGGGAGTGGGGGTATTTAGGGCGTCGGGGGGGAGGAGATCTTCGATGGAGCCGAGGGCTTCCGGGGAGTCAGGAGAGATCTTGGTGTCTTTCCGTTGGAGGCGGCGAGCTTCTTTTTCCTGGCGCTTCTCGAGGCGGGCCATTTCTTTCTGGCGTTTGTTGAAGGTTGAATTAGATCTGGCCACAGGACTCCTTGCAGACGGAAGAGCCCGGCCGCGGTGGGCGGCCGGGCGGGCTTAAGAACTTACTGGTTACCAGCGGGATTCGCGACGCTGGCGGAAGCCGCCGCCACGGTTACCGCCGCCGCCGGGGGCGCGGTTTTCGCGGGGCCGGGCTTCATTGACGTTGAGGGCGCGGCCGTTGACGGCGGCGCCGTTGAGCGCGTTGATGGCGCGATCGGCCTCGTCGGGGTTGCTCATCTCAACGAAGGCGAAGCCGCGGGAGCGGCCGGTGTCGCGATCGGTGACGATGGAGACGCGCTCGACGGCGCCGTACTCTTCAAACCAGGAGCGCACGTTCGCTTCGGTGGCTCCGAAATCCAGGTTACCTACAAAGATGTTTTTCAAGTGATTTTCTTTCTGATTTGACGGCGGGCTAGACGGGGCGGAAGGTAGGTTCAGCCAGGTTCTGCGGAGCGATCAAATGTACTTTCAGTATAGCAGGGAATTGCAAGAGAGGCCGGGTGCGGGCCCGGCCTCTGCTTTGGGGGATCAAACGCAGAAGGCTGGTTGGCCTTAGGCGTAGAGCTTGGCGATCTCCGGCAGCGGGATGGGCGTGATGGATTTGGCCTTGCCGGCCTGTCCGAACTGGACCATGCGCTGGGCGACGACCTTCTTCATGGCCTCGCGGGCGGGCTTCAAGTAGTCGCGGGGATCGAACTTTTCGGGGGTCTCCATGAGGACCTTGCGGATGGCGCCGGTCATGGCGAGACGGTTGTCGGTATCGACGTTGATCTTGCGGACGCCGTTCTTGATCCCGAGCTGGATCTCTTCGACGGGGACGCCCCAGGTGGGCTTCAGGCTGCCGCCGTACTGATTGATGATGTCCTGCAGGTCCTTGGGGACGGAAGAGGAGCCGTGCATGACGAGGTGGGTGGTGGGGAGGCGCTTGTGGATGTCGATGAGGACGTCCATCTTGAGCACTTCACCGTCGGGCTTGCGGGTGAACTTGTAGGCGCCGTGGGAGGTGCCGATGGCGATGGCGAGGGCGTCGCAGTTGGTGTCTTTGACAAACTGTTCGGCCTGGGCAGGATCGGTGAGGTGCTCCATGCCGCTGCCGCCGGCGCCGTGGCCGTCTTCGATGCCGCCCAGGCAGCCGATTTCAGCCTCGACGGTGACGCCCTTGGCGTGAGCGGCGGCGACGACCCTGCGGGTGACGTCGACGTTGTACTCGTAGCTGGAGGGGGTCTTGCCGTCGGCCAGGAGGGAGCCGTCCATCATGACGGAGGTGAAGCCGAGGTCGATGGCGGACTGGCAGGTTTCGGGGCTGTTGCCGTGGTCGAGGTGAAGAACGGTGGGGATTTCGGGATAGAGCTCGGTGGCCGCGAGCATCAGGTGATAGAGGAAGCGATCCTGGGAGTAGGAACGCGCACCGCGCGAAGCCTGAATGATGACGGGAGACTCCGTCTCGCGGGCCGCTTCCATGATGGCCTGGATCTGTTCCATGTTGTTGACGTTAAAAGCGCCAACGCCGTAACCGCCTTTTGCGGCTTCATCGAGAAGCTGCCGCATCGAAACGAGGGGCATATGGATCTCCTTGTGGGTGAATCAATTAGGATGTTGAAATCCTGATTTCAAGATTAGTTTACTACAGTGGACGCGCGGTCCGCTGACCGGAAATCAGGCCTCCTGCGGCTCGATGGGGGGCTCCGGATGGGGGCAAAGGGCAGGGCCCGGATCGGGCTGGATGCGGAAGGGCTGGCGGGTCCAGTAAGTGAGGGAGCGCCAGGCCCATTCGAGGGGGCCGAAGCGGAAATAACGGAGCCAGAGGGGGCTCCAGACGATTTCCACGAGCCAGATGGCGGCAACGACGTAATAGACCTGATGGCGTTGGAGGCGGCCATGCCAGCCGAGGACGTTGAAGACGAGGGTACAGAAAACGCTCTGCATGACGTAGTTGGTGAGGGCCATCTGGCCGGTGGCGGCGAGGGCGCGGGTGAGGCCTTGCAGAGCGCCGGACTTGAGCAGCAGCATGCCGAGCGCGACGTAGGCGAAAGTCATGGCGATGCGGGCGGGTTCATAGGCCGTGGCGGCCCAGGATTGAGAGACGACGCTGAACCAGCCGGTGAGGATGATGCGGAGTTGCAGCAGATGGAGGGGGATTCCGATGGCGAGTCCGGCGGCGGCCATGGCGGCGTAGAAGGCTGGGGAGCGCTGGCCGGTGAGAACACCGGTTTTGAGCAGGGCCATACCGGCGAACATCATGATGAGGAAGTCCCACAGCATGGGGGAGTAGAGGGGGGCGTGGTGGAAGTAGCCGAGCATCTCCATGCGGGCCTTGATGTTCTTGACGAAGCCGCCGGTATTGAGGTCGTGGTTCTTTTTGAGGGCCGCGGCGTTGGGCTTCAGGAACTTGAGCGTTTCTTCCCACTTGGCGATGTCGCCCTCCTGCTCCTCGGTGAGCCGGGCGCCGGATTTTTTGAGCTTGGAAGCGGCGTTGTACTTTTCGAGCTGTTGGCCGGAGTCGTAGGCCTCGTAAGATGCGCCGGCGATGAGAAGGGCGCACAGGATGGATGCGAGGATGAGGAGGCCCTTGGGGGAGATGCGGCGGAATGCGAAGAGCATGAGTCCGCAGACGGCATAGGGGTAGAGGACCTCGCCCCACCAGAGAAGGAAGGCGTGAGCGACGCCGAGCAGCAGGAGCCAGAGGGTGCGGCGGTAGTAGATGTCGGCGATTTCGGAGGAGGCGCCGCGCTGTTCGGCGCGGCCGGAAAGGAGGCAGATGCCGGCGCCGAAGAGGAGGGTAAAGAGACCGCGCATTTTGCCGTCGAAGAGGATGGCGGCGGCGAGGAAGGTGTAGAGGTTGATGCCCTGGGCTCCGCCCTGGATGGTGGGGTCGGAATAGACCGCGGGGTAGAAGGCGAAGCCGGCGATGTTCATGGCGAGGATGCCGAGGACGGCGCAGCCGCGGAGGAAATCGATGTTCTGGATTCGCTGTTGGGCTTGAACGGGCGCGAAGGCGGTAGCCATGAGGGGCCCCTCCCAGGGGAATGGATTCAGGCTACCACGGGGTACCGGAGTCGGCTTAGTGATACCAGTCGAGAAGTTTCACATCGATGCCGGTGCCGGCGAGGGCTTTCTGGAAGACGGCGAGATCCGCCCCGCGGTAGTGGTAGGGGATGGCGACCTTGGGGTGGAAGGCTTTGACCGCTTCGGCGGCCTCATCCGGGGGCATGGTGTACGGAATGTTCATGGGGATGAGGGCGGCATCGATGTTCTTCAGGGCGCGCATCTCGGGAGTGCCTTCGGTGTCCCCGGCGATGTAGAGGCGGAAGCCGCCATAGGTGAGGAGGTAGGCGTTGCCGCGGCCTTTCTCGTGGAAAACCTTACCTTCGGAGGGGCCGCGCTTGAGGTTGTACATGGGGAGGGCTTCGAGGGTGAAAGCGCCGAGCTTGAGGGTGTCGCCGTTGTGCATGACTTTGCCACCTTCGACCTGTTTGGCGGCG
This sequence comes from Paludibaculum sp., assembly GCA_029973955.1. Lineage (GTDB taxonomy): Bacteria > Acidobacteriota > Terriglobia > Bryobacterales > Bryobacteraceae > Paludibaculum. The sequence goes on along the minus strand of JARKQJ010000230.1, from coordinate 15,623 downwards.
GCTTCGGGGAGGATGAGCTGGGTGGAGGATTTGCGGAGGAGGGCGAGGGCCTTGGGATCGAGGTGGTCGCCGTGGGTGTCGGTGAGGAGGAGGATATCGGCCTGGGGCAGGCCGGTGTAGTTGCCCTGGCTCCAGGGGTCGACGTGGATCACCTGGCCGCCGGCTTCGAGCATGAAAGACGCGTGGCGGATGGCGGTGAGCTTGAGGGGACCGGCCTTGGTGGCGAACTCGACGGTGGGGTGGGATTGCGCCCAGGCGGCGGCCGCGAGGAAGAGGAGAGAGAGGCGCGGGTACGGCATGGCAATTAGTATAGGGCGGGGCGTCAGCGATTGGTGAGTTCGTCGGGGACGGCGAGGGAGAGATCGCGGAGCTTGAAGTAGGTGGCCTGGGCGGCGGGATCAGTGAACTCGGTGAGGAGGAGGGTGAGGTCGTGTTTGGGGGAGGTGGAGTAGCCGGGCTTCCAGGCACCGGCGCGGATGGCGGTGCCGTTGGGGCGGACGGTGTTGTCGGGGAGGAGGGTGAGGGCCTGGGGATCGAGGGAGAAACGGGCCAGGTCGGCGGCGTCGAGGTTTTTGAGCTGGTCGTTCTGACCAGGATTGAGTGTGTAGACCTGGGGGCCGCGGAGGACGGCGACGCGGCCGGACTGCTGCTGGCGGCCGCGGACGAGGCGAATGTTCATGGGGAGATTGAGGGTGACCTGGTCGCCGGATTTCCAGGTGCGATCGATGGAATGGAAGGTGGCGGGGAGAGCGGGCCCGGAGGGCTCGTTGTTGAGCTGGACCGTGGCGCCCTGGGCCCAGGCTGGGATGCGGAGCTTCAAGGCGAACGCGGCGGGCTGGGCGGGATTGACCTGGAGCGTGATGCGGCCATCGTTGGGGTAGGTGGTTTGCTGAGTGAGTTCGATGGTGGTGGAGTTGAGCTGGAGCTTCGCGGTGGATTGGGTGTAAAGATTGACGGCGACGGTGCGCGGGCCGGTGTAGTAGATCATCTCGGGGAGCTCGGCGATGATGCGGCGGTAGTTGCCGGGGCAGCAGTAGGTGTCGCCGGGGTGGTATTCGCGGGGGCCTTCGAAGGGGGTGTAGTAGCGGATGCGGCGGCCGTCGGGGGACTGGGCGGCGAAGAGGGTATTGAAGATGGTGCGATCGATGAGATCGCCGTAGAAGGGATTGCTGGATTGGCGGAGAAGGGCGTCGTAGAGGCGGAGGAGGTAGGCGGTGGCGCACGTTTCGGCGAGGTGGCCGCGGCCGTCCTGATCGGCGGTCCAGATCTCCCACTGGCCGGCGCCGCCGGTGACGGCCATGCCGTCCTGACGGGTGAGGAAGTCGATTTCCCGGGCGGATTGAGTGGTGACGGGAGGCGCGAGTTCGAGCTGGGCGAGAGTGCGGGCGGTGAAGGCGTAGATGTGGCCTTCGATGCCGGCGCGGCGGCCGATGATGATGGGGAACTGCCAGCGGGGGAGATTGCGGGTGGCGGTGACGAAGCTGAGATAGCGGGGGTCCTGGGAGGATTGGTAGAGGGCGAGGAAGGTGCGCTCGACGCCAGTGACGGCGACATGGGTGGCGACCCCGGTCTTTTCGGCCCAGTCGGGAGGGAGTTTGTCCCAGTTGGCGATGAGGTAGTCCGCGGCCTTGCGGGCGGATTGGAGGGAGGGCTGCTGCTGGAAGCGCACGTAGTCCTCGTTGAGGGCGGCGACGATGTAGCCGAGTTCGTGGACGTCCCAGAGTTCGGTGATGCGGGAGGCGGGCGGGAAGAAGCCGATGTAGCCGTCGGGCTGCTGGGTGGCGATGGTGCGGCGGATGAGATCGGATTTGAAGGCAATGAGGCGCGGGTCCTGAGTGTAGTCGGCGAAGCGGATGGCGGCGAGGAGGAGCTTGCCGAGGCCGAGGTAGGAGGTGGATTTGCGGTGGGCTTCGAAATCGGCGAGGAAGTCCTTTGAGGCGTCGAGAGCGAGCAGGTTGTTGTGGATGGTGATGTCGATGCGGCGGCCGATCTCGCCCTGGATTTTGATATTGCGGGCGGGGACGGGGCGAAGGGGGGCTGTGGATTGGGCGGAGAGCAGGGGGGCCAGGAAGAACGCGAGGAAGAACGCAGCGTACCGCATGGGGGGAGTATATCGAAGCCTGGGATCAGTGATAAGCTGGACGCGCCGGGAGGCGACGAAAACGATGAAGCATTGGAAAAGTGTAGGCGCACTGGTGGTGATGGCCACGATGCTGCCGGGGCAGGCGCCGCAGGCGCCGGATGCGGCGACGGCGCAGGCGTTGAAGAAGTTCGACGAGATGAAGTTCGGCATGTTCATTCACTGGGGGCTGTATGCGATCCCGGCCGGCGAGTGGAAGGGCAAGTATGTGCGGGGCATCGGGGAGTGGATCATGTTCCGCGAGAGGATCCCAGTGGCGGAGTACGGGCAACTGGCGAAGCAGTTCAACCCGGTGAAGTTCAACGGCGGGGAATGGGCGCAATTGGCCAAAGACGCCGGGATGCGGTACATGGTGATCACGTCGAAGCACCACGACGGGTTTGCGATGTTCGGTTCGAAGGCATCGGCGTACAACATCGTGGACGCGACGCCGTTTGGACGGGATCCGATGAAGGAGCTGTCGGCAGCTTGCGGGGAGAGAGGGCTGGATTTCGGCTTCTACTATTCGCAGGACCAGGACTGGCACGAGGCGAACGGGCGCGGCAACAACTGGGACTTTCCGGAGAAGCGCAATGCGCAGCCGTACCTGGAGGGAAAGGTGTTCCCGCAGGTGCGGGAGATTTTGAGCGGATATGGGCCGCTGCGGCTGATCTGGTTCGACACGCCGGGGCTGCTGAGCGAGCAGCAGGTGACGGAGCTGCGGGCGACGGTGAAGAAGCTCCAGCCGGGCTGCCTCATCAATCAAAGGATCGGGCACGGGCGGCACGATTACGCGCAGACGGGCGACAACGCGATTCCGATTCAGGTCTACACGAAGGACGGGAAGTGGGAGGTGCCGGCGACGCTGAACGACACCTGGGGTTACAAGAAGAACGACCAGCACTGGAAAGACCCGCGCGATTTGATCTCTAAGTTGTGCGACATCGTGAGCAAGGGCGGCAACTACCTGCTGAATGTGGGGCCGACGGCGGAGGGCGTGATTCCGGCCGACAGCCAGCGGATCCTGCGGACGATCGGGCAGTGGCTGGCTGTGAATGGGGAAGCGATCTACGGAACGTCGCCATCGCCGTTCAACATGCGGGACATCACCTGGCGGGCGACGGCGAAGCCGGGGAAGCTGTACCTGCACATTCTGAACTGGCCGGGGAAGAGCTTGAGGGTGGAAGGGCTGGAGAGCCAGGTGACGAAGGCTTACTTCCTGGCGAACAAAGCCGCGGTGAAGTTCAAAAAGGCCGGCAATGGGTATGAGTTTGCGCTGCCGGCGAAGGGGTTGGATGAGAATGTGACGGTACTGGCGTTGGAGATCGCGGACCAGCAGGCGAAGGTGGCCGATGGGTTCCGCGCGGATCAGGCGCCGGCGCGGTTGGATCTGCATGCCTGGGTGGCGCGGCTGCAGGGCGAGGAGATCCGCTACGACTGGGCGACGCAGAGCGCGACGCACCTGAAGGTGTTCGAGCAGGAGACCAACCGGCTGCTTTGGTATCCGTACAAGAGCCTGGGTGGGAAATACGACGTGGAAGTGACGTACTCCTGCGACAACGCCGCGGCCGGGAGCAAGTTCCGGATTACTTCGGGACGGCGCGGCGTGGCGGAGCGGAGCGAGTTGACGGGTGTTGTGGAAGGAACGGGTGGGAAGTTCGCGACGAAGAAGGTGGCGGGGGTGCTGACGGTAAATCCTGGGGCGGAGACCATCAACTTCCAGTTGGAGGGGGATGACAAGTCGGCCGGGATGAAGATCTCGAAGATGACGCTGGTGAAGCGGGCCGACTAGAGCGTGAGTTCGAAGTGGAGGGCTGACGGCGGATTCCCGGGCGAGTCCGGCGTATATGTTACGCTGAAAATTCCCCGCAAATATGGATGAAGCCAGCAGTCCCTCCGCAGGAGCCAGATTTCAGAGACTGGTTGAAATCATGGCGCGTTTGCGTGCTCCGGACGGGTGTCCGTGGGACCGCGAGCAGACCTACGACACGATCAAGCCCTACACACTGGAAGAGACCTACGAGGTGATGGACGCCATCGACCGGCGCGACTTTCGCGGGCTGGCCGAGGAGTTGGGCGATTTCATGCTGCAGGCGGTGTTCTACGCGCAGATAGCCAGCGAAGAGGGCCGCTTCACGATTGAAGATTCGCTGGCGGCGATCAACGAGAAGCTGGTGCGGCGGCATCCGCATGTGTTCTCCGATGGAGACGCCAAGACGCCGGACCAGGTGCTGAAGCGCTGGAACGAGATCAAGGCGGAGGAGAAGGCGGACCGCGGCGAAGCGGTGAAAGGGCTGCTGGACGGGGTGTTGAAGAGCCAGCCGGCTCTGCTGGAGGCGTCGCACATTTCGCGCAAGGCGGCCGGCGTGGGCTTTGACTGGCCGTCGCTGGATCAGGTGATCGAGAAAGTTCACGAGGAGATCGCCGAGCTGAAGGAAGCGCGGGAAGGGGCGGATCAGGCCGAGGTGGAAGGCGAGGTGGGCGATCTGCTGTTCACGATTGTGAACGTGGCGCGGTTTCTGAAAGTGGATCCGGAGCAGGCGCTGCGGAAGACGAATGCGAAGTTCCGCCGGCGGTTCGCGCATGTGGAGCGCGCGCTCGCCGGGCGCGGGTCCACATTTGAGCAATCCAACATCGACGAGATGGAGGCACTGTGGCAGGAGGCCAAGAAACAAGATCAGTTGAAGTCCGGCGGCTGACGACGCTGGCGGAACTGGGCGAGGCGGTCCGGCTCCAGAAAGAGATCTGGGGTTTTGAGGACATCGAGCTGCTGCCGCTGCGCCTGTTCGTGGTGGCGCAGAAGGTGGGCGGGCAGACGCTGGGCGCCTTTGACGGCGAGCGAATGGTGGGCTTTCTGCTTTCGATTCCAGGGCTGAAGCAGGGGCAGATGTACCTGCACAGCCACATGATGGGCGTGCGTCCCGAGTACCGCAATTCGGGGCTGGGCCGCGCGATGAAGCTGATGCAGCGGGAAGACGCGATTGCGCGCGGCATCCAACTGGTGCAGTGGACGTTCGATCCGCTGGAGCTGAAAAACGCTTATTTCAACATCGAGCGGCTGGGGGCGGTGGTGAAGCTGTTTGTGCTGAACCAATACGGCACGACGACGTCGCACCTCCACGGCGGGCTGCCGACGGACCGCTGTGTGGCGGAGTGGCACCTGACGAGCGAGCGGGTGCTGTCGCTGCTGGAGGGGCGGCCGCGGCCGGCCCTGGCAGTGGAGCAGCGGATTGAGGTGCCGATCGACATTGCGGGGATCCGGGCCAGCGACGTGATGCGGGCGCGCGAGATTCAGGGCGAGGTGAGCGAGAAGTTCGTGCGGTACTTCGGCGCGGGGTTGACGGTGGTGGGGTTTGAGAAGTCCGCGGAGAAGGGTACGTATCTCTTAGGAAAATGGGATTCAAAATAGAGCAGATTCGTTTGCACTGGATTGAAATGCCGCTGGTGCATTTCTTCGAGACCAGTTTCGGGCGCACATATTCGCGCAAGATGCTGCTGGTGGAGGTGGTGTCCGGCGGCGTATCGGGCTGGGGCGAGGTGACCTGCGGCGAGCACCCCTACTACAACGAGGAGTGGACCGAGGGGGCGTGGGAGCTGCTGAAGCACTACATCGTGCCGTCGTCGATCGGCAAGACGCTGGAGGCGGCGGCGGAGGCAGGCTCGCATACGCGCGGGATGAAGGGGCACCGGATGGCGCGCGGCGGCTTCGAGGCGGCGTGCTGGGATCTGGAAGCGCGGCTGAAGGGTGTGCCGCTGTGGAAGCTGATCGGGGGCGGGGCGCGGAAGGAGATTCCGTGCGGCGTCTCGATCGGCATCCAGGACAGCGTGGCGGAACTGCTGGGCAAGATCCGCAAGGAAGTGGATGCGGGCTACCAGCGGATCAAGATGAAGATCAAGCCGGGCTGGGACGTCGAGGTGATCAGAGAAGTGCGGCGGGAGTTTCCGTCGATTCTGCTGATGGCGGACGCCAATTCCGCTTACACGCTGGCGGATATCGAACATCTGAAGCGGCTGGACGAGTTCGGGCTGATGATGATGGAGCAGCCGCTGGCGCACGATGAGATTGTGGACCACGCGCAACTTCAGGCCGCGCTGGAGACCCCGATCTGCCTGGATGAGTGCATCCGGACGGCACACCATGCCGAGCAGGCGATCCGTTTGGGCGCTTGCAGGATTATCAACATTAAGCTCGGGCGCGTCGGCGGGCACGCCGAGGCCAGGCGCGTACACGATGTGTGCGAGAAGCACGGGATTCCGGTGTGGAGCGGCGGGATGCTCGAATGCGGGGTGGGCCGGGCGCACAACATTGCGATGGCCACGCTTTCGAACTTCACGCTGCCGGGCGACATCTCGGCGAGCCGGCGGTACTGGAAGCGCGACGTGATCGATCCATGGGTGGAAGTGACGCCGCGGGGCACGATTGTGGTGCGGGACGAGCCAGGCTTCGGCTATCCGCTGGATCTCGACTTCCTGGCGAGCGTGCGGGTGGGGATGGAGACGTTCTCCGCCCAGTGACACCACCACGCACTAAACTCTATGGGCTCATCTCGCTGATGACCCTGATCTGGAGCATCAACTACATCGTGGCGAAGATCGTGCTGCGGTCGTTTCCGGCGCTTTTGGTCGGCCCGCTGCGGGCGGCCTTCGCGGCTGCGCTGCTGGCGCCGGTATACGGCATTGCGCGGTGGCGCTCGAAAGAGAAGGACAGTTGGGAGTGGCGCGAGCTGGCGACGCTGGCGATTCTGGGCGTCTTTGGCATCACGCTGAACCAGGTGTTCTTCGTGCTGGGGATGAACCGCACGAGCGTGGCGCATGCGGCGCTGGTGATTGCGACGACGCCGCTGCAGGTGATGCTGCTGGCCTCGCTGCGCGGACAGGAGCATGTGACCCCGCGCAAGCTGGGCGGAATGCTGACCGCGGTGGCGGGCATCGTCGTGCTCAACTTCGGCCCGGGCCGGGACCTGCACGGCGCTTCGATGCTGGGGGACATGTTCGTGTTTCTGGCGGCTTTCTCGTTCTCCGTGTACACGGTGTTCGGAAAAGAAGTGGCGAGGCGGCACGACTCGCTGACAGCGAACTCGCTGGGGTACTTCGCGGGCGGGCTGGCCGGGGCGCCGCTGCTGTGGCAGCAGTCGATGGGATTCGACTATGGAAAGGTGCCGGCGTCGGGCTGGCTGGCGCTGTCGTATATGGCAGTGCTCTCTTCGGTGCTGTGCTACTTCATCTTCTACTACGCTCTGAACCATCTGCCGGCGTCGCGCGTGGCGGCGTTCAGCTACATGCAGCCGGTGATCGCGGCCGGGGCGGGCTGGGCGATTCTGGGCGAGCCCGTGACGGCGTCCGTGGGGATGGGCGGGCTGATGGTGTTGAGCGGCGTGTGGCTGACGGGGCGAGGCTAGGCGCCGATGGCTGGATTCACGGCACTGCTGCGGAGCAACCGGAACTACCGGCTCACGTGGATGGGCCAGGTAGTGAGCGAGGTGGGCGACAACTTCAACAACGTGGCCGTCTTCGCGCTGGTGATGCAGCAGACGCACTCCGGGCTGGCGGTGAGCGGGGTGATGCTGTCGAGGGCGATCGGGATGCTGATGGCCGGGCCGGTGGCGGGGTTGGTGCTCGACCGCATGGACCGGCGCAAGGTGATGATCCTCAGCGACGTGGTGCGGGCCTTGATCGCGCTAGGCTTCATCCTGTGTATCGGGCGGAAGGAGGTCGGGCTGCTGTTCTTCTTCAGCGCGGCGCTGATGTTCGCGTCGCCGTTCTTTACGAGCGGGCGGGCGTCGATTCTGCCGGTGATCGCCAGCAAGGAAGAGCTGCACACGGCGAACTCGCTCACGCAGACGACGCAGTGGACGTCGGTGGCGATCGGCGCATTTCTGGGGGGCGCCACATCGACGGGCTTCGGGTACGAGGTGGCGTTCGGCTTCAATGCGCTTTCGTTTGTGGTCTCGGCGGCGTGCATCTCGATGTTGCGCGTGCCGCGGGGGCAGAGCTTCCAGGCTGAGCGGAAGGACCTGAGCGAGGATCGCGTGGCTCGGCCCTGGCACGAGTACCGGGATGGATTGCGCTACATGGGCAGGTCGCCGCTGGTGCTGGCGATCGCGCTGGTGGGCGTGGGCTGGGCGACGGGCGGCGGCGCGGCGCAGATTCTGTTCAGCCTCTTTGGCGAAGTGGTGTTCGGGCGCGGCGCGGCGGGGATTGGCGAGACGTGGGGTTGCGCGGGCATCGGCTTGATTGTGGGCGGGGTGGTGGCGAACACGTGGGGGCGGAAGCTGAGCTTCGAAGGCTACAAGCGGACGGTGGTGGCCTGCTACATCGTGCACGGCGCGGCCTATGTGGCGTTCAGCCTCAGCCGGTGGTATCCGATGGCATTGTTCTTCATCGGGCTGAGCCGGGCGGCGGTGGCGGTGAGCTCGGTGCTGAACTTCGGCCAGCTCCTGCGGCATGTGGCGGATGAGTACCGGGGGCGCGTGTTTTCGACGATGGAGTCGATGGTGTGGGCGACGATGATGATCTCGATGATGGTGGCCGGCGTGGCTTCGATGAAGGTGGACCCGCGGACGATCGGCGTCGTGTCGGGCTGCCTGAGTTCGCTGACGGCGATCGGGTGGGGCTGGGCGCAGTTTACCGGGCGGCTGCCGGAGCCTGGCAAAGAGGGTGTGGATCCTGCTGAAATTGAGGTGCATGGAGAGCCGAGTGTCTGAACTGACGGGCAAGACGATTCTGGTGACGGGGGCGGCCAAGCGCATTGGGCGGGCGATCGCGCTGCATCTGCACGCTCAAGGCGCGCGGGTGCTGATCCACTATGGGGGGTCGGAAGCCGAGGCGCGGGCGACCGCGGCGGAGTGCGGTGGGGCGCCGCTATACCGCGCGAACCTGGAATCGGTGGCGGAGATTCAGGCGATGTTCCAGGAGATCGAGGCGCGGGAGGGCGGGCTGGACGGACTGGTGAATAACGCGGCGCGGTTTACTCAGATCGATGTGCTCAAGATCACCGAGGCGCAGTGGGATTTCATCCATAGCGTGAATCTGAAGGCGGTATTCTTCTGTGCGCAGCAGGCCGCGCTGGTGATGCGGCGCAGCGGGCGCGGCGGACGTATTGTGAACATCAGTTCGATGGGGGCGTTCCTGGCGTGGCCCGAGCACGTGCATTATGGGGCCGCGAAGGCCGGGGTGGTTCAGCTGACGCGGGCGTTGGCCAAGGCGCTGGCGCCTGAGATTTCGGTGAACTCGGTGGCGCCGGGCGTGATTCCGTTTGAGGAGAAGGACGACCCGCGGATTCAGGCGATGGCCGCGGGGACTCCCGCCAAGCGGCCCGGAACTGGCGAGGAGATCGCTGAGGCGGTAGCGTTCTTCCTGCGCGCAAGCACTTTCTTGACAGGACAGACGCTGCAGGTGGACGGAGGGCTGGGCCTCAGGTAGCGCGGCGAGCGCCCACCAGGACGGTGAGGTCCTCGACGGCTTCGGCAAGGCGGGCGGAGGTCTGGTTCAGTTCCTCGGACTCCGAAGCGCTTTCGTTGGCGGAGCGGGCGGTGTCCGCGGTGGAGGATTCGATGGCGCCCAGAGACTGGGCGAGGCGTTCCATGCCGGCGGCCTGCTTGGCGCTGCCTGTGCGGACTCGCCCCACGAGCGCGCGGACCTGCTCGGCGTCGGCGGCGATGTGTTCGACCGATTCGACGGCGGACTGAACGCGGGACTGGCCGTCGGCGGCGCGCTGGCGCAGTTCCTCAATGAGAGCGGAGCTTTCGCGGGCGGCCTCGGCGGAGCGTTGGGCGAGGGTGCGCACTTCTCCGGCGACGACGGCGAAGCCCATGCCGGATTCCCCGGCGCGGGCGGCTTCCACAGCGGCATTGAGGGCGAGGATATTGGTTTGGAAGGCGATGCCGTCGATGATTTTGATGATGTTGGCGATCTGCTCACTGGAGCGGTGGACGCCCTCGATGGAGGCCTGCATCTCGTGCAGCGCCAGGCGGGCCTGGGCGGTGCGCTGGGAGGCGCGGGAGACGGTTTCGTCGGCTTCACCGGCGCTGTGGTTGTTGGCACGGGCGAGATCGGTGACGCCGCGGCTTTCGGTGGTGGTTTCGACGAATGCGCGCTCCTGGCGGGAGGCGTTCCCGGCCAGCACCTGGCTGGTCTGCGCGAGGTTGCTGCCGGAGTGGACCAGGACGCTGGCGGATTCGTTGAGATTCAGGCTGAGCGCGTTCAGACGACGCCCCGCCTGCCAGAGAGCGGCGGCGACGCCGGCGCCGGAGAGCAGAGCAAGGAAAGCGGCGGCGAAGACGAGCGCGAGAAGCCAGCGGGCTTCGCGGTCGACCTCCGTCATGGCGGAAGCGCGTTGCCGGCGGGCGGTATCTTCGAGGGCGTTGGCGTGGACGGAGTTCTGCTGGAGGAGCGGCTGGATCTGGTTCTCGACGATCGCGTGGGCGTCGTCGAACTTGCCGGAAGCGGCGGCCTGGTGATAGCGCGAGTCGGCGTCGAGCCAGTGCGGCAGGGAGCGCTTGAGCATATCGGCCCGGCGGCGCTGTTCGTCGTCGAGAGGCAGTGAAGCGAGCAGCGAGAGCCTGTCCTGGACGCGGCCGGCGGCCTCGCGGAAGCGCGTGCGGTCCTGCTGAATCATGGCAGAGTCGTGACATGCGGCGCACGCGGCGGCGCGTTTGGAGCGGCGGTTGAGGTGTCCGATCACGACCGAGATCTGCGAGGCATGGGAGGCGGAACGCATGGCGTGGAAGCCCGTCAGGATCTCTTCGGCCGCCTCCGCCTCCTGAGAGGCGGTCTCCACTGCGCCCCGCAGCGTGTTGTTCATGCGGCGCATGGACCAGATCGAGATACTCCCCAGGACAAGGGAGGTTGCCATCAGCACGGCACTACCCGCCGTCAGCCGGGCGCGTAAATCAGCGCGGGCAATCATACTCGCCAAACTCATCGGAGCACGGCCGGCGAGTGTGAGGAAATTCTGCATCCAGCGAATTGGTCTCAAAGCGTTCTCCGCCGCGCCGATGAGGTTCACTGTGAACACGCTTTCCTCCGAAACCAGGACGTTACTCGCGGCGGCGGCCGATTGCGCGGCGGCCGGCGAGCCGTCGGACTGGACAGTGTTCTACGGCCCACAGGGTGGGCTGCAGATGGTGCTAGGCGCGGAGGAGAGCCTGGAATCGCTCTCCTGGACCCGTGGGGCCAGCCGGGCGTGGCGAATCACGCACGGCAATACACGGGTTCAGGTGGAGGGCCGGGCGGGGGCCGAGCGTTGCTGCCTGGAGGCCCCGCGGGCAGTGAAGGCAGCGGCGATTCTGAACCAGACGCGGATGTACGCCCTGGCGGCCTAGTGTTCGGCCAGCGTGGTGCCGGAGAGAGCATCGGTCCAGAGAGGCCGCAAGCCGAGCTTCTCGACATAGGGGCGGTCTTCGCCGGAAAGCAGCACAAAGCGGCAGGCGGCGGTGGGCGTATCAGTGCGCTGCATCTCCTCGATCCAGGTCATGCGGTAGCGCAGGCGGTAGTAGTTGACGGTGGGCTGGAAACGCCAACTCCCGCCGATGCAGGCGGGCTGGCCGGGCTGAGTGTCGCGGATGCGCTGCATCATGGCCCGGACGGGGGCGTCTTCGCGGAAGTCGAAGTAATAGCGGGTCTCGAACTGGGCGAGAAAGGCGAGGCAGAGGGCCACGGTGGCCGCGCCGGCGCTCCAATTCAGGATGCGGGCGGTTGTCCCATGCCGTTCAGCAGCCCAGCCCCAGAGGGTGAGGCAGGCGGCCAGGAAGAGCCAGTTGAGGTAAAGCCCGCTGCGCGTCCAAGGGTAAAGCACACCCAGCGCGGCGTGGGCCGCGACGAGAATGAGCACGCTGCCGAGGAGAGTGCCGCAGAGGAGGACGAGCGGCTTGGACCGGGATTTGATTCCAGCGCCGATGGCCGCCAGCAGTGCGGCGCCGCCCAAGGCGGGCATCCAGACCGCCGCGGTGTGGACCCAGGCCGGGGAGTTCGGCTGGCCGTGGGCGAGGGCCGCGCCCAGCAGGGTGTCCAGGGCGGCGACAAGATCCGTGGAGCCGTAATAGAAGTGGTCCTTCGTCGCGTGCGAAAGTGGGATGGCGAGGATGGGGACGGCGACGGCGAGGAAGGGTCCGGCCAGCCGCAGGATGAGGCCGGGTGCGTTCTTCCACTGGCGGGCGGAAAGGAGGAGGTAGACCACGCCGGCGCAGGCGGCCGGCACGGCGATGGTGAGGTTGCAGGCCACGCCCAGGCCAAGCAGGAGGCTGGCGCGCGCCGGGCGCTCGGCCAGGAGCGAGTCGAAGGCCCAGACGAGGAAGGCCAGGGATGCGCCGTAGCCGCGGGCGGCGGAGAGGTAGTCCGCAATGAGGGGTTCCGTGGAGAGAAGGACGCAGCCGGCGAAGAAGCGCCATCCGCCGCCCAGCAGCCGGCGGCAGACTGCGGCACAGCCGGCCAGGTAGGCCAGACCCGCCAGCATGCTGGGCAGCCGCAGGATAGCTTCGGATTTGCCGAACTTGTGGACGGCCAGCCAGGTGGCCCAGGTGTGGAGGACGTGATAGGCGGCGTCGTAACGGTCCCAGAACGCGGACCATGGCTGGCTGAGGAAGAGGTGGTAGGAGAACGCCTCGTCGATGGTGACGGATTGCGTGACGCCGCGGTAAACCATGAGTACGGCGGCGAAGGCCAGCCAGAAGTAAGCGGCGAGGCGGGGCACGTTCCTAGACTATCCTGGCATAGACTGGACCAGCCTAGACAAGACCGGTCTAGACTAGCCCGGCTTCGCGGAGGAAACGGGCGGCCTCTTCGGGCGGGGTGGGGTTGATGTAGAAGCCCGTGCCCCATTCGAAGCCGGCCACTTTGGTGAGCTTGGGAATCAGTTCCAGGTGCCAGTGGTAGTGATCGAGCGGGTTATCCTGAACCGGGGCGGTGTGGATGATGGCGTTATAAGCCGGCTTTTCGAGCACCTTGTCGATTTTGCGGAGGACGGATCGGACGGTCCAGCCGAGGTTGTGGAGCACGGCCGGATCGGAGGCGGAGAAATGGGAAGAGTGGCGCCGCGGAACAATCCAGGTTTCGAAGGGGAAGCGGGAGGCGTAAGGCGCCACGGCGAGAAAGTGGTCAGTTTCGAAGACGATGCGCGCGCGCGAGGCGAGTTCCTGCTGGAGGATGTCGCAGAAGATGCAGCGTTCGCGGAACTGATAGTAGCGCAGGGCGCCGTCCAGTTCCTCCTGGACGCGTTTGGGCACCACGGGCAGGGCGATCAACTGTGAGTGCGAGTGTTCGAGCGTGGCGCCGGCGGCGGCGCCGTAGTTCTTGAAGACGATGACGTAGCGGAGGCGGGGATCCTTGCTGAGATCGAGGATGCGGTCCCGGAAAGCGAAGAAGACGTCGGAGACCTCTTTCTCGGGCATTTCGGAGAACGAGGCGGCGTGGTCGGGCGATTCGATGATCACCTCGTGGGCGCCGACACCGTTCATGCGGTCGTAGAGCCCTTCGCCCTGGCGGTCGATCTCGCCCTCCACGCGCAGGGCGGGGAACTTGTTGGGCACGACGCGCAGGGACCAGCCGCCCTGGTTGGCGCCGCCGTTGTTGCGGTAGGCGAGCACTTCCGGGGGCGTCTTATTTTCCTGGCCGGGGCAGAAGGGGCAGATGCGGCTCGGGTTGGGGACGGCGCTCTCGCGGGTAAAGTCGGCGGGCCGGCGGGCGCGGTCATTGGCGATGATCACCCAGCGGCCGGTGATCGGGTCTTTGCGAAGATCAGGCAAAAGGTGTCCGTCCAGGTGTGAACGCTTTCAGCATAGCGGATTTGGAGGATCGAAGCTCCAGGCGGCTCGGGTGTGTTCCAGGTGAAAAGGCTCGAAGACGATGGTGACTAGATCGAAGCGGGCCCGCGACGGGGGAATGCGCCAGCGCTTGAGGAAATAGTGGGCGGCGGAGGCCACCTGGCGGCGCTTGAGCGTGTCCATGGCGCGGTCCGGCGCGGCGTGTTGGAGGTTGTGGCGGGACTTGACCTCCACGAAGACGAGCGTGTCCCCGTCCCAGGCGATCAGATCGACTTCGGCACGCAGGCCGGGGCCCACCCAGTTCCGTTCCACCACGGTGAGGCCGATGGCCTGCAGGTAACGATGCGCCAGATCCTCGCCGCGGCGGCCCAGGGCCGCGGATTCGTTCCAGCGCTTCAAGCGGGCCCGGTGACGGACCCGATCGATGACGGAAAAAAAGCCGCCGGTCACTCAGCCGTTTTGACGACTTCGAACTCGAACTCCATCACTTTGCCGCGCACCACGTAGCACAGGTAGTGCTCCCAGAAGCGCCGGAAGCGGGGCGAGGCGTTGACGAGGAGTTCGAAGCCGAGGTACCTCCACAAAGCAAGTAGCCTGAGCTTCACTTTCTTCTCGCGCAAACGCGCTGTGGAGTAGTAGCCGTAGCCGGCGTTATCGGCGCCGAAGTAGCGGAAGGAGAAGGAGTTGAGGTGCCAGCGGTGGGTGGGATCGCAGAAGCTGGAGAAGTCCGTGTAGTGGGGTGTGGCCAGGAATACCGTGCCGCCGGGGCGGACCAGGCGGTGGAACTCCTCCATGGCGCGCAGGACATCGGAGAGGTGTTCGATGACGTGGATGGCTTGCAGGCGGTCGAAGGAGTTGTCGCGGAACGGGTAAGGGAAGTGGTCGAGGTCGCAGAGGACGTCGGCGCGGGTGCGCGGGTTGCGATCGACGCCGATGGCGCCCGGCAGCTTGTTCACGCCGCAGCCGACGTCCAGAATCCGTGCTTGGCTCACCTCATTAGTCTACGCTGTGGCCTCCGCTGTCGACGACTCTGCGAGGGCCGATTCAATGATCTCGAGCGCGAAATCCGCCTGCTCCTCGGTGATGACCAGCGGCGGGGAGAGCCGGATCGAGTTCGGCCCGGCGCCGAGAATCAGCAGGCCGCGTTGGAAGGCTAGATCCACGATGCGGTCGCGCAGCTCCGGGGCGCGCTCCTTCGACTCCTTCTCTTTCACCAGTTCGAAGGCCAGCATCAGGCCCAGGCCGCGCACGTCGCCCACCTGCGGGAAGCGATCCACCCACGTCTTCATGCGGTTCAGCATGTGCGCGCCGATGCTGGCGGCGTGGTCGACCAGCCCCTGCTCCAACAGTTCAATGGTGGCCAGCGACGCGGCGATACTCACCGGATTGCCGCCGAAAGTGGACGCGTGGGCGCCGGGCTTCCACTGCATCACGTCGGCGCGCGCGACCGTGGCGCTCAGCGGCAGGCCGCTGGCGATGCCCTTGGCCACGGTGACGATATCGGGCTCCAGGCCGAAGTGCTCGCTGGCGAACATGCGGCCGGTGCGGCCCATGCCGCTCTGCACTTCGTCGGCCACCAGAAGGATGCCGTGGCGGTCGCAGACGGCGCGCAGTTCGTCGAAGAATTTGCGCGGCGGAACCACATAGCCGCCTTCTCCCTGCACGGGTTCGACGAAGACCGCGGCCACCTCTTCGGCGGGCAGAATGGTGCGGAATAACTCGTTTTCGAGCACCTTGACGCAATC
>JARKQJ010000214.1 GCA_029973955.1 Paludibaculum sp. | reverse complement strand
CGGGCGCTGATGACCCTGGAGTACTCCGTGACCGTGCTGGTGTTTCTGACCTACGCCTACACGGACTCGCACATCCTGGCCGGGGCCATGTTCATCATCGACCAGCTGGCGTTCAACTTCGTGGTGTGCATCCGCACGTATCTGCAGAAGATCGCGGACACGCCGGACATCGCGCCGTCGTCGGCCGTGGGGTTCACCATCAACCACATCGCGGCGGTGTTCATCCCGGCCCTGGGCGGCTGGCTGTGGACCTTCGACTACCGCATCCCCTTCCTGACCGGCGCGGGGCTGGGCGTGGTGTCGCTGGTGCTGGCGCAGTTCGTGCGGACGCGGCGGGCTTGACAGGCACCTTCTCGGTATATACTCGAAGTATATACAGGAGGACGCCATGCAGACCGCCAAGCTGTTCCGTAACGGCAATTCCCAGGCCGTGCGCATCCCCAAGGAGTTCGCCTTCGAGGGTGACGAGGTGCGCATCGAGCGCCTGGGCCGGGCCGTGCTGCTGCTGCCCAAGGAGCCCGCCTGGGACGACCTGTGGGCCGCATGCGGCATGTTCAGCCCCGATTTCCTGGATCAGGAGCGCGAACAGCCCCCCGTGCAGGAGCGCGAGGGGCTGTGATGCGCTATCTGCTGGACACCAACATCTGCATTTACGTCATCAAGAACCATCCGCCGGAAGTACGGGCGCGCCTGGAGCGCCATCCCCTGGAGGACGTGGGCGTCTCCGCCGTCACGGTGGCGGAGTTGGAGTACGGCGTGGCCAAGAGCGCCCGGCCCGGGCAGAACGCCCTGGCCCTGGGGGCGTTTCTGGCCCCGTTGCGGGTAGCCGCGTTTGATGATGGCGCGGCCCGGCGGTATGGCGAGTTGCGCGCCGCGCTGGAACGCGCGGGCACGCCCATCGGGTCCATGGATATGCTGATCGCGGCGCATGCCCTGAGTTTGGGGGCGGTGCTGGTGACCAACAACGTCAGAGAGTTTGGCAGGGTGCCGGGGTTGGGGGTGGAGAACTGGTTGGAGTAGACTTCAGGCATCCGCTGCCAGGCCGGAGCCCGGTGCTGTTCACGTGAACCGTCCTGGCCGCCATTGTTTCTCCAATCCGGTTCACCTGGTACACGCCGGTACGAACTCCCCGCCTTCGGCCATATCACTGAGCGGCAGTCGAACCCGCCTCATCCGTCTGACTGGGAACGAAGGACACCTTCACCCGCTCCCGCCCTACGCGCACGTGTCCATAGCCAACGTCTTTCACTCCGTTGGCATACTCCACGACCAGCGTGTTGTCCGAGGCCCAGCGCAGCCCGACGCGGGCCGGGCCGAGGCTTCCCTTCTCGCGCTTGATCCGCCCGACGCACACCGGCTCTGCCTTCGCCCGCAGGGTCTCGATGTACACATCCTCGCCTTCGACCGTGTCCTTGCACGCGAAATCCTTGACCACGGCTCGGAACATGCCTGTGGGCGACACGGACTCGCCCAGCACCACAGGGGCGCAGCCGGGGTAAGGCCCCGCAGTGAGCACGCCATAGACAACCCACTCGACCAGGCCAACGCCGATCAGCACGAGAAGCGCCAGGACTTTCAGCATGCCAGCAATCCCGGCGCGGCGTGGCGGGCCAGCGGCCCCAGCGTTGGAGGAGCCGCCGCCGGTTTGAGATTCCCGTCCAGGGGAAGCGCCATCATGCTCATTTGTTTGATTGTGCTGCATCGGCGTCCTTGCACGTGTTGGCGATATCGACGGTGATTTCCTGTCCATCGACCAGGGCTGTTCCACGGCCCTGGCCCCACTCGGCGCAGAGGGAGACGGCGATCGACGTCGGCGATGTCCACCGGATGGTGACGCAGGATCGGTCGGCGCAGGGGCGCGACAAGGCGGTCTGGGCGATCTTGACCGGCCGTGCATCGCCGCCGAGCTTCTCAACAACGATCTGGTTGCCGCCCACAAGCGCCCCGCAATCGAACATTTCGACAAACGCCGTATACCTACGATCCGGAGAGACGGCCTCGGCAAGGATTTCGTGATCGCAGCCGCCTTGAGGGTCACGCGTGGCGAACAGCCACGTGAGATACCCCCCAAAGGCGACGACTGCGGCGAAAAGGGCGAGAAGAAGTTTATTGAGCATACGCTTGTTC